>NZ_JAYROT010000062.1:0-75688 GCF_041911495.1 Acinetobacter sp. | reverse complement strand
GAAAAGCCTTCTTTTCTTGACTCAAGCATTAATGCAGTACGATCTTCAAAGTTAAGATGATGGTATGACAATTTTATATACTCCATAAACCCTTTAAATTAATTAGGTGGTTTATGTCGCACTTCAAGTTTTACTCTGCCCTTATTCGTCGTTAAACATATATTACGCCGAAATATAATTCTTTTTCATGATGCACTTTGCATGGCTTTTGCGAACTTTTGATCGCTTTCTGTGAACATTTGTTAAGCGTCATCTTTTGCCACATGGTAATGCGATAAAACCGATATGTTATCTACGTCGTCATTTAGTCTTAGAACAAAGGACAATCACAATGATTTATGGAAAGATAAATCAGGCACGTAGAATAGGATAGGTGGAAAAATGGCTTTTTATGGTGACAAGGATGCGTTGGAAACAAAAGAATGGCAGGATGCGTTTGATTCGGTCATCGAACATATGGGCACTGAACGTGCTGCTTTTATTTTAAAAACTTTATATCAACGTGCCATCGCCAAACATGTCCCTATTCAACGCCTAAACACGCCATATTTAAATACAATTTCTGTCAATGAAGAACCTGCAATGCCGGGTGATCCTGATATGGAGCGCCGTATCCGGGCATTGATTCGATGGAATGCGTTGGCAATGGTGCTTCGTGCCAATAAAGTGGATGACTTGGGCGGACATTTGGCGACTTTTGCATCCAGTGCAACATTGTATGATGTTGGTTTTAACCATTTTTTCAGAGCAAATAGCGACAATTTTGGTGGCGACATGATTTATTATCAAGGTCACTCTGCACCAGGAATCTATGCACGTTCATTTTTAGAAGGTCGCCTGACCGAAGATCAATTGGAAAACTTCCGCCGTGAAGTGGATGGCAATGGCCTGTCGAGTTACCCGCATCCGTATCTCATGCCTGAATATTGGCAATTCCCAACGGTATCCATGGGTCTTGGTCCAATCATGTCGATTTATCAAGCGCATATTCAAAAGTATTTGATGAATCGTGGCTTAATCAAAGAGGAAGATCGTAAAGTTTGGGCATATCTCGGCGATGGTGAAATGGACGAGCCTGAAAGCCTCGGTGCGATTTCACTGGCAGGTCGTGAGGGCTTGGATAACCTCATCTGGGTCATTAATTGTAACTTACAGCGCCTCGATGGTCCTGTGCGTGGTAATGGCAAAATCATTCAAGAACTGGAGTCGATTTTCCGTGGTGCTGGTTGGCGTGTGATCAAAGTGATTTGGGGACGTCATTGGGATCCATTGCTGAATAAAGATGATTCTGGTGCGTTAAAAGCCGTCATGGAAGAAGCGGTTGATGGCGATTATCAACGCCTACAAGTCAAAGGCGGTGGCTATGCTCGTGAAAACTTCTTTGGTAAATATCCTGAAGCGAAAAAACTGGTTGAACATCTCAGTGATCAAGACATTGACGCACTGAATCGTGGTGGTCACGATCCATATAAAGTCTATGCCGCTTACGCCGCTGCGATGCAAGGCAATGGTCAGCCAACGGTGATTTTGGCAAAAACCGTTAAAGGTTATGGGCTTTCTCATGAAGCAGAAAGTATTAATAAAACGCACCAAATAAAAAAACTGCCTGTTGAATCGCTAAAATACTTCCGTGATCGCTTCAATTTGCCATTTAGCGATGAACAACTTCAAGAGCTTCCATTCTTCCGTCCTGCAGAAAATTCACCTGAATTGAAATATATGAAAGCCCGCCGTGAGGCTTTAGGCGGTTATTTACCAGCACGTCGTAAAGAAAGTGAAGCGCTCCCTATTCCTGAGCTGAGCGTATTTGACGCCGTGCTTAAAGGCAGTGGTGAAAAAGAACTGTCCACCACCATGATGATGGTGCGCTTAATTTCAGCCTTGCTCAAAGAAAAAGCCATTAAAGATCGTGTCGTACCGATCGTGCCAGATGAAGCACGTACTTTTGGTCTGGAAGGGATGTTCCGTCAGCTTGGCATTTATGCGGTCAATGGTCAGCACTATACTCCTGAAGACAATGAACAGTTGATGAACTACCGTGAGGCCAAAGATGGTCACATGTTACAAGAGGGCATCAACGAAGCAGGTGCAATGAGTGCGTGGATTGCTTTGGCGACCAGTTACTCAACCAATGATTTACCAATGATCCCGATGTATATGTACTACTCAATGTTTGGTTTCCAACGCATTGGTGATTTGTCATGGGCAGCGGGTGATGCTCAGGCGCAAGGTTTCTTGCTCGGTGCAACTGCGGGACGCACCACATTGAATGGTGAAGGCTTACAACACCAAGATGGGCATTCTCACATCTTGGCTGCGACCATTCCAAACTGCGTGGCATACGATCCATGTTTTGGCTACGAACTTGCGGTGATCGTGCATGATGGCTTAAAACGCATGTACCAAGATCAAGAGCGTGTGTTCTATTACCTGACTGTGATGAATGAAAATTATAGCCATCCTGCAATGCCTGAAAGTCTTGATGGTGGAAAAAGCGTAGAAGAGGGTATTCGTCGTGGTATTTATCTACTTGAGAAAGATGAGCAAGCCACCGTTCAATTACTTGGCTCAGGTGTCATCCTGCGGGAAGTCATCAAAGCATCAAAAATTTTGCGTGAAGAATACCAAATTCATAGCAATGTCTGGAGTGTGACGAGCTTTAACGAATTGGCTCGTGACGGCATGGCATGTGAAGAATACAACCGCAATCACCCGCTCAGCGACGAACCTAAAGAAAGCTGGCTCTCCCAGCAGATGCGCCTATATCACGGCACGGTCGTCGCAGCGACTGACCATATGCGCATGTATAGCGAGCAGATTCGACCATATTTACCTGACAATCGTCCTTATGCCACCCTCGGTACAGACGGCTATGGTCGCTCAGATACCCGAGAAAAACTGCGTAGCTACTTCGAAGTAGATGCAGCACATATCGTTGTTGCCACGCTGAAACAGCTCGCTGACGAAGGTGAAGTGGATAATCGTTTGGTTAAAGATGCAATTACCAGCTTTGAAATTGACGTGGATCGCCCAATTGCTTGGCAACCTCAAGATCACGCTAAAATCAAACCAGTTGCTGAATACGTTGAACCAACATCAACTGAGGAGAAATAATCATGCAAATCATTACTCCTGATATTGGTGTAGATCAAGCGCAAGTCATTGAAATTTTAGTCAAAGTCGGTGATCAAATTGCTGAAAATGACAGCATTTTGGTTTTAGAATCTGACAAAGCCTCGGTCGAAGTACCGAGCACAGCTAGCGGTACGGTGAAATCCATTTCGGTCAATGTCGGTGATACAGTGAAAGAAGGCACACTGTTGATCGAACTGGAAGCTGGAGAGTCATCACAAGCGAATGAAACATCAGACACCAAAGCAGAAGCAACACCTGAAAGTACAGCACCATCAACTGACGATGCAAAAGTAGAAGAAGCACCTGTAAAAGATGCATCTCAGGCAGAAGTACCATCTAAAAGTCGTGAAATCGAACTAAAAGTGCCTGATATTGGCGTGGAGAAAGCCTCAATTGCCGAAGTCTTAGTCAAAGTCGGTGATGTCATTGCCGAAGACGATAGCATTATCGTGGTGGAGTCGGATAAAGCCACGGTAGAAGTGCCAAGTACTGCCAGTGGTGAAGTGCTCTCTATCGCTGTTAAAGCTGGCGATATGGTGAAAGAAGGCGTGTTGATGTTGACAGTGAAATTAACATCAGGTGCGGGCACACAAAGTAGCGAGAGTGCGACAACAACAGAAGCGCAAAAGCCCTCTGAAGAAAAAGTGCAAACGACCTCTGCTGAAAAACCACAGTCAGAATCTGCGCCAGCATCGTCATTTAGTACTGAACAAGGTACAAGCACCGCAAAACTCACTGATGCTGAAATCGAAGCCAATGCCAAAGTCTATGCAGGACCTGCCGTTCGTCAAATGGCGCGTCAACTCGGCGTGGTCCTCAGCCAAGTCAAAGCCACTGGTTCAAATGACCGTATCTTGAAAGAAGATGTTTATGCTTATGTCAAAGGTCGTTTAAATACATCGTCAGTAGGTACTAATGGTGTAGCACAAGCCTCTAGTCTACCAAAACTACCAAGTTTTGATGCGTATGGTGGAGCTGAAGTTAAAGCGATGACCCGATTGCAACAAGTGTCTGTGCCACAGCTGACTTTAAACAATTTTATCCCGCAAGTGACGCAGTTTGATCTTGCAGATATTACGGCGCTCGAAGCATGGCGAAATGAGCTCAAAACTGACTTTAAGAAGCGTGGCACAAGCCTAACAATTTTGGCTTTTATCGCCAAAGCCGTTGCGCATTTGCTCAAGCAAGAGCCATATTTTGCTGGTCATCTTGCGGATGATCAAAAATCGGTGCTGTTACGCAATGAAATTCATATGGGTATTGCAGTCGCTACAGAGGATGGTTTGACCGTGCCTGTGTTACGTAATCCTGATCTGAAGTCGATTGCTCAAATTGCCGCAGAACTTGCTGATCTCAGCCAAAAAGCACGTGATAAGAAGCTGACACCAAAAGACTTACAAGGTGCTAACTTCACCATCACCAGTCTAGGCAGTATCGGTGGTACAGCATTTACACCACTGGTCAATTGGCCTCAAGTCGCGATTCTCGGGATTTCACCTGCAACCATGCAACCTGTTTGGGATGGACAGCATTTCCAACCGAAGCTGATGCTACCATTGACACTGTCTTATGATCATCGTGTGATTAATGGTGCTGATGCCGCAAGATTTACCCATAAATTGACCAAGTTATTACAAGATATTCGTTCAATATTGTTGTAATTCAACTAACACAGAATATTTAAACTGCTTTTTCATGCGATAAGAAAAAAGCCTTAAGACGAATCTTAAGGCTTTTTTTGAGTTGCTTGTGATTAGTGCGAATATCCTTTCGCTTGGTGCTTCACAGCACTATTGTCAAGAAACGTCCTGTTTCTATTTCATTTATCAATGAGTAATCCATTTACTCTGTTGCTTCACAGCAAGTCTTTTTATCACAGACATCCTGTCTGCTGATGTGATCATTTTATAAACTTTACTCAATTACAGAAAGCCTACATCTACGCCAAAAGTTGTAAGTGATTTCTTACAAATTTTAAAATTAGTTGCATAACACATTGTCAATCTAGCATATGATAAATACACCAAAACATCTCGAAGACTAATCATGCCTGCTTTTGAAATTGGCTTACTTACACCACAAATCGTTTGGCGACACTTTCAAACCTTATGCACAATTCCACGCCCATCAAAACATGAGCAAGTTTTGCGTGACTATCTTCAGCAGTGGGCAATACAACGAGGCTTGGAAACGCAAGTCGATGACATTGGCAATCTCGTGATTCGAAAACCTGCAAGCGAAGGTATGGAAAATGCGATATCTGTCATTCTGCAAGGTCATCTCGATATGGTCACACAAGCCAATCGAGATACAGCACATGACTTTCTACGTGATCCGATCCAACCAGTGGTCGAAGAGGGTTGGCTCATTGCAAAACATACGACCTTAGGTGCGGATAATGGCATTGGTGTCGCACTGGCTTTGGCTGTTCTTGAGTCAGACGACCTAATACATGGTCCTATCGAAGTACTGCTTACCGTCGATGAAGAAGCAGGGATGAGCGGCGCACGATTTTTATCACCAAATATTTTAAACGGACAATGGCTGATCAATATCGACACCGAACAATGGGGGGAATTGTATTTAGGCTGTGCGGGCAGTCAGGATGTTGAAGTCAATCAAACTGCTCAGCTTATCGAAGCACCGCTAAATTTAGCATTTTATGATCTGCAAATCTTCGGACTCAAAGGCGGACATTCTGGGCTAGATATCCATGAGGGGCGGGGCAACGCTAATGTAATTTTGGCAAAATTTTTATCAGAATACCTGCACAATCTAGACGGTCATTTAATCTCGATGCAAGGTGGCACAGCACGTAATGCCATTGCAAGAGAAGCCTCTGCAACTATTGCGATTCCAATCATTCAATTTGAAAACTTACAACAGGCTATATTCAATACGGAATGCAAATGGCGAGAGAAACTACAACACATTGATGGTGATTTGCATATCCAGATTCAGAAATCTACGCAAAATCATCAATACATTTTAGAAGAAAAACAACAGAATCAATGGCTCCAAGCTTTAGCCAATTGCCCATATGGTGTGAGCAAATTTAGCCAAACTATTCCTGATATTGTTGAAACCTCGAATAATATCGGTGTGGTGTCTATAGATCAGAATGCAATTAAAGCATCTATTATGGTGCGCTCTTTGGTGAATTCTGATGCAGGCGCATTAGCGGAGCGAATTCAACAGCACTTTATCAACCATAATCTTCAAGCGACTTTAGCACCACTTGTTTCAGGGTGGACACCAAATCCAAGTTCCAAAGCCTTAGCCTGCTTGCAACAAGCCTACCGAGATGTATTTGGCATCGAAGCAAAACGTAAAGTGATTCATGCAGGATTGGAGTGTGGCATCATTGCAGAGCATTATCCGCATTTAGAAATGGTATCATTTGGTCCTGATATCCGTGGCGCACATGCACCTGGAGAAAGGGTAAATATTGAAACCGTTGAAAATTGTTGGAAGTTGCTCAAATCTGCATTGGCATCTGTGCCTTCAAAGCAACCGTTTTGAATGAATTGTTTCACGTGGAACACATGACTGCGTTTAAATGTTTAATCGCCTTCACACGATTCAGCACTTTAAAACCAAATTTTAGGCAAAAAAAACGGCAACAGGGGTGTGTTACCGTATAAAACCAAAAAGGGATTTTACGTTGTCCATTATATCGAAAAAAAAGGGATTTACAATACAAGGAATAAATTTATTTTTAAGTAGATCACATTTTTTTAATTCATTGTGAATTAAAAAAGTATCTGCATGGCCGCATCAAGTGCCAATGGTTCAGGTAAAATTACTGCTAATTTCCGACACAGTGCAGTCAATTCATCACTCGAATTCGGCATAAGCGTGATGTGTCCTATCTTTCGGCCTTCTCGTTCAGATTTGTCATAAAGATGTAGATGCGCACTGTCTAAAGCGAGAATGAGTGCTGTCTTTGGATGCTGTGAAATAATATTCACCATCACCGTTGGTCGGATCGTTTTGGTTGAGCCAAGCGGTAAGCCTGCAACAGCACGAATATGATTTTCAAATTGTGAGCATACCGCACCTTCAATCGACCAATGTCCTGAATTGTGCACACGTGGCGCCATTTCATTGGCAAACATGCCTTGTTCAGTGACAAACAGCTCAAGGGTCAGTACACCAACATAGTCCAAATGATTGAGTAGACGAGTGATATAGTCTTCTGCGATCGGCTGAAGATGCAAGCTACTCGGCGCAGGGACGATCGAATGCGACAAAATGCCATGATGATGATGGTTTTCTGCCAGATCCCATGTCCGTACTTCACCGTCTTGACCACGCACCGCAATGATCGACACTTCACGGTTGAACTGCACAAAACTTTCTGCAATTAATGATTTAGCTGCACCAAGTTCAGCCCATGCTTCATCAATCTGCGCTTCATTTTTTAGAACAAATTGACCTTTACCATCGTAGCCACCTGTTGCGGTTTTGAGCACAATCGGCAAACCTAAATCGCTTACGGCTTGCTGTAAACTCTCTAAACTATCTACCGCACGATACGGTGCAACTGGAATGTCTAATTCATCAAATAAAGATTTTTCCAACAAACGATTTTGCGCAATCGCCAAAGCCTGACGTGGTGGATAAATTTTCTTAGATTGGATGAGCTGATCAACACCTGTAAGTGGCGTATTTTCAAACTCAAGACTAAATACATCAGCACTTTGCATGAATTTTTCTAGACCATTTTCTTCCTGGCTGCAAATCACTTGACCCAAAACTGCAGAAGGGCAATCTGTACTGGCTTCGAAAAAAGTACATTGAATATTCAAAGGCAAAGCGGCTTGCGCCATCATGCGACCAAGCTGACCACCACCAAAAATACCAATCGTCATTTTTGACATGATCTCGTCCTTAAACCTGACCTGGGATGTTATTGTTCGCTACTTTCGCTGTTTGGGCACTGCGGAAATCTGCGACATTTTGAGCAATATCGGCACGCTGTAAACCAACAATTTGCGCCGCCATGATCGCTGCATTGGTCGCACCTGCAGGGCCGATTGCTAATGTACCTACAGCAATACCTGCAGGCATTTGTACGATAGAAAGCAGAGAGTCCACACCATTTAAAATAGAGGATTTCACCGGCACACCGAGTACTGGTAGATCTGTTTTTGCAGCACACATGCCTGGTAAATGCGCTGCACCGCCCGCACCTGCGATAATCACCTGAATACCACGCTCACGTGCGGTTTCAGCATATTCAAACAAGCGATCTGGGGTACGATGCGCAGACACTACTTCCGCCTCAAAAGGCACATTGAGCTGTTGCAACATATTCGCAGTGTGCTCAAGTGTCGCCCAATCAGATTGAGAGCCCATAATAATTCCAACTAAAGGCTGAGCATCGGTAGTGTTGACCGCATTCATTGGCATAGTTCCGCTAAGTGATGACGTAAAGTAAAAATTCAGAATGGTCGAAACATTAGATTCAAACGACCAAACTAAAAGAGAAAAGAAGAAACCGCATATTATAGCGATTTTCATATCGAAACCAAAATTGAAAATACAGTGTTTAAATTTAAAAAGTCTATGACAAGAGAGCGTATAAATTTATTAATCACGTTAGAGTGTTCAACAAATAAATTTATATTTGTGGATAAAGCTTTTAGGGAAATATTATTTTTTAGTATAAATTCAAACAATTAAACTGTGGACAAGTTTGTGCACAACTTTAGAAATCGTCTAAAGCAGCTTCAAAAAGTCCATTTTTTAAAGATTCAAAATCCACTCCGAAATTTTGAATTCGATTAGAATCTCACAAAACTTTTTAAAGCGGAAGCAAAATTAAAGGCTTTCCGACGAATGTAATCTGCTGAACTATTAACTTCCTAGGCCTCATAAAAGTGATCATCTTTAAACTAGCCTTCGAGAGGTTTAGAAATAAAACCTTCTTTTCTGAGACACTCAATAACGCCCCTAAACAAGCTGTTGTGTAAAAAGCAGATATAATAACTTCTAGATCCTGGCGTTATGGGCTGAATAAGTTTTGCTTCATTCAACTTTCTAATTTGATACGTTCTTTGCGTTTTTGTTAGATTTTTAAAAATATTATCTAGATCAGCTGCTTTAAATTCTGGATGATCAATACCATATCGAATTATTTGTGCTTCAAAATCCGTAACGCGTTGTCTTTCAATAGCAATTTGAAGAGCAGGGGAAAGAATTTTTTTCTTCAACCAATCATATTCATTTAATTGATCAATTTTTTTCAATTCTGTCAAAATGCCTTCTAGAACATAAGTACACCATAGTTCTAAGCTTTCAGCATCGCCTTTATCTGCTATTGAAAGCATTTCATAATACTTATTTCTATCATTACAAAATACAGCAGTAGGATTCAAAATTCCTCCCCCAGTTGTAACGTTAAATCCATATTTGATTAAAAGAGTATACGTAAAGAGGCGAACTACACGCCCATTACCATTTCCGAATGGATGAATCCATCCAAATCTATGATGAGCTAATGCAACTTTCATTAAATCGTATTTAGATGGGTTATCTTGATTAACAAAGTTAACCAACTCCTCCATGTATAAGGGAACATCATGAGCTAAAGGTGGTAAATGATCTGCACCTGATATACGTACAGGTCCTAAGCGATAAGCTCCAGGAGTTTTATCTCCCTCTCTAATCAGACTATTGACAGTAATTGCATGTAATTCTCGGATAAGATATTCGGTGATTGAATCACCAGGCTTAATAATTTCTTCAATGTATTTCATTGCTTTTTCAATATTTTCAATCTCAGCTATTTGATCACTTGGTTGAGGTTGATCCTCCAGTTTACTTTCTACATAATCTGCTAAGGTAGTGTGGTTCCCTTCGATTCGAGCGGATGAAAGGCTTTCTAAAATATGGAAAATATTTCGTAACTCATTAAAGATATAAGTAGGTGTACTACCATCATCCAAACGATAGCGTCTTAAATGCTCTAATTCAGTCAAGATATCGACTAAACTTGAATCAAAAGATGGATTCAACAACTTCAAATCATGATGTGTAAAAATAGAATTAGACATAGTCGTAAGTTAAATCCTAGGTTTTAATAAGTTTAAAAATTAATTTTATGTGATTGTCGTATATACGATTTTCCATTCACACAAAAAAATTAAGTTAAAAGCACGTTAAACGATAAGTTTAATTTAGTAAACACTAGAAGTTAAAAATTGCATCATACAAAGTTGCCTAGATTAGCATTTGAAGTGTAACTCCATGTTCTTGCGATAATACCTAACAGGGACTTTTAAAACAGAGTCTTTTTCCTGGTCTGTGCTTCAAACGCTGAATGATATGTGTAATATATTCATCCGTACAGTCATTCGAATCACTGCCTTTTTCGAATATGTCTGCCTGAATCGTGCCTCTGCGATTCGTGAATGAGAATAGTATCTGCTTTTTGCTTTCATATTGAGGAAGTTACCAAATAATTGATACATGCTTACTTCCTAAAATCCTCAATTTATTTTCTAAGCACATCGGCAATACTTGGATCTTTATCGAATACAGATTTTGCATAAGGGCATAGTGGAATGATTTTTAAGTTTTTTTCTCGGGCGAATTCAACAACTTTATCTAAAAGCTGACGACCGATACCTTGTCCACGATAATCTTCAGACACGTCGTATGATCGATAATAAACATGCCTTCGCCAGCCCATGTATATGCCATTTATCCAGCCAACTTTTCTTTGCCAGTATCGTTATCTAGAGCTTGAAATACACCATGTTTGCCATCGTCTTGTTGTTGAATATCCATATTTATTTCCTCTTTTACTGTTTCATTTCACCATGAAAAAAGCGCCAAAATTGCATTTTGGCGCTTTGATTTTGACACTTTTAATCTAGCATGTTGCGACTAAAAGTGAAAATTTCAGATATTACAATTCATATCAGGCATCAATATCGGCATTCAGTGCATTTTCTTCAATAAAGATACGGCGTGGTTCAACATCATCACCCATCAGACAGGAGAACATGCGATCTGCTTCAATGGCATCGTCAATGGTGACTTGAAGCATATTGCGGTTTTCAGGATCCATGGTGGTTTCCCAAAGTTGTTCCGCATTCATCTCACCAAGACCTTTGTAGCGCTGAATCATCATGCCACGACGTGAGTCTTGCAAAATTTGTTGCCACACTTGATGGAAGTTTTCGACGAAGATTTTACGTTCACCTTTTTCCAAGAATGCGCCTTTTTCCAATAAGTTAAACCAACTTTTTGAATTTTTCAGCAAACGTGCATATTCGGTAGAGTGAAGTAGCGAACCATCCAGTAAATAATGATGTGGCAGATTATGCACGTATACGGTCACACGTGGATAATAAGTCGCCTTCGTTTCGCCCTCAACCTGTACGTCGAATTGCTCAAGCTCAAACTCAGTACGCAAACTTGGTTGTAAGCGATTCATCACCGCAATCAACTGTTCAGACCATTGCTGTACATAGGCTTGATCGGTTTTTTGTTCGGTATGGAACGCTTCAAGTTCAAGCAAAGCATCAAGCAGAGTCGCAGGGAAGCGCTGGGTCAAACGGCTAATCGACTTCTGTGATACTTGATAATCTTTGATGAGTTGCTCAAGTGCAGCACCACTCACCGCAGGTGCATCCGCATTGGTATGCAGCGCTAAATCATCAATCGCATTAGAAATCAAATAAGTTTCGAGTGCTTCATCATCTTTAATATATTGTTCTTGCTTGCCTTTTTTCAGCTTATATAGCGGTGGTTGAGCAATATAAATATAACCACGCTCGACCAATTCTGGCATTTGACGGAAGAAGAAAGTCAATAATAGCGTGCGAATGTGTGAACCATCGACGTCGGCATCGGTCATGATGATGATTTTGTGATAGCGCAATTTGTCAGGGTTATAATCTTCACGACCAATCCCAGTACCTAGTGCAGTAATCAATGTCCCAACTTCTTGACTGGAAATCATCTTGTCAAACCGTGCACGTTCGACATTCAAAATTTTACCTTTTAGTGGAAGGATCGCTTGCATTTTACGGTTACGACCTTGTTTTGCCGAACCACCTGCCGAATCACCCTCGACCAGATAAAGTTCTGATAATGCTGGATCTTTCTCTTGGCAATCGGCTAATTTTCCAGGTAGTCCTGCAATATCTAAAGCACTTTTACGACGGGTCATTTCACGGGCTTTACGAGCAGCATCACGAGCACGGGCAGCATCAATGATTTTGCCTGCAATGGATTTTGCTGCTTGCGGATTTTCCAACAAATATGCTGAAAATTCCTTATTCATCGCCTGTTCTACCGCAGGCTTAACTTCACTGGATACCAATTTTTCTTTGGTTTGTGAAGAGAATTTTGGATCAGGTACTTTCACTGAAATGATCGCCGTCAAACCTTCTCGAGCATCATCACCAGTGACTGATACTTTTTCTTTTTTGAGAATATTTTCGCTTTCAAGATATTGGTTTAAACCACGAGTCAACGCTGCACGGAAACCCGCCAAATGCGTTCCGCCGTCTTTTTGCGGAATATTATTGGTAAAGCACAGCACATTTTCTTGATAAGATTCATTCCATTGCAAAGCAACTTCGACACCAATGCCATTATCTGCATCCACAGTAAAATGGAAAATTTCGTTGAGATGAGTTTTGCCTTGATTGATATATTTCACAAACTCAGACAAACCACCTTCAAAATCAAACACATGCTCTAAATCAACACGCTCATCACGGAGCACAATGCGCACACCTGCATTTAAAAATGACAGTTCACGTAGGCGACGTGCCAAAATATCGACATTAAAAATGGTTTGGCTAAAGGTATCACCACTTGGTAAGAACCGAACCGTGGTTCCTGTGTCTGAGGTTGTACCTGTTTCTTTCAATGGATATTGTGGATCGCCGTGACGATATTCTTGTTCAAAGACTTTGCCTTGACGTTTGATTTTTAAGAATAATTGTTTAGAAAGGGCATTGACCACCGACACGCCAACACCGTGCAAACCGCCCGATACTTTATAGCTATTGTCATCAAATTTACCGCCTGCGTGCAGGATGGTTAAAATCACTTCTGCGGCAGACACGCCTTCTTCAGGATGAATCTCTGTCGGAATACCACGACCATTATCCGATACGCTCACCGATTCATCATCATGAATGGTGACTTGAATCTCATCACAATGTCCTGCGAGTGCTTCATCAATGGCATTATCAACGACTTCGAACACCATATGATGCAAGCCTGTACCATCGTCGGTATCACCGATATACATGCCGGGACGTTTGCGCACCGCATCGAGTCCACGCAGGACTTTAATACTTGAAGAATCATAAGCCTTTTCAGCAACAGGTTCAGGTGCTTGATTTGCTTCTGTATTGCTGATTTGTTCGTTATTCACGTGTTCACTGTTTTTTGCATCGCTTTCTGCATTATTTTGCGCTGAACTCATGATTTCTCCCTGAATTTTTCATTGCCAAAAGGTTTCAATCTATCGCACTATATTTCGCAAACATTGAATTGAATTAAATTGAAACCGAACGCACTTGCCCAGATTCGACACAATACATTTGATACGGCAACTGGATCTCATCCATAAAGTGTTGCACGGCTTGTTGATCTAAAGTGGTGAGGAAAACCTGACTACCTAATTGATGCAAACGGCGTATTAATCGTTGTTGTGCCTGCGTATCGAGCTCTGCGGTTAGATCATCCAATAATACCACAGTTTCCTTATTTGAGCGATTTAAAAGGGCGATTTGCGCCAGTTTCAGCGCCACGATCAGTAGCTTCTTTTGCCCACGTGACAACACTTCTTCGGCATCACCAATTGGCGTTTTAAAGCGTAAATCGGCACGATGCACGCCATAATTTGTAGTACGTCGATCAATGTCTTTTTGTAGACTTTGCGCAAGATGTTCAGATAATCCTAACTCAGTCGAAAATCCTGCCAAATATTCCAGTTCAATCTCTAAATGTGGCAAGAGTAATTTGAGTTCTGCTTGTACATCCGCTTGCCATTGACCCACGATGAGTTCACGTAATAAATGAATCTGCTCGCCAGAAGTCGCCAATAATTGATCCCACGTTTTGACTTGTTCACGACTGACAGGATAGCTTTTGAGTAGGCTATTCCGTTGTTTCAACGCTCTTGCATAGTTTTGCCACACCGCAAAAAAATCAGGTTCCACGTGAAACATGAGCCAATCTAACATTTGTCGACGAGGTTTTGCACCATGATCGATAATGTCTGTACTTTGTGGCTCGATCACTTGCACAGGAAGCAATTTTGCCATTTGACCTTGTGTTGCCACACTATCGCCATTGACCCGCATGGTCTGTTCGCCACTACTGAGTTTTTGCAAACCAATACGATACTCTTGCGACTGCGCATAGATCATGGTGTCGGCTTGATGATATTGGATATAGTGTTTTGGAATATGGGTACGAAAAGAACGCCCTGTGGCAAGCAAATGAATCGCTTCGAGAACTGAGGTTTTACCTGAACCATTTGCGCCATAAAAAATATTAAACGGTTGCAAGTCGTGCATTGCAACCGTTTGGATATTTCGAAGTCGTTCGATACGCAGTTTTTGCAACAGCATTAGGCGATTAGACTCGCATTGGCATCACAACATATGTTTGTGCAGGCTGATTTGGATCTTGAATCAATACTGATTGATTGGATTCTGACATTTGCATTTGCACATCGTCGCCATCCAATACATTCACCACATCAAGCAAATATTGCGCATTAAAAGACATTTCTAAAGTATCACCTTGATATTGCATGGCAAAATCTTCAACCGCTTCATCTTGCTCTGGGTTATTGGCTTTAAGCTGTAATACGTCTGCATTAAAAGTTAAAAATACTCCACGCAATTTTTCATTACTCAAAATCGCCACACGCTGCAAAGTTTGCTTAAAGGCATCATGTGCCAAGGTTGCAATTTTGTCGCCACCTTTTGGAATCACTCGACGATAATCAGGGAATTTTCCATCGATTAACTTGGTAGTGAAACGTACTACGATTGCTAATTCATTGTCTTTGCTTGGCTGTTCAATCGTCACATTGAGCAATTCACGACCAATCAAAATCGTTAACGGTAAATCTTCCACCGTTAACAGACGTTGTAATTCGCCCACCGCTTTACGAGGTACAATCGCTTGTTGCACTTCATTTGTATTCGATGTTGCAGTCGCTTCAGACAATGCCAAACGGTGCCCATCTGTCGTCACTGCACGTAACTGATTTTGTTCGATTTCTAGCAGAGTACCTGTCAAATAAAAACGTACATCTTGCACCGCCATGGCAAAAGCAGTTTTTTCAAACAAATGCTTTAACGCCACTTGCGACACTTGTACTTCAGTGCCTTGTGTCGATTCATTGTTGAGCAATGGATAATCTTCTGCAGGCAAAGTGCCGAGCACAAAACGGCTCTGACCAGACACCAATACACAACGCTGATCATCGGTCACTTGCAAATCAAGCAAAGCTGAATTCGGTAAAGATTTGCAGATATCCATCAGCTTACGTGCAGGTACTGTACTTTCACCCGCTTGGATACATGCACCAGCTTCTAGCGCAGTACTCGCCACCAGCTCCACTTCAAGATCTGACCCTGTGATTGTTAATTCTGATTCGTTCACTTGGATTTTGATATTGGACAAAATATTCATGGTATGACGACGCTCAACAGCCCCCATCACATGGGTCAATACATTGAGTAAAGTTTCTTTCGCGATCTTTAAATGAAGGCTAGTCATGAGTCAAAATCCAAATTTTAAGCAATGTTTAATCAATATCGAACGTTTAATAATGTTTGATGCGACTTGATAGAAATGAATGCTCAATCTAAGCATATTCAAGGACAATTGACAATTGATAATTTATTGCATTTTAAATGATGAAATACAATAAATTACCACTTTTCATAAAGATAATTATTTGAATTTTAAATATAAATTAAAGTTACTAATTTAACTTTGTAGTAAGCGATGTAGATTTTTATAGTCATCATTAAAGCTTGGGTCTTCATTGCGCAGACTTTGTACTTTTTCGCAGGCATGCATCACCGTACTATGGTCACGTCCACCAAATGCCATGCCAATTTCAGGATAACTATCACCTGTGAGTTCACGTGCTAAACCCATCGCCATCTGACGAGGTCGTGCGTAGATACGTGTCCGCTTTGGACCTGTCAATTCTTTGAGTGGAATACGGAAATATTCACAGACCACTTTTTGAATATTTTCAACACTGATATTCCGTGCACGGATTGCAAGTACATCTTTGAGCGACTCACGCACCACTTCCAAATCAATCGCTGAACCACGAAAACGCGCCGTTGCAACCACACGGTTTAACGCACCTTCAAGCTCACGTACATTCGCTACCACTTGCTGCGCAATAAACAAAGCACAATTGCGTGGTAAATCAATCTCGCTACTTTCTGCTTTTTTCAGCAAAATTTCAGTACGCGTTTCAATATCTGGGGGTTCTACACCGACTGATAAACCCCAAGAAAACCGTGAAACTAGACGTGGATCAAGCTCAGTTAACTCTTTAGGATAGCGATCTGAGGTGAGAATAATCTGTTTAGATTCATCAAGTAAGGCATTAAATGTATAGAAAAATTCTTGTAAGCTCGCTTCTTTGCCTGCCAAAAGATGAATATCATCAACGAGCATCAAATCCAGTGAACGACAATTTTTCTTAAATTCTTCAATTTTTTTACGTTGTAAGGCACTGACAAAATCCTGTACAAAACTTTCCGCAGTCATGTACATCACTTTTGCATTCGGTTTTAGTTGCAATAACGCATTACCTACTGCTTGCATCAAATGCGTTTTACCCAAGCCAGTCGGTCCATATAAGAATAATGGATTGTGATCATCCGCACCCAACTTAGTGAGGACTTTACGACAAGCATCTGCCGCCATTTGGTTGGAACGACCTTCAACAAATAAATTAAAGTTCAATGCAGGATTAAGCTGACGCACTTTTGTTGGTTTTGCAGTGTCATTTGATGTTGCTTTTGGAATAACTGGCGGACTTTGTAATGCAGAAGTTGTGGTCGCAGGAGTTTCTTGCTTGGTTAAAATATCTTTACCTGGACTAGATCCTACCAACACTTCGACTTGACGCACACGTCCTTCTGAGATTTGCTCAACCATGATCGAAATGATTTCATGATAATCCTTTTCAATATGACTCTTCCAATATGGACTCGGCACATACAGTTTTAAGCAATCTGAGTGTTCTTCTGCCTCAAGTGGTCTAATCCACATGGTGAAGTGGTTATCAGACACATGCTTTCTTAAGCGTTCTAAACATTCTGCCCAAAGCATTAATGTCTCCCAATCCCTAACTATCTTTTTAAATTCAAAAAACGACCAATGCCCGACTTGTATTTAGCGGGGTAGCCATTCTAACCAAGTTCAATCACGCTGTCATAAGTCAATCGGTGCGAATGCATAAATTATCCACAATTAAATGAATTTAAATTCATAAACCATAATGTGGATAACTATTTCCTCAACCTGTGGATAAAATAACACGAAAACTTATCCACAATTTACCATTTTTAGATAAACATAGTTATACACAACTCATCTCATTGAATAATCTAAATATAAAGTCATATTCCACAGGGAAAACGCTACTTAATAATAATAAATTTAAATTTTAAGTTTATAAATTTAAATTTAGATCTGCATTGTATTGTGAACAACTGCACTATAGAAACTGACAATAACTTAGTTATCAAAGTTGTTAAAAGCAGGAAATAAAATGAGAGAATTTCTAAGTTTATGATTTATATTTATTAAATAAAGGGTAATGTGTATTTTAACTTCTAAAGTTTGAAACTTAGAGCTTCGCGAAGAACTTTGAAAATCGCAGATCAAAGACTCACCTTTTTGAGTTTAAAACGACTTAAAAACGACTTAAAGTTTTACTTTGCAGTCTTATTCATGTCTTACTCTGGACTTCTTAGATCAATAACAGTGTGGACTTCAGTAATGAAGTATTGTAAAAAAGAGTACAGATAGCGTTAAGATTCGATTGGTGCTTTGAATTTAAAAATCAATGCTTAGCCTATATAGTCTGTTTTTTTGAATTTAAATTCAAAAAAACACATCGGTTTGTGGAAAACTTATCCCAAATCTGTATTTTTTGCATTGACAGTTATGGCTGAGATGCATAAAATTGCGCACCTTTAATACAGAACATTGATTTGGAGTTTCGACATGAAACGTACATTCCAACCAAGTGAATTGAAACGTAAACGTGTTCACGGTTTCCGCGCTCGTATGGCTACAAAAGCTGGTCGTCAAGTGCTTGCTCGTCGTCGTGCAAAAGGTCGTCACAGCTTAACAGTATAATCTTTGTATTATACTGTTTCTGCTGACTAAAGCTTTGCTTGATGAGTTGCTAAAGCTCGATCAAAGCTAGCGATTTGAATAAATTGTGAAGTCGTATGACACGTTATCCTTTTGGAGCAGAACAGCGATTATTGTGCGCTAAAGATTTTTCAGGCGTATTTGATCACACTTTATTTAAAGTTCACCAGCCTAGCTTTTTGATCCTTGCAACAGCAAAGCCATCTACTGCTTCGGCACGTATTGGCTTGGTGGTTGCAAAAAAGAAAGTTCGACGTGCGCACGAGAGAAATCGTGTTAAGCGTATTAGCCGTGAAAGCTTTCGTTTACATCAACGAGATTTGACGGGCTTAGATATTGTGGTCTTACCCAAAGTGGGTATAGAGCACATACCTAATGCAGATTTGCATCAACAATTACAATTGGCATGGCAGAAGTTATCTAAACAATTTGCCAAACATCGGCGCCAAAATTCTCCACTTCCTGCTTCGACTCCATCTGTCTCGACTCCATCTGTTTCGAATCAGTAGAGTATTAGCCAATGCAAAAATTTCTTCATTGGTGTATCCGATTTTATCAAATTGCGATTAGTCCATTACTCGGACCGCGTTGTCGTTATATTCCAACATGCTCTCAGTATGCGATTGAAGCAATCCAACTTCATGGTGCAACAAAAGGTGTGTATTATAGCGCCAAACGTATTTGTCGATGTCATCCGTGGGGCGGTTATGGCTATGATCCTGTACCGAAAAAGCCTTTCCGATGTATTTCGTTGCAACTTTCTGATTCTCAAATCTCTTACGTTTATGTACCCTTGCGTGAACGTCAAAAAAATTCAACTGTTTTTAATCATTTAGGGTAAACATTATGCAACAATGGGCTCGATTTGCGATTCTCGGCGCCATGTTTGTGACGGCTTATTTGCTCATCTTGGCATGGCAAAAGGATTATGGTGGCGCACAAGCTGAAACAGCACAACAAGCTGTCGCAGTACAAAGTGCAAATACATCATCATCTGATATTCCATCTGGACAAGCGCAAGCGACAACAACGGCTACGGATATTCCGCAAGCCACCACTGCACAAGCAAATACACCAGTAGCGACGACTGCCAATTCTCAGCAATTGGTGACGGTTGCAACAGATATGTACAATGTCTGGATCGATCCAAAAGGTGGCGATATTGTGCGTTTGGAGCTGTTGTCACATGACAAGAGCAAAGACAGTGATCAGCCTTTTGTGATGTTGCATAATGACAAAAATATCTATGTAGCGCAGTCTGGTTTGATTGGTGCGGATGGACCTGATAGCCGTAGTCGTCCGATGTATGAAGTTGATAAAAACAGCTATAGCATCGACGAAGCACAATCAACAGTCACCAAGGACGATACAGCACATAAAGTGCTTGAAGTACCAATGGTGTACAAAACTTCTGATGGCGTAGAAATTTTTAAAATTTTTAAATTTACTTCAGGTGAATATCCGATTCAGGTGACACATCGTATCGTCAACCGTAGCGCAGGCAACTGGCAAGGTCAGATGTTTGGTCAGCTGAAACGTGACGACGCTGCCGATCCTGGTAAATCTGATCAAGGGATTTTCACCTTAGGCACCTTCTTAGGTGGTGCTTGGGGTACGCCTGAAGAACATTATAACAAGTTGAAATTTGCCAATTTCAATGAAGAAAAATTGAATGTCCAAGCCAAAGAAGCTTGGGTAGCGATTGTTCAACATTATTTTGTTTCGGCTTGGGTTCCTGATAAGAGTTACACCGCACAATTAGAATCACGCAATATCAATGATATGCATATCATTGGTTTCCGTTCGCCATTGGTGAATGTGCCTGCGGGCAAACAATTCGATATCAGTGCGACTTTGTATTCTGGTCCAAAAATCCAATCTGAACTGAAAGAATTGGCAACGGGTCTGAACCAAACTGTAGACTATGGTTGGTTGTGGCCGATTGCAAAACTCTTGTTCTGGGGCTTGGAATTCTTCCATAACATCGTGGGCAACTGGGGCTGGGCAATTGTCTTATTGACCATTTTAGTCAAATTGATCTTATGGCCATTATCTGCAAAAAGCTATCGCTCAATGGCGAAGATGCGTGTCATCGCACCTGAAATGCAACGCATGAAAGAAGAGTTTGGCGATGACCGTATGCGCTTCTCGCAAGAGATGATGGCGCTGTATAAACGTGAACAGGTCAATCCGTTGTCAGGCTGTTTACCGCTATTGATGCAGATGCCAATTTTCCTTGCCTTGTATTGGGTATTGATGGAAAGTGTCGAGCTGCGTCATGCGCCGTGGATATTGTGGATTCAAGATTTATCGGCGATGGATCCGTGGTTTATTTTGCCACTGATCATGGGTGCAACCATGTATTTCCAACAGATGTTGAACCCACAACCGACCGATCCAATGCAAGCGAAAGTATTCCGTTTGATGCCGATTATTTTCACTGTATTCTTGTTGTTCTTCCCTGCAGGACTAGTGCTGTACTGGATCGTCAACAACTTGATTACTATCGCGCAGCAATGGTTTATCAATAAGAGTGCTGAAAAACAAGGTTTAAGTACCACAACTGCTAAATAGTAGTTTGTCTTGAAGCAGATCAACCGTCTAGGATTTCTAGGCGGTTTTTTAATGCTGGCTATCAATGCCAATTCATGAAAAAATCATTTAACTTATTTTGTTGTAAATCAAGCGAATCTCACCATGAGCCAATCCAACACGCCAATTCAAGCCACTCAACCCACGATTGCAGCGATAGCAACACCATCGGGGCGTGGCGGTGTCGGGCTGATTCGTTTATCAGGCTCAAAATCTTTTCAAATCGCTGAGGCACTGACGCAGAAAAAATTGCCTGAACTGCGTATGGCTGGATTTCGTCAGTTTTTTGATGAAACAGGGGAAGTGCTTGATGAAGGTTTGATTCTATGCTTTGCCAATCCATCTTCATTCACAGGGGAAGATGTGGTTGAGATTCAAGGGCATGGTGGTGTAGTCATTCTCAACACCTTGCTTGCTCGGGTTTTGTCGCTTGGTGCAACGGCTGCCAAAGCAGGCGAATTTTCCATGCGTGCTTTTGAAAATGGCAAAATGGATTTGGTCCAAGCCGAAGCCATAGCCGATTTGATTGATGCGACTTCACAGGCGGCGGCACGTTCTGCGGTGCGCTCATTACAAGGTGCTTTTTCACTACGAGTCAATGAGGTCTTAGAAAAACTCATTCATCTGCGTCTACACGTTGAAGCAGCGATTGATTTTCCTGAAGAAGAAATTGATTTTCTTGCAGATGGACGGATTTTAGCCTTATTGGAAGAAGTGCAATCTTCGGTGAAACAAGTGCAACTTTCTGCCAAGCAAGGGCAATTGCTTCGTGAAGGTTTGCAAGTGGTGATCGCAGGTAAACCCAATGCAGGCAAATCAAGTCTACTCAATGCCTTAGCAGGCAATGATCGTGCGATTGTCACCGATATTGCAGGGACAACGCGTGATGTATTACATGAAAAAATCAGCTTAAATGGTTTACCGATTACCCTGACTGATACCGCAGGATTGCGTGATACAGGCGATGTGGTGGAGCAAGAGGGCATTCGTCGTGCCTATAAAGAGATTGCGCAGGCTGATTTACGTTTGTTTGTCTATGACATGAGTGCAGAGCAACAGCCGATTGCATTAGCACAGCAATTTTTTGCGGAATATATCGATCCGAAGCATCTGATCTTGATTGCCAATAAAAGTGATTTAAGCAATGCGACACCGCAAGTGGACAGTTTAAATGGTTACAAACGGGTGATTTTATCGGCGAAACAACAGCTTGGTATTAATGAGTTAATTGAAGTCATTACCCAATATGCAGGTTTTCAACCTGAAGAGGATAGCTTTATTGCTCGGACACGACACTTAGATGCCATGCAACGCACGCAGGCTTATCTCGCAGAAGCAAGAGAACAGCTTGTAGAGTATCATGCGGGGGAATTGGTGGCGGAGTCGCTCAGACTTGCTCAAAACGCCTTAGGCGAGATTACAGGCGAATTTAGCGCAGATGATTTGCTTGGGAAAATCTTTGGATCGTTCTGTATTGGGAAATGATATAAATCTTTGAGTGAGATATGAACCGAACCTAATATTTTTCAATGAAGCAAAGTCTAGCAAGGTGGTCTAACTCTATAGAATTCAGGATGTTCAGGCACAAATTTAAATTTACTTTTAAATTTTATTTGGGTCTTAGGAAGCTAAAGTGGATTATTTCGTAAGGCGGATTCAAGCGGCAAGTGCAACAGTATAAAAACCAGCCATAACTTCACTCGGTGTATACCAACCTAGTGTTTTTCTAGGACGATGGTTGAGTGCAAATTCTATCTGCTCTATTTGTTCGTTTGACACGTTATCAAACGATGATGATTTTGGCAGATATTGACGGATTAAACCATTCGTATTTTCATTTCTAGCTCGCTGAATAGACTTGTAAGGATCAGCAAAATACGTCTCTATGCCAACATCAGTAATTCTTTTGTGTTCGGAAAATTCTTTGCCATTATCAAATGTCACACTATAAGCATGGCTCATTTGTAAACGATCTAATGCACAAGTAATCGTTTGAGATGATGCTCTCGTTGGCCCTAAATGAACAATATGTACATACAGGCTCTTTCGATCAACGAGAGTCAATAAAGCACCTTTATGATGTTTACCAATCACCGTATCACCTTCGAAATCTCCTAAACGTTGTCGTTGATCAATGACCTGGTCTCTGCAGTGAATACTTGTTTTATCAATGATTTGACCCCTACGATCCGTGTTTTTGTAACCTCGTTTTCGATATTTCTTCTGATGCCTTAAGTGTAGATGAAGTTTACCTCCTTGTGATTTATCTTGATAAATGTACTGGTAAATCCACTCATGTGAAGGTACATCTAGCCAACCGCGTTGTGTTAAAGCACCTGAAATTTGTTCTGGCGACCAGTCCAAGCCAATTAAGTAATCAATATAAGCGAAGGCAAATGCTGTCATGGGTGATGAAGGACGGTACCGTCTTTGACTTGCAAATTTCGCTGCCTGTTGAGCTCTATATCCACGTTGCCCAGTATTTCTTTTTATTTCACGGTAGATGGTTGATCGTGAACGTCCTAACTCCCGAGCAAGGGTAGCGATTGAACTTTTACTTTTCAAAGTGGCATAAATTTCGTATCTTTCATCTTGAGAAAGTTGGGTGTATTTCTTCATTGTGTGCTTTCCAATTGCGAGTTGAAAAAGTCTAATGATTCTATAAATACACCTAACTTTTTCAACTAACTACAAATGTGTTGCACTTGGGATTTGAATCTGCGACGAAAAAAAACCGCTCATGAGAGCGGTTTTTTTTAGCGAGTATGGCTTAGAAACGGTGTTTCGCAGCGATACCAAATGTATTGTAGTCGTTGTCACTGTCACCAGTATCACCGAAGCCTACACGACCTTCAAGACTGGTTTGTTGTGAAATAAACTTACGTGCATTGATACCGAATTCACTGTTATCAGTTAAATCATTGCTATAGTAATCTGCACCTATACTAAAGGTGTTGTCGATGAAGTAATCAGCAGCAAGGTTATATTCATCCAAATCACCGAATGCTGCGCCTGCTTCAAGATTTACAGCATTATCGCCGATTTGCGTGACATATTTCGCACGAAGTGTAGGGTCTACACCATCGTTGTCACGGTCATCTTCATAACCTTTGACACCTGCAGCGATCAACAAGTTTGGTACTGGTAAGTAACCAACTTCAACGCCATAAGTTGTCAAATCGTTATCAGAATCTTCATCATCATTTTCAAATTTATTTTGAGCGACATTACCACCGATGAAGAAGTCTGAGTTTGGTACAAAGTATTCTACGCCAGCGCCATAACGGTTATGCTCTTCATCATCGCCTTGATCTTGGAAAGTTGCGCTAACAGACACATTACTTGCACGGTTTACAAAAGCTGCTTCTGCAAGTGGTGCATTTTTGTCTTGAACTGGATTGAAGTAGTACGTACCACCCAAATCAAATTGGCTACCAGAGTCGCCATTGTCAGGGTCCAGATAGCCTGCGCCTGCACCAACTTCAAATTGATATGCATTGGCATTGATCATCGCAAGAGAAGTAGATGCTGCAAGAATGGCAGTAGCAAGAGTTAACTTATTCATAATATCCTCCAAATTTTGGAATTCACATTTTTTGTTACATTTTCTAGTTTAAGAGTTATTTTTATCTCGTCAAATCGACTTGGTTAAGTCGTGTAAGGTAAGTAGCAACTTCTGTAACAATGTTGAAATATTAAATTATAACTAATTGAAAATATTGATATAATAATAATGTAAAGATTCATCAATGAATTGTTATGCTATGTATACCATGCTTTTTTTGATGAAATATTCATCAATAGTTTCAATTTTTATGGACAAACTTTGATACGATTTTTGAAATATTTGCAATTTTTAATGAAATTTTCGAAATGTGCATTTCCTATTTTAATACACGATTTCGAATGATGAGCTTGGATGCTTAGTGTGCTAAAATATGCGCTAATTTTTTTGTGTTGTGACAGTTTAAGTTATGGAAATTAATCCTTTTGTACTTCGATTAAAAGATTTGACCGATCGTGGCGATATGTTACGGGGGTATCTTTGACTACGATCTAAAGAAAGAACGCTTAGAAGAAGTCTTGCGTGAATTAGAAGATCCTGCGATTTGGAAC
The DNA here is from genome assembly GCF_041911495.1 of Acinetobacter sp. Lineage (GTDB taxonomy): Bacteria > Pseudomonadota > Gammaproteobacteria > Pseudomonadales > Moraxellaceae > Acinetobacter. The sequence goes on along the minus strand of NZ_JAYROT010000062.1, from coordinate 50,434 downwards.
GATCAAGCGCGTGCGCAAGCCATCGCCAAAGAAAAAGGCGCTTTGGAAAATAGTGTTGGTGTCTTAGATCAGCTCGCTGAGCAATTGGTCGATGCACAGGCAATGCTCGATTTGGCAGTAGAAGCAGAAGATGAAAGCCTGCTCGAAGATGTCACTGCAGAACTTGATACCGCAGAACAAGCCTTAGAAAAATTAGAATTCCAACGCATGTTTAGCAATCCGATGGATCCGAATCCGTGTTTCGTTGAGATTCAATCAGGTTCTGGTGGTACAGAGGCGCAGGATTGGGCATCGATGCTACTACGGATGTATATGCGTTGGATTGAGCGTCATGGCTTCAAAGCCGATTTGATGGAAGTTTCTGACGGTGATGTGGCAGGGATTAAGTCTGCAACGATCCGTGTCGATGGTGAGTTTGCCTATGGCTGGTTGCGTACTGAGTCTGGTGTGCATCGTCTGGTGCGTAAGTCACCATTTGACAGTAATAATAACCGTCATACCTCGTTCTCTGCGGTATTTGTTTCGCCTGAGATTGATGACAATATCGAGATTGATATTAATCCAGCCGATGTGCGGACTGATACCTATCGTGCCTCGGGTGCAGGTGGTCAGCACATTAACAAAACTGATTCGGCAGTGCGTCTGACTCATGCGCCAACAGGCATCGTGGTGGCGTGCCAAAACCAGCGTTCACAACATGCCAACCGTGATGCAGCGTGGAAACAGCTTCGTGCAAAACTCTATGAATTAGAGATGAAAAAGCGGAATGAAGCAGCGCAAGCCCTCGAAGATACCAAGTCAGACATCGGTTGGGGTAGTCAGATTCGCTCTTATGTGTTGGATGATTCACGCATCAAAGATTTGCGCACCAATATTGAAACCTCAAATACCAAAGCGGTATTAGATGGTGATTTGGATAAATTTATTGAAGCGAGTTTAAAGCAAGGATTGTAAAAAAATTCGAGTGAAATCTTTTTTCACAAATTAAATATTAAATAAATTCAGCATCTTGAATTTATATCGTAAAAAATAGATTTAAATATCGAAAAATTACGATATATTGTATTCAGGTGCTGAATTAATTGATTCATTTCGATCATTGATAGAGATTTATGGATACCGAGGCAATATTTAAGGCGCTGGCAAACCCAGTGCGTCGACAGATTTTACAGTGGTTACGTGCACCTGAGCAGTATCTCCCTGTAGAATTACACGACTATATTGTGCCAGGCAGTATGTGTGCAGGGCATATCGAACGACTCGGTGGTGTGTCGCAATCGACCATGTCCAATCATCTCTCGGTGTTGCAACAAGCAGGTCTAATCACTGTGCATAAACGTGGACAATGGTCATACTTCACCCGCAATGAAGACTTAATTCAGCAATTTATCGCATACTTAAAAGACGCATTGTAAGTCGTCATGTGAGGTCAAAATGGCTAAGTTAAATACACCGTTACAAGTTGGTGATGTAGAGATTTCAAATCGTTTGGTGCTTTCACCATTGACGCGTACACGTTCTGGCGAGATTCGTGTCCCGAATGATCTGAACGTCGAATATTATCGGCAACGTGCCAATGCAGGATTGATGCTCACCGAAGCGATTGTGATCAGTCCAACGGCTGTCGGCTATGAACACACCCCTGGCTTATATAATGCAGAACAAGTTGCAGGCTGGAAAAAAGTCGTCGATGCAGTACATGAGCAAGGTTCAAAAATTTTTGCTCAGCTATGGCATGTGGGACGTATTTCTCATTCAGACTTGTTAAATGGTGACACACCTGTTTCTGCAAGTGCAGTGCAAGCTGATGGTCATGTCAGTTTGCTTCGTCCGAAACGTCCATATGAAACGCCACGTCCATTATCGATCGATGAAATCAAAAGCATTGTACAAGACTATAAAAATGCCGCAGCACTTGCCAAACAAGCAGGCTTCGATGGCGTAGAACTACATGCTGCCAACGGTTATTTGATTGATCAATTCTTACAAAGCTCAACCAATCTGCGTGATGATGAATATGGTGGTGCGATCGAAAATCGTGCGCGTTTATTGCTAGAAGTGGTTGATACCTTTATCGAAGTATGGGGTGCAGGTCGAGTCGGTGTACATCTTGCACCACGTATGGATGCGCACGACATGGGTGATGCCAACCCAAGTGAAACTTTTGGCTATGTCGTAGAACAACTCAGTCAGCGTGGCATCGCATTTATTTTTGCCCGTGAATATCAAGCTGAAGATAGCTTGAGTCCAGAGCTTCGTGCCAAGTTTAAAGGTGTTTGGATCGCCAATGAAAAGCTCACCGCTGAATCTGCAAAACAAATCCTTGCTGAGGGCAAAGCCGATGCAGTAGCATTTGGTTTAGCCTATATCGCCAATCCTGATCTTTACCAGCGTTTACTTGAGAATGCACCGTTGAATCAAGTTAATCCAGAAACCTTGTACGGACGTACTGCCGAAGGTTATACCGACTATCCTGTTTTGGAAAAAGCAGACGCTTAATTGTTACTTATGATTTTTATCTAAAAAGCTCATCATTAAGGCAATCTTGGTGGTGAGCTTTTATTGCATATTTACTAAATGTTTCACGTGAAACATCGAGATATGTCTATACTGTATCCTGTCATCCAGCAGAGAATAATAAAAGGCAGCGGTGAAAATGGAAAAAGCCATCAGTTTAATTGCTACTTGCGCCTTACTGAGTGCTTGCGTCACAGCAAACGATCTATTGTATCTGGGTTTAGGCTTTAACAGCTATGAAAATACCCCAGTGATTTTGACTCACTATGCGATGGAAATGCCATTGGCAGAAACGCCACCGATGCTCATTGCAGGTGCAGCAGATCAATCCATGTCGGAGCGTAATGGAGGCGGGGCAGGAAATAGTGTGCTTTCACCACCAAAAGATGTCGGTCGAGATGGGCAATGGCAAGTGTCTGCGCAGTGGATCGAGTTGATGACCAATAGAGCTTATCGTGCCACACTAACTGTACCAATTAAGGACATCAATATTGAACATGGCGGTTATGTCTTTACCCCGATTTTTGGTCCAAATGGCTTGATGATGATTGGCTCGGACAAAGTCGGCTTAGATGAAAGCTATCGTCGTAATATCGCTGCGGTGTGTGGCGAGCGTGTGCCGTCAGCCGATGCAGAGTGGAAAGACAAGCAAGGCATTTTACCCGGTATAGAGATTATTCTGCCGAAAATTCCAAAACCTGAGGCTTATACAGACTGTCGAATTCCAGCGCTGATAAAGAAAAAATAAAAAGAAACAAATAAAACTGTGCAGATGAAAAAGCCCTGAATTTCACGCATAATGCGCAAGACTTTTTAGAATTATCAAAGCCCTTTTGCCGATGACTGAACAGACTCAATTCCCCCCATTTTGGTATAACCTGCTTTTAAGTTGTATCAAGCCACTGTACCGTTCACGGGTGAAAAAACGCTCGGGGCATTTGGTGGATTATCAGGATGAGGTGCGGGAGCGTTTTGGTGAATATCAAACAGCGAAGAATCAAAACGTCATTTGGTTTCATGCGGTATCGGTGGGTGAAACCAATGCGGCACAGCCGTTGATTGCGCATTATCTCAAACTTGGGCAAGCGGTACTGGTCACCAATACCACACGTACAGGGCAGGCTCGTGCCAAGTCATTATTTTTAGGACACTATCCTGAGTTATTCCAAGCGGTATTTTTGCCTGTTGATCAACGTGATTTGATCGAAAAATTTATTGCACAATATCAGCCACGGATTTTATTGTTGATGGAAACCGAGCTGTGGCCAAATCTATTGGCGTGCGTACATCAACGACAGATTCCACAGCTTTTAGTAAATGCACGTTTATCGGAAAAATCAGCCAAAGGCTATGCTAAGTTTAAGCGTCTGACCGCACCGATGTTGCAACAACTAGATTTTATTGCGGCGCAAGATCAAGCGAGCAAACAACGCTTTGTCGATTTGGGAAAATCCAGTGAGCAAGTCGAGGTCTTGGGCAATGTCAAATTTGATATGACTATGCCAAAGCAGTTTCTTCAGCAAGCAGAACAATTAAAACAAGAGTGGTTATTACAACATCGACACATCATTGTGCTTGCCAGTACTCATGCGCCTGAAGAAGCGCAATTACTCAACGCATTGAAACCGCATTTACAGCAGAATCCACAGCTAATATGTATAGTCGTGCCGCGTCATCCTGAACGTTTTCAAGCCGTTTTTGATGAGATCAAAAGTCTTGATTTGAATGTACAACGTCGTAGTTTACATCAAACTATTGACGCATCGACCCAAGTCTATTTAGGGGATTCGATGGGGGAGATGTGGTTGTGGTTTGCATTGGCGCAGGTCGCCTATGTCGGTGGTTCGCTGAATGAACCTGGTGGTGGACATAATATTCTTGAGCCGATCGCAACCGATGTGGCAACGGTTTTAGGGAAGAATTATTTTAACTTTCAAACGATCGTCGATGAATTTGTTAGTCATGCTGCTGTGCTTGTCGCATCAGATGCTAAACACGCTGTTGAGCAAATGATGGATTTAATTCATGATCCGTCACGCCGTCAACAACAAGTGGATCAGGCACGGCAAATTTTACATGCCAATCAAGGCGCAGTTGAGCGACACATTGCCTTAATTGATCGCTATCTAAATGCAACACATCGCAAAGCTGAAAGCATCACAGCTGAGTCTGGTTTATGAATTTAGTCTTATTGCCTGAACAAACCGATGAAAAAATTTGGCAAATCAATGATGTACGGCAAGTTAGCCATTTAAAGCAACATTTAGACATTAAAATTGGTGATCAAATCAAAGTTGGCGTGATCAATCAAGCACGTTATCTTGCAGAAGTGGTTGAAATTCAATCTAATCAAATTATTGTGACACCAGTCGAACAACAAGCCATTCCTAATAAATTACCCGTGACCTTGATCTTAGCATTGCCTCGCCCGAAAGTACTTAGACGCTTGATCATGGATAGTGTGACCTTGGGTGTAGAAAAAATCGTGTTATTGCATAGCTATCGGGTCGATAAAAGCTATTGGCAAACGCCGTTTCTCGATCAATTAGATCATTATATTCAGCTTGGACTCGAACAAGCGGGGGATGTGATTGCACCATCTATTCTTCTCGAAAAACGCTTTAAGCCTTTTGTTGAAGATCGTTTATCGGTTTGGAATCATAGCCAACCAACCTTTGTAGCGCATCCATATACAACGGACACGATGCCGATTGATTTCAATCAGCCATGTCAACTGATGATTGGTCCAGAAGGCGGATTCATTCCCTATGAGATTGATTTGCTCAAAGAAAACGGCTGCCACATTCATCATGTTGGCAACCGTATTTTACGCACTGAAACCGCTGTGTCGAATATTCTCGGGCGATTATTCTGCGCTTAAATTCTTTTGATTGGAGAGCGCAAGTGCTTGAGCAGACACTTTCATTTCTTGGATTGGATACGGAATATTCACACCTTCACGGTTGAAGGCTTGTTTCACTTCCGCCTGAATCTCACTAGCCGAAGCGAGAATATTGGTTTCTTTCAGATCAATCCACCAACGCACGGTAAGATTTACAGAGAAGTCAGCCAATGCAGTTACAGTGACCGTGTGTGCAGGATTGCCGAGTACATTGGCATTGTTGTCCAAGATACGATTGATAATGCCTTTTGCCTTATCAATATCATCATCATAGCCAATACCCACCACAAACTCACAGCGACGACGATTATACGCAGTGTTGACCGTGATCGGACTGGTATAAACTGTGGCATTTGGAATCACCAAACGACGACCATCATATGAACGCAAAAAAGTCGCACGAATCTGAATGTCTTCAACTGTACCTTCCAAACCTTCGACGATAATGTCATCACCGATACGGAACGGTTCGCCAAGTAAGATCAAAATCCCTGACAATAAGTTTTGGAAAATATCTTTAAAAGCAAAACCGATAGCTACGGAGCCGATACCGAGTGCACCGATCAACTGACCCGGTGAAAAGCCAGGAATAATGATCACCAATGCAATCAAAAAGCCGAGAGAAATAATCACCACACTACCGACACGGTTCAATACCATGACAAGGTTTTGACGAGTATTAGAGCGTTTTAATAATGCGTTACGAATAAAATATTTGAATAGACGTGTAAGCAATAAGAAAATACAGAAAACAATAAGCCCGATAATGATATATGGCACACGCTCCCAAAAGGCAGCGATGAACTTATTCACGATGGCATAGCTGTCACTGTATTTTTGTGATTCTTCAATGACTTTAGCCGTGGTTTTTTGTCCTGCTTCAAGCAAAACATGACCAGCCTGTTTGGCTGTTTCTGAAGCTGTAGATTCATTACTCACAACATGTTCCAAATAAAATAAAGAATAGTGTGCCTGAAGTAGCAAAGTCTTTCAGTTTATAAAATGTGAATTTTAGATATGCTTTATGAAGTGATGATTGGTTAAGCGATAGTTTGCATTGATGAAATTTTGCTTCGGAAGCAATGCCGTATATGTTCCACGTGAAACGATGCTGATTGATACAATATGGCTGAAACCAGATCGGTTTCACAAGGTGCGTTACACAAGGCACGCATTATATTCATGATTGCTGATCGGCTTAACAAAATCCAACTGGTGAAGCATGGCGAGGCAAGGCATTATTTTAAACGGTATAAAAATCAAAGAATTCTTTGGAGAAATAACATGTTGAAATCAGAATTTGCAAAAACCTTTGCCATGCTTGCTACAGGGTTAAGCTGTGTACTGATGGCGCAAAATACACTTGCTGATGCGCCTGAGCATCGCATTATCAATCTTCAAGCGGAAGCAATGCGCTCCGTTGCGAATGATGAAATGCAAGCTACGCTCTATACAGAGCTGAATGAAAAAGATGCAGCCACGCTTGCCAATAAGATCAATAGCATCGTCAATCAAGCAATCAACACAGCGAAAAGTTATCCAAAAGTTGAGATCAAAACAGGTGGTCAAAATACCTATCCTGTTTATAACGATAAACAACAATTGGTGAACTGGCGTGGTCGTGCGGAAGTGATTTTAAACAGCCAAGACTTTAAACAAACCAGTGAATTGATCGCAAAATTGCAAGAAAGCATGCAACTCGGCAATATTAATTTTGAGGTGTCTGCGGAACAGCGCAACAAAGTTGAAAGTGAGCTATATATCGAAGCGTCAAAAGCATTCCAACAACGTGCCAAGCTTTTACTTGCACCGTGGGGCGCATCGAATTATGAGTTGGTGAATCTACAACTCAATGCCAATGCAAACCGTCCAATGCCGATCTATGCGTCACGTGCCGCATCATTCAAAGCTGATAGCATTGAAAGTCAAAATGTTGAAGCAGGGAATAGTGAAATTACCGTGATTGCCAATGGTAGTATTCAGTTGAAATAAGCGATTTGATCGCTGAAAAATACTCGCAAAAGCGAGTATTTTTTTACATTGAATTTCTGCGGTGGCTTTGTTGATCCAAAGGTTTATTGATCTAATACATCAAGTATGACTTGCGTGACATCTTGGCAAAGATCACGATCGTTAAAGATTTCATAAGCAGTGATGGTGACATCAGTATTCGATGGTAGGAGTTTTTGTTCTTCTTCGATCAAATGTTCGATTGGTAAAATAGTCTGTTTAATCGCAAACAGATCAATGTCTTCGAATGGAATTTCTTCATCATCAAGAGTCAGCGCTTCTTGCGTGAGATACGGACGAATAATCGTCGGAATGATGGACTGAATATCAGTGATGTCAAATACGCAAATGTCACGCTCTTCATCGTTCTTTCCTAAGTTTTCTTTGGCTTCAATGATGAGATGATAGTAGGGCATTAGACGATCCTCAGTAAAAATTCACATCGGGTTGATTTCATTTTACTATGCGCAAAAATTCGCCATCACGCAAGCTTTTTACATGCTTATTTACATGCTGACGAAGCATTGATACTAAACACTGATAGCAAACGCTAAAATCCCTTGATTGAAAACCTACTTAAAAGCGTAATGCTGATCAGTTAAGTGAAATTTCAGGATTACTGATTGATAAATCTCCCTCTTGCGAAACAATGTTTCTCATCTTTGAAAAAGAGGGGAATATCATTAAATTCAGCACTGTATTGAATATCGAAATACTCCCTCCTTTGAAAAAGGAGGGCTGGGGAGGGTTAAAAAAGGCAAATTACAAGACAGATTAGAAGCCTGATGCGTAACCTTCTTTTGGATATTTAAACTGATATTTCAAATCCAATTGCCACGTTTGATTTGCACCAAGTGGCTGTTGCCATTGGTAGATATTCTTTTGCCCTTGCCATTCTGTTGCTGTCGGCGCATGGCTAAATTGATGTTCAACTTTGAGCGCATCATTTTGGCTCTGCGGTACACTTTCAAAGACGAGCAAATCAATCGCTTGTGTATGACGGTTTTGGATTTGATATTGTTTCGATAAGACTTCTACAGTTTGTTTGCTAAATGCACCTGTTTGATCTTGATCACGTTGATCATTTAAGACTTTGACCAAGACTTGCTCATCTTCACCAAAGTTAAAGTGCATTTGTTCTGCACTTGGGTTTTGCCACTGACGTTGACCGATATAGTCGCCATCACGATAGAGTTTGATTTCACCACTTGGCCAGTCACCTGTGACACGTGGAATCTCGGCACTCAAATAGGCACGTTGCTGTTGCTGTGGAATCACCCATGTACTGAGTTTAGCCGCATAAGATTGTTGATCAAGTGGTAGTGAAATTTGCTGTTTACTACTTGGGATTGATGCCCGTGTGGTAGTGGTAAATTGCGTGCTATAGGTTTGTTGCACTTGCTCAAACTGAGGAAAACGAGGTTCTTCCACACGCTTGGCACCCATCGCATCAGCACTCGATCTTGCTTGTAATGCGGCAACTTCCATCGCAACAGGTGCAGGTTCATACATAGGCTCATTACGAGGTTCATAATAGTTAACCCACCACGGATTGGGTTGGATTTGTTCAATCCGACCTTGTGGCGTATTGGTCGATAGTGTCAATTTTACATTGTCCCAATCTTCACCTGTTTTTTGTGCAATCATCGCCATACGTGTGAGCGTGACTTGTTTCGTCACACTATTTAGCTCAGCTTTATAACTTGGTCGCCACGTCGCATAAGGCACTTGATAAGCAATTTGAATCACGCCTGAAGACGGTGCATTGACATGAAGCTGTAAAGTGCGCTGATTAAAACGATGATCGCCAATTTGATTTAAATCTTGATTTAACTCTTGTAGGCGTTGTTCAAGTTCTTTCTTCTCTTGGTTTGCTGTGGAAATGGTGAGATAAGCATCATAAGCCTGTTGGCGTACCGTCAATGCATTGCCTTGTTTGATATTGCCTAAAAAGGTGTTTTGTAATTCGGCGGCTTGGATTTTGGCATTCAGTTTGGCGATGTCGCTTTCCAGTTGTTTGATTTCATTTTTAAGCGCAGAAGATTCACGTCCCGCAGGTTTATCCAGTGCACTATCGACACTGGTCACTGCGCCGATATCGACATTTTGCCCTTGTACTTTGATTGCAGACACATCGAAGTTGGCAGGCAATCCTTCCAGTTCAATCAAACGCTCACCTGCACGGACAGGAATGTTACGCTCGACCAAAGCACCATTAGGATAAACCGTCACATGTTGAATCGGTGCATCTTTCAATGCCAAAGCCCAACTTTGCTGTGCAATAGCACCGATGATGCAGATGCTTAAAACTGAATATTTCATGGTCATGCCGTCCTCAAATTTATTATGCGAATGCCAATGTTGTTAAAATGATTAAATCAAAAGGAGTTAAAATGATTAAATCAAAAAAAATATAACAACTCTACGCATTTTGACTGCGAAATACAAAATAAACACACCCCAATAAGCACAATCCTGCCCAGAGATAATCCATTTTGAAGGGTTGTTTAAACAGGTAAATCATGAAGGGCACAAACACGATCAAGGTCATGACTTCTTGGCTGATTTTCATCTGACCCAGTGACCAACCCTGTGCATCGAGCCAACGTGTTGCAGGAATCATAAAGCTATATTCAAGTAGCGCAATCGCCCAACCGAATAGGATCGCTTGCCAAATGGGTGCATCGTGTAAAAATTTGAGATGACCGTACCATGCCAACGTCATAAAACAATTGGAAATGGCTAAAAATACAAAAGCCCAAGCCGTGATTGACATGTAAAACTACTCTAGAGTTTTTTCATAGTGTATGTCGAAATATCACATCATGACTATAAAAAGTCGTCAAATCCTCCTCATTTTTATCCAGTAAACACAGAGATTGATCTGACAATAAAAAGCACTATCTTTTCCCGATGAGCCTTGCTATCTTGCTAGGCGAATTAAAAACAATGCGTCGCAACCGTTTGCAACGTATTGCGATAGCAAGAGAGAAGAGAGTAGTACAGATGCATCTGCATATTTTGGGTATTTGTGGCACATTCATGGGTTCATTGGCATTATTGGCGCGTGAGCTAGGACATACCGTGACGGGGAGCGATCAAAACGTCTATCCTCCAATGTCTACCCAACTCGAAAATGCAGGAATCGCATTGATGCAAGGCTATGATCGTAGTCATCTACAGCCACATCCCGATTTAGTCATCGTCGGCAATGCCATGAAGCGTGGGATTGATGCGGTGGAGTATATGCTCGATGAAGGGCTTGCTTATACCTCAGGGCCTCAGTTCTTAGCCGATCATGTGCTTAAAGACAAACACGTACTTGGTGTTGCAGGGACGCATGGTAAAACCACCACTACCACCATGCTTGCTTGGGTACTTGATCAGGCAGGACTTAATCCAGGTTTCCTCATCGGTGGTGTACCACTCGGTTTTAGTGAAAGTGCTCGATTGGGTGACAAATATTTCGTGGTTGAAGCCGATGAATATGATTCTGCATTCTTCGATAAGCGTTCTAAGTTTGTACATTATCACCCACGCACAGCGATTCTAAATAATCTTGAATTTGACCATGCTGATATTTTTGATGATTTGGCAGCGATTCAAAAACAATTTCATCATCTCGTGCGCACCATTCCAAGTACAGGTCGCATCATTGCACCCATCACCGAAACCCATATTGATGAAGTATTAGAAATGGGCAGTTGGACACCTGTGACACGCACAGGTTTTGCGGTCGAAGATCAAGTTGAACTCTCTGCAGAGCTGATCTCGGCGGATGGTAGTCATTTCAAAGTGTTGCATTTCGGCATTGAAAAAGGTGAAGTGCAATGGACCATGACAGGTCAGCATAGCGTCGCAAATGCACTGGCAACCATCGCTGCAGCGGAGCATGTGGGTGTAAGTATCCACCAAGCTTGTGAAGCATTATCGAACTTCGGTGGGGTGAAGCGTCGCATGGAATTACTCGATACCATCAACGGTATTGAGGTTTATGACGACTTTGCCCATCACCCAACAGCGATCGAAACTACGCTGGACGGTGCACGCAAACGTCTAGGCGAACGTCGTTTGTGGGCGATCATTGAGCCACGCTCGAATACCATGCGTATGGGTAGTCATAAAGCAGGACTTGCGTACTCGGCACGTGTTGCCGATGAGGTGATTTGGTATCAACCAGAAGGCTTGGATTGGGATTTACAACCTGTGGTCGAAGCTTCAAGTAACTCTGCGCAGGTCAGTCAATCGCTTGATCAAATCATTGAACGTGTAAAAAATGAAGCGCAATCAGGCGATGCAGTGGTGATCATGTCTAATGGTGGCTTTGGTGGATTGCATCAAAAGTTGATTCAAGCCATAAAAGGCTAAGCTCATTAGTGAACCACTCGTAAACTTTTGCAATACTTTTTGAAAAAAATACACAGTAAGCACGATCAAAGCGCTAGACTTTGGTCGTGTAAAATTTTAAAAATCGTCAAAGCTATATTTTTATAAATCAATTTAAATCAATAGTTTGCAATAAATTTTATCATTATTATTTTTATCGAAGATTGACAGTTTTAGACCAAAGCATGATTGTTCAGCCATGCAAAGCAAGATTTACTAAGTTCAGAATAAACATCATTTGATGTGCGTTGCGATATTTGTCATGCTCCCGCTTATGTACATAATTCATGTCAATCAAACGTGAAATTATCATACAAATAGAATAACGCCATCGGACATTAGGAAGCTAAGGGAAACAGCCACATGAATGAACTCTATCCAGTGCCAGAGCAATTTGCCACAACTGCACGTACCAATCTCGAAGAATATGAAGCACGTTATCAGCAGTCGATCGACGATCCTGAAGGCTTTTGGGCAGAGCAGGCAAAAATCATTGACTGGATTAAACCCTTTACAAAAGTCAAAGACACCAATTTTGAGCGAGATAATTTTAAAATTGAATGGTTTGCCGATGGTGAGTTGAATGTCGCTGCCAACTGTCTTGATCGTCATCTCAAAGAACATCCACATAAGCCTGCGATCATTTGGGAAGGTGACCATCCATCACGTCATAAGATCGTATCGTTTAAAGAATTGCATGATGAAGTCTGTCGTTTTGCCAATGTCTTGAAAAAACGTGGAATTGGCAAAGGTGACCGTGTAGTGCTCTACATGCCAATGGTGACAGAAGCAGCTGTAGCAATGCTGGCCTGCGCACGTATTGGTGCGGTGCATTGCGTGGTATTCGGTGGTTTCTCACCTGATTCATTAGCGAGTCGTATTGAAGATTCACAAGCAAAATTAGTCATCACGGCAGACTCAGGCTTACGTGGTGGCAAGCTGTTACCACTCAAAGAAAATGTCGATGCGGCACTTGAGATCGCAGGGACGGAAAGCGTAGACAATGTCATCGTGGTTTATCGCAATGCCAACCCAATCGACATGAAAGAAGGCCGTGATCTGTGGTATCACCTTGAAATCATGGAAGTGAATGCAGATTGTCCACCTGAGCCAATGAAAGCGGAAGATCCGTTATTTATTCTCTATACCTCAGGCTCAACAGGTAAGCCAAAAGGCGTATTGCATACCACTGGTGGTTACCTTGTCTATGCAACCAGTACTTTCAAAGAAGTCTTCGATGTGAAGCAAGATGATGTGTATTGGTGTACTGCAGATATTGGTTGGATTACAGGACATTCTTACTTGATCTATGGACCACTTGCCAATGGAACAACCACGGTAATGTTCGAAGGTGTGCCGCAATATCCATCGTGGGCACGTATCGGTCATGTGGTCGATAAACACAAAGTGTCGATACTCTACACCGCACCAACGGCGATCCGTGCCATGATGCGTGAGGGCGATGCTTATGTGCGTGAAAGTAATCGTAGTAGCTTGCGTCTGCTTGGGTCAGTCGGTGAGCCGATCAACCCTGAAGCGTGGAATTGGTATTATGAAGTGGTCGGTGAAGGACGTTGTCCGATCGTCGATACATGGTGGCAGACAGAAACAGGCGGAATTTTGATTGCGCCATTACCGGGTGCGATTGATCTCAAACCGGGGTCGGCGACCAAGCCATTCTTCGGAGTTAAACCTGCACTGGTCGATGGAGAAGGCAAACTGGTCGAAGGTGCAGCAGAGGGTAATCTCGTCATTCAAGACTCATGGCCGGGTCAAATGCGTGATATTTGGGGTGATCATGAACGCTTCCTCGAAGCTTATTTCTCTACATTCCCAGGTAACTATTTCACAGGTGACGGTTCCCGTCGTGACGAAGATGGTTACTACTGGATCACTGGACGTGTCGATGATGTATTAAATGTATCGGGTCATCGCCTTGGTACAGCAGAGATCGAAAGTGCATTGGTACTGCATGAAGCGGTTGCCGAAGCTGCGGTGGTCGGTATGCCTCACGAAATCAAAGGGCAAGGTATCTGTACATTCGTGACCTTACAAGCGGGTGTCGATGAGAGCGAAGAACTGCGTAAAGAATTGGTGCAATGGGTACGTAAAGTGATGGGGCCTGTAGCCAGTCCTGATGCGCTACACTGGGCACCGTCACTACCAAAAACGCGCTCGGGTAAGATCATGCGTCGTATCTTGCGTAAGATCGTTGCCAATGAACAAGACAGTATCGGCGATACCTCAACGTTGGCTGAACCGCAAGTGGTCGAGCAGTTGATCATTACGGTGCATGGGCAAAAGTAAGCAATCACACTTAAATTAGTAGTAAATAAAAATCTAGCTTGTGCAAATGGGCTAGATTTTTTGTATGAAATTGAGGTGACAAGTTTGCATCTTCACCATCACTAAATTTATTGCAGTTACTTTTATGGCGATTACTCAGTAGCAGTAGCTCTAATTAGAACTAGACTAATATTATCTCCTGCAAAAGGCGTCAATATTTTAACAAAGTTTTTAAGCCATTCTTGCAATGATTGATTTAGTTTAATTAAGGGCCATTCAGTATGTGGAATAGCATCAAAAACACCATCAGTGCATACCATTAATACATCATTAGGTTCTACAATATGAATTTGCGTCATCTTCTCATCTACTTCATGGAGTGCATTTGCACAGAAATACCCAGTGAGAGTATCGTATGTTGAAGCGAGTTCTTGCTCTGAATTTAACAATGCAAGGCTTTCTTTACTAAGATTAGCAATATCCATTTCATTAAAGAAATTGTCGTCTTGCGTTAAAATTTCCCAGCTTTCAAGTTGGTGTGAGAAATAGTAAACTCTACTATCTCCCAAAGATTGAATCCTTATTTGGTTATATTCATCGTCAGTCGAGTGTCTAATTAATGCCATTGTTGTAGCAGCATCGACTACTGATTTAGATTTTAATTTTGTACAAAGTAATTCTTGTATATAAGATAGTCGAATATCAGCCAAATTGTGTTTATAATACTCATTAATAATTTCCAGTACTGCTATGGCAGCTTTATCTGAATTTTTCTGGTTGCTTATACCATCTGCTACAGCAACACACCAAGCATTATTATCTTTCAATGTATCTAAAGAACTGTATCGTCCTTTTTCACAGATAACTTTATTCTTAATCAGGATAGCATCTTGTTGATTCTGTTTTCTAGCCTGCCAAGTTAGACCTTGCATTTCATATTGCATATAATAATCTCACGACCTCAGAACTATTTGATTGAGTATTAATGAATCAAATTAATTAACATAAATCGGTTTAGTTTCTCACTTGAGACACATTTCTAATATCGTCTGCATATATGCCAATATTAGAAAATCTATGATTTTGTTGTTGATCTATGATAATTTTTGCTCCATGCAATAGGTTAACAGCATCACGGTAATCGAGCCGTTGATCCTGCTCAGCTAAAAGCACTAGAACATGTGATAAGTCAATTTCACTCTGTTTTATTACCTGCGGATTAATGGAGTTGACCATTAAAGCCAACTCATTGATTTGTTTCATTTGCCAAGAAAACTCACCACCTTTAAAATTCTTCACCAAACCAACTTGATCTTGCAGAGTAATGTGTGGGCTTAAAGATGGATTAATTAAGATGAGATTTACTTTAAACTGAAGTGCAAGGATAAGTGCATAAAATCCTCCTAATGAACTACCAACTATTGTTGCTACATGTTCAGTGGAAATAATTTGCGCCAACATTGCAACATCACTCATTGGGCGATGTTGCAAATCAGGTGCAATCACATTACAACGCAAAATATCTTTTAGCTCTTCAACTTTTGAAGATTGTCCCGATGATGCGAATCCATGAACATAAAGTAACGTATGAGACATAAATTTCCTTAGGCTCCTCAATTAGCTTTGATATGCATTTTGAATTTGTAGGAACGTAAAGGGCTGGGACAATCTGTCAGAAGAAAATTCATGGGCATCAAAACCATCTTTTTTAAATAGTTTATGAGATATTCCATTGATTGGTCTAACAATTCCATTCGGAAAAGTAATTTGATAATTCGGTTGGATTCCTTCACCTGTAAGACCAAATCTCACAACTGTTCCTTCATAGCCACGCATATTGTCAAGAATATGTCTTAGAAATTTTTTTCCTAAGTGATCTAGATTATCTTCATTCCATATAAATGTATTCATTTTAAAGCCTATTCCATAAATAAATTAGTAAAAACGGTATTCAATAGAGGGGGTTATCTTTCCTCATACATTGTTGCCGAATAAAAAATATTGCTATGAGGTGTCTTAATATTGTTTGAATAAATAATATATCCAAGACTCGCCATAACTTGCTTTACCATAGAGCCAAGCATTTGTTTGGTTCTATCGTATTCCTTTTTCTCATCATCATTAAAGCTAGTTGAATTTTTTTGCATTAAACCTAGTTTTAATAAATCTTTTTCAATTCCCAACAATGCAGGTTTTTTCAAGTCGCTAGCTGTTTCCATTTGAATCTTCGCTCTGTCTGTATTCAGAAAATTCCATAACTTCTGACCGTGATCAGTATTGTATAAGTCTGTAAAATTTTTACTTTGATAAGTAAGCATAACAATGTGTCCTTAGTAAGTTTGTAAAAGGAGAATATTATAGAACTTAAATTATAGCAAGTTAATAAGGGGGGTTGATTGAATTTATTTTTGCTTAGCTATTCTCAGGTAAATGATTCAGCATTAAAATCCCATATCATATACAAAACACCCCTAAAAATTCGTATCTAACACAGCAATCCACGTCACAAAGTGCTACCATTTTGCCAGTTTAAATTTTCACAATTTGGAAGCGGTATGCTGATACAACGTGGCGGATTAAAAGTAGTCGCAGGACTTGGAATCTCTGGAGTTTCTGCAGTGAATTATTTGCATCAACAGGGCTATCAAGTCGCTGTGACAGATTCACGACAGACACCGCCTGGCATAGAGCAGATTCCTGTGGATGTTCGCAAAAGTTTTGGCGTGCTTGATCAAGAATTACTCTTACAAGCTGAAGAAATCATTCTCAGCCCAGGGCTTGCACCACAGCTGCCAGAGATTCAAGCGGCGATTGCGCAAGGCATTCCAGTGGTTAGCGATATTCAGCTCCTACGCCGTGCCACGGAAGTGCCGATCATTGCCATTACAGGCTCCAATGCCAAAAGTACCGTGACTACATTGGTCGGCGAGATGGCAAAAAATGCAGGGAAAAAAGTTGCTGTCGGTGGCAATCTCGGTCGTCCCGCCTTGGATTTATTACAAGACGAGCCTGAATTGATCGTTTTAGAATTATCTAGTTTTCAGCTCGAAACCACTACGCATCTTGGTGCTGAGGTCGCGGTGGTGCTGAATATGAGTGAAGATCATTTGGATCGTCATGGCGATATGGTTGGCTACCATGCGGCGAAACATCGCATTTTCCAAGGTTGTCAAAAATTTGTGTTTAACCGTGATGATGGACTCACTCGTCCATTGGTAGCGGACAATATTCCATGTATCAGCTTTGGTTTGAATGCACCTGATCTCAAGCAATATGGCGTACTACGTGATAGTCAGGGCAAAATGTTCTTGGCGAAAGGCACAACACGTCTGCTCGATAGCAGTGAAATGTATATGCAGGGCAGTCACAATGTGGCGAATGCTTTGGCGTGCTTAGCTTTGGGTGAATCAGTAGGGTTGCCGTTGGATGTGATGCTCGACACCATTAAACATTTCAAAGGCTTGGAACATCGTTGCCAATATGTCGATGAGAAGCAAGGCGTGCGTTACTATAATGATTCCAAAGGTACCAATGTCGGGGCGACTTTAGCAGCGATTAATGGTTTAGGACAGGCACTTGCACCTCATCAAGCTAAAGTGGTGACAATACTCGGCGGTCAGGGCAAAGGGCAAGATTTTAAACCATTATCCAATGCATTATCACAATATGCTCGCCATGTGATTTTAATCGGTGAAGATGCCAATAAGATAGCCAGTGCATTGGCATCGGATATTGAAGTGAGTTTTGCCACGACCTTAAAGGCTGCGGTCAAAGAAGCGCAAAGTCAAGCCGAGCAGGGCGATGCGGTATTGCTCTCGCCAGCGTGTGCAAGTTTTGATATGTTTAAAAGTTATAATGATCGTGGTGAGCAATTTGTACAGTGTGTTCAGCAGCTGTGAAATTGAAATGAAGCGCAATGTAATAACCAAGTGAAATAAAAAGTCGCTATGAAAGATTTTATTTATCCAAAATTGCAATGGATGCAACATCGTATTGATCTCGGGTTTAATCGTCTGTTGGCGTTTTTACCTGCGGAAGTGACTGCACGCAATACCTTATTATTTTGTGTGTTAAGTCTGCTGTGTATCGGTACGGTGATGGTGGCGTCCGCGTCGATGCCATTTGCCGAACAACTGCATGAAAATCCATTTCATTATGTACATCGTCATGCCTTGTATATCGTCCTCGCCTTTGTCGCAGGGATCGCAGCCTATAATTTCCAACTGAAAAATTGGTTTGGTAAAGCACCAGTGCTGTTGTGGATATTAACGCTGATCCTATTAGGTTTGGTGCTCGCAGTGGGGCGAGATGTCAATGGGTCAACACGTTGGCTGAGCTTTGCAGGCTTTACCTTTCAGCCATCTGAATTCGCCAAATTTGCCATGACTGTGTTTACTGCAGACTATGTGGTACGTCGTGGTGGTGAGGTGCGTGAGAGTTTTGCCAGTTTTGTTCGGTTGTGTATTCCTGTCGGAACGACCGTTGGTTTGATCATGTTCGAGCCCGATCTTGGAGCATCGGCAGTGATCATCATGACCATGTTTACAATGTTCTTTTTGGCAGGCGCGCCGACGAGAGCCTTTATGGTGCTGTTTGGCGTGGTGGTGGCATTGCTTGCGATGTTTATCGTGATTGAGCCGTATCGTTATCGTCGTTTGATGTCGTTTAGCGATCCGTGGCAAGATCCGCAAGGTGATGGTTATCAACTAGCGCAGAGTTTGATTGCCTTTGGTCGAGGTGAATGGTTTGGTACAGGGCTTGGGCATAGCGTGCAGAAGCTTGCTTACTTGCCTGAGGCACATACCGACTTTATGCTTGCAGTGACTGGTGAAGAGCTTGGTTTCTTTGGCATTAGCATCATTTTCTGTTTGTCATTTTTAATGCTTGCAAGCTGTATGCGCATTGGTCATCGTGCGCTTGCAAATGGTCATTATCGTAGTGGTTATTTGGCATATGGTATTTCGGTGATTTTCCTGCTACAAATCTGTGTCAATGCAGGGATGAATATGGGCTTGATCCCAACCAAAGGATTGACCTTGCCATTTATTAGTTATGGCGGTTCATCGTTATTGATGTGTGCTTTTATGATCGGGGTAATGTTTCGAATTGATAAAGATACACAAAACAAAGCTGAGCTTCGGACAGAAACTTAATTGTTGAAATTTAGAAGTTCAAAGCAGGGTTAATCCCTGCTTTTTTATGCGCTGTAGATAAAACAAGGCTTAATAGACAAAAACTATTGATAAATCTGCGATAGCATCGTGCCTTGAGGGATACGCTCACGTTGCCATTGTGCCACTGCTTGCGCAAGCATGGCTGATGGGCGGTCAAGATCAAGCGGTGATTGATTTAAAGCCTGAGCAGCCTCTGAGAGCAACTCAGAGGCATTGTCTGGATCAAGTGGTTGTGCAAAGTTTTGTTTAGATAGCTTGCGACCATCGGCATTCATTGCCAGTGGTACATGCAGATAATTAAGCTCAGGATAGCCTAGACAACGACCGAGCCAAATTTGACGGGCTGTATTGTCCAGCAAATCTGCACCTCGTACTACATGCGTCACGCCTTGCAAATAATCATCCACCACCACAGCAAGTTGATAGCTGATAATGCCATCACGACGTTTCAGCACAAAATCGCCTAAATCTACTGCCAAATTGCTACATTGCCGACCTTGTAGGGGATCATCGAAGCAGATGGGTTCATCATTCACTTTTAGACGGATGGCTTGGTTTTCAAATTCGTGGTTTAGAGCTCGGCATGTCCCTGCATAGATGGCATTGCTACCGAGCATCTTTCGGGTACATTGGCAGGCGTAAATATGATCGTGTGATTTGAGTTGTGCTAAGACATCTTGATAAATTTCAAAACGATCTTTTTGAAAGAGAATGTCGCCGTCAGGGACGAATTCGAAAGCGTCGATACAGCGCAGAATATGCTGTTCGCTGTTGGGATAAATGCGGGGAATGTCGGTATCTTCAATACGAACCAGCCATTGTCCTTGACGGAACTTGGCTTCACAGTAGCTCGCCAATGCCGTGATCAGCGAGCCGAAATGCAAAGGACCAGTTGGCGATGGCGCAAACCGACCTGAGTAGCGAGTCAGCGAAACATTGTTTCGCCGCTGCGCATGAGGGGTACTACCCCTCAAGGAGCTAGGCTCACCTGAAAAATTCTCAACGGTCATGATTAACCGTTATTTTGCTTCTCTTTGATCTCTGCAAGTGTTTTGCAGTCGATACATAAAGTTGCAGTTGGACGAGCTTCTAGGCGACGTAGACCGATCTCAATACCGCAGGTTTCACAAAAGCCATAGTCTTCATCTTGAATCGCTTGCAACGATTGTTCAATTTTACGAATCAATTTACGTTCACGGTCACGCGTACGAAGCTCAATGGCAAACTCTTCTTCTTGAGTGGCACGGTCATTCACATCAGGCAATGCAGATGATTCATCTTGCATTGAAGTCAAAGTACGATCGACTTCTGACATCAATTCTGATTTCCACGCTTCTAAGATTTTACGAAAATGCTCTAATTGTCCTTCGGACATATATTCTTCATTTTTCTTTTCTTGATATGGTGCAAAACCAAATAGGCTCGCCGTCGTCCCCTTCTCTGCGTTTTTCGCTTTAGGCTTGCGAGTGCGTTTTGCAGCTGGTTTTTCTGCTGTAGCCACGTCTTTTACATCTTCCAGTTGTGATTTATCTTGATTTGCCATTTGGGGGCATTCCTCATCGAACTAGTGTATATCTATACGCAAAAAGTGAGGTAAAAAGCAAGTGCATTTGTCTACTACTTGCCTGTTTATTACTCGGGCGCACATCATATAGACTTTTTTATCAAGATGAAAGTGCCAAAACGTGTATAAATATGGCAAAAGGGGAAAATATGACTTAAGATACTGAATTAATAAGATTTTAGAGCAAAATCAACTTGACCAACGGCATGTTCAATACGATGAACCGAAGTTTCAAAATGCCCATCTGCATAGAGTTCGAGTAAACGATATCCCGGAGTCGCCTGATCTAGGCAAAATTCATTTTGATTGGGTTTAAACTGAATACTGGTCGAAGGGCAAGACAGAAAAGTCATCTGGCCATGTTGGTGTGCAAAATCTTGATGGACGTGTCCTGAGATGACCAAACGTACATGCTCATGTGACTCTAAGCAAGCCAATAACTGTTCACTATTTTGTAGGCGATGCGGTGATAGCCAATCACAACCGACATCAAAGGTATTGTGATGCAGTGCGATAATGATGTATTGCGTTTTATGCTTTGCAAGCAAGCGATCAAGTTGAATCAGATCATGATCAGAGATCATTCCTGACACTTTTTGATCGACCTGACTATTGATCAAAATCATACACCATGCGCCAAGATCAATAACCGTGGGCTGATCATTTTCACTTAATGATGGGAAATGTTTACTCTCATCATGATTGCCTCGCACCCAATAATGCGGTCGTTCTAATTTGGATAGGGTGTTTTGATAGAGTTCATAAGTCTGTGGCAAGGGTTGCTGTGCAATATCGCCTGTATTAATGACACAATCAAAGGCCACGTTCTTTTGCGCATGTGATAAGACGGCCTGTAAGGACTGATACGGTGCGATCCCTGCAAACTCACGATCGGCCTCAGCCATAAGGTGACAATCACTAATCTGCAATAGTCGCACAGGTGATTGATCTGAAAAATGTTCTGATTTGATGGCGTGGTTCATTGCACTTCTCCCATCAATTGTTTTTTCGATTGTTGTTGATGTAGATACAACTGAAACCATTGTATGGCGATAATTAAAGACGCATTACTTAGATAAGGACTCTGCATCAATCCGTCTAGCTGCGCATAGTCGAATACATGTACCTTGATGTCTTCACCTTCTTGCACCTCACCATGCACACCCCCTGCATGAGTTAAATCCGCTGTAGCAACATAAAGGTTGTATATCTCATCGCTTGCACCTGTCGATGGGTGATAGCGATACAATTGTTTTAAATTTTCAATCTGACAGTTTGCTTCTTCGAGCGCTTCACGTTTTAAACAGGTTTCGGCATCTTCGCCATCATCAATCAGCCCTGCAATAATTTCCAATTGCCACGGCGTGCGCTCAGAATTTAAAGCACCTGCTCGAAATTGCTCAATTAACAAAAATTTTTGCAAATGTGGATCATGTACCAAGACGCCTGCAGCCTCACGGCGACGGACGAGCTCTCTGTGAATAACACTGCCAAAGTCTTGATTGGCAAATAGGCGATGACGAATTTGTAATTTTTCAACATGCACGAAGCCACGATAACATTGTTGTCTGTCCAAGACTTCAACATCTCCGTGATCAAATTGCGGCTGGTATGAAAAAATATTCGTCATCGTTGGCAATTATTCAATCAATCTTTGTTCATCTAATAGCCTAGCTTGAGCTCAGAAAAAGATCAAACCTTTTGGTACAGAGAATTGCCTTGTTGTCGGAATTCTTCACTCATCTGTTGCATACCATCTGCACGCTCTGCATCAATAAGTTGCTGTGCAGCATAATCTCGAACATTTTGTGTGATTTTCATCGAACAAAATTTTGGACCGCACATTGAACAGAAATGCGCTGATTTGTGCGCCTCTTTTGGCATGGTTTCATCGTGCATGCTTCGTGCGGTATCTGGGTCGAGTGCAAGATTAAACTGATCTTCCCAGCGGAATTCAAAACGTGCTTTAGACAGTGCATTGTCACGTGCCTGTGCACCTGGATGACCTTTGGCAAGATCGGCAGCATGCGCAGCGATTTTATAGGTGATAATGCCGTCTTTGACGTCTTTCTTATTGGGTAGACCGAGATGCTCTTTTGGTGTGACATAGCACAGCATAGCCGTACCGTACCAACCAATCATCGCTGCACCAATGGCTGAGGTGATGTGGTCATAACCCGGTGCGATGTCCGTCGTCAGTGGTCCTAGCGTATAAAACGGCGCTTCTTTACAGACTTCGAGTTGCAAGTCCATATTTTCTTTGACCATGTGCATAGGCACGTGTCCCGGTCCCTCGATCATCACTTGTACATCATGTTCCCATGCACGATGTGTCAGCTCACCTAAAGTTTTTAATTCGCTAAATTGCGCTTCATCGTTGGCATCTTGAATACAACCTGGACGCAAACCATCACCTAAGCTGAATGACACATCATAGGCTTTCATGATTTCGCAGATGTCATCGAAATGGGTATACAGGAAATTTTCCTCATGATGGGCAAGACACCACTGTGCCATGATCGAACCACCACGTGACACAATCCCAGTTAAACGATTTGCCGTCATCGGGACATAGCGTAGCAACACGCCTGCATGGATGGTGAAATAGTCCACGCCTTGTTCAGCTTGCTCAATCAGCGTGTCTTTAAAGATTTCCCAAGTCAGGTCTTCTGCCACGCCATCGACTTTTTCTAAGGCTTGATAAATTGGCACAGTACCGATCGGGACAGGTGAGTTGCGGATAATCCATTCACGGGTTTCATGGATATTTTTACCAGTCGATAAATCCATGATGGTGTCTGCCCCCCAACGGGTCGCCCACGTCATTTTTGCAACTTCTTCATCAATGCTTGAACCCAGCGCAGAGTTACCGATATTGGCGTTAATTTTCACCAAGAAGTTCCTCCCAATGATCATCGGTTCGCATTCAGGATGATTGATGTTGGCAGGAATAATCGCTCGCCCTTCAGCGACTTCTTGACGAACAAATTCAGGAGTAATTTCTGTTAAATTCTTTGCGCCGAAGTTTTGCCCTGCGTGCTGACGCATGTCTACGCCGTCACGTTGCCGCTGATTTTCACGGATCGCAATATATTCCATTTCAGGGGTAATAATGCCTTGTTTGGCATAGTGCATTTGGCTGACATTTTTACCGATTTTTGCACGACGTGGATTTTGAATATGGGCAAAACGAATTTCTGCGGTGCGAATGTCTTTGAGGCGTTCTTGACCGAATTTTGAGCTTAAACTGTCGAGCTTTTCACTGTCGTCACGCTCTTCAATCCACGTTTGGCGAATCGACGGTAAGCCTTTATTTAAATCAATTTTGACATTTGGATCGGTATAGACGCCTGATGTATCGTAGACACGAAGCGGGAGATTTTTTTCACCGCCTAAGCCTGTTGGTGTATCGGTGAGCGTGATTTCACGAAACGGCACTTGAATATCACTGCGTGAGCCTTCGACATAAACTTTTTGTGAGGCAGGTAAAATGCGAGTTAAATCTTTGGCATCTTGTTCGTGCTGTGCGTTGATTTCTTGTTGGGTTGTTGAGCTAGATGATGAATTGAGATTCGAGAGTTGGTTCATGGCTGTATCCTATGGCAGAACAATCACGAATCAAGCAGAACTAAAACAGAGATAGAAAATGGGACGATGATAAATAAATTTATCTTATATTTTCAGTGTATTAGCAGGCTTGATTCCTACGCAGGTCTTAACCTGATCAGGTTCAACGGTACTCCGACTCAAAATCGTTTGATGGAAAAATAATCAGCAAACGATTTTATCGGATCTCAGCGAGTGCTTACTCGCGCTCCGTCAAGCAATGTTAAAAGATTAACAGAATTGAAAAAAATTGCTTGGCTATTTTGTCAGCAAGGATTCAAGCATTGGTCAAAATATTGACTAGAGTTACTGCTGCCACATCACACAAATTCCATCCGCATGACAGTCACGATAGCTATCACTGCTACTGTCCCACGGATCAGACAAATTCAACACTTTGCGGAGTTGTTCGCGAGCGATTGTATAAGAACTTTTTTCATAACCATCTCGGTTTTTCGGCTCGACAGGATACTTTTTCATACGCTCATTTACAGGTGTCTTGATGAACGTGAGGAATTTTTTTGCAGGTTCTGCGAGCGCAGTATCTTGGCGTTTGGCAAGGGCTTTGATATGTCCTAAAGCATTTTCGTCTATCCATGTGTCTGGCGCAAACTCATCAGATACAGGCGTATTGTCTGATCCAAAGAAAATGAAATATTGGTATTCTTCAAAGAGTTTCTTTGCATCTGCTTTAAAATGGCTTTTTGGATACTTCTGAAGATAATTTTCCCAAAACAAAGCACGATCAACCATTTCTGCCCACGAGATCGCAATGGCTGCATCATTGAAAAACAGCGCTTCATTATCCTGTGCCATACGGGTCACGAAAACACGTTGATCTTCAGGAAGTGCTTCACCGAAAATGGTTTTGATATAGGCAGGGCTACGACGATATTGGAACATGCCTTCGCCTTGATAATGTAGCTCAATATAAGCTTTATCTTGTTGATTCATCAAATATTGATCACGAGGCGATAGTGTTTTAAAAATGTTTGGATCGCCTTTAACCACTGGCTGATCAAGTGCATCACCTTGCTTCGCTTCTAAAATACTGAGTCCATATTCATCAAATGCCGCCATCTGCTTGGCATCGGTGAGCTCATGCGCAAAGAAGCGCTCGTACATTGACGTTGTTTCATCAATCCATTTGAGTTGCTGTGCATTATCGACTAGGGTGACGCAGTCTTTGAGCAATTGATTGACCTGTTCTAAAGCTTCTACTTTGCTTTCATGGTTAATCGCTCGCATGGATGTGCTTAAACTCAGGCAGGCTTTATCTACTTGTTTTGCCTGTGCGGTATTTTTTAGCTCATTCGTTTTTGCATCATTTGCGGTCTTTTGATTTGGTTCATTTGAGGGTTGGCATGCGCTTATGAACATTGCACTCAGTACGGTTGCATTGAGTAGCGTGATCGGCGAAAATTTTTTTAGAGCCTTCGTATTTAAAATTATTGTATTGAGAACGGTATTTAGAATAGTCATATCAAACCTTTTAATCGTTGGTTTTTGGAAAAATTTTGGAGTTGTAATTTGGATATAAGCTCAGATGCCATTCTAAGCGAAAAATACGTCGCATAAATCAGCTATTACAAAAGCACACGGAATGTACTGTGAAGTTTACGGACATTCACAGACCCTAGAAATCAGCAAATGAAAGTTAAAAATGCACGAGAAAGTGCTGTGGACATGAGAGCAATTGGCTAGCTTTTATATAGCGAACTACAACGAGCTACAAAGATAGGGTTAGATTTTGCAAAGAAGTTTAGTTAAAATAAATTGCTTTACATCTGTATGGCAAACACTTCATGTCACAAGTTACTCAAATGGAAGTCATGATCTCGGCAGACGAGATTCGTGAACGTATCTACGAACTTGCAGCGCAAATCAATCAAGACTATCAAGAGAATAAAAAAGAACTGGTTTTGATTGGTCTATTACGTGGCAGTATCATCTTTATGGCGGATTTGTGCCGTCAGATTGAGATTCCACATGAGCTCGATTTTATGACTGCATCAAGCTACGGCAGTGGTACTTCATCAACTCGTGATGTAAAAATTCTTAAAGACTTAGATGGTCAGATCGCTGGTAAAGATGTATTGATCGTCGAAGATATTATTGACTCAGGCTATACACTAAGCAAAGTCGTGGAAATTATACACACGCGTACGCCGCATAGTATAGAGATTTGTACTCTCATTTCAAAACCATCTCGCCGTGTGATAGACATTCCTGTCAAATATGTGGGCTTTGAAATACCAGATAAGTTCATCGTTGGCTATGGTTTGGACTATGCACAGAAATATCGCCATTTGCCGTATATTGGTCACGTGCTCGGTATTGAGTGATTTTTGTGCACAATATCACAACATAAAGCGCATAAAGTCACTATATATTCTCGCATTTTGTCGATAAATAATAACTAAAATAACGACAAAGGAGAGGCATTATGCTTTCGCTAATTTGGGCTATTATCGTGGGCTTTATTGCGGGTCTGATCGCTCGTGCGCTACATCCAGGTGATGATAAAGCTGGATTTATTGTCACCACCTTACTTGGTATTGGTGGCTCATTGTTGGCGACCTATGGTGGTCGGATGCTCGGGTGGTATTCTGCCAATGAAGCTGCTGGATTTATCGTATCTGTGATCGGCGCTGTGATCGTATTAGCGATTTATAATTTAGTTCGCAAAAAAGTTTAAGCTTCGGCTTAAGCTTTTTGTAGCTTTGGGAAGTTCCAGTTTTTTTAAGTCTACGGTACATCACCTGCTAAGCAACGACGTTTCCCATCTTGGTTAAATGCTTCGAGAATTAAAATCACATTAACCGAATCCCTTGCTGACCTTGCGGTGTGACTTTAAAAATTTCCACCGCAAAAGTAATATTTTTCCCTGCAAGCGGATGATTAAAATCAATCTCGGTAATGTCATCTGCTACAGACATCACTACGCCAAATAGACTAGCTTTGGCTTTATCTTCAAACTCGATCATATGACCGACTTCGGGACGCTGTTCAAACTTCACCGTGTCAAAACGTTGCACATTCTCAGGATTCCATTCACCGAAGGCATCTTCAGGCGGTAGGCTCACGGTACGGCGATCGCCTGCACGTAAGCCGAAGAGCGCTTTTTCAAAACCGGGCAAGAGATTACCATCGCCGATGACCAATGACACAGGCTCATCACGGCTACGGGTATTGTCGATTTCTACGCCATTTTCGATCGCCACAGAAAAGTGCAGTTGCACTTTTGAACCCTCTTCGATGCGGGTTTCGTCATTTGGATTGATAATTTCAGACATAATTTTTCACTGTGATTCACAATAGTTTTTAGACGGTTTCGCCACGGAAATGATCAGGCAGACGGCGTTTGATGACGTTTTTTCTCAAGGAAAAAGGTGTCGATCAATAACAAAATCGTCCCTAAAGTAATCGCACAATCGGCAAGATTAAATACAGGGAAATTCCACGTTTGATAATGCACATGCAAAAAGTCGATCACCACGCCATGTACCTGTTCACCACGATAATTGACCAATTGCGTGGTCAAGCGGTCGATCAAGTTACCCACTGCACCACCCAAAATCAACGCAATCGAGGCCGGCAAAACTTTTAAGGTTTTTGGCATGCGCAGTAACCACACCACAAAAAACACCGACATCACACTCGCCAATACTGTAAAGAAGTAGCGTTGCCAACCGCCTGCATCGGAGAGAAAGCTAAAAGCCGCACCGGGGTTGTATGCCAATGTCCAACTGAAGACTGGCAGGACATTGACACTATTGCCTTCAAAGACCAATTTATCCAGCGCGATTTGTTTGGTGATTTGATCCAAAATGATAGTCAAGATACTTAGTCCTAACCACCAAAAATTCACTGCGTTAAAGCGTAACCAATCTGCTTGCTTAGGCATATTTTCTCTCTTCACCTGCGCCTGATGGCAAGTTGATGATACAACGTGAGCATAATCCCTCATGACCTGCATGGGTATTCACATCAGGGAGCACATGCCAACAACGCACACACTTTTCACCGTCTGCACCCGATACCGCAACACGTAAGCCGTCAATATCAGTGGCTTCACCTTTTGATTCATCAAACGTGTGTACAGCAACTTGTGAAGTGATCAGTACGAAACGTAATTCATTTTCCAAGCGGTCAAGAATGGTTTTTAATGCCTCATCCGCCCAAATATCAACTTTGGCAGAGAGATTTGAACCGACCAATTTGGCATTACGTGCCGCTTCGATTTGCTTATTCACCGCAGATTTGACTTGAATCAGACTTTGCCAATCGGATTCGCTGATTAAGTTCTGCTGGGTTGATTTCGGTAAATCATACCATTCGGCAGTGAACACATATTTTTCTGTTTGCTCAGGAATCAGTTCCCACGCCTCTTGTGCGGTAAAGCTCAAGATCGGACTCATCCAACGCACAAAGGCTTGCACCAAGTGATACAGCGCCGTTTGCGCCGAGCGACGTGCTTGCGAATTGGCTTTGGTGGTGTATTGACGATCTTTGATGATGTCGAGGTAGAAACCACCCAAGTCATTAATACAGAAACTGGTCAGTGCATTGCTCACGACATGGAAATTCATTTCTTCATAGGCTTTGCGAATCGTTGTTTGCACTTCGCTAGCCCGTTGAATGATGTATTGATCTAATGCAATCAACTCATCCATCGGTAGTGCATCACGACTTGGTACAAAACCATTTAGGTTTGCGAGCATAAAACGCAAAGTATTACGAATACGGCGGTAGCTGTCCGATACTCGGTTGAAGATTTCTTTTGAAGCAGCGATTTCATAACGATAGTCGCTCGATGCCACATACAGACGCAGACCATCGGCACCGAGTTGTTTGATGATTTCTTCTAATGGAATGTAATTGCCCAAAGATTTTGACAATTTACGCCCATTTTCATCGACGGTAAAACCGTGTGTCAGCAATGACTTATAGGGCGCATGACCACGCACACCGATACTGGCAAGCAATGAAGTCTGGAACCAGCCACGATGTTGATCCGAACCTTCGAGATACAGATCGGCAGGGCTTTGCAAGTCGTCACGTTGATCCAGCACGGCAAAATGCGTAGTACCAGAATCAAACCACACATCCAAAGTATCACGCACACAGTTGTATTGTTCCGCATCTTCGGCAGATAAGAAGTCTTTGCCGTCACGGTTAAACCATGCGTCAACACCTTCTTGCTCGATCAGCTTTGCGACTTCTTCGATCAACTCAGGCGTGCGGGGATGCAACTCATGGGTGTCCTTTTGCACGAAAAATGGAATCGGCACGCCCCATGTCCGTTGACGAGAGATACACCAATCTGGACGGCCATCGACCATGGATTGCATACGATTTTTACCCCAGTCAGGGATAAATTCGATGTTGTTTTCAATCTCATTCAAAGCGGTTTCACGCATGGCACATTGTTCCATGTTGATGAACCATTGTGGTGTAGCACGGAAGATGATCGGTGTTTTGTGTCGCCAGCAGTGTGGATAGCTGTGAGTGATTTTTTTATGCGCCCATAGACGACCTGTTGCACCGAGTGCCTCGATGATTTTCGGATTGGCTTTATAAATATGCTCACCTGCAAATATAGGCGCAGTCGGTAGATAAACACCATTTGACCCAACAGGATTGTCCACTGCAAGGCGATATTGCAAACCGACTTTATAATCGTCCACGCCATGACCCGGTGCAGTATGTACCGCACCTGTACCACTGCCTGCAGTGACGTGCTCTCCTAGAATGACAGGCACTTGACGTTCAGCGATCAATGGATGTTGTAATAATAAACCTTCGAGTTTATCCCCTGTAAAATCCGCCAAAATTTTTGGGTTTTCCAGTTGATAGCGTTCACATGCGGATGCGACTAATTCTTTCGCTAAAATTAAATTATGTGTTCCACGATCTGATTGCACTTCAACCAATTGATACTCAAGTTCAGCGTGCAATGCCACCGCTTGGTTGGCAGGCAGTGTCCACGGTGTGGTCGTCCAGATCACAATATCGGTTGCTGTGGTGACGGTTACACTGAGTTTCGCTGACAAATCCGCAAGATCAACCACGCCAAATCCAACATCTATAGCATCAGATTTTTTGTCTTCATATTCTACTTCGGCTTCCGCAAGCGCAGAGCCACAGTCCAAACACCAGTTCACTGGTTTTAGACCCGGTTGGATGTGACCATTTTTCTGAATTGCAGCTAATGAACGGACAATATCCGCCTCTTGCTTAAAGTTCATGGTCAGATACGGATTGTCCCAATCACCAAACACACCTAGACGCTTAAAGTCTTTTTTCTGTAATTCCACTTGGCTGAGCGCATATTCACGGCAGGCTTTACGGAAAGTCGTTGCATCGACTTTGACGCCGACTTTACCGATTTTTTCTTCGACTTTCAGCTCGATCGGTAGACCGTGACAGTCCCAACCCGGTACATACGGCGCATCCATGCCGTCCATGACACGGCTTTTTACGATAATATCTTTTAACACTTTATTCACCGCATGACCGAGGTGAATACTGCCGTTTGCGTACGGAGGGCCATCATGCAGAATGTATTTTTTCTTGCCAATTCGAGATGCACGAATCTGCTGATAAATGTCGTCGGCATACCAGTCATCCAACCATTTTGCTTCACGCACCGCCAAGTTGGCTTTCATGGCAAAATCAGTCTGTGGCAAGTTGAGTGTGGCTTTATAATCCACGACATTTTCAGAAGTTTGCTTATCGCTCATGCATCTGTCTTCCAGTTGGGTTGTCAAATCAGTATCACTGATCGTTAAAGATAAATTAGGTCAATGGTGTCAGCGGTTTAAAAAATCAATCGAGTCGTTGTCGTCTCGAAACTTTTTCAATTGCATCACATCATCATCAATACCATCTTGCAAAGCCTGCAACGATGAATAATTTTTTTCGCCGTGTAAATAGTGCAAAAAGGTTACTCGCACCAGCAAACCGTACAGATTAGCAGAAAGTTCAGGGAAATGAACCTCCAATCGCCACTCAGGTGTATCTTGCTCGATCGCAGGGCGTGTACCGACATGACCTGCACCATACAGGCTTTCAGGCAAATAACCTTTAATACCAATTTGATCTGTATTTTGCGTTGCTAAAACTTGTGAAAATGGTTTTTCCAAGCTCTGTACATCGACTGCATAAATGCCACTGAGGCAAGGCTTATGACGATGCAAAGCGACATTAATGGTGGGGAAATTGATGGTGCGACCAATCTGATCACCATACACCACATGCCCAGTAATGCTGTACGGACGACCAAGAAGCTGTGCAGCAAGGGCAAAATCCCCTTGTTGCAACACTTCACGAATGCGGGTTGAGCTGACACGATCGGCATCATGGTTGACAGTATGCAAATTGGTCACGTCAAAACCTTGTTGACGGAGAAAATCACTGTCGCCACTACGGTTTTTACCAAAATGAAAATCATCGCCGAGCACGAGACTTTTGGCATTGAGTTGATGTTTTAATAATTCTGCAAACTCAAGCGCACTCATGCCACGAAAGGCATCATCAAACTTGGCAACGGCAACATAGTCCACGCCAAGCTCAGCCAGTAATTCGACTTTTTCACGTAATGAAGAAATACGAGGCGGTGCGTCACTACCCTGAAAAAATTCTAAAGGCTGTGGTTCAAAGATCATCACCAAGCTGTGTAATTGTTGTGCTTTGGCGACATTATTCAGCTCAGCAATCATCGCCTGATGCCCAAGATGGACACCGTCAAAGTTGCCAATCGTGACAACCGTTGGAGGTAACTGATGGTGAGGAGTCAGCGCATGCAAACGAAGCAGCTTCATAGCCAAAATGAAATCTGAACAATTTAAAGGCGACTATTGTGCCATAAATTGATTGAAAATGTTATGTATCAAAACACACAACAAAATAGATTATTTTTCGAGGCGATAATAAGAGTATTCAACGTTTTTATCTCGATATACATCGTAGCTACGTTGTTTAAAGTCGGACACCCAACTGTTGCCACTATAGCCTGCGATATGACCGTATTTATGTTTTTGCGTACGGTGGATAATATAGATATCACCATCTTGTGGATTGTCAAAAGACGGTTGAATTTGACGATAGCCGATCGTCTTCAAAGTATCGCCCCAGTCTGCGGCTGCTACAGGATGCGATTGAAATTTTGCCCCTGCAGATTGAAATGCCAGACGAATGCTACGAGCGCAACGACTGGTACTGGTCTGACGAGTAATGTTTTTTAATTTATTGGTAAAAGAATCTAAATTGAAAAATTTCGCACTCAAACCACGCGCACCATCAAAAGGTCCAGAATGCTTTTCGGCAGACTCGGCGATCACTTGGACTTGTGGTTGTGTGTTGAAATAAGCGGTGTCGGTTGCGGCATTATCGTAGATCATACAAACATCGTCAATTTTAAGGCGCAGTATAAATAACACACATTTTTTAGAAATGGGAGTAATGTAATAATTTGAAATATTATTACATTACGCACTTGGCATAAAAATTTGCAAAGTGTGATTTTCTTCAAAATATTTCTTCAAATATTCATCGCTATGTAGCGGTTTTGTTTATATCTAATGAATATATGTTTTAAATATGTGTGATTGAACCTAATACACGAAAGCCATTTGCGCCTGTGACGGCAGGTAGATTTCCAGCCTGAGCTTCACAAAAGCGCATCGCAAGCCAAGCAAAAGCGGTTGCTTCCACCCAAATCGGTGCCAACCCAAGCGCATCGGTGGTTTGCACAGACCAGTTGTGCTTGCGCAATCGCCAGCGCAGCTGTTCGAGCAATGTGCCGTTGAACGCACCGCCACCACAGACATAGATTTCACCTGTCGGCATGGTGTCTTTACTACGATAAATGGCCTTTTTAATCGCTCGAGTGGTGAGTTTCATTAAAGTGGCTTGCACATTTTCAGGCTGATCTTCCAGTTCGTCATAGTCAAGATCGTTGCGCCAATCAGCAAGTTGATCATCAAGCCAGTCGATATTGAAGTCTTCTCGCCCTGTGCTTTTTGGTGGTTCTTTAGAAAAATAATCGTGCGCTTGTAGACGATCGAGTAGCGAGCGAATCGGATGACCGTATGCCGCCCAATTGCCATTTTCATCATAAGGCTGACCTGTGTAGCGGTCGCACCACGCATCCATCAAAATATTGGCAGGTCCCGTATCAAAGCCGAAAATTTGCTCGGGTTGACCTGCAGGGAGCATGGTGACATTGGCAATTCCGCCCAAGTTTAAAATCACCCGATGAATATTTTCATGCTGAAATAACACTTGATGAAACGCAGGAACCAGCGGTGCACCTTGACCATTTGCTGCCAAATCACGACTACGAAAATCGTAAACCACAGGAATATTTGTCAGTTCGGTAATAATATGCGCATCGCCAATTTGCAGACTAAAACCACTTTCTGGACGATGGCGAATGGTCTGACCGTGCGAGCCGATGGCTCGGATGTGACTGCGATCCAGTTGGTTGTCTTGGATCAGTTGATTGACACCATTGCCAATCATCTTGCCGAGTGCCACGTGCGCCACCGCCATGCGATCAATTTCATTATCATCAGGCAAGGAGAGTGCCATGAGCTGATCACGCAAATCTTCTTCAAATTTTAAAGTCAAAGTGGCGTGGATCTCTAATGGATTAAAAGATGCAGCAACGAGGTCTAAGCCGTCCATGCTCGTCCCTGTCATCACACCAATATATATTGCACTCATGCCGATCTTTGCCTGCATTTTTCTGAAAAAATGTTAGTATATCGCACAATTTGAAAGTTAGAACGATTAGGTTTTGCTGATGAGCACTTTTCTACCTGCTGAAGAGCAGTTGGCGTTAATCCAACGTGGTACGCATGAGATCATTTCCCAAGATGATTTATTGAAAAAATTGAAACAAAATCGACCGCTACGCATCAAGGCAGGTTTTGATCCAACAGCGCCTGATTTGCATCTTGGTCATACCGTACTCATCAATAAACTGAAAGTATTCCAAGACCTTGGGCATGAAGTGCTATTTTTGATAGGCGACTATACTGCCATGATTGGGGACCCAACAGGGAAAAGTGCGACACGTCCGCCGTTGACCCGTGAGCAAGTCGAAGCCAATGCCAAAACCTATCAAGAACAAGTGTTTAAAATCCTTGATCCTGCCAAAACCAAAGTGGTGTTTAACTCAGAATGGTTTTCAAAACGCTCTGCGGCGGATTTGATTCAATTGGCAAGTCAGCAAACTGTGGCGCGAATGCTTGAACGTGACGACTTCTCAAAACGCTATCAAAGTGAACAACCGATTGCCATTCATGAATTTTTGTATCCATTGGTACAAGGTTATGATTCTGTTGCGATGGAAGCCGATGTTGAGTTAGGCGGTACAGATCAAACCTTTAACTTGCTGATGGGACGTACCTTGCAAGGACGTTATGGGCAAGAGTCGCAAGTCTGTATCACCGTGCCGATCTTAGAAGGTTTGGACGGTGTCAAAAAGATGTCCAAATCGCTTGGTAATTATATCGGTGTATTTGATGCACCGGGTGCGATGTATCAAAAAATCTTGTCGATGCCTGACAGCTTGATTGAGCGCTATTTTGAATTGCTCAGCTTTAAGTCGATGGATGACATCGAAACCTTGCTCAAAGAGATGGCAGAAGGACGTAATCCGCAAGAGATTAAACGTATCTTGGCATTAGAAATTGTTGAGCGTTTCCATGATCGTGAAGCTGCAGAAAATGCGCATAAAAGCGCAGGGAACCGTATTGTCGATGGTGAAGTACCTGAAGATACCCCTGAAGTAGATATTTCACTGTCTGAAAATGGTGGAGAAATCTTTATTGGCTCGATCGTGCGTCTTGCAGGATTGACGAAGAATGCAGCTCAAGCCAAAGATGCAGTCGCTCGTGGCGCAGTCAAAGTAGACAATGAAGTGGTTGATGCTTCGTTTTCGGTCAATGCTCCAAAAACTGTGGTGATCCAAGCAGGGAAAAAAGCCATCGCTCGAGTGAGCTTTGTCAGCTAAAAGATGCCATTTACAACATAACGAATATCGGAAAACGCTACTTTTACAGTGGCGTTTTCTGTTTTAAGCTTTTGAGTTTTAGTGGTCATCAATAAGCGTTTTAAAACAGATTTCACGCACTACTTGATCTACCAAAGATGCGTTGTTATAAACAATTCATGAAAATGCCTAGAACATACATATTATTTTCAAGCATAATGCAGACTTGTCATTTCGATTTTACTTATAAAATGAATCATCAGATCGTTAAGACGTTCATAGCGATCTGAATGTTGTTTAGGGTCTGTTGATATTTCACAGATGCTTGCGACAATGGATGTTTTTTAGGCGATACTAGGAATGAATGAAGAAATTTAGTCATTCTAAATGATTCATTCATAACAACGTAGCGTCAAAAAAGATCCTTGTCCCGAAGGGTTATGGCTAAAATTGCCATAAACTTCGTTATGAAACTTGACAAGGGAGTGACCATTCTCTGCGTTTCATGCCTCGTTTATGTGATTTTAGCCTATAACGCAATGCATGGTTGAAATGGCAACAGACCCTAGTAATCTATCAGATTAAAATATTTGAGGTAAAAACATCATGTCCCTGATCCGAAGGTGGTTTGATCCGATCCGATCGAAATGGTATTTCGACCGTCCGCATCGTCAAGCCGAATTGCCGATAGATCAAGGAATTAGTGCCTATCTGCGCTTGGATGATGTCTACAGTTACCTTGCAGTTCAACAGTTGATACAGCTTGAAGAAATTCTTATTGAAGAGATTCGACCTTTAAAAATTGTCATCTCTACACAAACCGCACCACCACCGCAAGGTATGTCGGTCGAAGCATGGCAACGCTACACCTTAAATGATGCCAAAATCTTGGCAATGCAACATCGCTTCGCCTTTGACGATGTGCCAGAGATGCCGACACAGCAAGCTTTGGATCAAGCGCATACCATTCTTGAGCGCACACCCCTGACAGGGCGTGACTTTTTATATTTGCTTGAAGATATTTTCCATATGTTGTGGAATCAACAATATGGCAAATTAAACATGCTCTATATGATGGCGAAGAATTACCGTCAGCCGAGTGAAGATGCGCAGTTTCGTTTTGATGATACGCCAATATTGACGGCATTTTTTAGCTTTGGTGGGCGGGAATATCAAGCCGTGGACGATTTACTGCGTTTGACACGTCGCTTACAACAACAGAAATTACTCACATCATCGCCAATTTTCCTGATTAATCATATCGAATGGCGTGAGCATCTGATCCAAGATGCCGAAGAGCTGACAGATATACAAGCCATGCAACCTGAGCTTGATTTGTATTTCACCTTAGAAAATCCAATTTCATGGTTATTGCTTGCCTATATCAAAGAAGAATTGGCGAATCTCTACAACATCCACATCAATATTTATCCGCTACCGTATCAAGGGCGTGATTTTTTTGATTGGAGTTTGGCGATGCGACTCTCAAAACGTACAGATGTGGCATTTACGCCATTTTGTCGCCCTGATCAAAATACCGTGATGGCGATGGCAAAGTTATTTTATCAAGTTGAACCTGAGCAACGGGTTGATGCGGTCTTAGAAATGCTACGACTGACATGGACGAAGGGTAAAGATTTAAGCTTGGCAAGCCATCAGCGCAGCGTGTTGATGAATCATCAGATTATTCAGGAAAGTGTTCAAGAAAAAGTTTCAACTGACGAAGTTCATCAGGCTTTACAACTCAATCAACAACACTGTGATGCGCTACAACAGCCGAATCAACCTGTCATGGTATTGCGCATCGCCGAACAAGAGTTTGTTTTCAATAGCTTGTATCGAGTGTGGATGATTGAAAGTATTTTTTCGAATATTTTGCAAAAGAAATATGAAGCAGAATCTGCATCAAATGAGTCCGACTCTGCTGAAAAAGACGTAGAAATTGAATCACAAGATGTTGAATAATTAAGCTATTTATTACTTTAAGAAGGCACACATTTTAATCACGTCAATATTAAAAACGCTCAAGGTCAATGTTCAAAACGCTCAAGACTACGACTGAAATGGTCTAAAATGATAATAAGCTGTCCTTTTCGGCAGTTCTTTTAAATCCTAATGCCTTTGATAATTTCTAATAGAAACTCAAAGTATATTAGGCGAAGCAATGAATGCACCCGCACAGCTTAGTTTGCAGGACGCAACTGCCCATGCAAAAAAGATTGATAAAAAGCGCCGTTGGTGGCTGCTGAGCCCAGGCTTGCCGATGATCGGTGTGGGTATTTTGGCAGGCTATCAGTTTGGTCCAAAATGGACACGTAAGCTGTTTGCGCTCAGCGGTCCGATCGTTCTCCATGCGATCATTCCTGCATTCGATGCCGTGATTGGTAATGATGAAAACAATCCAACCGATGAAGATGTGCAGAGCCTCGTCA
This sequence comes from Acinetobacter sp., assembly GCF_041911495.1. Lineage (GTDB taxonomy): Bacteria > Pseudomonadota > Gammaproteobacteria > Pseudomonadales > Moraxellaceae > Acinetobacter. The sequence continues at coordinate 12,552 of NZ_JAYROT010000062.1, read as the reverse complement.
AAGATCCGTACTACGATTGTCTGGTCAAAATGTTTATACCGATCCAAATGGCGGCGAATGTCTATGCGGCGTATTTGGTATCACGCAAAGACACGCCGATGCTCGATCGAATTTTACTTGGCATCTCAATGGGTGCGATCAACGGTATTGCAGTGACCACGGCACATGAGCTATCGCATCGTCCGAATAAATCAGATCATATGTTGTCACATGCGACGTTGATGCCATTGTTTTATAACCATTTCCGTGTGGAACATCCATATGGGCATCATAAGCGTGCAGCGACACCTGAAGACCCTGCATCATCACAAATGGGCGAGAGCTTTTACCAATTTTGGCCACGTACCGTATTTGGTGGTATCAAGTCGGGTATTGAGATCGAAGCACGTCGTTTGAAACGTAAAGGTTTACCATTTTTTAGTAAAGACAACGAGTTGCTTCAAGGTTGGGCGATGAGTACAGCGTTCCATGCAGTTTTGATTACAACCTTTGGTACGCAGATCATTCCATATCTTGCTGCGCAAGCGTTCTATGGTATTAGCCTATTTGAAATCATTAATTATATTGAGCACTATGGTCTAAAACGTGAGCAAAAAGAAGATGGTAGCTATGCGCGTACAATGCCTGAGCACAGTTGGAATAATAACAATGTGCTGACCAATCTGTTCCTGTATCAGCTACAACGTCATTCTGATCATCACGCTTATCCGACACGTCCATTCCAAGCGTTGCGTCACTTTGAGGAAGCACCTGAGTTGCCAAGTGGTTATGCGACGATGCTGTTGCCTGCACTGATTCCATCGTGGTGGTTTAAGATGATGGATCAACGTGTGTATGATCATTATCAAGGTGATTTAAACAAAGCCAATATTCATCCGAAACGACGTGCTGAATTAATGCAGAAGTTTAATGTGGTGGATGAAACAGATCATGTTTGATTTTTGAAAAGGCAGGCTTGGAGGTCGGTAGCCCTTGAGACGTTGCACAAAATCACTTTCGCGCGCAAAAGTGATTTTGTGCTTTTAATTTTTTGGATGCTTACGACAACTGATGGGTTTTGGAGATTTACCTATAAAACATCGAGAATAATTTCTGAAATAACTTAACCTGAGTTCGATGAAGTTTGTGTTGCATGTAATTAAAAAGTAAAAGTATTTTAGACAAGGTCTTGCGGTGTATACTCACATTTCGGGATTAACCTTCGGTTCGACTCACTTTTCTTTCGGGAAAAGTAAGCAAAACCATTTGTCAGCCGCAAACTCGGTCATACACTAAAATTTATCCCATACCTTGAAAAACGTCATTTTGCTAAAGCTGTTCTGCCCTCGAACAATGCGACTGACGCTCCCACGAATCAGATAATTTTTACTCATCTTATGTCAAACTGAGGTTACTTAAAATCTACTGCGCATCAATACTTTCACCAGTCACGGCATGACTGTCTTTACCCATGAGGTACAGATATGCAGGCATGATGTCTTCAGGTATCGGCAAGGTTTTTGGATCTTCACTTGGATAAGCTTTGGCACGCATCGCTGTGCGTGTGCCTCCAGGATTGATACAGTTAAAACGAATATTGTCTTGATCAGCAAATTCACGTGCAAAGATTTGGCTTAACGCTTCTACACCAAATTTCGATACAGAATATGCCCCCCATTCTGCACGTGCATCACGACCGACGCCGCTACTGGTAAAGATAATGGATGCGCTGTCAGAGCGTTTTAAAAGAGGCAACAAAGCTTGGGTCAGGACAAAAGGAGCACGCAGATTGACATTGAGCACCTCATCCCACACCTCCGCAGGATAGTTCTCAAGCGTCACTCGCTCACCCAAAATCCCTGCATTATGCAAGATGCCGTCAAGGCGACCAAATTGCTTGTCTAAGGTATGAAACAAGGTGTCATAATCATGTGCAGATGCACTGGATAGTTGCAATGGTAAAATCGCAGGTTGTGGTGCGCCAAGTGCTTCGATCTCATCATAAATAATTTCAAGCTTATTAATACTACGACCATGCAATACCACTGTTGCGCCGTGAAGTGCATAGTTAATCGCTGCGGCACGACCAATACCATCGCCACAACCCGTCACAAGAATGACGCGACCTTTGAGTAAATCAGGATCAGGTTGATAGCTTTTAAAATCCATGCGGAACCTCTAGTGGTATGGGTAATTCATTGTAGAAATTGTTGAATAGATCATTTTATTTATCGGTCAAAGCACATGCAAAGTCAAAGGATATTTGTTAATGACTTTGCACTACTTTTACCTTTCAAATGTATTGATTAACCAATGACAGTACTAAATCAGATAACTCAGCAACATCTTGCACAATATAATCTGCACCCCACGCTTCCAAGTCATCTGCTGACTCAGGTGGAAGATAGCCATAGGCAGCCAGTATCGTTGGCATATTGGCATTTTTCCCTGCATCAATATCACGAGGATGATCACCGACATAGATGATTTGCTCTGCGTCGATATTGAGCTGTGATGCAGCAAGAAACATTGGCTCTGGATCAGGTTTGGTATTTTTGACATCATCAGGACAAACCAAGACCGCACAACGCTCAGTCAGATTCAGGGCTTTGAGTAAGGCTTCACTGAGTCCACGAGGTTTATTGGTGACAATGCCCCACGGAATACTGCGCTGTTCAAGCTGAATGAGTAGTTCATCCATCCCCTCAAATAGCATGGTATCCACTGCAATATCTGCACCGTAGCGATCAAGGAAAGCTTGACGGAGTTCTAGAAATCTAGGATCGGTAACTTCTAACTCAGGGTAGACCAAACGCACCATAGCACGAGCACCTTCAGACACTTGAGTGCGAATGCGTTCGGCAGATACGACCTCAACACTACCTTCACGGCACATGGCTTGAATGATGCGAATAAAGTCTGCTGCTGTGTCGATCAAGGTGCCATCAAGGTCGAATAAAACCGCTTTGATCATGCCTCGTTACCTACTTGAGATGTTTTGCTTTTTTCAGCAGTTTTATTTGATGCTTTTTCAGTAGATGTGGCTACAGCAGGCTTGACCGTGTGCACCATATAGTTGACATCGACATTCGGAGCAAGCCAATAGTATTTGGTCAGTGGGTTGTAATGCAGTCCGGTCATGGCTTTGAGTTCCAAACCTGCACCACGAATCGCACCTGCCAATTCAGAAGGGCGAATGAATTTGTGATAATCATGCGTACCACGAGGCAACATGCGAAGTACATACTCCGCACCGATAATCGCAAATAGGTACGACTTCGGATTACGGTTGATGGTTGAGAAGAATACATGACCATCGGGCTTCACTAAATCAAAGCAGGCTTTTACGATAGACGCAGGATCAGGCACATGTTCGAGCATCTCCATACAGGTCACGACATCATATTGACCTGCCTGTTCTAATGCGAGTTGTTCAACTGGAATTTGCTTATACTCGATATTATTTACACCTTCTTGCTCGGCATGGATACGTCCAACCGCAAGCGGTGCTTCACCCATATCAATACCGAGTACAGAACCTGCACGACGTGCCATACTTTCCGCCAGAATACCACCACCACAGCCGACATCGAGAATCTTCTTGCCTGTGAGTCCACCAGACTTTTCATCAATCCAATTTAGACGTAGCGGATTGATCTGATGCAAAGGGCGAAATTCGGAGTGTTGATCCCACCATTTATCTGCCAAAGCTTCAAATTTGGCGATCTCTTGGGCATCGACATTGGGTGTGGTCATATCTCAGTACCTTTGGGAAAATGGAAAATTATTCTATAAATAAACGGATTATCCTAGCTTAGCTTAGAATACCAGTGAAGAACATTATTAATCGTAATCAACGAACAAAAATCTGTTCACAGATTAAAACGATTCGTCCCTATTTACTCTATATTTATTTTATTTAATATCCTTTATAGTGTGAACACTTAAAAAATTATTCAAGATGATGAGGACGTATAGACCAATGAAAAAGCTTGCTTTAACGGTAATGTCTGCTGCAGTGATGACAGTTTCAGGAATGACGTTTGCCGCAGAACAATTTATCGAAGGAAGAGATTATAAATTGGCACCAAAAGTAGGCAAAGTGGACGTTGCTGGCAAGATCGAGGTGCGTGAGTTTTTTTGGTATGGTTGTGGACACTGCTACAGCCTAGAGCACCCAATGCAAAAATGGCTTCGCAAATTGCCAAAAGACGTAAACTTTGTGCGTACACCTGCGGCGATGAATCCAGTTTGGGAGCAAAATGCACGTGGTTACTATGTATCTGAAGCATTGAAAATCCGTCGTAAAGCGCATATCCCATTATTTGATGCGATCCACAAAGGTGGTCAACAGATTTTTGATCAAGCATCTTTGGCGCAGTTCTATACCAAATATGGTGCAGATACCAAGAAATTTAACAGCTTGTTCAATTCATTCGCGATCACAGGCAAAATCAACAAAGCCAAAAACTTGGCAATGCATTATCAATTGACAGGTGTACCTGCGGTAGTTGTCAATGGTAAGTACATCGTGCATGGTGATAGTCAACGTGTTATTCAAGTCGTGAATTATTTGGTCAACAAAGAACGCCAAGGCATGAAGAAAGCATCGTAATAGATGATTTAAAAGTGCTTAGTTTTAAAAAGCTCGAAATAGTTCGGGCTTTTTTATGCACAAATTTTCGGTGAGGTTCTAATTTGAAAATAGAAATGCTGTTTTATTCAGCACTTTGCCAATTTTCAATGCCACGGAACAGTAATCTTACCTGTACCGTCACTTGATCAATATATTGCTGTTGCTCTGTTTCGAGCTGTGGTGAGCTCAGATTTTCACGCATATTGCGCCACGTCATCGCCCAAGTAAATGATAAGTTGATCAAAATGGTCGAGATCACCATCAAGTCTTCAGCACTTTCCACATGTTTAAAACTGGTACTTTCCGTCAGATCATTACCCAGTCCTGCGATCAAAATATCAATTTCATTGGCAATTTCTTGGCGTACTGCAAGTGATCCGCCCCAACGCTCAGCAATAAAGAATAACCAATCTTGCGGGCTTTCATCCACGGCTTTAAAAAATAATTCGATACTGCTACGCGTTTTGGCATTTTGTTGAATGAAATAACCCTGACGTAGTTGCAATATGACTTCTCTTAAACGCAAAGAAACTTGTTCGACCAAGTTGCAACCGAGCTGATCCATATCTTCAAAATGACGATAAAACGCCGTTGGTACTAAACCAACCTCACGAGCGATTTCACGCAAGCTAATGGTGCTAAATGAACGCCCTGATGTGCTGAGCTTAAGTGCTGCATCAAGCAAAGCTTGGCGACTTTGTTGTTTGCGTTCATCACGAATCGACATGGATTAAACTCAAAAAATGCAATAAAGACATATGGAAAGCCACAGTCTAGCAAAAAAGAAGAAATTGACCTAAAAAAATTCAGTGTACAAGTGCTGACTTAAATTAAAACTGCAGATATAGTGCACACATGTTCTCTTAGAGTACATATGTTCACTCAATAAAAACCAGCAGCAAAGAGGAACGCGAGCATGAACACAGCAGTAACTCACGTAGCAATATCTAACACATCTTATCAACCACATTGGATCAAAGAAGACTTTGTCGACTTTGTCCTAGCACAGTTCAACCCACTATGGTCGTTGCGCAAAATCAAAACCTCGATCATTGCACGTCAAACTTTGGGCAATGATATGTACAAAGTGGTTTTGGCAGACAATCCAAAATTCAAAAGTCAATGGCAAGCAGGGCAGTCAGTCTTAGTCACTGTGCAAGTGCATGGTGTGCATCATCAACGTAGTTACTCGATTGTTGATAATGATGCCAAAGGTCAAATTGTTTTAGGTATTAAAGCACAAGGTTTGGTTTCAGACTATCTCTGCAAATCCGCAGATGACATCGTGGTGGAAATCTCTCAAGTGCAAGGCGATTTTGTTCTACATCATGGCAAAGCATCCGCATTGATGATTGCATCAGGCAGCGGTATTACGACGATCTATGCAATGGTGAAGCAAGCCATTGCACAAAACCTTGAATCAATACATTTGATTTATTTCAACCGTGCGCCAGTGTTCCACGTGGAACTTGAGCACTTGAGTCAGCAGTATCCACAGTTTCATTATCACTTCATTGATACAAGTAGCTCTAAACAGTATTTAGATGAAGCTTTATTGACAGAGCGGTGCGCAGATTGGAAATCTATCAATACTTATATCTGTGGTTCAACACCGTTGATGAAAAGTGCAAAAGCCATTTTTGCAATGCATGATATTTCAAATCAGTTGCATAGTGAATACTTTCAACCATGTGTAGACGATAGTGCAACAGAGCAACCGATTACCTTCCGCCGAGCACAGCGTGACTTCATCGCCACCAAAACACTTTTGGAAAGTGCTGAAGATGCAGGACTTCGCCCAACTTCAGGTTGTCGTATGGGGATCTGTAATAGTTGCACGTGTACTAAAGTCAGTGGTGTCACTAAGAACATTATCACAGGTGAAATTGATCAAATTGACAATCAACAGATTAAATTGTGTGTCAGTCAGGCGCTAAGCCCTGTCACCATTGATCTTTAATCCATTTATTTCAATCCTAGAAAAACAAATACGAGGAAAATAGCCATGAATACAGCAGTGAAATTTCCGTTAAATAGCAAATCAAAATATTTAACAGCAGACCAAATCGAAGCATTTGGTGCCAAGATTGATGCCATTTGCCAAGAGGTGATGGACGATTTAGGCGAGAAAGACGCAAAATATATTTACAAAGTCCGTAACTTTGTGCGTTATACCGAGATCGCATCACGTGGCATGTTGATGTTTGCAGGGTGGTTACCACCTGTGTGGTTACTTGGCACAAGCATGTTGGGGGTGTCTAAGATCGTTGAAAATATGGAGCTTGGTCACAATGTCATGCACGGCCAATATGACTGGTTGAATGATGACAGCTTGCGTGGCAAAGACTTTGACTGGGATAATGTTTGCACTGGTGATGATTGGCGACATACGCACAATTATATTCATCATACCTATACCAATATTGTCGGTATGGATCACGATGTCGGCTATGGCTTGCTTAGGGTCAGTGACGAGCAGGCTTGGGAGCCACGCTTTTTATGGAATATTCCTTTGGCGATTCAATTGATGGTGTTCTTCGAGTGGTATGTGGGTGTGCAAAACTTACATTTAGAAGATGCCATTGCGTATAAAACCAAAACATGGGCGCAAGTTTGGCAGGATTCGGCGAATTTCCGTAATAAAGCCACACGTCAAATCTTGAAGGACTATGTATTTTTCCCTGTCATTGCCACAGTAAACTTTATTCCTGTACTTACAGCCAATGCAACAGCGAATATTATCCGTAACCTATGGTCATCGGCAGTGATTTTTAATGGTCACTTTACCGAAGATGCAGAAAACTTTGAGCCAGATAACACAGCGACTGAAACACGTGCAGAGTGGTATTTACGCCAAATCCGTGGTTCAAGTAACTTCACAGGAGGCAAATGGATGCACTTTTTAAGTGGTAATTTGAGTCATCAGATTGAGCATCGCTTATTCCCCGATATGCCTGCCAATCGTTATCAGGAAGTTGCACCAAAAGTTCGTGCTGTGTGCGAAGAGTTTGGTGTCAACTACAACAGTGCAAGTTTTAATGCACAGTTTGCGACAGTGTGGACTCGATTGGCAAAAATGTCTGTATCAAATAAAGATGAACGCCAGCAATGGAAAGCTGAGGTTCAAAACAAATTTAAAGCTCGTTTTGGGAAGTTGTTGTCAAAATAACTGAAGTAAGTGCTTCAAATTTAAATCAAAAATTTCGTTTCTTGCATGGAGCTAGTAGGTGTGTTCGCTAGCTCTTTTTTTCGCTAAAATAAGTAAACTTCTTCAAACTGTATAAATTTCAATATGTCAGAAAAAATTCTATTTATTCATGGCTTTGCATCAGTTGGTCATGGTGTGAAATCTTTGCAACTCAAACAATGGTTTGGTAATGATGTTTTTGCACCTGATCTGAATCATCGACCGCTTAGTGATTTGAATGATTTATCCGCACTGATAAAAAAAGAACAGATCACCACGATCGTCGGTAGTTCGCTGGGCGGGTTTTATGGGCTATTACTTGCCATGCAATTTCCTGTGAAATTGGTGCTGATTAATCCTGCTTTACAATCTCCGCACACCTTACAGAAATATATTGGTACGGTGACACGTTATAATGGTGAGCAATTTACATGGTCACAGCAACAGGTCGATGAGCTCCAGCAATTATCTGCACAGTTATCTTCTGCATCGTTCCAACAGCTTGATCAGTCTAAGATATTGATGCTATTGGCAAAGCAGGATGAGGTCTTAGACTATCAGATTGCGATCGACACTTTGCCGAAAGCCAACATCATTGTCGATGAGTTTGAGGATCATCGTTTTGCCGATAATGGCAAGTATCGACAACAGATTGAAACTTTTATTAAACGCTGATGCCTGTAAATGGCTAGGCTTTGTCATATTCGGTTGTTATACTTTTGCCTCAAGCCCTGAGCAAACTGTGCTATTAATTTGTTTCCTCAAAATTTCCCAAATATTTTTAAACCATTTTTATAAGGATCGACCATGCGCATAGATCAACGTGCTGAAAACCAACTCCGCCCAATCAAAATCACACGCAACTATACACGCTATGCAGAAGGTTCGGTTTTGGTCGAGTTTGGGCATACCAAAGTGCTTTGTACTGCGAGCATTGAGAACAGCGTGCCTCGCTTCCTCAAAGGTCAGGGACAAGGTTGGGTCACTGCGGAATATGGTATGTTGCCACGTTCGACGCATACTCGTTCGGACCGTGAAGCAGCACGTGGTAAGCAAAGCGGTCGTACTCAAGAGATTCAACGCCTAATTGGTCGTAGCCTACGTGCGATGGTGGATCTGAAAAAGCTCGGTGAAAATACTATTACTATTGACTGTGATGTGATCCAAGCGGACGGTGGTACACGTACAGCGTCGATCACAGGTGCGGCAGTTGCATTGATTGATGCGATGAATGTATTGCTAGAAAAGAAAAAAATTAAAAATGATCCGCTGAAAGGGTTAGTCGCTGCGGTATCTGTGGGTATCCATAATGGCGAAGCATTACTAGATCTAAATTATGATGAAGATTCAACGTGTGAAACAGACTTGAATGTGGTGATGACCCAGTCAGGTGAATTTATCGAAATCCAAGGTACAGCCGAAGAAAAACCATTTACTCGTGAACAAGCCAATCAAATGTTGGCATTGGCGGAAGAAGGGATTAAACAGCTTGTTGAGGAACAACAAAAAGCTTTAGGTTGGTAATTTCCTTTTTTAATTTAGATCAACACCGAAGACAACAAATGCCACAAGATTGTGGCATTTTTTGATGATAAAGTTCTTCTGTAATAGGTTTTATGATTCCACTTTTAATAGCTGTACATCGAAGATCAAAGCACTATTTGGCGGGATATTTGCACCTGCACCTGTTTCACCATAAGCCAATTTTGCAGGGATGAATAAACGATATTGATCGCCTTCTTGCATGAGCTGCAAACCTTCTTGCCAACCTGCAATGACTTTATTGAGTGGAAAAGAGATTGGTTGATCACGTGCGATGGAGCTATCAAATACTGTGCCGTCGATCAAACGACCTTCATAATGCACAAGTACTTTACTGGTTGCTGATGGTTTTTTACCAGAACCTTGCTTGACGATCTGATACTGCAAGCCTGATTCGGTCACTTTAATGCCTGATTTTTTGGCATTATCCGCAAGGAAAGATTGTCCTTGAGTCAGGTTTTTATCAGCAAGTTTTTTGAATTCGACCAACTCAGCTGCTTCAGATTTTTTCTTATATTGATTTAAAATGCTGATCATCTGTTCATTGCTCAGCGACGATTCTTTACCTTCGAAGCCCTGTTTGAAACCTTCAAAAAAGCTATCCAAATCTAAGTCATCTAAGGCATTACTGTTTGAACGACCGACTAAATAGCCAAAACTATAACCGGCTTGAACACGTTCACTACTCTTTTCTGTTACTTTCTCTGCTGCAAAGCTTTGGCCTGCGATGAGCATGAGGCTTACTAAGGCAATTTTTTTCATCATTATTCCAACTTTTTTGTTTCACCGACACAACTTGATTCTATTGGATGTCGTTTAGCTGTTTTTAGCAAGTGCTACATGCTTTAAGCTTATAGCCAAACGGAGAACCACTTTGACATCACATTACAATAATTTATTGTACTGGTTGTATGTTTTTGTAATAGAAAATCAATATGATATACTTATAATCAGCAATAAAAAAAGCCCGCAAATAATGAAGGCTTATTGACGATAAAATTCAAATTACATCACTTTGATGAGCTGTACCTTGAAGATCAAAGTGCTGTTTGGTGGAATAGGGCCTTTGCCTTGCACACCATAACCAAGCTCAGAAGGAATGTAGAAGGTATATACAGCACCTTCTTTCATCAATTGTAAACCTTCAGTCCAACCAGGAATGACTTGATTTAAACCGAACTCGACAGGTTCTCCACGCGCAAAAGAACTGTCGAAGATTTGATCATTAAGCAACTTGCCTTCGTAATGGACACGGACGGTATCTGTGGCTTTCGGTTGCTTGCCAGAGCCTTCTTTATCAACGGTGTACTGTAAGCCTGAAGCAGTCGTTTTGACATTTGGTTTACTACCGTTATCTTTTAAGAAAGCGACATCAGCAGATGCGTCTGGCGCAGGCATTTGAGTTACGGCTTGCTCAGCAGGTACCGCAGCATTTTGTTGAGCAGCAATAAACTCTTGATAAGCAACTTTGACTTCATCTTCCGTCATTGGGAAAGTTTCTTTGCTATGTCCCGCTTTTGCACCCGCAGAAAAAGCATTCACATCCAACTCAGGTGGCGTCATTTGACTCGTTACTTCATAACCAAGTACATAGCTAATTTTTTCAACTGCAGACGCTGATTCAGGATTAAATGTTGCTGAATGAGAGCTCGCCTGAAATCTTGCAGGATCTTTGCTTGCCATATATACAGGTACCATAGCGGCACCACCAATGACAGCTGCAACAACGATGGGTAAAGCTTTACTCATAAGATATCCGTAGGACAGAAAATAAAACAAAGGTGTGATAAGTTTAACAGATAATTTGCCTTTTAAATGCTGTATTATCATAAACCTGTACAAAAAATTATACAGATGTAAGGTAGAACGTCCTTTAAATTAAGCTTTCGAAAATCAATCGTTGAAAATCATAGATTGTTTCAATCCTTTCCTAAGAAATTAAATGAGGAAACTCGACAAGGAATCTCAAAATGAAAATGCAACACCTACTCTTAGCAACAACACTTTTATTCGCTACACAAATGAGCTTGGCAGCAACGCAAGTCACGATGAAAACCTCAATGGGCGACATTCAAATCGAACTCGATGATGAAAAAGCGCCAATCAGTACAAAGAACTTTGTGCAATATGTAAAGACAGGTTTTTATAAAGGCACGATATTTCATCGTGTTATTCCAGGATTTATGATTCAAGGTGGTGGATTTACGGCAGAAATGCAGCAAAAAGAAACCAATGCACCGATCAAAAATGAAGCAAAAAATGGTTTGAAGAATACCCGAGGCACGATCGCAATGGCACGTACAGGTGTGGTGGATTCGGCAACTAGTCAATTTTTTATCAATTTGGTTGATAATAGTATGCTTGATCATGGTGCGCGTGATTATGGCTATGCGGTATTCGGCAAAGTGACCAAAGGCATGGATATCGTCGATAAAATTGCCAAACAACCAACGATCCGTAAAGGCATGCACGCAAATGTACCGGCACAGACCATTATCATTCGTGATGTAAAAGTGACTAAAACCAAATAAAATGCACAACAAATGGGCATAAAATGATAATTTGCTCAAAAAAGGCACAAGCATTGCAAAAAAGTTGCATAAAGGGCTTGTGTCAGCAAATTATTTACATATAATGCGCACATCCCAACGCAATTGATCGGAACGTCACTTAGGGTGATGTGAGTATTTTATTGCGTTGCGTTTTTATCGACGAGATAAAAACATGATCATTAAGAGTTAAAGAAGAACAACTTGTGTGGATTTTTACTGGTTGATTGATCGAATATATATTCATTGATTGAATTGGTAGAAATTACTCGAAGTTTATTTGAGCGAATTTTTAGTCAGTAAGGTTAATGAGCCAGAATTGTGACCTTAAGTCACTGAATGATATTAAACTGAAGAGTTTGATCATGGCTCAGATTGAACGCTGGCGGCAGGCTTAACACATGCAAGTCGAGCGGGGAAATATAGCTTGCTATATGACCTAGCGGCGGACGGGTGAGTAATGCTTAGGAATCTGCCTATTAGTGGGGGACAACATTTCGAAAGGGATGCTAATACCGCATACGCCCTACGGGGGAAAGCAGGGGATCTTCGGACCTTGCGCTAATAGATGAGCCTAAGTCGGATTAGCTAGTTGGTGGGGTAAAGGCCTACCAAGGCGACGATCTGTAGCGGGTCTGAGAGGATGATCCGCCACACTG
>NZ_JAYROT010000061.1:0-31511 GCF_041911495.1 Acinetobacter sp. | reverse complement strand
TGGTTGCACAAGATAACTTGGTCAAAGGTGCATCAGGTCAAGCCATTCAAAATATGAACATTATGTTCGGTTTAGAGGAAGGTTTAGGATTGCAGTCGATCGGACTTTTACCGTAAAACTACTTTAAATGTTTGTACAAATCGGCATAATAGCAAGCAGTTTGAGTTTTAATGATTTTTGACGACATGTTAAAAGTTCTTAAAATTCAAATTGCATTAATTTGCTGACAATAGCCAAAAACTTTTCGACATTTGAGCATCTCATTGTTATGGATTATTCAGAACAAACGCCTTCAAACCATGAAGAAAACAACAATACGCAAAATAGCACAGCATCAAAGTTGCCATTTTGGAAATCACAGTCGGCAATACTCATTGTGGCGATTTTGCTCGCAGGTGGTGGTTTTGCACTGGGCTATGGTGTGGGGCATAAGCAGGGGTTGACCGTCGTCGGTTTTGATCAAGATGCACAAGAGCTCTCGGAAATTGTTGCGAAACAAAAAACAGCTTTAGAGGCTGTGAGCGTGAGCTTAAATACCTCGACGCAAGAACGTGATGTGGCGATCCAAAATGCCAAAGAGTTGAATGAAGCACTCGGTCTAGCCAATCAAGATAAGGATTATGCACAGTCCTTGAGCACCACTTACCGAGAGAAGTTGCGTGAACGTGGTGGTCTGAGCTTAACCATTCAAAATATCAAAATCAAACCATTGCCGAGTAATGCTTATGAGTATGTGCTTGACCTCGTTCAAGTCAGCCCAAATAAACGTCGTGCGGTAGGGCGTGTAGAAATTCGGTTAATTGAGGGCAGTGAGATTCTCACTGTGCCTTTAGAAAGTTCAAATTTTAATTTTGACAATTTTGAACGCTTAACAGGGCGATGGACGATGCCAAGTGGCTTTTCACCGCAGTTTATTGAAGTGCATCTAAAAGGCTCAGGTGACGCAGTGATTCAACGCTTTGCATGGCGTCGTGGAGCAAAAGACGTAACTTCTTCGGCATTTTTAGGTGAAATCCCACAAGTAGCGGCTGAAGCGGATTAAATTTATAAAAGCGAGTTTTCATTTCAAAAGTTAAAATAGTTTGAAAGAAAATGTTTTACAATGCGGTTTTAAAAGTAGAATGTGCGAAAATTTACACAACTTGGCGTAAATAAAGCAAATTATTGGATTTAAAGAATAAGTGTTATGACCAATTTTTCACCCTCAAAAGGTCGAAAATCAATGACATTGACCAAACAAGTCATGCAACACCGTTTCCAACAAATGGGTGCGGTGGACTGGCATATGCCTCATGACCACTGTAAACAAAAAGCGACAATAAGTATCGAAAAAAATAGTCCTCATCTCCAAGATCAAAGCAGGGTTTTGACCAAGATGTCATTGCCAATGTTGCATGATGAAGTGCATCCTGATGATGGGCATCATGAAGCCGATGTCATGGTTGCGCCACCAGTTTTAAAGCGTCCACCGCAGTACGCTGTGGTTTTATTGAACGATGACTATACGCCAATGGACTTTGTCATCGAAATTTTACAACAATATTTTGCATTAGATCTTGACCGAGCTACCCAAGTAATGCTACAGGTACATCATGAGGGTAAAGGTATTGCAGGCATATATCCTCGAGATATTGCTGAGACCAAAGCCAATCAAGTGAATAACTATGCTCGATCACAAGGACATCCATTGCTTTGTCAGATTGAACAACAAGAATAGAGGTCATAATCATGCTCAGTCGTCATTTAGAAGTTTCTCTCCGTTTGGCTGTTAGCATGGCTCGTCAAAAAAGACACGAGTTTCTAACAGTTGAGCATCTTTTACTTGCATTATTGGACAATGATTCGGCTGTAAATGCGTTAAAAGCATGCGGTGGTGACATTGTGTCACTGCGTAAAGAACTTGAAGAATATATTGACTTACATACGCCAAAACTTCCTGAAGATACCGATCAAGCACCGCATCCAACAGAGAGCTTTGATCGTATTTTGCAACGCTCGATTTTTCATGTGCAATCAAGCGGTGGTGATCGCGCGGTCGAGGGTGCAGATGTATTGGTGGCAATGTATTCAGAACGTGATGCGTTCGCGGTGTACTTACTCAAACGTCAACAAATCAATCGCTTAAATCTGACTCAATATCTTTCTCATGGTGCGCATAAAGAAGTCAGTGCATCTGAAGAAGAACAAGAAGAAATTGATCCTGAAAATGGTGGTAGTGCGAGTAGTGCAGGTCCATTAGAGCTATATACTGTTAATCTCAATCAAGAAGCGCAAGCAGGAAAAACTGATCCGTTGATCGGTCGTCAAAAAGAAATTGAACGCACGGCGCAGATTCTTTGCCGTCGTCGGAAAAATAATCCCTTATTAGTTGGTGATCCAGGTGTAGGTAAAACCTCGATTGCAGAAGGTTTGGCGTGGTTGATTGTCAAAGGTCAAGCACCGAAACCACTTGAAGATGCAGAAGTTTATAGCTTAGACATAGGTGCATTAGTTGCAGGGACGAAATATCGTGGTGACTTTGAAAAGCGTTTAAAACAATTGTTGAATGCGTTGAAAAAGAAACCTCATGCGATTTTATTTATTGATGAAATTCATATGATCATCGGTGCAGGCTCAAGTATGGGTAGCACGATGGATGCCTCGAACTTGATCAAGCCTGCATTGGCGAATGGTTCATTACGCTGCATTGGATCGACGACTTTCCAAGAGTATCGTCAAGTCTTTGAAAAAGATCATGCGCTTTCACGGCGCTTCCAAAAAGTGGATATTGTTGAGCCAACGATTGGTGAAGCGATCGAGATTCTAAGAGGATTAAAACCAAAATTCGAAGAATTTCACAACGTCAAATATGATGATGATGCAATCAAATCTGCGGTCGAGCTCTCTGCGAAGTACATTCATGAGCGTTTCTTACCTGATAAAGCCATTGATGTAATTGATGAAGCGGGTGCACAGCAACGCCTACAAGCGGATGGCAAAGAAAAGCAGATTGGTCTAGCTGAGATTGAAGATATCGTGGCTAAGATTGCACGAATTCCACCGAAAACCGTATCTAAAGATGACAAGTCCGTGCTTGAGTATTTAGAACGTGATTTGAAGCGTGTGGTGTTTGGTCAAGATGAAGCGATCAGTGCACTGTCGGCAGCGATTAAACTGTCACGTGCAGGACTCAAGTCACCTGACAAGCCAATTGGTAGCTTTATCTTTGCAGGTCCAACAGGTGTCGGTAAAACCGAAGTCACACGTCAGCTTGCAAAAATCTTGGGTGTCGAGCTCGTTCGTTTCGATATGTCTGAATATATGGAACGTCATGCGGTATCTCGCTTGATCGGTGCGCCTCCAGGTTATGTGGGCTTTGATCAAGGTGGTTTACTCACTGATGCGATCAATAAAACGCCACACTGCGTATTGCTCCTTGATGAGATCGAAAAAGCACATCCTGAGGTCTTTAATTTGCTCCTACAAGTCATGGATCACGGCACATTAACCGATAATAATGGTCGTAAATCTGACTTTAGAAATGTGATCTTGGTCATGACCACCAATATTGGTGCAGAAAGTATTACTCGTACCAGCATTGGTTTCACTGAACAAGACAACAGTGCGGACAACCAAGAAGCGATGAAACGTGCATTTACCCCTGAGTTCCGTAACCGTTTGGATGGTGTGATTCAGTTTAAAGCCTTGCCAACCACAGTGATCGACTCAGTCGTTGATAAGTTCTTGACTGAACTCCAAGCGCAACTCGATGACAAGAAAGTGGTGCTCGAAGTCGATCAAGATGCACGAGATTGGCTGGCTGAACAAGGTTATGATCGCATGATGGGTGCTCGTCCAATGCAACGCCTCATCCAAGATCAGTTGAAAAAACCTCTAGCAGAAATGATTCTGTTTGGTGCGTTGGTCGATGGTGGTACGGTGAGTGTGAGCGTACATGGCAAAGACAGAGATAAAGATGGATTAAAATTGGAAGTGATCGAAGATCATAGTCCAGAGCCAGCTTAAAGACTGAAAGGTAAATATTTAACATTACAAGGTTAACCGCTTTGTAGTGTAAATAGCAGAGCACAGGCTTTCGAGTTTGTGCTTTTTTTCATAATGGTTTTGAATGAGAAAGATATCATCGTGGACTATGTAAAGTTGCTCAGCACATTTGTCTTATTTGTCTGCACGGCGATTGCTGAAATCGTTGGTTGTTATCTACCTTATTTGATTTTGCGTGAGCAAAAATCGTGGTGGCTGTGGTTGCCAACCATTTTTAGCTTGGCGATCTTCGTTTGGCTTTTGAGCTTGCATCCAACAGCAAGTGGTCGAGTCTACGCAGCTTATGGTGGGATCTATGTGGCGATGGCGTTGATATGGCTACGGTATGTCGATCAAATTCCACTCACATCGTGGGACATCTTTGGCGGTTTAGTCGTGGTTTGCGGTGCGTTGATCATCATCTTGCAACCAAGTGCGTTTATTCGCTAATGTATCTTCCTGTTTTAAACTCATTTAAGCCATTCCAAAATGCAAACTTCAAAACATCAAGCAATTCATCTCCGAAACATGCAACACACTGATATCAATGCAGTGTGTGCGATCGAACAGCAAGTTCAATTTCATCCGTGGACTGCAACTCAGTTCGCCGATAGTGTTGAGCGTTACCAATCGACAGTGGTCGAGCAAGATGGAAAAATTCTTGGTTTTTGTATCATGCAAAAAGTCTTAGATGAGGCGAATTTACTTTTGATGGCGATTGACCCGAAGTACCAAGGGCAGGGCTTAGGTACAACAATGCTCAATGAAGCGATCACTCGATTAGGTTCGGCATGTGTACAAATTTTTTTAGAGGTTCGGGAAAGTAATCTTTCTGCGATTGCGCTGTATGAAAAAGTGGGTTTTCACCAGATTGATCTGCGTAAAAATTATTATCCTGCACCAAATCATCAAAAAGAACATGCCGTAATCATGGTGAATATGCTAAATGAAGATGCATTCCAATTTGGTCAATAAATCGGTATTTCAGAATAATAATTTGAAATCAATCACTAAAAACATCTTCAAAGATCATGAATTGTAATTTAAGATATGCAAAGCTGTAGTTGATCAGAAAAATTCATTATCAATTTGTTATGTGAGCGCCTTTTCGCATTGTCAAATTAAAATAACCACTTACACTATACAGTCGGATTTTGTAGTGTGTAGCTCGTCATTGTATTGTACGAAATATTTTTGAAATATATAGGGCAAAGGTCTTATATGGAAATGTTTTGCAGTTGAATATAGTACGGCAACATATTACGAGAATATGGTACGGAAATACAGCAATGACCTGTGAGCTGAGAAAGATGGTCTAGTTAATATGATCTTGGTTGAATTTGAAAACATCAATCAACTTAGCTGAGAAAGCTTTACATTGAACAGTCTTAAAACTAGACAATCATGAAAATAGCACTGATGTGTAAATCATACTGAATTTCAACAGGCAGAAATTGTAAATAAGACTATGCACGAGATTAAATCTACGCCGTTCTTCTTTCAGAATTTAAAGAATAATCTGATTGCAGGGATGTGGCTATTTATTGGCTCTCGTCGTAGCTTGGCTTGGGTCGCACCGACACCATTGCAGTTGTTATTTTGGGTGGTGGCAGGCTGTGCGGCAAACTCGCTGTTTAGTTGGATCATCGCCGATGGGCAAGGACATTTTAATCCGCAAGGCTTGATTAGCTATTTGCTTTGGCCGTTCTTGGCGTTGATCGTCGGTATCTTCTTATCACAGCGTACCGAATTGCAACGCATCATGTTGGTTCCTGCGTTGCTATGGTTGATTTTAGATGTGCATGTCGCTTTATTGCAGAGCTTTTTGCAATATTTAGGGACATTGGATCTGTTGCCATATTTCACTTATAGTTTTTTACCGCAGTTGTTTTTAGCGCTTTTCGTATGGCAAAGTTTGGCTGTGGTGTGGGTACTTGCGCGAACTTTGAAATGGCCGTGGTGGGAACTATTGCTGATCATGTTTGCCACCTTATTTACAATGGTGGTATGGCAGTCTTCTGTGAAAAGTCAGCCGATTTGGAAAATTGCCGAAGTACAACCGAGCATCTCTGAAAAAGCCTTATATGCTCAATCAGAACTGCTAACCCAAGCTTTGCAAAACCTACAACCAAGTAACTTTGTCGATACCCAGTGGTACTTCCTCGGCATCGCAGGTGCAAGCTATCAAGATGTTTTTCGCTCTGAAGTGGAGCGTATCAAAGAGCAGTTTGATACCCGATTCGGTACATTTGGACGTTCGATCGCATTGGTTAATAACGATCAAAGTGCAGAGCAATTGCCGATGGCGACACCGACCAGTATTGCTCGTGCGCTTGCTCGCATCGGTGGCGTGATGAACCGTGAAAATGATGTGCTATTCCTTTACATGACCTCACACGGTTTGGTCAATGAATTTGAACTTGCCAATGCGCCGATTGCGATGGATTCGATCAATCCAAAATGGCTTCGTGAAACATTGGATAACTCGGGTATTCGCTGGCGTGTGATCGTGATTTCAGCGTGCTATTCGGGGAGTTTTGTTCCTGCACTACAATCACCTGATACATTGATTATCACTGCGTCGGCTGCCGATAAAAGCTCATTTGGTTGCAGTAATGAAGCGGACTATACCTATTTTGGTCGAGCTTTCTTTGATGAAGCAATGCGTGAGCAAACCGATCTTAAAGCAGCATTTGATCAAGCTAAAGCGACAGTGGGCAAATGGGAGGCCGCACAAGGCTTTGAACCATCAGAACCGCAGTGGGTGATTGGTGATAATATCAAACTGATGATGCCTCAGTTAGAACAACGTCTGTTCCCGAAAAATGCAGTGACTTTGCCTAAGCAAGAAGGTGTTTTTCTGCCTTTGCGTCAAAATAAATCAACGCACTAATGGGATAAATTCTAACTTTTGAAAAGTTAAATTTCTTAACAGTGAAATGGTCAATTTTCGGTTTAAACTGAACGCGTTTAACACACGATTTTAAAAAATTAGTTTAAGAAATTAGTTTGAATGATTGAAATGTCGCTTTAGCTATGGAGAACGCCGTGTCTGCTATCGAATTATTACAAAAACATCACTGCTTTACAGGTGAGCAACGCTTTTATCGTCATCATGCAAAGAGTCTACAATGCGAGATGAAGTTCGGTGTGTATCTCCCTGAAAAGGCATTGAAAGGTCAGGATTGCGCTGTCGTGATTTTTCTCGTAGGACTGACTTGTACAGAAGAAACTTTCGCCATCAAAGCACATGCGCAACAGTTCGCAAATGAATTGGACTTGATATTGATCACACCTGATACTTCACCTCGTGGTGAAGATGTGATGGACGATGCACATTGGGATTTGGGGCAGGGTGCGGGATTTTATGTGAATGCAACACAGCCATTGTGGGCGAAGCATTATCAGATGCAGACTTACATTGCTGATGAGTTATATCAACTTGTTGTAGATAACTTTCCGATTGCGACAAACCAAGATGTGAAATATAAAATTGCACTGATGGGGCATAGCATGGGTGGTCACGGCGCTCTGAGCTTAGCATTTAAGTTTCCTGAGAAGTTTCAATCTGTATCAGCTTTTGCACCGATCTGTGCGCCGAGTATTTGTCCGTGGGGTGAAAAAGCATTTAGTCATTATTTGGGCATGGATCAACAAGCGTGGTTTGCACATGATAGTTCGCACTTGATCATTGAGCGTGGTGAGCAATTTCCAAATATCTTAGTCGATCAAGGTTTAGATGATCAGTTTTATTCACAGCTTCACCCTGAAAAACTGCAACAAGCTTGTGATCAGGTCGGACAAAATCTAACGCTTCGATTCCACAAAGGTTTTGATCATGGCTATTATTTTATTCAAAGCTTTATTGCTGATCATTTACGACATCATGCAGAGCAATTACATGGTGTTTGATCGGTTATGCTGACTTGAATATTGAATTGAATGTTGAGTAAGTTGTCATAATAATTTTATCGAATTGATTAAAAATTACAGTATAGTACCTACTTTAGCCGACTTCTCCGAATAGGTTTAATTTGGAGGTGAAAGGGTATTTAAAAATCGTTGCAGATTTTCAGTGAACAACTTATCGCAAGCTTTCAGTAGATATTAAAATTTATGAATAATGACAATCAATCACCAGCAGAACCACAGTCTGAGGACAGTGAAGCCGTTGGTAGCACCAATGCTTTTGATCAAAATTCCACTCATCTAAGTGGTATAAATTCCAGTACTACAAATTCCAGTACTACAAATTCCAGTACTACGAACTCGAATACATCTCATACAAATACTTCCAACGTGGACAGTGGCAGTGTAGCTAGCTCTAATCAAGTCAGCTCTAATGTGGCCACTACCTATGTAGCCACTACCAATGTAGCTAGTCCGACTAATGCACCCGCGTGGAGTGCGGTAGGTACTGAGCCTACGTTGCAAGAGATTCACCAAACATGGCGTTTCGGTTTTAAGGGTAATGGTACAGAGTACTTCAAGATTTGGATTAGTAATTTATTTCTGACCATTATTACACTGACGTTGTATGCGCCGTGGGCAAAAGTACGTCGTCTACGTTATTTCTACGGCAATACGTATTTGAAAAATCGTAAGTTTGACTTTACAGGGATTCCGTCACGTATCTTGGTCGGACGATTAATTGCATTAGGTGCGTACGGTATATTCGTTGCTTCAGGTTATGTATCACTTGAGTTGAATGCGATTTTAACCATTGCATTCTTGCTGCTTATTCCGTGGTTGATTCGTTCTAGTACACGCTTTCATGCACGTAACAGTAAGTATGAAAATAGCCGTTTTCATTTCTCTGCGAACATGAAACGCACTTATTTGGTTGCGATCGGCTGTTGGTTGATTACTGTATTTTCACTCGGTTTATTATTCCCAATCGCTTTATTGTGGTTTAAGCGCTATCAAATGGATCACCTCTATATCGGACAGCTCAAGTTTCGCTTAACTGCCGATGCAGGGGATTTCTTTGCCGCAGTAATGTTGCCGATGTTGATGTTTATGGGTGCAATACTTGGTGCGGGTGTATTGGTTGCATTGGGTTACTTTGCAGGGATTTCTCCTGAGTTGATGATGATTTTGGCGGCCGGTTTATACCTCATGGCGGTATTCTTCCTTGCACCATTGATACAAGGTTATTTGTTTAAAGCAACTTGGTCACATGTACAGATCGGCGATAGTCAGATGAAAACGGATGTCAGTCCGTGGAAGTTTGCATGGATTCAGATGACCAATAGTTTTGCGATTCTATTTTCAGTGGGTTTGATGTATGCATGGGCGCAAGTGCGAATTTATCGCTATAAAATCGAGTCTTTAAGTGTGGTGTTTTATGATGATCCGTCGGAACTGATGAATAAAGCGCAAGAAGATTACAATGCGATCGGTGAAGAGTTGGCAGATATTTTTGATATCGACATTTCTTTGTAATCGCCATCGTTGCTTCGATATAAATGCTTTTAAGGTGTAGCGCAATTTATGCAATCAATCGCAATTAAATTTTATGATGGCATCGTCAATCGTGGCTATGATGCGACTTTACGTGCACATGCTAACGGAGCGGTGGTTGAATATACGGATGCTCAAAATACCCATCAGCAGAAGCTCTATCACTATGACGATATGATCTATATCGGACCAATCGGTGCAGTTCTGCCTGCGATTGAGTTGCCACACGATGCACGGATAGAGTTTCTCGATAATCATGTGCCTGATTGGCTCGATCTCAAGGCAAAGGAGAATGCACATCGAGTCCATGTGATCGAATCCAGTTGGCGATGGATTGCACTAAGCCTTGTGGTGACGGTTGCCGTGGTGTTTGCAACTTTCCGTTGGGGTATTCCGATGGCGTCGCATGCGATTGCACAGCAGATGCCTCAAGATGCGTTAAATCGTATTGGTGGTGAAGCGGAAGATTATCTGATAGATGTGACTGAAAAAAGTAAGATTACGGCAACACGTCAAAAACAAATTCGGACAATGTATCTACAGCAAATCCAAGCCAAAGTGCCTGCAAAAATTATCTTTCGTGCAGGTGGTGAGTATATTGGAGCGAATGCTTTAGCGATTCCTAATGGGACAATTATGCTCACTGATGAGTTGGTCGAATTGGCAGAAAATGATCAAGAACTCCTTGCAGTACTTGCACATGAACAAGGGCATTTGGATCAGCGACATAGCTTGGAGCAGGGCTTACAAAGTTTAGGTATTTCGATTTTGTATGTGTCGATCACAGGTGATGCATCTGATCTGTTTGGAAGTTTACCTTTGGCAGTGGTATCTGCACAGTATTCACAGAAGTTTGAACTCAAAGCTGATCAATATGCGATCGACGAGTTAAAGCGTCAGGGCATTTCTCCGAAATATTTGGCAGATTTTCTCAAGCGTTTAAGCGATGAAAATGAAGAAGAAGCGGATGTAGACGCTACAGACTTTATGCAAAGTCATCCCGCCACGGCAAAACGCATTGCACAGGTGGAAGCACAGCTTTAGTGTTTTAAGGTTTTAAATTGTTAGAAAATACACAGCTTAGCTCTGCTATAATGCGACCACATTTAGCCAACTGACATTCAGGTGATTCATGTCTAAGCCATATCTTATTGCGCCATCTATTCTTTCTGCCGACTTTGCACGCTTGGGCGAGGATGTAGAACGTGTACTGGAGGCAGGCGCGGATGTGGTGCATTTTGACGTGATGGACAATCACTATGTGCCGAATTTGACCTTTGGTGCAGGTGTGTGTAAGGCCTTAAAAAATTATGGCATCAAAGCGCCGATTGATGTGCATCTGATGGTGTCGCCAGTAGATCGTATGATTGGTGATTTCTTAGAAGCAGGTGCGGATATTATCACCTTTCATCCTGAAGCATCTGATCATATCGACCGTTCATTGCAATTGATCAAATCAGGCGGTGCCAAAGCAGGCTTAGTGTTTAATCCTGCAACGCCTTTGCATTATTTGGATTATGTTTTAGATAAAGTTGATCAAATCCTATTGATGAGTGTCAACCCTGGTTTTGGTGGACAGAAATTTATTCCAACGACGTTGGATAAACTGCGCCAAGCACGTCAAATCATTGATGCCAGTGGTCGTGATATTTATCTTGAAGTCGATGGCGGTGTTACACCTGCCAATATCCGTGAAATCGCCGAAGCGGGTGCGGATATGTTTGTGGCGGGTTCTGCGATCTTTAGCAAACCTGACTATAAGCAAGTGATTGATCAGATGCGCAGTGAGCTTGAACAAGTGGGCAATAAAACTGTCTAAGTCATAAGTCATTACATTTTAAAGCACTACAGCGTTAACCTCATTCGATGTATGCGTTATACACCATCATTCGGTTGCCTCGTATTGCTTTAAACTGTTTCGACTTTAATTGCCTTGAAAATTCTACTGCATTTGCATTTCAGGTAATTTGCGTTAGTATCGTTAAAAATTTAAATCGTTTAATAAAGATTGAGTAAGTAGGAATTATATGGCAATCAAATCTGATCGTTGGATTCGTGAAATGAGTGAGCAACATGGCATGATCGAGCCGTATGCTTCAGGTCAGATTCGTTATGATGAGCATGGCGAAAAGTTGATTTCTTATGGCGTATCGAGCTATGGCTATGACGTGCGCTGTGCTCGTGAATTCAAAGTATTTACCAATGTACATTCTGCGATTGTCGATCCGAAAAATTTCGATGATAAAAGTTTTATTGATATTGAATCAGACGTTTGTATCATTCCGCCAAACTCTTTTGCATTGGCACGTACCGTTGAATATTTCCGTATTCCACGTAATGTTTTGACCATTTGCTTGGGTAAATCGACTTATGCACGTTGTGGCATTATTGTGAATGTCACGCCGCTTGAGCCTGAGTGGGAAGGACATGTAACACTTGAATTTTCGAATACAACAAATTTGCCTGCACGAATCTATGCAGGAGAAGGCGTAGCACAAATGCTGTTTTTTGAAAGTGATGAAGTCTGCGAAACCTCATACAAAGACCGTGGTGGAAAATATCAAGGTCAAACAGGTGTGACTTTGCCTAAAGCATAAGTATTTCACTTGAATAAAAATGCGAGCTTCTGATCGAAAAGCTCGCATTTTTTATGGAAAATTCATGTTGTCGAATTGGGTTTAAGTAAAACGACGTGGCATCTTCTGTCCGTCAACATGCGGACTATCAGCACGTTCTAATGCACGATGTAACCATTTTTCCGCAAGTTCAACTGCTTTTTCCAGTGAGTCATTCAGCGCCAATCGCCCTGCGATAAAGCTCGCCAACGAACAGCCTGACCCATGAAATTCACCGTCAATGCGTGGCATTTCACTCTCATAGACCAATTCACCTGCGACATATAAGCGATTGATGATCACATCGGCAGGCAGTTTTTCATGACCGCCTTTGACTAAAACCGCTTTTGCACCCAGTTCAAAAATGCGCTGTGTGGCTTGGGTCAAATCCTCACAACCTGTCAAAGCACGTAGCTCGACCGTATTTGGGGTAATCACTGTTGCACGAGGAATCAGCACTTTAAAGGCTTCCACCAAAGTGGGTAAGTCGCCCAAACTGCCACCGCTATTCGCCACCAATACAGGATCAAGCACATAGTGTAAATCGGCATGCTGATCTAAAAACTCAGCCAAAACAGCAATGTTGTCCGTGGTGCCGAGCATGCCAGATTTCACGGTATTAATCGGTAAATCATCAATCACTGCATTGGCCTGCGCAAGCAGTAAATCCTTTGAAGTTGCTTCAAAACCAAAGACATTTTGCGAGTTTTGAATGGTTAGCGCAGTACAGGCAATCGCTGCATGTGCGCCGCTTAGTCCGATGGCTTCGATGTCAGCCTGTAAGCCTGCTCCGCCTGATGGGTCTAATCCTGAAAAACATAATACCGTTGGGCGCACTGCACAGTTCCTTTGATTGCAAATGAAGATTTAATACATGACATTCTAGCAAGGGCATTGTTAAAATTCACGACATAAAATGTGCAATCAATTTTGATGGCAATAGTTTGGTACAAAGTGGTAAGTAGCGATGAAGATAGAAAATATTTTGATTGATTTAGATGGAACATTGACCGATCCAAAACTCGGTATTACCACCTGTATTCGCTATGCCATGCAAAAACTCGGGCGACCACTTGCTGATAAAGTGGATTTGGACTGGTGTATTGGTCCACCGCTGAAAGCCTCTTTGGCAAAATTATTACAATCGGACGATGACACTGTCAATATAGATCAATTGGCAGAGCAAGCATTGGCTTTGTATCGAGAACGGTTTAGCACGATTGGCTTGTTTGAAAATGAAGTCTATCCTGAAGTAGCAGAAACCTTAGAAAAATTACAGCAACAAGGTTATCGGCTTTTTGTCGCATCAGCGAAGCCAACCATTTATGCGGAGCAAATCTTGGCGCATTTTGACTTGGCAAAATATTTCAAAAAAATCTATGGCAGTGAACTGACAGGTGAGCGTACCAATAAAGCGGAATTGATAGCATATCTTTTAGAACAAGAGAATTTGGATGCGGAAGTGACTGTAATGATTGGAGATCGTGAGTTTGACATCATTGGTGCACGTCAAAATGACGTCAAAAGTATTGCGGTCAGTTATGGTTATGGCACAGCAAGCGAGTTGCAAAAAGCGCAACCGCTGACAAAAATTGACAGTTTTGGCTACATTTTGACTACAATTAACCAAATTCTTAATAAACAATAATTTAAGTCGTGTTTTTAATTCTATTAATTCATATTTAAAAAAACACGTATTCACTTATTTTTTTTCATATATAAAATCTCGCCGACTTAGCTCGGATTTTTAAAATCAATTTCTAAAGCTAAATAACCAATGAATAAGCAACGCCGTCGATGGATATCGCTGGCTGAACATGAATAACTTTGCAGGCTGACTGCAATAAAATTTTCTGCAATATAAATTAGGGGTGTGATGTGGAGCATCAAAACCAAACGCAAGTTTTTGCACGCCGAAAAAAAGTATCATGGATGATATTGAGCGTATTGATCATCTTGTCATTGATCGTTGTCGCTTATTATTTCCTTGTTTATCGTTATTTTCAGTCTACTGATAATGCCTATGTCAAAGCAGATGTGACATGGATTGTGCCTCGTATTGCTGCAGAAGTGGCGACGATCGAGGTGAAAGAAAATCAATATGTCAAAAAAGGCGATGTCTTATTTACGTTGGACGATCGAGATTATCAAGCACGTTATGATCAAGCTGTGGCGCAGGTCGATGCCAAGCAAGCGAATTTACGTGTGCAAAAGGGTAATCAATATGCCGCAGAAGCAAAAATCCTAGAAGCCAAAGCACAGCTCCGTGCGACACAGGCTGAGGTCACTCGACTGAGTGAAGAATATCAACGCTATGAGGAGTTGATGAATGATGGCGTAATTACACGTCAACATTTTGAATCTATCCAAGCCCAGTACAGTAGTGCCAAAGCACAGCGAGATAATGCGCAATCTGCGGTCGCAGCGGCAACGGCGCAAGTGGCGAGTGTGAGTGCGGAAAAAGGACGATTAAGTGCTGATGTGGAAAATGCCAAAGCATCATTAGCACTGTATGAGATTGAACGTCATGCAACCACCATTGTATCGCCAGTCGATGGAAAAGTTGGCGCATTATCCGTTCAGCTCGGTTCACGAGTCACACCACAATCTCGTTT
This sequence comes from Acinetobacter sp., assembly GCF_041911495.1. Classification (GTDB taxonomy): domain Bacteria; phylum Pseudomonadota; class Gammaproteobacteria; order Pseudomonadales; family Moraxellaceae; genus Acinetobacter. The sequence continues at coordinate 16,795 of NZ_JAYROT010000061.1, read as the reverse complement.
GATCGCCATCGTTCCAGATAAAACCATTTATGTCGAAGCAAACTACAAAGAAACGCAAATCGAGAAAATGCACATTGGGCAATTGGTTAAACTCCAGCTCGATGCGTATCCAAATCAAGAGTTTCAAGGGAAAATTGAAAGTTTCTCACCTGCGTCTGGTGCGGTGTTTACCATGATGCCTCCTGATAATGCGACAGGAAACTTTAACAAAGTTGTGCAAAGAATCCCTGTGCGGATCGCCTTAGAAGACAACCCGAATAATGATGTGTTTCGTCCTGGCTTGTCTGTCGTTGCTACTGTCGATGTGCGTAGCTAATTATTTGTATCGTTTGTGTAGCTAAGTCAGGCGCATAGGACAGAGTCGAGGGATACCATGGATCAGGTGAACCAATACGAAAGCAATCAGCCATACCACGCTCAACAGTCAGATTGGCAGTTTAGCCCGAAAGTTGCTTGGGTGATTTTCTCTGCGATGATCTTTGGGAACTTCATGGCGATCTTGGATATTCAAATCGTTGCCAGTTCACTCAATGAAATCCAAGCAGGGATGAGTGCTAGTCGCTACGAAGTGGCGTGGGTGCAAACGACGTATTTGATCGCTGAGATTATCGCTATTCCATTATCCAGTGTATTGGCGAGGGTATTTTCTACTCGTACCTATTATGTGATGTGTGCGGTGGGTTTTACCATTAGTTCGTTGCTTTGTGCGATGGCGTGGGATTTGGAAAGTTTATTATGCTTTCGTGCCATTCAGGGATTCATGGGCGGTGGCATGATTCCAACCTCGATGACCGCAATGTATTTACTTTTTCCTGAAGTAAAGCGCACCTTGCCTTTAGTGGTCTTTGGTATGGTGAGCACACTAGGTCCTGCGATCGGTCCTACAATTGGCGGTTGGCTGACGACAAATTTTTCATGGCATTGGATGTTTTTGATCAACATCATTCCTGGGATTTTGATCGCAGTGGTGATCTATGCCAATCAAGATATTGATCGTGGCGATGTGAGTTTATTAAAAACGATGGATTGGATTGCGCTCATAGGTTTGGCGTGCTTCTTGGGTGGGCTTGAGTATTTTCTTGATGAAGGTGCACGGCATGACTGGCTACAGTCTTTTGGGGTACGTGTTGCATTGGCGACGTGTCTGATCGGTGCTGTGGTGTTTTTTCATCGAAGCTTTACTCGACCAAAGCCTTTGCTGGATTTATCCGTTTTTCAAAATAAAAACTTTAGCCTGAGCTGTATCGTCACGTTTGTGATCGGTATGGCGTTATACGGCTTGGGTTATATGATTCCAGTTTTTCTCGGTCAGGTACGAGAGCTCAATAGTAGCCAAATCGGTCACATCATGATGGTCACAGGTGTGGTGATGTTCTGCTTTGCGCCATTTTTGGCATGGTTAATTCCAAACTTTGATGCACGCCTTACGGTCTTTATTGGCATGTTGTTGGCAGCGTGTGGTGTTTTGATGAATGCCAATCTGACTATTCATAGTGATTATGATTTTATGTTTTGGCCACAGGTCTTTCGTGGGATTGGGTTGATGATCTGCTTGATCGTGGTGTCCCATCTTGCCATGAGTACCTTACCACTGGAAAAAGTCGCAGATGCCAGTGGTGTGTATAACTTGATGCGAAATATTGGAGGTGCGGTTAGCTTAGCTTTGATTAATTCGTCGGTAGATTGGCTCACGGCATGGCATGCCTCAGAGCTGAAAAGTATGCTGACACCTGAAAATCTGATGTTTGTTGAACATCTGAATCAACTCAAACAGATGTATGCAGAAAGTGGCGAAAATGCTGAGCAGCTCGCATACCAAACCATGAATAAAGACATCTATGCGCAGGCATTGACAGGAAGCTTTAGTGATCTATTCAAGCTCTTGTCGATCATTATGTTTGCTGCGGCAGTGTTGACCTATTTCATGGATAAACCGAAAAAAATGCCGACTTAAATGTAGCTCATTTAGGCCGAATAACGATGTAAATCATTGAACTCAAACTTGTCCCAAATGCGATTGAGCAAGTTGATGAATCACTGTTGTATTGAACTTCGAGAACAGCAGATGTTGTAAAAATAATTGATGTACTGAACTGATGTAACTATTTGATGTAAAACTGCTTTCTAAGTGTTTTAGAAAACAGGGGTGAAATAATAACTTGATGTAACATGGAGAATTATGATGAATCTTACGACAATCCGAAATAAGGTCATTAAAGGAATCAAAGCACAAGATACTTATGGAAAATACTTATCTTTGGCGCAGATTAGTCATCGTCAAAAGGAAGTGATGTATGACATTTACAAACAGTATTATCATAATACCAACTTTGAACTTTTTCTCAGTGATTTCAATGAAAAAGATGGTGCGATTCTTGTCTTTGAATCGAAGTCGAATACCATTGTTGGGTTTTCTACCGTTGTGCTCAACAACTTTGATTATCAAGGTAAAAAGTATCGCTTTATCTTTAGTGGTGATACTGTGATTCTCAAAGAGTTTTGGGGCTCACGTGCGTTGCAAAGCACGATGTTTAAACTCAAAGTCAAAATTCGCCTGATGTATCCACTCGAAGAAGTGTATTGGATGCTGATTTCTAAAGGCTATAAAACGTATCTGTTACTTGCCAATAATTATGAAGTCTACTATCCAAATGTAGATGGCGAGCATCGCAACCTTGCACCTATTGTCGAGGAATATTGCAAACGCTTCTACGCCAAGTTTTATGACAATCGCAGTGGCTTGCTCAACTTCGGTGAAGATTATCAACCATTAAAACAAGACATCGCACCGATCACCGCTGAGATGAAAGCGAAAAACCCGAAAATTGGCTTTTTTGAACGTATGAATCCAACATGGATCAAAGGGACAGAGCTACCGTGTGTTGGGAGATTTGGTTGGAAAGATATTGCACGTTATCCAGTGCATTATTTATCAAAACAAACCAGTGTTGGCAAGTTTGAGGCAATCCGCCATCGTAAAGCAACGTTCAAAAAGCTGGAGAGCAACGTATGAGCTCTCCACGATCGAGATTGAGTCTAGGCAAACAATTGCTAAACCGAACTTGGTATTCACATTTGCTGTTGCGCAGTATGTGTAAAGTCGCAGATGTGAAATTCCACGCGGGTAAATATCAGATCAAAAGCATACAGCGCAAACGCTTAAAGCAGATATTGAGCCATGCCAGTCAACCGAATATTCGTAATATTCAAGATTACGAAGAATTTCGAAAGCTTCCGCTAACACGCTATGCAGACTGGAAAAGTGACGTCATGGATTGGCGTAATGGGCAAGATGCACTGTCGCATAGTGAGTTGGTGCGCTTTCAACCGACCAGTGGTTCGAGTGATCAAATCAAGTTTATTCCTTATACCAAAGCCTTTCTTGATGAGCTTGATCAGGCGATTGCACCGTGGTTGAGCAGTATGTACCGCAAGTCTTCGGGTCTAGCCAAAGGGAAACATTATTGGTCGGTATCTTGGCTACCTGACAGCCAACGTGCCTTGATTAAAGAAGACAATCTAAATGATGACAGTGCATTACTGAGTGTTGGAAAACGTCTGATTACCCAGTTTACGCAGGCAGTGCCACAGCATGTATCATTTGCGGGAAATCCTGATGATGCGATGTTTGCAACCTTATGCTACTTGGTCGCTACTGAAGATTTGGCGCTCATCTCGGTATGGAGCCCAACCTTTGCTTTGCAGTTGATCGAACGACTCAATGAGCAAGCTGAAGACATTGTGATGGTATTGATGACTGGATCTTGGGCGAAGCGTGAAACATCGTTGCAAAATGTCGATGCACCATTTGCACCGAAGCGCGCCAAACTGTTGATGCAGATGATTGATGAAGGGGAAATTGACCTCGAACGCTTGTGGACGCAGTTGAAGCTGATCTCATCATGGGATACGGCAGGAGCGAAGCAGTGGGCAAAACTACTTCAACAGGAAGTACCTCATTCAGGCTTTGAAGGTAAAGGGCTGTGGGCAACGGAAGGTGTGGTCACGATTCCTTATCAAGGACGCTATCCACTTGCCTATAAAAGCCATTTCTATGAGTTTGAATATCTGCAAGGCGACAAGCTTGGTCAAATCGTCCCATCTTGGGAGCTGAAAGTTGGTGATCACGTCAGCCCGATTATCAGTAGTGGTAATGGCTTATTACGCTATTGTCTTGATGATCATCTCAAAGTCACTGAGTTTTGGGGCAATGTGCCGTGCTTTGAATTTCAGGGACGACGCTTTGGCGTGGATTTGGTCGGTGAAAAACTATCGCCTGATGTTGCACAGCAATTACTTGGAAAAATCAATCAACACGATAATGTCAAAGCGATTTCTTTACTCGCAGTAGAAACCAATCAAGCATCAGAACGTCCATTCTATGCGGTATTGATGGAGCCTGCGCAGATCAATCAAGCTGACAGCTCAGTTCAAGATGGTTTGGCAAAACAAAGTCTATATCAAGATCAATCTGTCCAAGCGGAATGGGTCGATCGACAGCTTCGACAACATTTCCATTATGAATTGGCTCGTGATCTGAAGCAGTTGGGATTACCTCGTATGCTTATGGTTGAAAATGGTTGGCAAGGCTATAAAGACCTTGTGATGCGTGAAGGCATGATTGAGGGAAATATCAAACCTGAACCATTGAAAAAAATAAGCATCGAAAGCTACAAGTCGTTGATCGCGAAGTTAGATTCAGCACTTGAGGTCAATTTTAAAACACAGCAAAAGCATCCATTTAATTGATCCGAGCATGATCGAAGCTAGAAGATTTGAAGCTAGAAGGTTTGGAGCTGAAAAGTTCAATTCGAAAGGTTAAACCTCAGTTGATGAAATAAAGGGGATGTCTTTGAAAATTAAAAGAATGATTCGGGGCAAAGCATGTTAAGAAAAATGTGGATGCTTGGCATGCTGAGTGCTGTCTTTGTATCGCCATTGCAGTCGGTATCGGCTATCAGCTTGAGTGAGGCGATCGACGCTGCATTGAAGCATGAAGATCAAATGCAAATCAGCCAACTGCGTTTGGTACAGCAGGATGCAGTGGTACAGCAAGCACAGCGTCGCTATGGGCTAGATGTCAATCTCGTTGGGCAGATCGGACGTGAAAAAGTCGTGGCACATCATGGCACGATCTTCCCATCAGAGGGTTATAAAAGTATCCGTAGCGCAGAGTTGCAGGCAGATTACCCACTGTACACATGGGGACGCAAACAGCTCGAAATCCAATCGGCAAAGTTGCGCTCCTCAGCACAGGTTCAAGCTTTATCTGGACAGCGTGCACGAACGATTTTGACTACGGTGCAAGTCTATACTGATGTGTTGAAGCAGTATGCTTTGTCACAACTTCAGCTCAGTACCTTAGAGAATCTACGTCGCTCGGTCTATGAAGCGGATAAGAAATTTTCCGCAGGTGTGATTACTCGTGCCGATCTTGCCCAAGTCAAAGCACAGTATGCACAAGGTCAGGCAGATAGTGTTTTGGCACGATCCAACTTAGATATCAGTCAAACAGAGTTTTATAAAATCACTGGCGTGGATATTTCACAGATGGACGACTCGGTTGCTGTGCCGAACTACAGTCCAAATTTATCTGAAAGCCTTGAAATGATTGAGCGTCATCCAAGTCTGCAACAAGCCAAATTGGAGCTTGATGCAGCGTCTAGTCAATACGATTTGGTCAAAGCACAGCTTAAACCAATGTTGTCTTTGACCAGTCGCATCGGTACACAGCACGAATTGCATAGCATCAATAGTGAAAGTGAAAACTACATGATGGGCGTGCAACTAAAAATTCCACTGTTCGATCATGGTCGCAATGCTGCCGATCGTAAAAAAGCCAGTGCGGATCGAATGCTCGCAGCACAGCAAGTCGAAGTGGTGCGTCACGACCTAGAGGCTGAAACCAAAACTGTTTATTCACAGCTTGGTGCGGTTCGGGAGAATAAAAAGGCAATTGACGAAGCGATCGAATCCGCAGAGATCGCATTGCACTTTATTACCAGAGAGTTGGAAGTTGGGACGAAGACTTCTTATGACTTTCTGATGGCGGAGCAAAAAGTCTTGGAGCTTCATACACAAAAAATTGTCAATCAACAGGATGAGGTGATTTTGGTATATCGCTTATTAGACCTGACAGGGCAGTTATGATTTTCGAAAACACATTTTTGAAAGCACACTTTCGCAAGGATATTTTTACAGCTTTATACTCAAGGAATGGGAAAATAATGATGGATACTTTAAATAAAACGCATACGCAGAAAGTAGATGCGCAGAAATTAGACGCACAGCACACTGCTTTAAAACAATCAGAATCGGCACATCAAGTACAAACTTTGATGCCACAACAATCAAATGCACCGCAACCAAATGCCCCGCAACAAAAGAAAAGCTCAAACTTTAACGTGCGAGCAGCAGTTGCATCAGATGAAGCGGCTTTATTGAAATTGATCTGTGTGCCGATGACCACCAAAGGCGTAACCATTAGCTTTCAAAGAGAGCCGAGCTACTTCAATGCCAGTCAAGTGATATATCAGGTCAATGATCATTGTGTGGTAGAAGACATCGCAACGCAAAAACTGGTGGCATGCTACAGCAATGGTCATCGTCCTTGCTATATCAATGGTGAAATCCAACCGATGCGATATGCGAGTGACTTACGTATTCATGCCGACTATCGTGGTACGACCTTGATGAAAGAGATGGGCTATTACATGCGTAAAACCATGCAACAGCCAGACTTTAACCATATGATTATTTTTAATGACAATCTTGCAGCACGAAAAGCGGTACAAACTGGTAAGGTCGGAATTCCTGACTATTACGAAGAAGGGAGTGTTGAAACTTTGACATTAACGGCAATCCATCGGAATAAACACAAAGAAAGACTTCTTATTGAGTCGGAAGATCAGCATTACCTGAGCAACTTGCGTATTCGAACCGCAGGCAAAGATGATATTGAAGCGATGAATCAGTTTGTACAGCGCATGGCAAAGTTTTATAACTTTATTCCTGCCTATGACTTTAACGAATTACTGAGTGGTTCAAAGTATTATCAAGGTTTGGCGCTCTCCGATTTTCAATTGTACTATTTGAATGATCAGCTGATTGGCATGTTTGGATTGTGGTCACAAAGTAGTTTTAAACAAACCAAAATTTTGGATTATGGTTGGACGATCGGCATGATTCGACCGATTTACAACCTATGGGCGAAGCTACGAGGCACGATGAAATTGCCGAAAAAAGGCGATTCGATCAAATACCATGCGCTGCATTCATTACTGTGTAAGCCAAGCTACAAAGCCTTGCATGATTTGATGTTGAATGATGCGTTGAAACTATCGAAGTCACGAGGCGTAGGCTGTGTAAGCTATACATTGTCACATCGCGATCCACGTCAGAGTTTGAATCTGTATTATCGGGGAGAGCTGTTGACTGGGATACATGGTTTTATGTGTCCGAGCCGTGACCCACGTCCTGAGATAGATTCGCATCGTATTCCATATTTGGAAGTTGGGCGGATTTAACGATTTTATTTTCATGTTTTTATGATTTCTTAGAAAGATAACAATGTCTTGAGTCGATGCTTTTTGATCAAAATTTTAATGCAATGCTTTGGTCAAAAAGCTAAACTCAATAAAATTTCAAAAAAGATAATTTTAGGATGTTGTTAAAAAAATCAATTAAAATATTGAGTTGTTTTGCCTTAATATTTTTAATTTGGGGAGGTATTTTAGCTTTTCTGTATTGGATGACACTCGATGATCCACTTTCCCAAGATGCACAAGATTTGCTTGCTATCTATCCGAATTATCAACCTGATTTAAAAGAAGCCCCTTATTTCTTAGAATTAGGTTTTGATGCTAAAAAAGATATAGACCCAATGGTTTTGGGGAGATTGCGTTATCATGCAGGTTGGGCGGAATGGTATCAAACAAATCTTGAAAGAGATAAATGGAAAGAGCATAAACTAACTGAAAATGTACTATTAGATAATGATCTCGATCAACAGTTAACTGCTATATTTGAAGCTGACTCTCGCACCATTCGACAACAGCCTAAACTCAATGACTTATTGCCAATCGCACAAGAAGTTGAAGCAGAATATAAAAATAAACAATATCTAATTGATCGGTACAAAATGCTTGTTTATCAGGGAAATTTAGAAAATTCTGAGTTGCTACTCCCAATAACATGTTGTGATATGTCTTGGTTGCGTTTGAGGAGCATTCAATATTTATATTTATCGCATCTCATTTTAAATCAAGATATTGAGCAATTACATTTATATGTGAATGAATTAACGACGATGTTAAGCAATCGAAATGATATGATCGAAAAGGCAGTTTTGATTAAACAAATTGATACTGTTGTGAATACTATACATTTGCTCGAAATCGAAAATTCACAGAGAGGACACGAGCTGGAAATTAGTCTTGAGCCACTTGGCAATAAAAGCTTTTCAATTCGAAAAATGACTTCACTAGATCTGATTGAAATATTATCTTTTCTGTCCGAAGAGCGAATGAATGCTACTTTTGTGGAGTTGGAAGAGGAGTCTACAAGTCTGCTTGATCTTTTAAATACATGGAAAGGTCGATTGATTTTCAAACAAATCTATAAAAATAATATGACAGCGAATCAGTATGCAGAGTGGGCGAAAACACAAATAAATTGGTCAGAATCAAATTATGTAGATTATGTGCGTATGGCGCCAAGTGTTGTGGAAAACGATCACCCAAAACTTGACGCTTCAGCTAAGTTTAGAAACCAAATTGGTGCAGGGATTTTAGAAACACTTTCCGTTGACAGAAAGCGTATATCAATATGATTAAGGCTTCTCGATAACAAAATCCGAGTTTTTAACGTCTTACACAGTGGACAAGATTGGACAGTTGAAAAGCTTAATCAGAATACACAAGGTTATGCGTATTATCAGACGAAAAGAGAGCTGTGTATTAAATCACCACTCAAAGAAAAAAGAGAGTGGAATCACGATAGTTGCTTGGCATTCGCAAATTAGAGTGAATTGCTTTTCAATAAAATTGAGAGAATGAGAAAGCCTTAGAACTGACTTTTATATCAAAACTGAGGCTTTACCACGACCAAAATAATACATGCAATCAAAATTACCGTAGGTAATTCATTGAAAAATCGCCAAAATTTATGGGATTTATAGTGTGCATTGTCGATCAACTTTTTACGATAATAGCCACAGATAAAGTGATAAATCACTAATAAGCCAACCAAAGCCACTTTGATATAAAACCATGTCGCTTCATGATAGTGACGTGTTGCATCACCCCAATCTACCAAGAAGTGCGCAGTGATCAGCGTGCCAATCATCGAAGGCCACATGATGCCACGATAGAGCTTGCGCTCCATGATTTCAAAGCGTTGATGGCTAATCGCATCATCGCTCATAGCATGGTAGACAAATAAACGAGGTAAATAGAATAAGGCAGCAAACCAACACACGACAGCAATGATGTGTAGTGCTTTGACCCATAAAAATGCTTCTGAGGGTGCGTCCATCAACGACTCAAATAAATACAATTAATGATCTATTTTAGCAAAGACTTGGTGCTGAGGGCATGATTTTGATGACATAGTTTAGCTTCCTAAGACCCAATTTTATCATTCAGCCCATTTTCTAAAGATTAAACAAGCGTTGACACCACCAAAACCAAAACTATTACTCATGACAGTATTAAGTTTGGCGTCACGTTTTTCAAGTACAATATCGAAACCTTGAGCCCCTTCATCAAGTTCTGTCACATTGATGTTTGGAGCGATAAAGTCATTTTGCATCATCAGCATACAATAGATTGCTTCTTGGACACCAACAGCACCCAAACTGTGACCTGTCATTGATTTGGTTGAGCTCAGCGCGGGGACTTTACCTTCACCAAAAGCACGTTCCATCGCTTTAAGCTCGGTGACATCACCCGCAGGCGTAGATGTGCCATGAGTATTGACATAATCAATCGTATCGACACCATGCTGTTTTGCTTCATCGAGTGCCATCAAGATACAACGTGTTGCACCTTCACCACTTGGTGCGACCATATCGAAACCATCGCTATTTGCAGCATAGCCAACGACTTCGGCAATGATATTTGCGCCACGTGCTTGTGCATGTTCAAGGGATTCTAGGACAACAAAACCACCACCACCTGCAATGACAAAGCCATCACGATCTTTGGAATAAGGGCGTGATGCAGTTTCAGGTGTTTCATTGTATTTTGAGCTCAGCGCACCCATTGCATCAAATAATAAGCTTTGTGACCAATGATCTTCTTCACCACCACCTGCAAGCATCAAGTCTTGTTTACCCAGTTGAATCATGTTGTAGGCATAACCAATTGCATCAGCGGAGGTTGCACATGCACTGGTGATCGAGTGCGCAATACCTTGCATTTTAAATGCGACACCGACATTGGCGGTAATGGTATTACTCATATTTCGAGGGACAAAAAATGGACCAATTTTGCGTGCGCCTTTTTCCTCTAAAAGCTTGACCATTTCAGCGACAGATGCAGTCGAGTTGCCACCGCTACCACCAACGATGCCGTAGCGTGGATTGCTACCGATCTCATCAATGGTTAATCCCGCATGATTGACCGCATCGACCGCTGCATTGTAGGCATACATTGCACAAACACCCATAAAGCGTTTGAGCTTACGGTCGATTTTGTCAAAATCTTGTTCGGCTGGCGCACTGACATGACTTTTAAAGTTGAGCTCTGCATAACTCGCATTATGACGTGTGCCTGAAATACCGTGCTCCAGAGAATGTTTGACATCTTCTAGGGTATTTCCAATACATGAATTAATGCCCATACCTGTAATGACAACACGACGACTCATGGAATGTCCTTTTTTATCAATATGAAAATCTAACTGCCGACATTTAAGCGGTTTTCAGCAGTTACTGCAATGGCGAAAACTATGCGTTTTGCAATCACTGACTGAATCATGAAAAGTGTAACATGTTGGCTGATTTTGCCAATTCAGTTTAAAACATGAATTAAATTAAATGGAAGATGAGATGTATACACCCTGTTCGATTGAGCTCGCCTCAAAAGTATCATCATTAGAATTCAATCTAAGACACATAAAGCAACGCATGCACACAAAACTTAGTTGCAACGGCTTAAAAAATTTCATTTAATCATAAAAGTATCTTAAAAACAGGCAGGAAAAAAGTAATGGGAGTTAAAAAGCTGATCGTTGAGCGAATTCGCCAACAAACTTTAAAAGTTTCGCCACTGAATAAAAATAACAATTCAAACATGTTGGCAAAAAGTGGACAAGTGATCGAAGGCAAAGCGCAACAACGAGATCAATTTGATTTGGATTATGAAGATATTCATCAACTATTTCGCAATCAATTCCCAACCATTACCAAACAAGTGCTGGGCAATCGCTACAATGCCGTTAACAAATATTCAAAATTTGTATTGCCAAATGGCTTGGACTCTGCTGCCGATGAAGTGTTAGAGCTTCTTGCCAAAGCCTCAATGGCACTCGCATCAACAGAACGTGTCCTCGCAGAAACTGGCGCAAAATCTATTCAAGAACTCCAACAAAATGTAGATCGCTCTGCGCGTGCTTCATCTGCGCTCAAAGAAGTAAATAAAATCTTTGCGGCGTTACAAGGAGGTGTGAGTGGTGTCGCAGGTATGGTTGGGGCTGTGGCAGATTTACCTTTGTCTGTTTTATTGGCGTTAAAAACCATTTATGAAACAGGTCATGCTTACGGCTTTGAGCTAGATAATGAAGAAGATCAGCAAGCAGTCTATCAAGTCTTGGTGAAATCTGATCTAGGTTTGATTGCTGAAAAGCAGGTACTTTTACTTGGCATTCGTAACTTTAAAGATGTGCTCAATACGGGTAATTATTCACAACTGCAAAGCTTCTTAGATAGTAATTTTAGTTTCGAAGGTTTTAAAAATGCCTTGAGTGATGCAGATGGGCAGTATAAGTGGAGCATGCTCAATGGATTGGGTAAAGTAAAATGGTTGCGCTATACCACCCCACTTTTAGGTGGTTTAGTCGGTGCATTTTATGGTGTGAAAATGATCGAAGAGGTTGCAGAAAAAGCGGATGAAATTTTTGCGCATGCACGTCGTTATTTGATCGACAATCCTGAACAACACATTGCTGTGCTTGAAGCCTATCAGCGTGGCTATACTCATCAACAGCAAGTCTACGCTTTGGCAAAAAATGATGTGTCTGCATTATTAGTGCACAGTGCTAATGACCAACAGCTTGCTGAATCTCATCAAAAAACTGCACAACAACATCTTGATGACAATCCTGATATTGTGAAGGTTAAAGTTGAAAAGCAAGGTCATGCTGAAAAACAGTCAGCACCAATGACAGAAGCTGAGATTCATAACGCAGTCGAAGATTTGGCAAAGAAAGAAGTAGCAACAAAAACTGTAGTGAAAAAATCGACGACTCGTCGTGCACCCGCAAAGACGACTAAAGCGACTACCACAAAAACTGCGCCGAAAGTCGTTACAATAGCACCTACGGAACAAGCGACGACAGAAAAAGCAACGACAGCCAAACGAAGCACGACAAAGTCCACGACGACCAAATCAGCCGAAGCAAAACCGAGTGCTCGCCGTACAGCGAACTCACGGACTAAGACCGCAACCAAAGCTGAGGGAAAATCTGCAACATCCAAACAGGCTAATGACTCTAATCAAAAGGAAAACTGATTGATGAGTTGAGTGAAATTTGTAATCTAAGAAACTAAAAAATGACTGCAATTTGCGGTCATTTTTTATGCTTATTTTATGCTTAGTTGTGCTTTGAAAGCATGATTTCGAAACATTTGCGCTTATTGACCCGATAGGGATTTTGATCTACAATTTCATGCCCTTAAAAAGTGGCTTAATTTAAATTTTTATTTTGAGCATTTTTTAAGGTTGTTCAATAACGGGAGAATTGCCATATGGCAACAACAAATCAGTTGATCCGTAAGGGTCGCACAACTTTGATTGAAAAATCAAAAGTTCCAGCGTTGAAGGCTTGTCCACAACGCCGTGGTGTATGTACTCGTGTATATACTACTACACCTAAAAAACCAAACTCTGCAATGCGTAAAGTGTGCCGTGTACGTTTGACTTCAGGCTTTGAAGTATCAAGCTATATCGGTGGTGAAGGCCACAACCTTCAAGAGCACAGTGTTGTATTGATTCGTGGTGGTCGTGTTAAAGACTTGCCAGGTGTACGTTACCATACAGTACGTGGTTCTTTGGACTGCGCAGGTGTGAAAGATCGTAACCAAGCACGTTCGAAATACGGTGCAAAACGTCCTAAGAAGTAATTTATTACAACCTTAGAATGAAGCATACACACCATATTAGCGTTTCGCTTGTTTGAGTTCTTTGTAAGATATGAAATTCAAGCGACGTATAGTAAGGCCAGCGTAAGTACATGACACTCGTACAAACTGCTGGATTCCCCTGAAGTGTCATCTAGTCATAAGACTAGTATAGTTAGGTAGATTAAAATGCCAAGACGTCGCGTAGTCGCTGCCCGTGAAATCCTTCCGGATCCTAAGTTTGGTAGCCAAACAATCGCTAAATTCATGAACCACGTTATGCAAGACGGTAAAAAATCGATTGCAGAAAGTATCGTTTACGGTGCTTTAGACCGCGTTCAAGAAAAAAATAGTAGTGTTGACCCAGTAGAATTTTTTGAAGATACACTTGAAAAAGTTCGTCCTATGGTCGAAGTAAAAGCACGCCGTGTTGGTGGTGCTACTTATCAAGTACCAATGGAAGTGCGCCCATCCCGTCGTACTGCCTTGGCTATGCGTTGGTTAGTAGATGCTGCTGCTAAGCGTTCTGAGAAAACAATGGCTTTACGTCTTGCTGGTGAGTTGCTTGATGCATCTGAAGGTAAAGGCGCTGCGGTGAAAAAGCGTGAAGACGTACACCGTATGGCTGAAGCCAACAAAGCCTTTTCTCACTACCGTTTCTAAGCGGATAAAACAGGGCTTTCTCAGGAAAATGATAGCGATCTTCATGAGTAATTTTCATGATGCTGTCATTTAAGCGCATTAAGTTGGTTGAACTTAAAATGACACTGACTTAATGCGTCCTGTTTTAACAATAACATTTAGGAATGTAAGATATGGCTCGCCAAACTCCAATTTCTCGCTACCGTAATATCGGTATCTCTGCGCACATTGACGCAGGTAAAACAACGACAACAGAACGTATTTTGTTCTACACAGGTGTATCTCACAAAATTGGTGAAGTACACGATGGTGCAGCAACAATGGACTGGATGGAACAAGAGCAAGAGCGTGGTATTACCATTACTTCTGCTGCAACGACTTGTTTCTGGTCAGGTATGGGTAACCAATTCGATCAACACCGTATCAACGTAATTGATACACCGGGACACGTAGACTTCACGATTGAAGTTGAACGTTCTATGCGTGTACTTGATGGTGCGTGCATGGTGTACTGTGCAGTTGGTGGCGTACAACCTCAGTCTGAAACTGTATGGCGTCAAGCAAACAAGTATAAAGTGCCTCGTTTGGCTTTCGTGAACAAGATGGACCGTACAGGTGCAAACTTCTTCCGTGCAGTTGAACAAGTAAAAACACGTTTGGGCGGAAATCCTGTACCAATCGTTGTACCAATCGGTGCTGAAGAAAACTTCCAAGGTGTTGTTGACCTGATCGAAATGAAAGCAATCATCTGGGATGAAGCATCTCAAGGTATGCAGTTCGAATACGGTGACATCCCTGCAGATCTTCAAGATACAGCTGAAGAGTGGCGCACCAACATGGTTGAAGCTGCAGCTGAAGCATCTGAAGAGTTGATGGACAAATACCTTGAAGATGGCGATCTTTCAAAAGAAGACATCATTGCAGGTCTACGTGCACGTACATTGGCTTCTGAGATCCAAGTAATGCTTTGTGGTTCTGCATTCAAGAACAAAGGTGTACAACGTATGTTGGACGCTGTAATTGAATTCTTGCCATCACCGACTGAAGTCAAAGCGATCGAAGGTGTACTTGACGATAAAGCTGAAACTAAAGCATCTCGTGAAGCATCTGATGAAGAGCCGTTCTCTGCGCTTGCATTCAAAATCATGAATGACAAGTTCGTAGGTAACTTGACGTTTATCCGTGTTTACTCAGGTGTACTTAAGCAAGGCGATCCAGTATTTAACCCAGTTAAATCTAAGCGTGAGCGTATCGGTCGTATCGTGCAAATGCACGCAAACGAACGTCAGGACCTTGACGAAATTCGTGCAGGTGATATCGCAGCGTGTGTAGGTCTTAAAGACGTAACTACTGGTGATACATTGTGTGATGAGAAAAACATCATTACCCTTGAACGTATGGAATTTCCAGAGCCAGTAATTTCATTGGCTGTTGAACCAAAAACTAAAGCTGACCAAGAAAAAATGTCGATCGCTTTAGGTCGTTTGGCGAAAGAAGATCCATCGTTCCGTGTACGTACTGATGAAGAATCTGGTCAAACCATTATCGCTGGTATGGGTGAGCTTCACCTTGACATCATCGTTGACCGTATGAAGCGTGAATTCGGTGTTGAAGCGAACATTGGTAAGCCAATGGTTGCATACCGAGAAACCATTAAGAAAGTTGTTGAACAAGAAGGTAAATTTGTCCGTCAAACAGGTGGTAAAGGTAAATTCGGTCACGTCTATGTACGTCTTGAGCCGCTTGATGTTGAAGCAGCTGGTAAAGAATACGAATTCGCTGAAGAAGTTGTTGGTGGTGTTGTACCAAAAGAATTCTTCGGTGCAGTTGATAAAGGTATTCAAGAACGTATGAAGAACGGTGTCTTGGCTGGTTACCCAGTTGTAGGCGTAAAAGCTGTACTTTATGACGGTTCTTACCACGATGTCGACTCTGACGAATTGTCGTTCAAAATGGCAGGTTCTTATGCATTCCGTGATGGTTTCATGAAAGCAGATCCTGTACTTCTTGAGCCTGTAATGAAAGTCGAAGTGGAAACTCCTGAAGACTACATGGGCGATATCATGGGTGACTTAAACCGTCGTCGTGGTATGGTTCAAGGTATGGACGATTTACCTGGTGGTACTAAAGCGATTCGTGCAGAAGTTCCACTTGCTGAGATGTTTGGTTACGCAACTCAAATGCGTTCTATGTCTCAAGGTCGTGCGACATATTCTATGGAATTTGCAAAATATGCTGAAACTCCACGTAATGTGGCGGAAGGCATCATCACGAAATTCCAAACTGGTGGTAAAAAAGGTGACGATGAGTAATCTTTCGATTACTATATTGCCTAACTAATTTTATAGTTAAAATCTAATGCTTGTGCAGTGATCCTGCATAAGCAATCTACAAAGGAAGATGAACATGGCTAAGGCTAAGTTTGAACGTAATAAACCACACGTAAACGTGGGCACGATCGGTCACGTTGACCATGGTAAAACAACATTGACAGCAGCGATTGCGACAATCTGTGCAAAAACCTACGGTGGTGAAGCAAAAGACTACGCAGCAATCGACTCTGCACCAGAAGAAAAAGCACGTGGTATTACCATTAATACATCACACGTTGAATATGATTCTCCTGCACGTCACTATGCACACGTAGACTGCCCAGGACACGCCGATTATGTGAAAAACATGATTACTGGTGCTGCTCAGATGGACGGTGCGATTCTTGTATGTGCTGCGACTGATGGTCCAATGCCACAAACACGTGAACACATCCTACTTTCTCGTCAGGTTGGTGTACCGTACATTCTTGTATTCTTGAAC
>NZ_JAYROT010000060.1:0-41796 GCF_041911495.1 Acinetobacter sp. | reverse complement strand
GCTCTACCGACTGAGCTATGGGAGAATGTGCAAGCGATTATAGACAGATTTTATTAATGGTCAAGTCTATTTGCACTGAATTACAACTCGGCGAGCTAATTTTCAATCAATTCATTCAACTATCCGATAAAGAAACGCAATGAATAGGCGAATGAACCCTAAATACACCTAAATTAAGTGTGTTTAAATATAAGCTCTCAATCTCTCGTAACGACGGAAAGGCGTGAATGCACTTAAACAGGACAAGGAATCTGTTCTGATTCGGCAATATCAGCTTTTGCGCTCATTAACGCAGTGAGTTTGCTTGATGGAATCTGTTTTTTATTCAGTGCATCAATCGAGTGCAAAATATGCACAATCTGATCTGCACTTAAAGGAATATTTTCCGACTGGAAAAAATGCGCAATGACATCCGCATCAATACCTGCATCATGCAGTTGTTTGATGTGTTTGAGGTTGTTTAAGCAGTGTAGGTTTTCTTGAATTTTCATGTCGAACTCCTTCGAACGCTTTGTTCATGTAATGGATTACACTTGTATATTAAGCAGTTTTAATGCCAATTCTAAATCTGATTAAAATGAAGTCATGTATGGATTGCATCAAGAAGTGTGTCGCCATGTAATTTTCATAGAGCATTGTCCAATAAAAAGCCCTGAAACGAGGTCAGGGCTTAAGTACAGCTTATAAGTTTTAAAGTTTATTTAAATCATATTAAGCATCGCTAATTATGAATTTTTCTCAGCTTCGATTGAAGCTATCGCTTCATCTACACCGCTGATCGAATCGGCAGCTGCTTTGATACGAGAGAGTGCATCTACAAGCACTTCATCTGCTGTTGCATATGAAATACGCATAAAGCCACCTAGACCAAACGCATCGCCAGGAACGACTGCAACGCCAGTTTCTTCAAGCAACCATTCAGAGAACTCTGTGCAAGACTTCAAACCTTTGGCACGGATCAATGGACGGATATTGGCATAGGCATAAAACGCACCGTCAGCAGGCAAGCAAGAGATACCATTGATGGCATTCAATCCATTTACCACCAAATCATGACGGCGTTTGAAAGCTTCAACCATCGGTTGCAATACATCTTGTGGACCATTCAAAGCGGCTTCAGCAGCAACTTGAGAGATCGAAGTTGGATTCGACGTAGACTGCGATTGAATGTTTTTCATCGCACCAATGATCTTTGCAGGACCTGCTGCATATCCAATACGCCAACCAGTCATGGCATAGGCTTTCGACACACCATTGAGTACAAAAGTACGATCGTACAAATCAGGTGCAACCGTTGCGATATTGTAGAAGTCACCAGACCAACGAATCGGCTCGTACATGTCATCAGAAGCGATATAGACCTGTGGATGTTTGCGCAATACTTCTGCCAAAGCTTCAAGCTCTTCTTTGGTATAAATCATGCCTGTTGGGTTTGACGGGCTGTTCAACACCAATAGACGTGTATTTGGTGTGATCGCCTCTTCCAATTGTTCAGGCGTGATTTTAAAGCGTTGATCTTCGCCACATTTCACGATCACAGGCGTACCTTCTGCGATGATCACCATATCTGGGTAACTTACCCAAAATGGTGCAGGAATGATCACTTCATCGCCCTTGTTGAGTAATGCTAATGCGAGGTTGAAAAAGGATTGTTTCCCACCACAAGACACCAAAATTTGATTCGGCTGGTAGTCAAGATTATTATCACGTTTGAATTTCGCAATAATGGCTTTCTTCAGAGCAGGCGTACCATCTACAGCAGTGTACTTGGTAAATCCGTCGTTAATGGCTTTTATTGCTGCCTCTTTGATGTGTTGAGGGGTATCAAAATCAGGTTCACCTGCACCTAAGCCAATCACGTTCTTACCAGCAGCTTTGAGTTCAGCGGCTTTGTTGGTGACAGCTAGTGTAGGGGATGGTTTGATGGCATTCACACGATCTGATAGACGTACGTCCACGGCAGCATTCCTTCTATGTTTAGGGATGAAAATTGAATGATAAATTCAGATAAAACACATGTTATAAAAACCCTTGCTATCTTAGCGCAAAAATAGCCTGTTGAAAGGCAATTGATGCACTAAAACGTAAAAAAATTAATGTGTTTTGTCATGTTTGGCTTTGACCGCAGCCAAGCCTGCCAAAGAAAAGGTTTTAAAATGCTCAACCAAATCCTGTTTTGGCATGGCAGAAATCACTTGGACTGGATTGCTAAAGTCTTTGTTTGCCAAGATCATTACAAAAATCGGGGCGATGATGCTGAGCACCGAAGGCATTAAGATCGGATCGTTGACATCAATATCGGTAATTTCGCTGACGATTTTCAGAATCAATTGAAATTTTCTCAGCGCATTGGTCTCAATAAACTCAATCAAATAAGGAGAGGGTGACAGCATTTCTAAAATAAAAATTTTGCTATACCAGCGTTCGATCGTGGTGACATTGGTGATGAGGGCTTCGAATAATTGGGCTAATTTTTGCTCGGGTGCAATTGTGGCATTGGCAATCGCAATAAGTACTTTTTCATCTAAAAAATGTTGATGCGCCTCAGCGAGCACGGCTTTATATAAGCCATCTCGACCATCAAAGTGATAATTAATCGCCGCCAAGTCCACCTCAGCCATCTGCGCAATGGCTTTGTTGGTGGTTTGCGCAAAGCCATGTTGTGCAATCAATTGACCTGCACTTTGTAAGATTTTTTGTTTGGTTAAGTCGCCATCACTGCGTCGTGCACGAGACATAAAAATGGATTTCCAAGAACGCTAAAAATAACAGTATAACTTTTTTTACTTTTTTGCTATAGTTTAAATTAAATTTGAATTTAAACTTGTACGTAAATTAAGCGTGGATTTGTCTACATGAAAAAGAGTAATGTCGTGCTGTTGGTTGGCATCGTGGTGATTGCTGCCGCAGTCGCCTTTTGGTGGTTTAATCGTGATCAAGATGACGCATCGCATCTGACGCTGTATGGCAATGTCGATATTCGTCAAGTGTCATTGGCATTTGAAACTTCGGGGCGCATCCAAACTATGGCGGTGCAAGAAGGCGATCGTGTGCAAACAGGGCAGGTCTTGGCACAGCTCAATACCGAATCGCTGTCGATCCAAGCCAAACAAGCCGATGCCCAGCTGCAAGTGCAACAACAAACTATCAATGAACAAGATGCTGGTAATCGTCCTGAAGAAATTGCCCAAGCTCAAGCGCAAGTCGCCTCAGCGCAAGCGCAAGTAGAAAATGCCGATAAGCAATATCAACGCTTAAATGTGCTGTTTAATAGTTCGGTGGGGCAAGCGGTGAGTAAGCAAGAAGTCGATGCTGCCAAAAGCACCATGAAAACAGCACAGGCATCCTTAAATGAAGCCAAAGCCAATCTAACCTTACTACAAAAAGGCGTGCGCCAAGAAGACCGTGCTGCTGCCAAAGCGCAATATGATTCGACCAAAGCCAATCTGGATTTGATCAATTATCAGATTGCACAAAGTGAATTGCGTTCACCCGTCGATGGTGTGGTGCGAGCACGTTTGCAGGAAGTCGGTGATATGACCACGTCGAGCAAGTCGGTGTATACCATTGCTTTGATCGATCCAAAATGGGTGCGTGTCTATGCCAGCGAGACCGAGCTAGGGCAAATCCAGATGGGTGATCGTGCGCAAGTGATTCGAGATTCACAACCTGATCAGCCGATCACAGGCAAGATTGGGTATATTTCATCAGTTGCAGAGTTCACACCAAAAACCGTCCAGACCGAAGATATACGCACCACCTTGGTCTATGAAGTGCGTATTTATGTCGATGATCCAAAAGATCAATTGAAAATGGGACAACCCGTTACGGTTCATATCGACAAGTCGCATCAACAACGTGAAACGACCCATCAAAGTCAACCGACCCAACAAAATCAAACCCGTTCAGGTGAATAAGCCAATGTCTACAGATTGTGTGGTGATCGCCAACGATTTAAAGCAAATCTTCAAATCTGAGCAAAAAGGTGCGGACGATGTGCATGCGCTACAAGGGCTAACGATGCAAATCAAAGCGGGGCAATTGACTGCTTTGGTCGGTCCTGATGGCGCAGGAAAAACCACATTTTTAAGATTGATTGCGGGCTTGTATGCACCGACTTCGGGCGATCTTGAAGTGCTCGGCACGGATGTCGCCAAAGATCCACAATCGGTACAAGATCGTATCAGCTATATGCCACAAAAGTTTGGTTTATATGAAGATTTAAGTATTCAGGAAAATCTCGATCTCTACGCAGATTTGCATGGTGTGCCAGCCGATCTGCGTAAAGAACGCTTCGACCGTTTATTAAAAATCACCGATTTGGCACGCTTTACCGATCGTCCAGCAGGCAAGCTCTCGGGTGGGATGAAACAAAAACTCGGCTTGGCGTGTACCTTGGTGCGTTCGCCTGAGCTATTGCTTTTGGATGAGCCCAGTGTCGGTGTCGATCCCTTATCTCGGCGTGATTTGTGGATCATTATCGAGCAATTGGTCAAAGATGAAAATCTCAGTGTGATCATTAGTACCGCTTATATGGATGAGGCGGAGCGTTGTCAGGATGTCTATGTGATGCTCGATGGCAAGGTCATCCAATACGGTTCACCAGCTGAGCTGATCTCGCATGTGCATGGGCAGACATGGCAAGCTGAACCAAGTGCTGGACTGAAATCACGCATACTACAAGCGCATTTACTGGATAATCATCGCTATATCGCCGATGCCGTGCCCAAAGGCGATGTGGTGCGCTTCATTACCCGTAGTGATCACCCTGAGCTTCCGCCAGATCAACTGCATGAAGGTGTGGTAGCGCAAGCACGAGAACCTGAGCTTGAAGATGCTTTTATGCTGTTTTTACATGAAGCGAAACATCATGCCGAAAACGCATCAACTCAATCGCAACATGGTGATGAAAGCGATGCAACGGTCGAAAAGTCGTCCGTATTAGATGGCACAGCGACTCAAGACAAAGCACATGATACAAGACAAAGTACAATACAACACGCAGAGCAAAGCCAGCTGAATGAATCAAAACCAGTGATCGTGGTCAAAGACTTGGTGCGTACTTTTGGCGATTTTACCGCAGTGGCGAGCACTTCTTTTGATGTCTCTCGAGGTGAAATTTTTGGTTTGCTCGGTCCCAATGGTGCTGGCAAAACCACCACCTTTCGCATGCTGTGTGGCTTATTGCCTGCCAGTAGCGGGGTGCTGGAAGTGGCTGGGATGAATTTGCGTACTGCTCGGGCACAGGCGAGGGCGAAAATTGGCTATGTCTCACAAAAGTTTGCACTGTATGGCAATTTGAGTGTGCTAGACAATTTAAAGTTTTTTGGCGGAGCATATGGCTTGTCTGGCAAGCATTTGAAACAGCAAATTGACAAAGCCTTAGCACAGTTTGACCTAAAGCCAAATGCCAAAAGTGGCGATTTACCCAATGGCTTTAAACAACGCTTGTCGATGGCGGCGGCATTGTTACATCAGCCTGAGATTTTGTTTTTGGATGAGCCGACAAGTGGTATTGATCCGCTGGCACGGCGCTCGTTTTGGTACACCATCGGTGAGCTGGCAAATCACGGCATTACCATCATTATCACCACACATTTTATGGAAGAAGCGGAATATTGCGATCGGATTGCCATTCAAGATGCAGGCAAGATGCTTGCGATTGGCACACCCAAAGAGATTCGTAATATGATTCATGAAAATGGACGTGGCGAAATGCAGGACTTAAGCGTAAAAGATACAAGCGTGGCAGATAAAAGGGCTAAAGATACAAGTGTGAATGATATGAATAGCGCATTCATTGCCATCGTTGAGCAATCCCGTGCCGATAAGCTAAAGCAATCAGAAGCGCTAAAGCAATGAGGTACACGCCATGAATAATTTCTCTGCATTCTGGACGCGTTTATTTGCCTTGACTCGCAAAGAAACCAAGCAATTGATCCGTGACAAAAGTAGCATGGCGATTGGTTTTATTTTGCCGATTATTTTGATTTTACTGTTTGGTTATGGACTGTCGTTTGACTTAAGCAATGGTCGAGTCGGTGTGGTGGAGCAAAATCCCACCCCACAGAGTGCGCAGGTGATTAGTGGTTTAAATGGCTCGAAATATATCAGCGTCAGTCATTATCCCAGCTTTCATCAGGCAGAAGCGGCGATGCGTGATGCCGATATTGATGCTATTCTCAATATTCCCAGCGATTTTGCTGAACAATATGCCAATGGTGACGCTAATGTACAGGTGATTACCAATGGGCGCTCCACCAGCATTGCGTCTGCTTTACAAGGCTATATTTCCAGCGCCTTAAACACCACTACCACTATCCAAGCCGACCGTACCAATTCTGGATCATCTGCGGGTGTAATAACGGTCAGTCAGCGCATGTGGTTTAACGAATCGGGCAACAGTACATGGTTTTTGGTGCCGGGTTTAATTGTATTGATTTTGACCTTGGTCGGTGCGTTTTTAACAGGCTTGCTGATTGCACGGGAGCGGGAACGAGGCACATTGGAGGCATTGTACGTCACACCAATTCGCCCTTTAGAAATTGTGCTGTCCAAGCTGGCGCCTTATATCGTGATTGGTTTGATTGATACTGTCATCTGTTTGGTTGCTACCAATTGGCTGTTTGAAGTGCCAATTCGAGCCTCGCTGATTTCGGTGATGGGGGCTTCATTTTTGTATTTGATGGTGTCATTGCTGATGGGCTTGATGATTTCTGGCTTGTCGCAAAGTCAGTTTCAAGCCAGTCAAATGGCGCTACTTGCCAGCTTTATGCCTGCGATGATGTTGTCTGGATTTGTATTTGATATTCGCAACCTGCCCATCGTGGTGCAAGTGGTGAGTAATGTCTTGCCTGCAACGCATTATATGACTTTGATTAAAACGCTATTGCTTGGCGGAGATGATTGGTCATTGTGGTTAAAGCAATGTGGCATTTTGTTGATTTATATTGTGCTCCTGACCATCGTCACGGCACGATCGCTCAGAAAACGCTTGAGGTAACATCACCATGAATCACTTTATCACGGCGATCACTCACTGGTTTCGTTATCTTTGGGTGCTGACTCGAAAAGAGTTTTTGGCGATTTTAGTCGATCCTGCCAATCGGGTGACGTTGATTGCCCCTGTATTTATTCAGGCGGTGTTGTTTGGTTATGCTGCCAGCTACGATGTCAATCATGTCGATTATGCGGTGTTAGATCAAAGTCATAGTCAAGCATCACAGCAAATATTGTCACACATGGATGGTTCGGGGATATTTCGGCGGACTGCGGATTTGCAAAATAATCAACAAATCCAGCAGGTCATCAATGATCGAGAGGCGCTGGCAGTGATTACCATTCCAGCGGACTTTGAGGATAAGCTCAACAATAATGAATCGTCTGCGCTCCAAGTGATCGTGGATGGGCGTAATTCGTCGACGGCAAGCATGGCAGGTTCTTATATCAGCAGTGTGGTCAGTCAGGTCAATCAAGAGCGACTTGGCACCACCTCGGCGATAACCGTGAAAACTCGCACATGGTATAACCCCAACCAAGAGTCACGTTGGGGCATGATGCCGTCATTGATTGCGACACTGAGTATGATGCAAACCTTGATGCTGGCGGCGATGTCGGTGGCACGAGAGCGTGAGCAGGGTACATTTGATCAACTGTTGGTGACGCCATACACGCCAACACAGATTATGATCGGTAAAGCGATTCCACCGATTTTGATTGGGGTGATTCAGTCGACGTTGATTTTGATGATTATTCTATTTTGGTTTCAAATCCCGATGAATGGTTCGCTGGCATTGCTGTATTTTGGTTTATTCGCCTTTAATATTGCGGTGGTTGGCGTGGGCTTGTCGATTTCGGCAATTGCGCTGAATATGCAACAAGCCATGCTCTATACCTTTTTCTTGATTATGCCATTGACCTTATTATCAGGATTATTGACTCCTGTGCAGAATATGCCTGAGCTGTTGAACTGGCTGACCTATGCCAATCCACTGCGTTTCGGCATCGATTTGGTGCAACGGGTCTACCTAGAAGGCGCTGGCTTTGCACAGGTGAAATGGGATTTTGTCCCGATGCTGGTACTCGCCATTATTACCTTGCCATTAGCAGCATGGCTGTTTCGTCATCGACTTTCTTAAAGAGTTAGATGAAGTGCACCTGTTCAAAATTAGTCGAAAACTGTTCAAGATAAGGTGCGCAAATTAACATTTTTCTGCAAAATTTGCCTAGAGTCTGCGCATGAGTTCCTTTAGCATGCGCTATGCAACTTCACCCAGTAAAATAAAATGAGGGTTTCTTTTGAGGCTGAATTGTGCGCCACGTTTTGCGCAGCAACGGAGTAAATCTATCCGCTACATTCGATCGATACTGCTGACAGGATTGGCAAGTGTCGCATTGACCCAAGTGCATGCAACCTCGACACCTGCGCAGCCAAGCACCTGCAAATGGCAAGCGGATGCGACAGCAGTGCACGCAAAACCCAAAATTGCCTTAGTTCTCGGTAGTGGCGGGGCACGTGGCTATGCGCATATTGGCGTGATTGATGTGCTCGAGCAAAATGGCATTCGTCCAGACATGATCGTTGGCACCAGTGCAGGCAGTATCGTCGGTGCAATCTACGCCAGTGGCAAAACACCTGAACAGATGAAAAATATCGCCATGGATCTCAAAAGCGATGATGTACGGGATTTCACTTTAAGTAAGCAAGGCTTTTTTGATGGGAAAAAAATTGCGAGTTATGTCAATGCGCAGGTGGATAATACACTTCTTGAAAATATGAGGATTCCATTCTATGTGGTCGCAACAGAATTAAAGTCTGGAAAGGATGTGATTTTTAGACAAGGTGATACAGGCAAAGCGGTGATGGCTTCGACCAGTATTCCGAGTATGTTTGTCCCAACCAAGATCGGTGAGCAGGAGTATGTTGACGGTGGGTTAGTGCATCCTGTACCTGTGTCTATTGCGAAACAGCTTGGCGCAGATATGATCATTGCTGTAGATATTTTGGCACGTCCAGAACATACCGAAACGTCGAATGTGTGGGGGTTGTTTAACCAAAATATTAACATCATGCAAAATCGCCTCGCCGACTACGAAGTCAAGCAGGCGGACATCGTGATCCGTCCTGACATTCGTGAAAAAGCCCATGTATTCTCTGTAGGCTCACGCATGCAGACCATACAAGCAGGGGAAGTGGCAGCGCAAAACCAAATTGATCAATTGCAAAAAGTGTTGTCTACCAAGAAAAATCAGTTGCAAGCAAAGCAAGATGATTTACAAGTCTGTCAGCATTAATGTTTCAAATCTTAGCATCATGAGTATGTGAAAATGATGGATTGAGCACGGCATAATTTGACGCCATGCAACTACCATTCTGAGATTAGTCATTGCAACTGAAACGCAAGGCTCTATAATTTGCTTTTTAAAAATCGCACTGCAAAGTTTTTCATTGCATTGATTGAGAATGCGATAACACATGTTGCTGTCAATTTAATTTTTAGGTGTCTGAATGTCTGTGGGTAGCCTGCTGAACGAGAAACAACAAGAAGCCATGCGCTATACGCAAGGACCGCTATTGGTATTGGCGGGTGCAGGTTCGGGCAAAACCTCGGTGATCACGCAGAAGATTGCTTATTTGGTACAAGAATGTCGCATCCCTGCGCATCGTATTACCGCAGTGACCTTTACCAATAAAGCCGCTCGTGAGATGAAAGAGCGTGTTACTCGGCATCTGTCCAAAGAACAATCCAAAGGTTTGAGCGTATCGACTTTCCATACTTTTGGACTCAATCTACTGCGAATCGAGCTAAAACATACGCCACTGAAAAATAATTTTTCTATTCTAGATGCCGACGATTGCAAACGAATTTTGATGGATTTGATGCATCGGGACAATCTGGCAAATGCCGATAGCAAAGAGCTGATCGCCAAAGCCATGAAGAAAATCTCGGATTGGAAAAATGATCTGATCTTGCCTGAACAAGCGCATGTCACTTGTGAAACTGAAGAAGATGTACAATTGGCGCATCTTTATCAACTCTATGAGCGCAATCTGCGTGCTTATAATGCGGTGGATTTTGATGACTTGATCGTGCTCCCAACACGACTGCTACAAGACAATGCCGAAGTGCGGGATAAATGGCAAAATCGGGTGCGTTATCTACTCGTCGATGAGTATCAAGACACCAATACCGCACAATATATGATGGTCAAGTTGCTGGTCGGCGTGATGGGACAGTTCACCGCCGTAGGTGATGATGACCAGTCGATCTATGCATGGCGTGGTGCAAAGCCTGAAAATATGGCACTGCTCAAAGATGATTTTCCACGTTTAAAAGTGGTGAAACTGGAGCAGAACTATCGCTCGACCAATGTCATTTTGAATGCTGCCAATGCGGTAATTGGCAACAATCCACATATTTTTGAAAAAGCCTTGTGGAGTGATAAAGGGCGTGGTGAAGCAATTCGAGTGATTACCTGTCGCAATGATGATGATGAAGCGGAACGTGTGGTCAAAGACTTGATTACGCACAAGCTGATGAATGGTAAAAATTGGAAAGATTATGCGGTATTGTACCGTGGTAATTTCCAATCACGAGTGATCGAAACACAGCTACGTCAGATGCAGATTCCTTACAAGCTTTCAGGTGGTCAATCGTTCTTTGCTCGGGCAGAGATTAAAGACATCATGAGCTATCTGCGCTTGATCATTAATCCTGAAGATGACAGTGCATTTCTACGCATTATCAACACACCAAAACGTGCGATTGGTCCTGTGACCTTAGAAAAGCTCGGCTTATTTGCGCAGGAAAATCATTTGTCTTTGCTTGGTGCATCTGCGGATCAACGCCTTGCGATGGTCTTGCCGAAAAAAGCCATGAGCCAGTTGCATGAGTTTGCTGAATTTATTCAACGCTTTACCGAAGAATTACATGATCATGATGATCCTGTACCGTTGGTGCGTCAGTTCATTAATGAAGCGGGTTATGTCGATTATATTCGTGAAAATGCTGCCACACCTGCGCAAGAAAAGTCGAAATTCGACAATATCGAAAGCCTATATAGCAGTATCCAAAATCTGATCAATAAAGCTGAAGATGTTGATGATCGCAATATTGAAAGTGCGATTCGCAAGCTGGTGTTGATCGACATGCTGGAACAACAGCAAGAAGAGCAGGATCAAGATAAGGTCAATCTACTGACTTTGCATGCGGCGAAAGGTTTGGAATTTCCCTATGTCTATATGATGGGCTTGGAAGAGGAATTGCTGCCACATCGCAACTCGATCGCCAGTGAAACCATTGAGGAAGAACGTCGCCTAATGTATGTGGGCATTACTCGGGCGAAGCAAGGTTTAACCATGACTTTGGCTGAGCAGCGCAAAAATGGTGGACAAATGAAGCAAATGTCACCGAGCCGTTTTTTAGATGAATTGCCACAGAATGACATAGAATGGTTAGGGCGGAAGAAGCCTGCTGGAACAAGCGACGTCGATCCTAAAGAACAAGCTCGCCGTGCCATTGAAAATCTCAAAGCCTTAATGAAAAGATAATTATAGTCACTAAAACGCTATCATTGATCAAAGTTAGTCAGAAATTAAAAGGAACAATATGAAAGTCCAAGTCAAAGTATTAGACGAACGTCTAGGCACCCAATGGGACATGCCAAACTACGCAACTGTCGGTTCGGCAGGGCTTGATCTACGAGCCTGTTTAGATGAGGCAATTACTATTGCGGTTGGTCAGACGGTTTTGGTGAAAACAGGATTGTCGATCTATATCGAAGATCCGCATTTTGCAGGCTTGATTTTGCCACGTTCAGGACTAGGTCATAAGCACGGAATTGTCTTGGGTAATCTCGTTGGTTTGATTGATTCAGACTATCAAGGTGAGTTGATGGTATCGGTGTGGAATCGTGGTCAGGCGGATTTTGTGCTTGAACCAGGCGAGCGTTTGGCACAATATGTGGTTGTCCCAGTGCAACAAGTGCAGTTTGATATTGTTGAAGAATTTGAGCAATCCGAGCGTGGTGCAGGTGGCTTTGGACATACTGGCACGAAATAAATTCCCGTATTTTTAAAGAATTAGATACGAAATGAGTGAGCAATTCCAATCCACGACAGTGGCATCTGTGCCTCGACAAATTTTCCGAGCGTATGACATTCGGGGAAAAGTTGCGCAGTTGTCTATTGGATTGGTCGCTCAAATTGGCAAAGCACTTGCCACACAGTTTATCCGTGCGCATCAACAAAAAGTCGTCATTGGATTTGATGCACGCTTAAGCAGTAGCACCTTTGCAGACATCATCACAGCGCAATTGACTGCATCTGGACTAGATGTTGTTCAAATTGGATGTGTCAGTTCGCCATTACTGTATTTTACCGCAAAGCGTTTTGGTGGCAATGGCATCATGATCACCGCAAGCCACAATCCTGCAACAGATAATGGCTTTAAATGGTTGTGTCAGCATCTTCCGCCAAGCGCTGAGCAGATTCAAGATGTGGCTGATCTGATTGAATCACAAGATTTTCAAACGTTATCTCATCGTGGCAAAGTCACCACAATGCATGCTAAAGCAGAATATTTTTCATATTTAAAGCAAGATATAAAATTAAAAAATAATCATCGTATTTGTATTGATGGTTTGCACGGTTCGGCAGGTGAAATTGCAAAAAATTCGTTAGAAAATGTCGGCTGTGAGGTGATTGCGTTAAATTGTTATGCAGATGGTAATTTTCCGCATGGTGCACCCGATCCCAGTGATGTCAAACGCTTAGCAACATTACAAGAAGCCGTGTTTGAGTCAAAGTCGGTGATGGGTTTTGCCTTAGATGGTGATGGCGATCGTGTGGTGATCATTGATGAACTCGGTCAATGGATTAGTCCGGATCGGTTGATGTGTGCTTTTGCCAAAATTTGTTTAACTGATCAAAAAGTAAAGCCGTCTGCTGAGATCGTCTTTGATGTGAAGTGTTCGACGATGATTGCAAAAACTGTGGCTCATTATCATGGTCGTAGTCATATGCTTCGTACAGGCAGTAGTTTTTTAAGACATTATATTGCTAAGCATTCAGCGGTATTTGGTGGCGAATACGCAGGGCATTATGTATTTAACGATGGTCGTGGTCTAGGCTACGATGATGGCTTGTATGCGGCACTGCGTTTACTGGAATATCTTGAATCAACACAGCAAAGTCTAAGTGAAGTATTAGCAGAATTTCCTGAACGTACCTCAAGTCCTGATATTTATATTGATGCGAACGGTATAGATCGTGTGCAACTTTTTGCACATATTCAGGATTATATTCACAATGATTTAGCACAAGTCGATGCGCAGTCGATGACATTAAGTTGTGTTGATGGTATTCGACTGGATTTCCCATATGGTTTTGGCATTATCCGTGCGTCCAATACAGGTGAATATTTTACCGTGCGTTTTGATGCCGATGATGCGCTCTATTTAGCGAAGATTAAAGCATTTTTTGTCGAGATGGTGCATAATATCTCACCGCATTTTGCCCAAGCCTTACAAGAGATTGCGGCTTAAAAGTTCAGGAGTATTTCGTGTCAATCAATCAACTTGGTGTTGATAAAGCCAAAGTGCTTATCGAAGCCTTACCGTATATCCAACGGTTTTCAGGGAAAACTGTGGTCGTGAAATACGGTGGCAATGCCATGACTGATCCTGAACTGGAAAGCTCATTTGCACGAGATATTGTGCTGTTAAAAACCGTCGGTATCAATCCTGTGGTGGTGCATG
Source organism: Acinetobacter sp. (assembly GCF_041911495.1). GTDB lineage: Bacteria > Pseudomonadota > Gammaproteobacteria > Pseudomonadales > Moraxellaceae > Acinetobacter. Next base: position 28,038 of record NZ_JAYROT010000060.1, on the reverse strand, counting down.
GCGGTGGTCCGCAAGTGGACAATCTACTTAAACAACTCGGTCGTGAGTCTGATCGTATCGACGGTATGCGAGTGACAGATGCGCCGACTATGGAAGTTGTAGAAATGGTGCTTGGCGGTAGCGTCAATAAATCTATCGTGAATCTGATCAACAAACATGGCGGTCGTGCCATTGGTCTGACGGGTAAAGATGGTAATCTGATTCGCGCCAAAAAATTGATGATTGATAAAGTCACTGACAAAGGTACTGAACAGATTGATCTTGGCTTAGTTGGTGAAGTTGCAGGCGTGAAAACTGATGTCATCGACATGTTTTTGCACAGTGACTTTATTCCTGTGATCGCACCGCTTGGTGTCGATGAAGAGGGTAATACCTACAACATCAACGCCGATTTGGTTGCAGGAAAAGTTGCAGAAGCTTTAAGTGCTGAAAAGCTGATTTTGCTCACTAATATTACAGGTGTACTTGGTGCAAACAAAGAATTGCTCACAGGTCTAAATACCCATGATGTGGATGAGTTGATCGCTACTGGTGTGATCTATGGCGGAATGATTCCAAAAGTGACTTGTGCGCTTGATGCAGTCAAAGGTGGTGTAGTGAGTGCGCATATCGTTGATGGTCGTGTGCCACATGCCAGTTTGTTAGAAATTTTCACTGATCATGGTGTAGGTACGCTGATTTCTAATCGGTTAAATAAGCATTAATTTCACGCTTATTCTGAGTGTTTTGAAGAGGTCGCTTAGTGCGACCTTTTCTATTTAACTGGAGTCCGATGAAGTTTGTATTGTACAGCGTTGATAAAGAAAAGCATTTTTAGACAAGGTCATGCGGTGTATACTCATATTTCGGGATTAACCTTCGGTTCGACTTACTTTTCTTTCGGGAAAAGTAAGCAAAACCATTTGTCAGTCGCAAACTCGGTCATACACTACAAATCATCCGATACCTTGAAAAACGTCATTTTTCTAAAGTTGTTCTGCCCTCGAACAATGCGACTGACGCTCCCACGAATTAGATAATTTTTACTCATCTTATGTCGAACTGAGGTTATTTATTCTAACTTTGCTTTTTTATATGACAGTTTTTTGAATTGTCATTAATCGCTCATGATTTAGTCATCTATTTGTCATCTGTCGCTTCTATCGTAAGCAAAACGAGGAGTAACAATATGTTAGAAAAACTCAATCAATTTCGCCCAATGCTACCATCACCAAAACAACTCCCTTTTGCCAAAAATCTTCCCCTGCCTAAAGGCAACCCTTTATCGAGTTTTCCATTAGCCAATAAACTGCCACTGAATAAAAATAAAAGCCAACAAACCCAATACCGTTTTGAATGGGTCGATGATTTAAAACAACTCCGTGAAGTCCAACAATTCCGTGCAGCACAATTTTCTGATCAATTTGGCATCTCTTTCGAGCAAGAGATTGATCAAGATATTTATGATTTTGGCTGTGAACATGCGGTGCTTCGTGAAAAATGGTCAGGTGAAATCGTTGCTTATACACGGTTAAAATTATTCCAAGGGCATGAAGTTGGGCATAGTTATAGCGCTCAGGAATTCAATGTGATTCCACATCTTGCAAATTGTTCGAACATAGTTGAAGTGGGTCGTACTTGTGTTCACCCACGTTTTCGTTCAGGCAAAGCTTTGTCAATGTTATGGCTCAATCTTGCACCAAAAGTATTATGGAGCATGCGTGCGAAGCATTTGATCGGCTGTGTCAGTATTCGTTTGGAAGATAACTTGGCACGTGCTTATCATACGCATCAATTACTTCAACAATTGAGTCCTGAGCAAAGTATTGATATTCAAGCGTTAAATGCATTCACACCGCAAGTCCCGAGTTTCAGCTTGCCACATGAGGAGCGTATGCCGAAGCTATTCGATGTGTATTTGAATATGCAAGCTAAACTTTCTAAGCAAGCTTTTTATGATGAAGATTTCAACTGCTTAGATTATTTCGTCTACCTTGAAATGAATGAAGCAGCAAAAAGCTTTGTCATGAACAAAATGATTCAGCGTTAAGACGGGATCACTTTTATATCAACGCTGGATATCTATATTCAAAAAAAGACTTGAGCAGACACAACAATATTTCATATATTGGATGAAAGACAGCTAAGCTAGAAGTATTGACTTTAAGCTTCTGTAAGACCAACCTCCCAAAATAGTGAAAGCTTATGTGTCAATTGCTCGGAATGAATTGCGCCACACCTACCGACATCGATTTTTCGTTTCGAGGATTTTCGCAGCGTGCGGGAGTCACATCGGATCACTCTGATGGTTTTGGTATTGCTTTTTTTGAAGAAAAAGCCTGTCGATTGTTTGTTGACAATCATTCTGCTTTAGAGTCACCGATTGCAAATCTCATTCGTAATTATCCGATCAAATCACGCAATGTGATTGCGCACATTCGAAAGGCTACACAAGGCAAAATAAACTTAGAAAATTCACACCCATTCGTACGTGAGCTATGGGGCAGACAATGGATTTTTGCGCATAATGGCGATTTACTCAATTTTCAGCCTGAGTTAACTGGTCGATTCCAACCCGTTGGTGATACTGATAGTGAATTGGCATTTTGTTATGTGCTAGACCAGTTGGCACTAAGATTCGGCAATGAACATCCATGCCTTGAAGATATTTTTGCGTATTTGCAACACATTTGCCCTAAGGTTGCAGAACACGGCACATTCAATTTCTTCTTATCGAATGGGCAAGCTTTATTTAGCTATGCCACCACTAAGCTACATTGGCTGATTCGTGAATATCCATTTCAGCATGCAAAGCTCATTGACTTAGATGTCGATATCGACTTTAGCACAGTGACGACACCAGAAGATCGTGTCGCAGTGATTACCACAGAGCCATTAACAGATAACGAACTGTGGCAGGCTTATCAGCCCGGTGAGATGATTGTATTTAAAGATGGCAAAATTGAGTTGCAAGCAATAACACTGGTTGAGCGTTTAGAACGTGAAAAGCATGATCCGAGTTTGGTGAGAAAGACGCGTGCGGATGTGTATTAATGTTTAGATATTTGACTGCTTTAATAAAGATTTAAAAAAAGACCACAGAGAGTAATTATCACTGTGGTCATTGGTATTATCGTGAAGTTAAATAATACGATTTATGGTAAAAGTTCCTTCACTTGCAGGACTAATACAGATTATAGAGGCACTGACTCAAAATATCTTCGAACTCTTTTATTTTTACCTCAGAAATTCCATGAACCATCTTCAATTCAATATTATTCACCAGAGCGTGAGCATCGCATAGGATTTTTTTGGCTTCAGGTTTCATTGTGAAATCTTGCTTTAAACCATGCTCCGAGTTTTTTTCTTTTGTAACAAAACCATCTCTCTCCAGGTTCTGCATAATTTTATTCATCGTTTGGGGCGTAACAGATGACTTTCTGGCAAGTTCGGCATTTGTCGCTGTGGATTTTTCTTCAAGACAAGACAGAACTGTGTATTGAGGAAGAGTTAGGCCGAGCTTTGCAAGTTCGACTTCAATTTTTCGACACAACTCATGTTCAACTATTTTTAGCTTATGGCTAATGCCTAAAGTGTCTTTAAATCTCATCGCCTGATCACCGATTAAAAATTCTTGCCTGTATCAGCACACTGATATAATATCAGTGTGCTGATTATTTTGGTAAGACTAATATTATTTCATACAATGAAGGGATTTTTTAATGAAAAAGTCGATTATCTTACTAGCCCTTGTCACAGGACTGGGAACACTGGAAGCTCAAGCAAAAGATTGTGAAGGCTTACCTACACATGCCGCGCTTAAAAAGGCCCTTATTGATGCGCACAAAGCTGATAATGGAGGATTTAACCTTGACATGTGGGGAACGGTAGTAAATAGAGCCGGTAAAGTTTGTACAGTTGTTTATACCGGTACTAAATATGATTCTCAGTGGCCTGGCAGTCGTTTAATTTCGGCACAAAAAGCGAATACTGCAAATGCATTTAGTCTTGAAAATCTAGCGCTGTCTACCGCCAATTTATACTCTGCAACTCAACCTGGTGGATCGCTGTATGGATTGCAACATAGCAACCCGATCAATACGGCGGGAGCCTACAAAGGCAATGCAGAAAGTAATGGGAGCGACAACGATCCGCTGGTTGGCGAGCGCATCGGTGGCGTGAATGTATTCGGGGGCGGTTTAGCTTTGTATAACTCAAAAGGACAATTGGTTGGTGCTTTGGGGGTATCGGGTGATAGCTCCTGTGTAGATCACAACATTGCTTGGCGGACGAGAAACTCATTGAAACTCGACTTCGTCAGTGGCGGGGTGAGTGCAGCGAAGAATGACCAGATCATTTATGACGTTAAAGATGGAAAAAGCGCAGGAGGGTTTGGTCACGTGTTCTGTGGTGGTAACGAAAGCAAAATTTCTGAAACGCTTCCAGCAACCGCTGTAGTACAAAAGTAATTTAGCATAAAACTAAAAACGCTTTGCCTCATGGATGAGGCTAGCATTAACTCAAACAAAATTAGAGAAAAACCGATGCTGCTATCCGCATAATGTCATGTTATGTTCATTGAAATACACTTGAGGAACGACACGCTGTAGCATGGCGTTGGTCAAGTGCCAGTCGTAATAACAATGAGCTTTTTTTTACGTAATTTGATTTAGATTGTATTTATGGTACTCACAGAAATATTTGTGAGTCTAGCTGTATCTGAAGCAGTGAAATCCATGGCAAAAAAGCGAATAATTTGTCTGAATTTTGCTTCTGCGATTCTTGAACGGAAATAGTATCTGTTTTTTGCTTTCATATAAGGAAGTTACCATACTTTGTAAAATGTTTAACTTCCTAAACTCCATATATTTTAAGCTCAATGCTTCAAAGCCACATTGAAAATTTAGAAAATGATCAGATTGGTGGCGTGATGTCATTGACGGATGAGTTTGATCAAAAACCGATGTTAATTTCCGTGGTTCCATTTTCTATGCTGAAAAGTCATGTCGGCCAAAATGTTGAGAATCAAGTAAATACAAGATTACCATCTCATAAGGTAGCGATATTTTTGACTTCTCGTCATCCCCAAGTGCATTTGGCAAAATCTTATTTGATAACGCATTTTAAGTTGTCTAAGCGAGAGGTAGAGATTTGCGAGCATTTCGTGCAAGGGCTAGATATTGCTCAGATTTCTACACAATGTGGCATGACACTCAGTACAGTGAGAACGTATTTTAAGCATATTTTTGCTAAGGTTGACTGCAATAGCCAAGCAGAATTAATGAGAATATTGCTGAGTTATTCAAGCAGTTTTCAGTATATTCATTGAGCCATTCTATTCATGCGGTCTTTAATGGAAGCTCAATAAATATGCTGACTTGAATTGTTAAGAAAGCGCAGGGTTGCGAAAGCGCCATTTCGGCAAGGCTTTACCTAAAAAAGCATCCATACACCATACTGGCCCAATGAGTAGGAACTGCAAATCTTTAAAGAAAGATGGCTTTTTACCTTCTACCTTGTGTCCATAAAACTGCCCGATCCAAGCAATCACAAACATTGCAAAATAAAAGCTTTTACCAACAGGCAGAATAATGACCAACGTGGTCATCATTGAAAGTAGTACAGCCATAGCGATTGCCAAGACCAAATCCAAGCGAGCATAAAACACGAGGCTTAAAACTAATAATAATGCAGTGAGGAGGGCACTCAAGTGCATTAGAATGCCAATAATGGTAAAAAGGATTGCAGGAACACAAACCCAGTGAATCACCTTATTTGTCGCATTCTGGTGGCTCTCGTTATATTCAGATAGCCAATCTTGAATTGTTTTCATCACGCTCCCTCGCATTGCAGTCAACTCTATCTTTAATGTATCGCCCTGCGTAAGAAACTGCAATATCAAAACAGGTCAAATACTGCTTTGAGTAGCATTTTATAAATCAGATTTTCGATATAAAAAAAGCCACTAATAAATAGTGGCTTTTGGAACATTTTAAAAATCAGAATTAAGAATTCGGACCTTCAACACGTTCGATAGATACTTTACCTAGACCTGCACCAGTAATACCGATTGCTTTGGCAGCGCCGTAAGATAAGTCAACAACACGATTGCCATGGAATGGACCACGATCATTGACTTTAACAATTACGCTCTTACCATTGCTCTTATTCGTTACACGGATATAGCAGTTCAACGGTAGGGTACGGTGTGCAGCAGTCAAAGCGTTCATGTCGAAACGCTCACCGCTTGCAGTTTTACGGCCATGAAACTGGCGACCATACCAAGATGCCACACCACTTTGCGTGAATTTTTTCACAGTGTTTGAGGCAACAGTATTCAATTTTTCAATGATACTTGGCTCTTCAGGAACTTCGATTTTTGCTGCAACCACTTGTTTGTTTATAACACGGTTGTTTGCAGATTCAGTAATGCTTAAACCAGTTAGAGCATCACCATTTCCTTTAAATAAGCTATCACTTAAAGCTTGGAAATCTTTATCGAGGACTTTAGATGCCAAATTGGTTTTGTCTGTAGCATTGACAAAATTGGTAGTTGGTAATAATTCAGCTTGGCTTTGAGATGTAAAACCAGCTGCAATAATCAGTAAAATAGTACTTAAAGACTTTTGCACGCGACGACTCCTATATACGACCAATATGTGACTGAAATTGCTTAAATAAAAACCAAATCTTCTATTTAAGTATGCATCCAGTGCATTGATCGCATAATTAATATGCATGATGCGATCTTCAGAATTGAGTGGATAGTAATGGTTCGCTTTTGTATTTGTCTATGTCTTAACTGTAAAAATTTGCAAAAAGTAACTTTTTATCGCAATTTGTGGCTAAATAATAATCAAAAATGTAACAAAATATTTAAAATAGCCTAAAACTCAAACTGCGTCGCAAAATATTGTTTGACTTTTATAAAAGTGTCAAAAAATTAGAGCTTCTGACACTTTTTGTTGATCCGCAAAACTTAACGATTTGCGACTTCTTCACCGAGTTGCCATACCGCAGAAACATACATACGACTTGGGTTATAACCAATGATGCTAATGAAGTTTGGGTAGGTGATCCAGTACTGCGGTCCTGAAACTTCATCAAGGCGAATCACGTGTACCATATCCATCGTGTCGAGTTTGACTGTTGGGTTAATCGGGCGAACACCAAGTTTACTCAACTCACCAACCAGATATGGTTTTGCTGTACGCAAATCAGGTGCAATCACTTGAGTATCATCGACACCTGTATAGATCGCACGAATAGCTACAGGTTGACCTGTTTGCCAACCATGCTTAGAGATGAAGTTGGCGATTGAACCGATCGCATCTACAGCCGAGTTTTCAAGATCAATATGACCATTGCCATCAAAGTCTACGCCAAGCTTGGTGATATTCGTTGGCATGAACTGCGGAAAGCCAATTGCACCTGCATAAGAACCTTTCACGCTTGATGTGACTCGCCCATCTTGATATGTCCATGCAATGAGGGCAGCAAGCTCGTCTTGGAAATAATCAGCACGACGTGGATAACCAAAGGCGAGGGTCGCTAGCGCATCACGTGTGATGAATGAACCTTTATTGGCACCGTAGCCTGTTTCTACACCTAAAATGCCTAGAATGATTGACTGAGGGACACCATAAGTTTGTTCTGCACGACGTAGCGCACTGGCATATTGATTTTTAAAACGCACACCACGTTGAATCGTGCCTTCAACCAAGAAGTTCTCACGGTATTCGTACCACGGCTTACTTTCGCCAGGTTTTGCCATAATGCTTAAGATGCGATCAATATTTTGTGCACCTGACATGGCATTATCAATTTGCGCAGAAGTTAAGCCATGTTGTTGCATTGCTTTGGCTTTGAATGAGAGATAGTTTGGATGGGTAATAAAGTCGTTTGCAAAGCTTGCTGTGATCGAAAATGCACTTAAGCCAAGCGCAAGCATTGCTTTCTTATAAAAATGGGTCATTAACTTTATTCTCCGTAAATCTGATATAAAATTTCGATATAGATGCTTATCAATATGTTGAGCTAAACATTCGCAGATCTATTTTAAAACTGATATATCGTAAAAGCGCTGTATCTGAAAGAAGATGCACCTTAAAACCGATGTACTTTAAAATAGACTAGCGGTGCGTATGGATCGACATGATCACGCCAAAAGAAGCCATCAAGGTAATAATTGCCGTACCGCCATAGCTCATAAAAGGTAAGGGCACACCAACTACAGGTAAGATACCACTAACCATCCCAGCATTCACAAATACATAGACAAAAAACGATAATCCTAACGCACCTGCAACAAGGCGTCCATAATTATGAAAGCTATGTAAACTGATTTGGAAGATGCGAATAATCATTGCAAAGTAGATCGCCAATAATATCAGCAAGCCGATATAGCCAAATTCTTCAGAAAATGCGGCAATAATAAAGTCGGTATGACCTTCGGGTAAGAAGTGTAAATGTGCTTGCGTACCTTCTAAATAGCCTTTACCTGAGAATCCACCAGAACCAATCGCCGTCTTGGACTGAATAATATTCCACCCAGAACCGAGCGCATCTGCTTCAGGGTCTAATAAGGTCAACACTCGGCGGCGCTGATAGTCATGTAATAGAAACTGCCAAGCAATCGGAATAATCACCGCAACCGCACCGACAGCAGCCAAGATCAAACGCCAAGATAAACCACTTAAAAATAAAACAAACATGCCACTCGCTAAAACCAGTAGCGAAGTCCCTAAATCAGGTTGCTCAGCAATCAGTAAGAAAGGAATCCCAATAATAATGAGGCTAATGAATACACGTTTGAAACTTGGTGGTAAAGGATACTGTGACAGATACCATGCCACCATCATCGGCATACCGATTTTTAAAAATTCACTGGGCTGAACACTGCCAAAACCCGGAATATCAATCCAACGCTGTGCGCCCATACGCACTTCACCAAACAAAATCACAGCGATCAGTGATAACACACCAATACCATAAAAGTAGGGCGAGAAGCCTTGATACATCTTTGGCGGGATTTGCGCCATAAATAGCATTACCACAAAACCAATACCAAAGCTCATGGCTTGTTTGAGTACCAAGCCACTATTTTCAGCAGATGCACTATATAGTACCGTCAACCCAAGTACCGCATTAAATGCCAATAAGCCAAGCAGCCACGGATCGAGGTGGACGCGTTCCCATAGTGAAAGGGGGTAGCGAGAGCTTGTGCCATCTCGAGGTGCATGACGTAAGAAGCGATTGTGATGAATGCGATAAGACATGGCGTTCAAGATAATTGGTAGCGGAAAAGGAATGCAAAAAATGAAGTATTGTTTTGAGATAAAACAAGTCGTATATGCTAACACAGCTAAAAAAATTGATTAAGAAATCTCATCGAGAAAAGTAAAATATTATGTTTAGGAATTTAAATTTAGAAGCTTAGAAAGAATAGATATTGAAACTAAAAAAGCTAAAATTGAACTAAAAGTGAAAAGCCTAAGCAAACAATAGATCACTTAGGCTTTGGCGACTTGATTTATATCAGTATATTTTTATCAATATAACTATAAAATTAGTTGGTTTGATGAATCAACTGACTATGGTGATGTGCCAAAATTTTTAGCTCTTCGTCAGTTAGTGCAGGGATTAACTTATTAATCGCAATATGCACCGCTTTGCTGACAACACCTGCGCCGACATCAGCAGCTTTGCGTTTGATCATGCCCAGATCAAGTGTCTTGTTAAAATCAACCATAAAATGTTTAACCATCAAATCTGCAAACTGCTTATATTGTTCAGTCAATGCAGGTTTGATTTTGCTTTGATCTTCACCTGCGAGAATTGCTGCAAAGTTGCTTTGCATTTGTGCAACAAGCGCACTGTTCAATGGCGAGCCAACACGAAGCTGTGCTTGGGCATCATGGAAAATACTGCCTTCGATAAAATCAAGAGAAGCGACAATTTTTTCATTCGGAGTTTTGCTTAATAGCTGGTTGAGTAATGCACGGACGGTACTTTTCACATAGCCGACTAATTTTTCCGCAGTATCTTTACGGTCACTTGGTGGAAACTCTTTTAGACCATCACTCAACACGTGATCTAATAGCTCATCATTCATTGCTAATGCGATACTATCTCGAAGTGGATACATCGGTTCAGACGCATTACGACTGCGCTGAGCTTGTTGAATATCACTGAGTAGTGAAGGGGATGGGATAAATCCAAAAAAACTTGGCATTGTTCTTCCTCAATCAATTTCCAATAGTCTATTGTTGTGCTTATTGTCGCGCTAATCTAAGCGGACTTGGCATCCATGAAAGATCTGATACACGACATGGATTGATATCCAATCCACCTCGACGTGTATAAGCGGCGTAAACCATCAGTTTTTCAGGTTGCAATTGTATCCAAATATCGGCAAATATTTGCTCAACACATTGCTCATGAAAACCATTGTGTTCACGGTAAGAGATAATATAAGCGAATAAATTGGCTTCAGAAAGCTTTTTTCCACGATAACGGATCAATAAAGTGCCCCAATCAGGTTGATTGGTGACAGGGCAATTACTGCGTAATAAATGTGAGTAATAGCTTTGTTCGATGATTTCATTGTTGGGTTGTACTTCACTGTCTAAAGTCAGCAATGACGCATCGGGATGATAAACGATAGTGCTTGGCTTATATTGATCAAGGCAAATCCCATGAGGTCGATCTACGGTGAGCGCATCAACATCGAATAATTCAAGTTTGATCTCTGCATGGGCAGCTTTGGATAAGTCAGTTTCAACCGTATCAATAAAATCTTGTCGTGCATAACGCTCGAAATTAAAACTATTAAAGTACAGTTTTAACGATTTTGATTCGATCAAATGGCTTGAGGTTGCAGGAATATGTAATCGTCCAATCGCAACTTGTGGTATGCCATCTAAGTCCAACCATGAGATTTCAAAGACATGCCACCAGTCGATGCCTTGAGCAATACCCGTGACATCTTTATAGGCTAGGCGTGCATCGCTACGTGCGATTGGAAACAATAGCTCAGGAGCATATTTCGTTGGGTATTGGGTGTCTTGACCCAAAAGTGACGCATCAACTGACATTATTCACGCATTCCTGTACCACGACTTAATAAATGATAAGCGATAGCGTACATCATAAAACAGCCCGCACTAATCACCATTAGAGAAACCCAAACATTGACATCACTATGCCCTAAGATGCCATAACGAAACGCATTGACCATATATACGATCGGATTGAGTAAAGACACATTTTGCCAAAATGGACTGAGATTACTAATCGCATAGAATACACCACCGAGATAGGTCAGCGGTGTCAATACAAAGGTCGGAATGATCGAGATATCATCAAATGATTTGGCATAGACTGCATTAATAAAACCACCCAATGAAAACATCATCGAGGTAATGAGTACGGTATATATCGTCACGAAAATATTAAAAATGCTGAGCTGGGTAAATAGTAAGCTCACGATCGTCACAATAAAGCCAACGCAGATCCCTCGTGCTACGCCACCAACGACAAAACCAAGTAAGATCACATGATTTGGCACTGGGCTTGTGATGAGTTCTTCGACGCTTCGTTGAAACTTAGCACTAAAGAAACTTGATGACACATTCGAATAACTATTGGTAATCACTGACATCATGATCAAACCAGGCACGATGAATTGGATATAGCTAAAACCGCCCATTTCACCGATACGAGAACCAACGAGATTGCCAAAGATCACGAAATATAAGCTCATAGTGATCGCAGGCGGTAGAAGCGTCTGAGGCCAAATCCGCATAAAACGACGAATTTCTTTACGGACGATAGTCAGGAATGCGATGCTGAGTTGTTGACGGTTCATGCGTTCGCTCCTGTCAGATTTTTCTCGACCATATTTACAAAGAGCTCTTCGAGTCGATTTGCCTTATTTCGCATACTGCTGATCACGATGCCATTGGCTTCAAAGATTGCAAATAAATCATTAATTGAATGGGCTTTATCCATCGTGACTTGCAAGGTGCTCGAATCAATTAAATCGAATTGGAATCCAATAATATTTAAATCAAAGTGTTCGATTGGTGCTGCCAAATCAAAAATAAAGGTTTCCACAGAAAGCTGATTTAAGAAGCTTTTCATGCTGGTATCTTCTTTGATTTCACCACGATCAATAATGGCGATGCGACGACAGAGCATTTCTGCTTCTTCAAGATAATGTGTGGTGAGAATGATTGAGGTGCCATTTTGATTCAGCTCAGTGAGAAAGTCCCACATCGAACGACGCAGTTCAATATCAACACCTGCGGTCGGTTCATCCAAAATCATCAGTTTTGGTTCGTGCATCATGGCACGAGCAATCATTAAGCGACGTTTCATACCACCTGAAAGTAGGCGAGATTGGGTATTACGCTTTTCCCAAAGTCCGAGCTTTTCGAGATAATGCTCGGCACGTTGTTCGGCAATTTTTTTATCAATGCCGTAGTAGCCTGCTTGAGTGACGAGAATATCAAAAGTCTTTTCAAATTGACCGAAGTTAAACTCTTGCGGGACGACGCCAAGATGTTGCTTTGCTTTAGAGGAAAACTGATCAAGGTCATAACCAAAAATATTGACGCTACCTGAGGTCTTTTTTGTCAAAGAGCTAATGATGCCGATAGTAGTCGATTTACCTGCACCATTTGGACCAAGTAGCGCATAGAATTCGCCTTCTGGAACGGTGAGGTCAATTCCTTTGAGTGCTTGAAAGCCATTTTTATAAGTTTTATGCAAATCTTGTAAGACTAAGGCATCGGTCATTCTATGCACCCTTTTTTAACAGTGGATTCAATAAATAGCGGTCAATTCAAGAACGGATGTGCAATCCGACAAGGATATGAGTCAAACCATTTAAAGCGCACTATTGTGCGCCAAAATTGATCATAAACCAAGAGCTTGCCACACAACATAACAAAGCAGAATTCACAATATGATTTGGTTTAAATGCTATGACTTAAGCTCGATGACTTATGCTCTATGGTAAGGATGATTATGATTAATACTCATCGCTCGATACAGTTGTTCAATCAGAATAATGCGTACCATTGGGTGCGGTAAGGTCAATTTGGATAGTGACCAATGCCACGTTGCTGCTTTACGTACTGCATCAGATAACCCATCTGGACCGCCAATCGCAAGGACAATATCAGCACCATCAAGTGTCCATTGTTGCATGGTTTGTGCGAGTTTTTCTGTTGAATGCTCCCGACCGCCAACTTCGAGGGCGATCAGCATTTCACCTTGTTTGATATTGGATAAAATCGCTTCACCCTCGATCTGACAATATTTCAAAATATCTGCATCGGAATCATTTTTACCACGCTTTGCCATGGGTAACTCGATCAATTGCGTCGTGACAAAAGGCTGAATGCGCTTGAAATAATCTTCAAATGCCGTATAGACCCAAGCAGGCATTTTTTGGCCAATGGTTAAGATGCGGATTTTCATAAAAATAATCATTAAATAATCATTTTGAATTATAGCATTTAGTTTTGTTGATGTTGTTGTTGCAAAATCAAATAGGTCAATTACTTTTTGTCTAGTCCTGAAATAAGTTGACACTTATTTTCAACTATAAAACGCCTGATGAACCTCATTGGGCGTTTTGTATTTTAAGGCAAGGTGAGGTCGCTTTGTATTGTAAATGTCTACAGACTCAGCAACCATTTTGATTGCTTCTTTAATATCAGTAGGTTTGTGTAATAAATATTCATTTTTTAAAATACCATTGATCCGTTCAGCTAGAGCATTTTGGTATGAGAAACACTGTTTCACAAGGTATCCATCTGTCATGGAACATTCAACGCCATGCTGTTTATGAAACGACTGATATTTCTCGGAACAATATTGAATCCCCCTATCTGAATGATGTGTCAGTACAACATCTTTTGTTTGACGTTGTTTCAATGCTTTCTTATACGCTTGGATCACTGAATCAGTCTTTAGATCATTATGAATATGATAGCCCACAATTTTTCTTGAGCAGGCATCTGTGACTAAACTTAAATATGCTTCACCTGTCTTGGTTGGTAAATAAGTGATGTCTGCAACCCATAATTGTTCAGGTTTCTTTACGATCACTTGATCATTCCTTACCTTTAAACGGTTAGGATGACAGCGAAAGCGATGATGGCTATGAGTTGTCTTGTGATAAGCTCGTTTAGGTTTTACCAGTAAGTGATTAAATCGAAGTAAATCAGATAAATAATCACGACCAATGTGAGTGAGATTGGTTTGATTCAATAGATATTGGAGCTTTCTTGTACCTATACGGGGATGGTGCATTCTTTGCGTTTTGACTTGCTCCAAAATGATTTGATCTTGCTTCGATCGCAAGACATCTCGTTGGCATTGTTGGTAATAGGCTTGTCTAGTGATACCAAGATAATGGCAACATTGCACGATGCTTATACCTAATTCTCTCTTTTCTTTGATGACTTGCTTTGTGGCTTTTTTACAACACTTACTCCGTAATCTCTTTTTAAGACATCAACAACTGCTTCAAAAAATTCAGCTTTCTGTTGAGTATCACGTAGCTGTTGTTCAAGCTCCTTAATCCGTTGCTCTGGTGTAAGTGGCGCATTAGACATGGTAGTTTGACCTAAATGATAAGGAGGTGTTCCTTTACTCCAATCTAAATTACCATGCTTGCGAAGCCAAACCAAAACTGTAGAGCAACCTTGAATACCGTATTTATCCTGTGCTTGCTTAAAAGTCATTTCGCCTTTTTCAACTTGATCAACAACTGACAATTTAAAGGCAAGACTATAATCTCGTTGTGTAAGCTTTAGTGATGTAGGCATAACGCTCTCCATAATTTAAGGATGGAAAGTGTCAACTTTATTTAGGATGGGACATTCTAAATAAAAAAAGACGCCGAAGCGTCTTTTTGAATCAATCTTTAAATTTGCAATTAAGCAGATTTTACCGCATCTAATAATGCAGATTGACGATCTTTCAATGCTTGTGGGAGGCGAGCACCAAGCTTAGTAAATAGCTCAGTGTGACTTTCAAGCTCTTTGATCCATTGATCTTTGTCTTGCTTAGTCACAGTTTCAAACTGATCTTTTGTAAAGTCTAAACCAGACCAGTTCAATTGCTCATAGGTTGGAACCAAACCAATCGGCGTATTCACTGCATCAGCACGACCTTCACAACGATCAATGATCCACTCAAGCACACGCATGTTTTGACCGAAACCAGGCCATACGAAGTTGCCTTCTGCATCACGGCGGAACCAGTTTACATTGAAGATTTTTGGCAATTTGTTACCAGCAGCTTCAGCTTTTGCACCAACTTGTTGACCAAGCTCTAACCAGTGAGAGAAGTAATCTGCCATGTTGTAGCCAGCAAATGGCAACATCGCAAATGGGTCACGACGAACAATACCTTGTTGACCAACGGCTGCAGCAGTGGTTTCAGAACCCATTGTCGCAGCTTTATATACCCCATCAATCCAGTCAAATGCTTCTGATACCAACGGTACAGTGTCAGCACGACGACCACCGAAGATGAATGCAGAGATCGGCACACCTGCTGGGTTTTCCCAGTCTGCATCAATAGAAGGGCATTGACCTGCAGAAACTGTAAAGCGTGCATTTGGATGAGCAGCTTTTTCTGCGCCTGTGTGAGCTTGACCTTTCCAGTTGGTCAAATTCGCAGGTGCTTCTTTGGTTAAGCCTTCCCACCAAATTTCACCGTCAGCTGTGACAGCGACGTTGGTATAGATCACGTCTTTGTTCAATGTTGCCATACAGTTTGGATTGGTTTTGGTATTCGTACCTGGTGCAACACCGAAGAAACCTGCTTCAGGGTTAATCGCATATAGACGACCATCTTCACCCGGTTTAATCCATGCAATATCATCACCGACAGTTTCGATTTTCCAACCTTCATAACCTGCAGGTGGAATCAACATTGCAAAGTTGGTTTTACCACATGCAGATGGGAATGCCGCAGCGATGTAGTGCTTTTCACCTTGAGGGTTAGTTACGCCAAGAATCAACATGTGTTCAGCTAACCAACCTTGCTCACGACCCATCGCAGATGCGATACGAAGTGCCAAGCATTTTTTACCAAGCAACGCATTACCGCCATAACCTGAACCATAAGACCAGATTTCACGAGTTTGTGGATAATGAACGATATACTTTTCACTGTTACATGGCCAAGCAACATCTTTTGCACCTGCAACGAGTGGCGCGCCAACAGTGTGTACACATGGTACATACTCACCGTCTGTACCAAGTACGTCGTAAACTGCTTTGCCCATACGAGCCATTTTACGCATGCTGATCACAACATATGGAGAGTCAGTCAACTCGATACCGATGTGTGCAATGTGGCTACCCAAAGGACCCATAGAGAAAGGGACAACGTACATCGTACGACCTTCCATAGCGCCTTCAAATAAGCCATTGAGTTTTTCACGCATTACTGCGGGAGCTTCCCAGTTATTGGTTGCGCCTGCGTCTTCTTCATTTTCAGTACAGATAAATGTACGATCTTCGACACGTGCCACATCAGACGGATCAGAGTTTGCTAGATATGAACCTGGGTGCTTTTCTTGATTCAATTTTTGCATGGTGCCGTTAGCGATCATCAAGTCAACAAGACGTTGATACTCTTCTTCACTGCCGTCACACCATTCGATTTTTGCAGGTTTAGTTAATTTAGCAATTTCTTCAACCCAAGCAACAAGCTTAGGATGACGAACGAATTCTGGTGCGTTCACTTGGGTCATGATGAGGCCTACTTTTCTTTAAAAATGTACTATCCGTACAACGCACAGTCGGGATACAACTGCACGATAATGACTAAGATATATACGTTATATCGTCGTTAAAAATGGGTGAACATATTAAAACATATTTTTGTTGGAATAGGTATCCAAGCTTCACTCTCAAGAGAAGCTGTAGGTTGATAATGTTCATGTAAGATATTGAATTAAAATAATTATATTAAAATCATTGTGATATAATTTAAAATTTATGCTTGGTATTTATATTCTAAATATTAAATAAAATCTTTATAAATCAATAATAAACTAATTTTACATTTGTGCACTACCATCTGTTGTATATTTGCATTAACTATTGAAATAATCACATCGTTATAGATTGTGATTTGACATACTTTGATCTCAATACGCTGCTATTTTATTGAAATTCAAAGTATTAAGAAAAATTGAAGAATGATCTGTAACTTGCAGAATGTGAGATAAAACATTATATGACAGTACCACTCTCTATTATTATGAATGTGCGATCAGGGCATCATGGCGAAGGGCATGAGATGGAAATGCGCTTGATTTCACAAAGCCTGCAAAAATCAGATTTTGATGTCGAATTATTTTTGACAGAAGAGAAGTTTCCACTGAATCAATGTGTTAGTAGCGCATTGGCAAAGCATAAGCAATATGCAAAAGGCAAGCGTGGCGTCATCGTCGCAGCAGGTGGTGATGGTACGATTAATGCGGTTGCGCAGGCATTGATGTATACCGATATCGAACTGGGAATCTTACCTTTAGGGACGTTTAATTATGTGGCTCGAGCGCTACATATTCCTGTGACTTTGCCTGAGGCAGTACAGAATCTGATTGATGGCGTGGCGAAGCCGATTCATGTTGGACAAGTGAATGATAAAATTTATCTGAATAATGCCAGTATTGGCTTATATCCTGTGATGATCGAAAACCGAGAATATTATAATAAAAAGTTTGGTCGTTTTCCGTTAGTGGCTTATCTGTCAGGCTTGGCGGTGCTTGCGCAACCACAAAAATATTATCGCTTAAAAATCAAAATTGATGGGCAGAAGCATCCGATCGCATCGCCGATGGTTTTCTTTGGCAATAATCAACTCCAACTGCAAGATTTAAAATTACGTTTGGCTGATTGCGCTGCACAAGGCAAATTGGCAGCTGTGGCAGTGGGTTATGTGACTCGATTTCAGTTATTTCAACTCATGGTCAAATTGCTACAAGGCGAATTGGAAGATGCCAAAGATGTCTATAGTTTTTGCGCAGAAAATGTCGAAATCTCAACGCAAAAGCCTGATATGAAAGTTGCGCTGGATGGTGAAATTATGCGATTGCGTACACCACTCAAGTTTAAAGTTACGCATGATGCGATCAATGTCCGTGTACCGCGCTCTACATTGGGAGAGATGTAAGCATGCTATTACATTTATCCGATTTACATTTTGGTACGGAGCTTCCCGAACGTGTCCAAGCGGTGAAAAATTTCTGCGAGCAGCATCAACCTGAGTTGGTGATTGTCAGTGGCGATTTGACCCAACGTGCTCGCTTTCAGCAGTTCTATGCATGTCGTCAATTTTTAGAAAGTTTAAATATTCCGTATCTTGTTGTACCGGGTAATCATGATATTCCGCTGTATCATGTTTGGCGACGTTTCTTTAATCCGTTTGGTCGATATCAATTGTTCTTTGGCGCAACGGAAAAGGAGATTATCTCTGAGCATTTTTATGTGATCGGTGTGAATAGTATCCGCCCGAAATATCATACCAAAGGTTATGTTTCGACTAAGCAAATCGCAGAGGTGGAAGCTAAATTAAAAAATGCACCTGAGCATTTATATAAACTGGTTGCGGTACATCAGCCATTTTACTGTGAACCGTTTGATAAACATGTAGAAGATTGCCCTGTATCGGGGGAAATTGCACTCAGGCACTGGGCAGATGCAGGGCTGAATGGTTTGTTACATGGACATTTGCATCAGTCGGCGGTCTATCATCTCAATCAATTTTACCATCTCAATGTAGCACAGTCGGTGCTCGATATTCATGCAGGTACGACCTTCTCGAATCGTACTCATCACGGTGAGGAAAATGGCTTTAATGTGATCACTGCGCAAGGTGAAATAGATGCTTATTTATATGATGAACCATCAAAAAGTTTTCAAAAATGGAAACGCATTTTTCCGAAGAATGACATGACTTAAATTGTTTGATGAGAAAAAGCACAAAAAGTTTAAAAAATTATTTTTTGCCCTTGAAACTCTACAGGTCAACCCCATTTCAAAAAACAAATTCAACATTGCATCGCCGAAAAGATTTATGAATTCAGGCGGTGTATACATCAAAGCTAAAATTTACCTGAAAAGTTCAGATGAATGGAGTAAAACATGAGTAATATTCGTCCCCTACATGATCGTGTTGTGGTTCGTCGTGTCGAAGAAGAAACTAAAACTGCTGGCGGTATTTTGCTACCGGGTTCGGCTGCTGAAAAACCTGCTCAAGGTGAAATCATCGCTGTAGGTAATGGTCAGATCACTGACAATGGCGTGCGTGCACTCGACGTTAAAGTTGGTGATAAAGTATTGTTTGGTACTTATGCGGGCACAGCAGTCAAAGTCGACGGCGAAGAGCTTTTAATCATGAAAGAATCTGACATTTTAGCGATTCTTGAAGGCTAAAACTCAGATTGATTTAGTTTTTAAATTAATGTCTTAAAAATCAGATTAAAGATTATTCGGAGAAAAATTCATGTCAGCTAAAGAAGTAAAATTCGGTGCTTCAGCACGTACAAAAATGATCGACGGCGTAAATGTCCTTGCCGATGCAGTGAAAGTCACTTTAGGTCCTAAAGGTCGTAATGTTGTGATCGACCGTTCTTTCGGTGCACCGCATATCACTAAAGATGGGGTGACTGTTGCGAAAGAAATCACTTTAAAAGACAAATTCGAAAACATGGGCGCTCAGCTTGTTCGTGAAGTGTCTTCTAAGACTAACGATGTGGCGGGTGACGGTACAACGACTGCGACTGTACTTGCGCAAGCGATATTGGCTGAAGGCATCAAGTCTGTCACTGCGGGCATGAACCCTACAGATTTGAAACGTGGTATCGACATCGCTGTACGCACTGTGGTTGAAAACATTAAATCTACAGCAAAAGCTGCTGACGACTTTAAAGCGATTGAACAAGTTGGTTCGATTTCTGCAAACTCTGACGGTACAGTGGGTAAGTTGATCGCTCAAGCGATGGAAAAAGTCGGCAAAGAAGGCGTGATCACTGTTGAAGAAGGTTCAGGCTTTGAAGATGCTTTGGACGTTGTAGAAGGTATGCAGTTTGATCGTGGTTATATCAGCCCGTACTTCGCCAACAAACAAGACACGTTGACTGCTGAACTTGAAAATCCGTTTATCTTGCTTGTTGATAAAAAAATCAGCAACATCCGTGAATTGATCACTACACTTGAAGCAGTTGCTAAAACTGGTAAGCCATTGTTAATCATCGCTGAAGATGTTGAAGGGGAAGCGCTTGCAACTCTTGTAGTTAATAACATGCGTGGCATTATTAAAGTCTGTGCGGTTAAAGCGCCTGGTTTTGGTGATCGTCGTAAAGCAATGCTTCAAGATATTGCGATCTTGACTGGTGCAAATGTGATTTCTGAAGAAGTTGGTATGTCTTTGGAAAAAGCAACACTAGAAGATTTAGGTACTGCGCATAAAGTCACAGTATCTAAAGAAAACACAGTGATTGTGGACGGTGCAGGTAATGCAGCACAAATCGCTGAGCGTGTACAACAAATCCGTGCGCAAGTTGAAGAGTCAACTTCTGAATATGACAAAGAAAAACTGCAAGAGCGTGTTGCGAAACTTGCAGGTGGTGTTGCAGTGATCAAGATCGGCGCTGCGACTGAAGTTGAAATGAAAGAGAAAAAGGATCGTGTAGACGATGCGCTTCATGCAACACGTGCTGCGGTTGAAGAAGGTGTGGTTGCAGGTGGTGGTGTTGCGCTAGTACGTGCAATCAAATCACTTGACGGTGTAACTGGTGCGAATGATGACCAAACTGTTGGTATCAATATCTTGCGCCGTGCGATCGAAGCGCCACTTCGTCAGATCGTTGCCAATGCAGGTGAAGAGCCGTCTGTGGTGATCAATGCAGTGAAACAAGGTGAAGGCAACTTCGGTTATAATGCTGCGACTGGTGAATATGGCGATATGCTTGAGATGGGTATTCTTGATCCTGCAAAAGTAACTCGCTCTGCACTTGAGCATGCTGCATCTGTTGCAGGCTTGATGCTGACTACAGAAGCAATGATTACTGATATCCCAGAAGACAAACCTGCTGCACCAGATATGGGCGGTATGGGGGGGATGGGCGGTATGATGTAAAACATCGATCATCTTATCTAAAGAAAAGGTCGCTTCGGCGATCTTTTTTTATGTTTTGAGAAATGGCGAAAATGAAAAGAATGATTTGGAATTGTTACGAGTTTGGTCGTTTTAGTTTTGCTTTTGAGGGCTGAGAAAGGCAAAATACAGGCAAGATTTTTATAACTTTTAAAGACGATATGATGCAACAGCAACCGACATGGATCACGCCAGTTTTGGCATTTTGTCTATCCTTTTTATTTAGTGTGACTTTGGCACCAAGTTTGGGTCTGGTCGCATATCAGCAGTATGACTTTTTAGTATTGTGGTTGGTGACTATGCTCGTTTTGGCATTGCCTGCACTGTATATGGAAGTCGGATTGGCGAAGCGAGCCAAGTCTGCGCCCTTGCAAGGATTGATGCAACTAACACGTGATGCTGATGTATCGACGAAATGGCGTGCGGTGAGTTGGTTGGCTGTGGTGATTGTACCGTTGTTTGCAGGAGCGATGTTACATTATGCCAATAGTGCAGTGATGTCACAGCTTACGCTACAGTCAAATACAATGGGACTGAACCCAAGTATTGCGATTTTAGTCTTGGCGATTGTTGCTGTTGCTTTGTCGATGTTGCCACGAATAATTTTACTTGCTGTGTCGGCACTCGCAGTCGTTGCGTTTATTGTGTTGGGCATGCTTGCACAGCAGGGCGCTTGGCAATGGACAGGTGTGAGCTTTGCAGAGTGGGCAAAAGTCGTGACATTGACTTTAGTTACAGGTGGCTTGGGTTTGGGTGTGTATTGGCAGTCTGCGACTCAGAATGTTCAAGCGAGCAGTGCTGATAAAGCATCAAGCACGCCAATAGTATTGCCGATTTGGATTGCGCAAGCTGTCGGGTTGTTGGCGATGCTTTGGGCTAATCAAAGCGCAACAATGACACAAAGTATGGTATTGCTCATTGGTGCATTGAGCTTGTCAGCTTATCTGTTGCAATTGATACGAGCGCAGTTGATTCAACGTCAAATTGCCTTACCCATTCAAGCATTGATTTTGCTTATTCCAATATTGATTTGGGCTTTACCAATCAGTAATGTTTTATATCCAATTTTGATTGCCCTGGGTTTGGTGCTTTGTCTTGCGTATGCAATTTTTGCAGGGTGGTTGATGAAGATCAGTCATCTGCGTAAATCACTTAATTTTAAAAATGAAATGAGCTACAACGTGTGGCGAATTTTGATTCGTATCGTTGTCCCTATGTCGATCGTCGTCGCGATGTTTGCGTGGCTTCAAATGTTATTTACAGTCTAATTTTCTGTACTGAATTGAACATGAACGATTTTTCTAATGATTCGAATATTGGTATAGATCAATCCTCTCAGATTTGGATTGTGTATTGTGCAGTGGATCAGCAATATTCAATACATATTCCTTATCAGCAGGGCATGACAGCGTTACAAGCATTAGAGGCGAGTGACTTGGCTAAACAGGTCACATTACCTGAGCCGTTGGCATTAGGTATTTTTGGACTGCGAATCAAAGATCCTGTGACACATATTTTGCAAGCAGGGGATCGCTTGGAAGTGTATCGACCATTGACCATGAATCCCAAAGACGTGCGTCGTCGCCGTGCAGAGAAGCACCCAGTTGGGCGCTATCAACAAGGTAATCAACAGAAAAAACGACAGGGCAATCAACAGAGTAATTCATAAAACCGTTAAAAGCAGAGCGTAAGATCAATTCCAAATCATCTTTTATAAAGCTTGTATAAAGATTTGGCGCTCAAAATGCTAATCTAAGATGAATAAAAAAGCATAGAGATCATCTATGCTTTTTTTTTGCGTTAAAGACGCTTGCTTAAGAAGCGATAAGCTAGTTATAGCTTTGGTGCAGTCAAGATCGCTTCTTTCGAACCCGGTAAGCCCGGCTGAGATTCGGGAATGGTGTCCAAGCCTTCGATTTGCGAAACAACGCCAGATTCGTTAAAGTGAATACGTAAGTGCTGACCTTTGGCAGCAGGAATATCTGCTTTTTTGGCATATGTTCCTGGGATATAGTTGTAAATGTAGTCCCAACGCAATGGATTCAAAGGATCACTGACTGTAGGTGTCCCAAGTAGGAAACGGACTTGTTGCGGTGTCATACCGACTTTGACTTGAGAAGCTTTTGCTTGAGTCAATGGTGTGCCCTGTGGAATGTCTACTTTGTAGACGCCGAGCACAGAACAGCCAGTAATGATGGTGGCTATAAAAATTGACAACAGAAATTTTTGCATTTTGCTACACTATCCCACAATTATTTAATGCACTAAGATAAAGTTTAGCGCATACTTTAGCAAAGTATGCTAACCCATGACCACTTAATTTTGTTGAGAGTTTATATACAATGCCGATTACAAATCAGGATTTGCGCAAAGCGGGACTCAAAGTCACTTTACCTCGTATTAAAATTTTAGAATTATTAGAAAATTCAAAACAACATCATTTGAGTGCTGAAGATATTTATAAGACTTTACTTGAGCATGGCGAAGATGTTGGTTTAGCTACGGTATATCGTGTGTTGACGCAATTTGAAGCGGCGGGAATTATACAGCGTCATCACTTTGACAACAATCATTCGGTATTTGAAATCATGCAGGAAGATCATCATGATCACCTTGTTTGCCAAAACTGTAATAAAGTCGTTGAATTTACCAATGATTTAATTGAGCGTGAACAACACAGTATTGCTGAAAAATTCAATTTCACTTTGACTGGTCATGCACTGAATCTTTATGGCTATTGCGATAGCCCTAGATGCCAAGAAGTTTTAAAGAAGAAATAAGTTTAAATTTTCAAAAAATGAGTAGTAAAAAAGGTGCAATCAATGCACCTTTTTTATTGAGAGGCATTCGATCAATCTTGTTGAATAAATAAACCTTTACCACTGTTATTTAACAATGTTTTAGAATCACTTTCTGACAATTTGATTTGTAGACGAAGATCGTTTGGTGAATCAGAGTGCTTGAGCGCATCTTCATAAGTGACTTCACCAGCTTTATAGAGATCAAATAAGGCTTGGTCAAAGGTCTGCATACCCAGTTCACGTGAGCGTTTCATCAAGTCTTTCAGCTCGTGGATTTCACCCTTACGGATATAGTCCTGCATGAGTGGTGAGTTGATCAAAATTTCAATCGCAGCACGACGGCTCTTACCATCTTTGGTTGGAACAAGTTGTTGCGCAATGATTGATTTCAAATTCAATGACAAGTCCATATAGAGTTGGCTATGACGGTCTGCATCAAAGAAGTGAATAATACGATCTAAGGCTTGGTTGGCGTTGTTGGCGTGAAGCGTTGCAAATACTAAGTGACCTGTTTCTGCAAAGGCAACGGCATAATCCATAACTTCACGAGAACGAATCTCACCAATCAAAATGACATCAGGTGCTTGACGTAACGTGTTCTTCAAAGCGACTTCAAATGAATCGGTATCAATGCCGACTTCACGTTGTGTGATGATACAACCTGCGTGTTGATGGACAAACTCGATTGGATCCTCGATCGTGATGATATGTCCACGAGAGTTTTGGTTACGATGTCCAACCAATGATGCCAACGAAGTTGATTTACCCGTACCTGTAGCACCGACAAAGAGAATAATGCCACGTTTTGTCATGGCGAGTTCTTTTAGAATTGGTGGTAATTTTAAAGACTCAGGAGTTGGAATCTTGGTTTCAATCTTACGCAGTACCATGCCAGGCATGTCACGTTGCTGAAATGCGCTGACACGAAAACGTGCAGTTTTTTCACGGTCGGTGATGGCAAAGTTGCATTCCCGAGTGGTGGCAAATTCTTCACGTTGCTTCTCATTCATGATGGCATGCATCAACTGAGAGATAATTTCAGGACTGAGTTTGCTTTTGGTGACTGGCAAAATTTGTCCATGTACTTTCATTGATGGTTCGACGTCGGCTGAAATAAACAAATCCGAAGCGTTTTTCTCAATCATGAGTTTGAGTAAGTCATTAAAGTCCATATTTTAAATCCTTACATAAATGCTTCAGGTGATTTCGCCACATGACGTGCAGCAGCAGCGGTGATCTGACCTTTTGCAACCAGTTGCTTTAAGGTTTGATCCAGTGTAGTCATGCCTTGAGCCGCACCAGTTTGGATAGCAGAATACATTTGTGCGATTTTATTTTCACGGATCAAGTTACGGATCGCAGGTGTACCGATCATGATTTCATGTGCAGCCACACGACCACCGCCATTTTTCTTAAGCAAAGTCTGTGAAATCACGGCTTGAAGTGATTCTGAAAGCATGGCACGTACCATGTCTTTTTCTTCGGCAGGGAATACGTCGATGACACGGTCAATGGTTTTTGCTGCAGAGGTGGTGTGCAGTGTACCGAATACTAAGTGACCTGTTTCCGCAGCAGTGAGTGCAAGACGAATAGTTTCCAAGTCACGCATCTCACCGACCAAGATAATGTCAGGGTCTTCACGTAGTGCAGAACGTAGTGCTTCGTTAAAGCCGTGCGTATCACGATGGACTTCACGCTGGTTAATCAGACATTTTTTCGAAGTGTGTACAAATTCGATCGGGTCTTCGACGGTCAAGATGTGGTCATAACGATTGTCATTGATATAGTCGAGCAGGGCCGCAAGTGTGGTTGATTTACCTGAACCCGTCGGACCTGTAACCAAGACGAGCCCACGTGGATACTCGGCAATATTCTTAAACGTTTGACCGAGACCAAGCTGCTCCATCGTCAATACTTTGGATGGAATGGTACGAAATACCGCACCTGCACCCCGGTTTTGGTTGAATGCGTTGACACGAAAACGTGCCACGCCAGGTACTTCAAATGAAAAGTCAGTTTCTAATTGTTCTTCATAATCACGACGCTGTTTATCGTTCATGATGTCATAGATCAGGCGATGCACATCTTTGTGTTCCATCGCTGGCAAGTTAATACGCTTGACTTCCCCATCCACACGAATCATTGGTGGTAGACCTGACGAAAGATGCAAGTCTGATGCCCCGTTTTTCACCGAAAACGCTAAAAGCTCTGTAATATCCATTTTTTTCCTTTATGTTCAAACGGCTTCTTTATGTTTAGAATAATACGGTGTTCACTTCTTGAAACCAAGTGATTTTGTGAAGAAATACGATACAAATTCAATACAATTTCAAATTTCAGCTTAAAGTAAGGGATAGAAAGGAAATGACGAGCTTAGATTTAGCCACGAATCTTATACAAGTCCAGAGGCAAATCGAACAAGCAAGCCTGCAAGCGAAGCGAAATGTTCAAGATATTCAATTACTCGCTGTGTCGAAAACTCACCCTGCACAGTCCATTGCTGAATTGTATCAACTGGGACAAAAAGCATTTGGGGAAAACTACCTACAAGAAGCTTTAGAAAAAATCGAACAATCAAAAGATTTAGAGATCGAATGGCATTTTATTGGGCATGTTCAGCGTAATAAAACCAAACATTTGGCAGAGAAATTTGCTTGGGTGCATGGTGTTGATCGGCTGATCATTGCCGAAAGATTATCCAATCAACGCCCTCAAAACTTACAGCCTTTAAATATTTGTCTACAAGTGAATATTGATGATCAAGAGTCTAAAGATGGCTGTGCGCCTGATGAGGTTGCAGAATTAGTTGAAAAAATCAGTCGATTGCCGAATCTTCGTTTACGAGGATTGATGGTAATTCCTCAGCCTGAGCACGTGCAAGCCTTTGCCACGACCAAGCAATTGTTTGATCAAGTCAAGCAATATCATGCTCAGCCTGAGCTTTGGGACACTTTAAGTATGGGCATGTCGGCAGATATGGCGGATGCGATTCAGGCAGGTTCAACTATGGTGCGAGTTGGGACTGCGTTGTTTGGTGCAAGAGATTATTCTAATCAATGATATTTCAAAGTGATTAAGCCAGCTATTTCGGACGAATAGGTTGTTTCGGTTCTAAAAACTTCGCCATCAACCATGCAAATGCAATGCAAATCGACATGCTTAAAATTACTGCAAGCATTGACGTCCAAATACTGCGCAGATAACTCTGCGGAAACACGCCCATAATAAATAGCAAAATTGGAAAATGGGTAATATATAAGGTATAAGAAAAACGTGCTGAGCTTACCCAAACAGGTTTAAAAGAGCGTTGTTTTTGATAAAGCTGTAGCAGAAAAATCGCAAAGACAAACCCGATACAGGCATTAAAAATGGTAAATAAATTCGCTTGATATGTTATGACTTGATCAATGATGAAGAACTGGTAGGCATCATACATCGCAATACATAGTGCAAAAATAGCAAAAATCCATTGAACTATTTTTAAAGAATAGACATCTACACGGCTGGACACTTGATCAAATGAAAAAGTAAATGCCAATAACCACACGCCAAAATAGACTAAGAATTGCAAATTCAACAAAGACAAAATAAGTAGGGTGATCACAAAGCCAACCCTTGCAAATGTGGACTGCCAAAATGCTATTAGTCCAGCTAAGACGTAAAACCACACTTCGTAGCTCAAACTCCAAAGTGGTGCATTAGCAGATAAAGTTGGCGTGAGAAACTCATTGATAAAAAATACCGAGCCAACCAATTCTACCCAAGAAAAATTGTAAGCGGTGCGAACCATTAACGCAGGAATAACTTCAAATGAATGACTTTGCGTGGCAAAGAAATAGGGCGCAAGACCATACAGCAAAAGCATCCAAAACAGCGCAAAAATAAACGGTGGTAAAATACGGCGAAAACGCTGTCTGGCGTATTTTCTGATCGAGAAGGTATGGTTTTGCTGAATATTTTTTTGTATCGAATGTCCAATCAAAAAGCCACTGAGCACAAAGAACATCATGACCGCAGATTGACCAAGTAAGCGAACAACTGAATAAAAAGTCACGTCTTGCGG
>NZ_JAYROT010000059.1:0-36147 GCF_041911495.1 Acinetobacter sp. | reverse complement strand
TCAGGGCTTGAGTTCGCCATGCGAGTGGCGCAGAAATTCCTGTCTTTAATGACCACACAAACCTTAGATGGTCGAGTGTATGAAGTCGATAGTCGCTTACGTCCAAATGGTGATGCAGGACTATTAGTGAGCAGTCTAAAAGCCTTTGAACATTATCAAAAACACAGTGCCTGGCTGTGGGAACACCAAGCCTTGGTACGTGCTCGAACCATTGCAGGCGATGGTGATTTAAATCAACGCATCGAAGCAATCCGCCTTGAAGTGCTGACCACACCACGTGAAGAGTCGCATGTCCGTGAAGAAGTGATCAAAATGCGCCAAAAGATGAAAGACCATCTCGGCTCAAGTAAAGATCAGCAAAAAGATGGCATTTTTCACTTAAAACAGGATGCAGGTGGTATCGTTGACATTGAATTTATGGCACAGTATGCAGTGCTCGCATGGAGTGGGTCGAATCCAGATCTCGCCCACTACTCAGATAATGTGCGCATTCTACAAGATGCCGCCAAAGCAGGGTGTATTTCCAGTGTCGATGCCGAAACATTGACACAAGCCTATCTCAGTGAACGAATGATGAGCCACCGTCTTGCGCTTGCGAACCAATCTTTGCAAGTCGATGCGACAACATGGCGTGATATCCGACTCGGCGTTTGCAAGTTATGGCAAAGATTAATTGATCCGAATACCGTGGTGGATTTGGACGTTATGTAATTTGACGTCACATTTTCAAATTTATAAAAATGAAAATTGGCGTTGTAAAGATGAATGATATTTGGAGTGTGCGCCATGAATTTGGCTGATCGTGATGGTTTTATTTGGCAAGACGGCAAACTTATCGACTGGCGTGAGGCAAAAACCCACGTCTTAACCCATACCTTGCATTACAGTATGGGTGTGTTTGAAGGTGTCCGTGCTTATGAAACGCCAAATGGCACAGCGATATTCCGTTTACAAGAACACACCAAGCGTTTGCTCAATTCTGCAAAAATTTATCAAATGAAAGTCCCTTATGATCAAGCGACTTTAGAGCAAGCGCAGATTGATGTAATGCGTGAGAATAAATTGGTTTCAGCGTACTTGCGTCCAATTATTTTTATTGGTTCAGAGCGTTTAGGTATCGCAGCAACTGATAACACCATTCATGCAGTCGTAGCAGCATGGAGTTGGGGAGCGTATCTCGGTGAAGAGGCGATGGCAAAAGGTATCCGTGTCAAAACGTCATCATTTACCCATCACCATCCAAATGCAACGATGTGTAAAGCCAAAGCATCTGGTAACTACACCTTGTCGATTCTTGCGCATCAAGAGGTCGTGCATTCAGGTTATGACGAAGCGATGTTACTCGACCCACAAGGCTATGTCTGTCAAGGCGCTGGTGAGAATGTTTTCTTGATCCAAGATGGCGTATTGCATACGCCTGATATCGCAGGTGGTGCGCTTGATGGGATTACGCGTCAAACAGTGATTACCATCGCCAAAGATTTGGGCTATGACGTGGTTGAGCGTCGTATCACCCGTGATGAATTCTATATTGCGGATGAAGCGTTCTTTACTGGGACTGCCGCAGAAGTGACACCAATCCGTGAATATGATGATCGTCAAATTGGCGAAGGCGTACGTGGTCCAATCACCACAGAAATCCAAAAGACTTTCTTCGATGCGGTACAAGGTCGCAGCGAAAAATATGCACATTGGCTGACTTATGTAAAATAAGTGCCACGCATCTTAATACGAAAATCACATAAAAAATCAGGCATTATACCTGATTTTTTTATGCCCAGATTTTTATGTCCGATTTTTATGTGTGGCTTCTGATGTGCTTGTCAGAAAAGTGAAAGCATAGTGTAAAAAAACGATCATAAAACCATCATCGTCTCGAAATATTGGATTCATAAAGTATCTCTCTAAAGCAATGAAATTAGAGATAGAATGAAAATTACCGTCGTCGGCACAGGTTATGTGGGCTTATCCAATGCACTATTATTTGCTAAGCAACATCAAGTCACAGCGTTGGATATTGATAAAAAGCGTGTAGAACAAATCAATCAGAAAATTTCACCAATCAGTGACTCTTGTATTCAAAACTATTTACTCGAAACAAGTCTTGAAGCAACAACAAGCGCAAAGAAAGCATATCAACATGCCAAGCTCATCATCATCGCCACGCCAACCAACTATGATCCTGAAACCAATTACTTTGATACCTCAAGTATTGAAACGGTTTTAGAAGACATTATAAAAATGAATGCTGATGCGCTGATTGTTATTAAATCAACCGTACCTGTGGGTTATACACAATCCATTGCCAAAAAGCTCAAACTGAAAAATTTGATTTTTTCTCCAGAGTTTTTGCGAGAAGGACAGGCTTTGCATGATAATTTATTTCCCTCACGCATTATCATGGGAGAAAAGTCTGAACGGGCTGAAAAAATTGCCAAATTGTATTTAAAGGCTTCGGTAAAAAAAGATGCGGTGATTTTATGTGTCAATCCGACTGAAGCGGAAGCGATTAAGCTATTTTCCAATACCTATCTTGCCATGCGTGTCGCTTTCTTTAATGAGCTCGATACCTATTGCATGAAAAACCGTCTCAGCGCATTGGATATCATCAGTGGTGTAGGCTTAGATCAACGGATTGGTGAGCATTATAATAATCCATCATTTGGCTATGGTGGCTACTGTCTACCTAAAGATACCAAGCAACTGTTGGCGAATTATCAAGATATTCCTCAAGAGTTGATCTCGGCAATTATTCGCTCGAATGACACTAGAAAACGAGCAATCATTGATGATATTTTGGCAAAAAAAGTGAAAACCGTGGGTATCTATCGACTGACCATGAAAGCGGATTCGGACAATTTTCGAGAGTCTGCGGTGCATGATGTGATTCGTGGGTTAACGGCAGAAGGCGTAGAGGTCATCATCTATGAACCGACCTTAAAAGTGACTGAATATATGGGGATTCGTGTTGAAGAAAGCCTGCAAAAATTCAAACATCAGAATGACTTAATCGTGGTCAATCGTATGGCACCGATGTTTAACGATGTGATGGAAAAAATCTATACACGTGATTTGTTTGGGGTAAATTAAAACTTTTCAAGAATATGGATAAGTGTTTATAAATCACAGCACAATCAAAGGCATAAATTCGTACAAACAAATAAACAAGACATTTTCGTCTATGATAAGATAAGTCCCATAAATTACCTGAAAATGCTTCAGGGTATTGGCTTGCTCATTCAAGGCGATGTTATGGATAATCAGCAACAATCTGATCAAACGCATGATTTACAACCAGATTTAGAACCAATAGACGCTCAAGAAAATATCGTCCTGTGTATGAAGTGGGGCACAAAATACGGCGCAGAATACGTCAATCGCCTGTATAACATGGTGCAGCGCCATACCACGATACCCTTTAAAATGGTCTGTCTGACCGACCGTACAGAAGGTATTGATCCGAATGTACAATGTTTCCCGATTCCGCCTTTAGATTTACCTGAAGGAAGCCCAGAGCGTGGTTGGAATAAGCTTTCGACTTTTGAGCCTGATTTATATGGACTCAAAGGCAATGCGCTGTTTTTAGATTTGGATGT
Source organism: Acinetobacter sp. (assembly GCF_041911495.1). GTDB lineage: Bacteria > Pseudomonadota > Gammaproteobacteria > Pseudomonadales > Moraxellaceae > Acinetobacter. The sequence goes on along the minus strand of NZ_JAYROT010000059.1, from coordinate 32,551 downwards.
GGTGATTGTTGACAATATTGATGCGTTTTTCCAAGAGAAAGGCGAGTTTCTGATTATTCACGATTGGAAGCGTCCGTGGCGAGTGACAGGAAACAGCTCGGTGTATCGCTTTCAATTGGGTGCATTTCCTGAGATTTTGCCGTATTTTCGTGAGAACTTTGATGAGATTCGTCAGAAATTCCGTAATGAACAAGCCTACCTCTCGTGGTTTGTGTACAAAGAAGGCAAGCTGAGCTATTGGAATGATGCGTGGTGTAAAAGCTATAAATACCATTGCTTGCAGAAGATTCCACTGGCGTATTTCAAGCCACCAGTAAAACCTGAAGGCGTAAAAATTATCATTTTCCACGGCGAGATTAACCCACCTGATGCGATCAATGGTGGTGGCGGTAAGTGGTATCGTTATGTGTTGCCGTCAGATTGGATTAAAGAAGCGTGGCAATAAGTTTGGATCATCCTCCAGCTATGAATCATCAAGCTAGACCACATCGCCTAAGCGTGGTGATGATCGTCAAAAATGAAGCTGATAACTTGGCATTGTCCTTGCCGAGCGTGATGGATATTGCCGATGAAATCATTATTTTAGATTCAGGCAGTACCGATCGCAGTCAGCAGATCGCTGCAAGTTTTGAAGCAAAATGGTATATCAATACCGATTGGCAAGGCTTTGGCAAACAGCGTCAAATTGCACAAAGCCATGCAACAGGCGATTGGATACTCGCTTTAGATGCTGATGAAGAGGTTAGTGAACAACTCAAACAAAGTATTTTGATTGCGATTCAAGATGCACCCTCGAATATTGTCTATGGCATAAAACGCTTAGATTTTGTTTTTGGCAAACAGATTGATAATCCGTATTGGGGAGTCAAAGCACATTGGCGGTTATATCCAAAAGCCTTTCAGTATGATCATAATTTAGTACATGAATCTGTGGTTTTAGGTGATGCAATCACTAAGAAATTAAAAGGATTTTTACATCATCACACTGCACCGACACCATATTTCTGGATTCAAAAACGCTTAGAATATTCTAAAGCTTGGGCAGTTGATCGCCATCAGCAAGGCAAAAAAGCCAGTTTCTTTAAAGTCATTGCCAATCCTTTGTGGGCGTTTATTAAGCAATATTTGATGGATGGACGGTTTTTACAAGGTCGCTATGGACTGATTTATTCCTTGTTATTTTGTCAGTATACCTTTAATAAATATGCGATTTTATATGATCTACAACATAATCGTGCTAAACACGCTTTCCAAGAATCACTTGATCTTTCTAAGACATTACAGCCAATTAGCAAAGCCCAAAAACAAAGTACTTTGTCTTTGGTGATGATTGTAAAAAATGAGTCAAAACATCTCGGCGCATGTTTAGATACTGTACATGATATTGTTGATGAGATTGTGCTTTTAGACTCAGGCAGTACCGACATTACACAACAAATTGCCGAGCGGTACGGCGCAAAGTGGTATTCCAATACTAATTGGCAAGGCTTTGGAAAACAGCGCCAAATCGCACAAAGTTATGCAACTGGTGATTATGTTCTGGTGCTTGATGCAGATGAGCGCTTAGATCAGGACTTGCGTCAGGCAATCGTTGAGTTATTGGTGCAACCCGTGCAGACAGATAAGGTATTTAGCCTCGCTCGGATCAATTACTTCTCAGGGGTGCCGACACATTTAAGAGGTTGGTATCGTGACTGGGAGCATCGCCTGTATGCAAGAACCCAATTTGGTTATTCCGACCTCGAAGTCCATGAGTCTGTGGAAACCAAAGATGCAAAAATCGTCAAAATGAATGGCTTGCATCTACACTTTACCAGTGAAGATTTATATCATTACTTGGTCAAACGTGTGCGATATAGCCATGATTGGGCGGTGGATAAACATAAGCATCACAAGAAAGTCAGCCTTATCGGTTTATTATTTCGTACATGGTTTTCCTTTGTCCGTGAATATTTAATCCGTGGTGCGTTTTTATATACTGCTTATGGTTTCATCTCGTCAGTGGTTTTGATGTGGTATACCTTTGATAAATATTTAATTTTGTGGCAGTTTGCGCAACAAGATCAATCCGATTAATTGACCGTGGTGGAATATGCCTGCAAGACAAAAATCAAAATTTGAGCAGTGGTTTTCTTTTAGTCGTCATCAACGTCGTTTTGGCGCAGAGAAAGTCTATGCAGGTGATCAACAGCTTGAACAGCTCAAGCAGAATATGATTCAAGGCGAGCGGATTACCTACACTTATGGTTCTGAAAAAGATTTAAATGCGCATATCGAAAACTTAAAAGCTGAATTTATTGGTCAGTCTGAGTTGAATCATTATCATGCTAGCCTCATTGTGTTAATCCGTCGGGATGTTGATGCAACGCAAAATTATCAGAAATTTAAAACCTTGTGGTTGGCGGAACAGCAGTTTTTATTAAAGTCTTTAAATACACGATGGCTCATTTCAGCCTGTGATACGTTTATTGATTGTGATCAAGATGCAACCTTGCAAGCCATCATGATGAATGCCGTGGTGCTAATTAATACCATTAAGGCACAAGAAACCGAAGCCTTATTGTGCGAACATCACTATCAAGAAAATGAAGCGATAAAGCAGAAGCTTCAAACTGAGCGAGTTGCTTTATTTGATGGGACTTCTGCGTTGGCGGTTGGGACAGATGATAGTCTTCGAAATATGCGTTGGCGCTTAGACAAAGTATGCGGACAACATGAATTGGGTCAGATTGTGATTGAAATATTTGACCGTCTACAACAGTCTGAAAATGATAATATTTATTCACGCTCTAAAGCACGTCACACCCGTGAAAAAACACGTTGGTGGTAATATTCTGCAAGGTCATTCACTATGGAAAAGAAAAAAGTTGTATTGGCGATTTTTACCTTGCAAGGTAATGGTGCAGAGCGTTTTGCATTGACGTTGGCGAAAGGTTTGGTTGATGCAGGGCATGAGGCGCATATCGTTTATTTTAAAAACATCATAGACTTGCCAGTTCCTGAAAATATCAAACTACACTTTTTTGATTATCAAAAGTATAGAGCCATTCCCAAATTTATGCGTGCGAAATTTGCTGCAAAGGCATTTGATAAATTCGTGCGCAAAACGGTTGGTGAGCCTGATTTGGTTTTATCCAACCTCTATCCTGTTGATTTTATTCTTGCACATAGCCAGTTGCCGAATGTGCATATGGTGATTCACAACACCACAAGTCAAGAATATGCGGAACAACTCAAGGGTTTTGCATTCTTAGATACGCTGAAAAAAACATATTTAGCAAAGCCGTGCGTGGGTGTTAGTCAAGGTGTGAGCGATGATTTTAAATTGCTATTTGGGCAAGATGCGCCAATCATCACGATTTACAATCCGATTGATGTCGAAAGTATTGAAGAAACAGCTGATGATTTTGTTCCTGAACATCAAGATTACATCGTGCATGTTGGTAAGTTTAAACCACAAAAACGCCACGACATTTTGATCAAAGCTTATGCACAATCAGGAGTTTCTCAAAAACTGGTATTGGTTGGTACTGGCGAATTGATGAATGAATCCAAACAGCTTGTACAAGACTTGGGTATTGAAAATAAAGTGATTTTTGCAGGGTTTCAAAAGAATCCTTATCCTTTTATCAAACATGCCAGGCTAATGGTGGTTTCTTCGGATTTTGAAGGTTTGGGTTTGGTGATATTAGAGGCTTTAGCATTGAGCACGGCAGTCATTAGTACAGACTGTCCTTCTGGACCTGCGGAGATCTTAGCAAAAGAGAATTTGGTTGCTGTTCAAGATATTGAAGGACTAGCAGATAAGATCTGTCAAACATTACAAAATGAAGCGGATTTAACCGTGTCTTTACACAAGCAATTTTATCCGCAACATGCTGTACAAAAATATATTCAATTAGATTCATGAGAAATAATAATGATCAAATTTGGTATCGTGACACCAACATACAACAGGCCAGACTTGTTGAAACGATGTGTAAAGAGTGTTCAAAATCAAACTTATAAAAATTGGATACATGTCATTATCGATGACTCTACCAACAATGATACGCAAGATAGTTTTGAACCCTATAAAAGCACTATTTATGTAAGAAATGAAAATAACAGTGGTGTTGGATTTTCTAGAAACAAAGGTATTGAAGCTTTAATAAATTTAGATGTGGATTTTATTATTTTTTTGGATGATGATGATTATTTTTCTTTAGATTGTTTGGATAAAGCAAATCAATTTATACTATTAAATAAAGAATATAAATGGTTTGTTTCTAGGAGAGTTTTTCATAGCTCTGAAAGGTCTTTAACCGAAGTAAAAAAAGTTAAGGAAAGTTACAATTACGTCGATGATTACTTGATTGGAAAGGCAATCCGTCGAGATACTACACACTTTATTTGTATAAAACCATTGCAGGAGAAGCAAGTTCTTTTTCCTATGCATGTTAGAGGTGGTGGAGAGTGGCGATTTTTTGCAAAATTAAGTGAATATATTGATTTTAAGTTTTTTGAAGGAGGTATTACCTATACGGAACTTCAAGAAAATGGGCTAACAATGCATAATAAAGATAATAAGGTGTTTATTGCATCTGAAAGAGCTGACTTGGTAAGATATCTAATGGCTAGAGATAAGTTTTTTTGGAAGCAATTAGAATTTTCAGCAAGTGTAATTAAACATTTTATTCAATTAGGTGAAATTCAAATGTTAAATGATTTTTGGAAAGACTGTATTGTCAAACAACCTTTATGGGCTCAATTTATTTTTAATGTCGAGAAAAAAATATTGCTGAAAAAATTTGGGAATTAACCAGAATATACCTTTTCTATTTCAGGTGCCCCTTTAAACCGCTTATATCCCCACATATATTCTTCAGGAAAGCGATTGATCATTTGTTCAATAGATGTGTTCAGTGCTGTTGTTGTAATAAAGAAATCTTAAGATTTGTTAATGAAGTGGCTCCGCCTGTGCTAGGTCTGCCACCGCCATAAGTCTTCAATCATTTGATTAAGATTAAATTGAGCCTGCCAACCTAATTCACGTTTAGATTTTTCAGGATTTGCCCAACACGCAGTAATATCACCTGCTCGGCGAGGAGCGATTTGATAGGGTACTTTTTGTCCAGTCACTTTTTCAAAATTTTTAATAATTTCTAGGACAGATGAACCTTTTCCTGTGCCGAGATTCCAAATAAAGCACCCGTTTTTATTTTGAATATAATCAAGTGCTTTAATATGACCGTCAACCAAATCCATGACATGAATATAGTCGCGTATGGCAGTGCCGTCAGGCGTTGGATAGTCATCGCCAAAAACATTTAAAATAGGAAGTTCACCCGTAGCGACTTTGGCGACAAATGGTAACAGATTGTTTGGAATGCCTTGTGGATCTTCACCAATTAAGCCTGATGGGTGAGCACCAATTGGATTGAAGTAACGTAAAATAGCGATAGACCAGTTGGAGTTGGCGATAGCTAGTTTCTCTAGCATCTGTTCAATGACAAGTTTGGTGTAGCCATAGTTGTTAGTTGGCATCGCAGTAGGCATGGTTTCGACAAGTTCGGGGTTTTCATTCTCTCCATAGACTGTAGCAGACGAGCTAAATACAAGCTTGTGAATACCTGCTTCAGCCATTGCCTCAAAAAGCGTAATGCTGCCGTGAATGTTGCAGTCGAAATATTCGAGTGGCTTTTCCATACTTTCGCCAACAGCCTTCAGCCCTGCAAAATGTATGACTGCTTGAATTGGATTGTTTTTAAATAATTGATCTAAAAGCGCTCGATCACGAATATCCCCATGAATAAATTGAATTGGTTTCCCTGTAATTTTTTCTAACCGTGTTAATACATCAATCTTAGAGTTGGATAGATTGTCTAAAATAATAAAGTCTAGCCCTTGTTTGGCTAACAAAGTTGCTGCATGAGAGCCTATATAGCCAAGTCCGCCGGTCAAAAGAATCATAATTGCTCAAAGATTTGATTGTGGGTATTTACTATTCAATGTTAAACGAAAAAGCTATAATTAGGAATAAAAGTTGGGTAGATCAGGCGACCCTTTAAATCGCTTATATCCCCACATATATTCTTCAGGAAAGCGATTGATCATTTGTTCAATTGCTTGATTTAAAGCGGTCGTCGCAATATGGATATCGGGACTATAAAGATTTGGGTCTTCTAGATCGTCACAATATACGTCGAATCCTTCTTCATCATCCGCACGGCGAAAACAACTTAAACCGACTAAGCGGCATTGAGTTTTTTGCGCCATTTTACTTGCAAGCGTGCTAGTTAGGCATGGGATTCCAAAAAAAGGAACCACGACACCACCTGAGGGTTGTGGGACATGATCGGGGAGTATTACGCTAAAACCGCCTTGCTTTAATGTTTTGAAGAGAGCTTTTACACCATTCGCATCAGTCGGAACAAGCGTGCCATTCAGTCGTTGTCTTGCATCGAGTACAAACTGATTGAGTGTTTGATTCTTACTCGGCTTATACATGATGGTTGGTGTGCCATATTGGTGTAACCACGCATTCATCATTTCCCATGTGCCGAGATGTGGTGTGATAATTAACGCACCTTTGGGATTGGCTAAAGCATCTGTCAGGATATTTAATTGTTGTGCTTGTTTGATTTGATTAACACTCCACTCAGGAGGCATTGCCCAACATTTTGCGGATTCTGCATAGGATAGACATTGTTTTTGCACGCTCGATTTGCTCATGCGCTTGATTTGCTTTTCATCTAACTTTGGATAAGCCAAAGTCAAGTTGATCTTGGTTTTCCAGTACATGCCTTTGCGGTCATTTTGACATAAAAACCACGCAACCGTTTTTGCAAAGACGCGAAGTAGACTAAGTGGAATAAATTTTAAAAAACTTGGATTCGGCATTGCAATATCAGTCGTAAAATGGAAATGTGTATTGGTGGCAACGAGAAAATTTCGGACAGCGCATCACGAGCCTTGAATTTTCAGCAATTTGTGTATTTTATCTTGAAAGTGAGCACTTTGGGAATTGATTCAATATACGTGCTCGATATACACTAGCATGGTTTGAAAAATAAGTGATAATGTCTTTTTGAGTAAACAAATTTTGACAGGCAAACGGTGTTTGTCGTACATGTTGAAAATTTGCAAACTGAAAATCTAAAGTATTGGAGTGTTACATGAGTTCAGCACAGTTTGATCATGTGTCTGTGATTAAAAAATCAAATGTGTATTTCGATGGCAAATGCGTCAGCCATGTGGTTCAGTTTGAAGATGGCACACGAAAGACGCTTGGCGTGATTATGCCAACGGATCAACCGCTTACTTTTGAAACGCATGTCGCTGAACGGATGGAAATTATTTCTGGCGAATGCCGTGTTTTGATCGCAGATAGTGAAGAAAGTGAGTTGTTCCGTGCAGGTCAATCTTTCTACATTGGTGCAAATAGTACATTTAAAGTCGAAACCAATGTGGTGGTTGACTATGTTTGCCACTTTGAAGGCTAAACATTGCTAAGCTGATCGGATCGATCTTTTAGATATCAATCCTGTAACTTGCTTACAGGATTTTTATTTTTTCAAAGACGTCATTTTCAAAATGATTCCTCAATAGTCAGTCAATATGGGTAAAAAAATATGGCAAAGGCAGAACATTATTATGGCGTGCATGCTGTGGAAAGCTTGCTGGAGCTGGAGCCTGAACGCGTATTGACCTTATTCACTCTCAAAGGGCGAGATGATCAGCGTTTAAAAAAAATCCTGACCTTGGCTGAGCCGTTTGGTATTAGCGTGCAAAAAGCCAGCCGTGATACTTTGGAAAAATTGGCAGGATTGCCATTTCATCAAGGCGTCGTGGCAGCTGTACGACCTCAGCCGACCTTGAATGAAAATGATTTAGAGCATTTATTGACACAAAAAAAAGACGTCTTAATTTTGGCTTTAGACCAAGTCACTGATCCACATAATCTTGGTGCATGTATTCGTACAGCTGCGGCAATGGGTGTGGATGCAGTGGTGGTTCCACGTGACCGTTCTGCAAGTCTAACCCCAACTGCACGTAAAGTCGCTGCAGGTGGTGCGGAGAAAGTGAAGTTCATTCAAGTGACGAATCTCGGAAAGACACTAGCCACGATGAAGCTACAAGATGTCAAAGTCGTCGGGACTTTGCTAGATGAAACAGCGAAACCGATTCAGCAATCTGATTTAACAGGGCGTTTAGTGATCGTTATGGGGGCTGAAGACACAGGTATTCGTCCGATCAATCAAGCACAGTGTGATGAAAAAATTTACATTCCAATGTCAGGTGACTTGCAAAGTCTGAATGTCAGTGTGGCGACAGGCATGGCGTTATATGAAGTTTGTCGACAGCGTTTGGCGAAGGTCTAACAGACTTCAGCATCGATTTATAGGATCATTGGCTAATTCGTTTTAGAAAGCCAGTGAACTTTAATTTTGCTACAACGTAAACCCTTCTAAGTCAAATATGTAGACTTTCGCTCGGTTACTTTGTGTCAGAATTACATTTCTTCGATTATATTTTTCTACTCCCTCCCACTTGAAGTTTCACAAGGACACGCTGATGAATCGTGTGCAATTGCAAGGCTATCTCTTTGTTTTAATGACCATGTGTGTTTGGGGTGGATTTACGATTCTTTCAAGATTGAGTGCGAAGTGGGGTATTGTGGCGTGGGATTTGACAGCATTACGTTTCGCTTTTGCATTTTCTATTTTAGTGCCTATTTTGCTGTATCAGCGTAATTATCAATTTTTATTTAAAAAACAAGCAATTGTTTTGGCATTGGTTGGTGGTATTGGCTATTGCGTTACGGTTTATAGTGGTTTTTATTTTTCTCCTGCGGCACATGCGGCAATCTTTTTAAATGGTTTTATTCCTGTTTGTACAGCATTGGCAGCGTGGCTGATTTACAAGCAACCTTTTGATCGACACATGTGGGTGAGTATTGGCGTAATTTCGATTTCGCTGATCGCTATGACTTATTTGTTATTGATGAATAGTCGCCAGCCTTTTGGAGTGGGCGATGTGCTTTTTGTCCTTGGTGCAATGTGTTGGGGTGTATTTTCTGTGTTGCTACGTGAATCAAATATGACTGCATGGCAAGCGATGTGCAGTGTGGCGATTTGGTCGGCGATTTTGTATTTGCCTGTGTATTGGCTATTTATTCCCAAGCATCTTGCTGAGGTAGAGCCGTTGCATATTGCGATTCAAACCTTGTTTCATGGTGTGCTGGTGGTGATTGTTGCGACGATTTGCTATATCGAAGCGATCAAACGCTTGGGTGCATTTCAAGCGGGAAGCATCGTGACTTTGGCGCCGTTTATTGCTGCAGTGATCGCTATTCCACTCCTTAATGAGCCTGTATCACCTGCGATTATTTGTGGGTTGATTGGTATTGGAATTGGTGCACTACAACCGTGGCGGTGGATTGCTCATCTTAAAAGCACATCGCAAACTTGAAGTTTTTAGAAGCTAGATTGATGTAGCGAGCTGAAGATAATGCTCATGTAGTGGTTGTAGTTGTTGATACAAGTCTTCAAGTGTACCTGAATTATCCACAATGTCATGCGCACGCTGTTGCTTTTCTAAACGCGGCATTTGTACAGAGATAATGCGTTCAATCTGTTCACGGCTTTGACCATCCCGCTGACTAGCACGTAAAAGTTGTAGTTCTACAGGCACATCAATGAGTAAGTTTCTTTGACACAGTAAATGCTGATCAGTTTCTAAGAGGAGTGGCGAAGCTAATATCGCGTATGGACTTGAAGCTTGGTTTAATTGTTGAATGATGGAGTTTCTAATCACGGGGTGGGTGATAGCTTCTAACTGCTGTCGAGCTTCAGGATGCTTGAAAATATAGTCACGAAGCGCACTTCGATTTAAACACCCTTGCTCATCCAGTACCCAATCGCCAAAGTGCTTTTGAATTTCGATCAGCGCAGGTTGTCCAACTTCAACGACTTCACGTGCCACAATATCTGCATCAATAACCAAAATCTCTTGTTGCTCAAACCATGCACTGGCAGCAGATTTTCCGCTACCAATACCACCTGTGAGTCCAACAATATAAGTCATTGATTCATGCCGTTGATCTTGATACTTAGCTTAAACTACCTAAGTATACTTTCATGATTTGTTCGCCATAAAGAAAAGCAATCCATCCTGCAATGGCTAAGTAAGGGCCAAATGCAAATGGTTTATTTTCTTTGGTGACTTTAAGCAAGATGATGCCAATAATCGCACCAACTAATGAGGAAAGCAGAATAATTAAAGGAAGTTGTAATGGGCCAAGCCATGCCCCTAAAGCTGCTAGAAGTTTGAAGTCACCATGTCCCATGCCTACTTTGCCAGTGATTAGCTTGAAAATGATATATACCGACCACAATGATAAAAAACCGAGCAAACAGCCCCATATCGCCTGAGTTGGAGTGGCAAATAGGCTATAACTATTCACCGCTAAACCCAGTCCTATCAAAGGGTAAGTTAGTCGGTCAGGCAGAAGTTGCGTATCAAAATCAATACCTGTTAATGCAATCAAAATCCAAGTAAAGATTAAGCCAAATAGTGTTTCAACGCTTACGCCGAACTTGAATGCAACAAGCACAGAGCAGAGCATAGTTGAAATTTCAACAAATGGATAGCGAAAAGAAATCGGCGTTTTACATTGACTACATTTGCCACGGAGTAAAATCAACCAACTCACAACTGGAATATTTTCGTACCATCGAATGCGATGCTGACAGCCGGGGCACGTCGAAGCAGGATGGCTTAGTGTTAGTTTGTCATGATCAATGACAGGTTGTTCTGGATGTAAGAAAAGTTGACATTCATGTCGCCATTCTTGCGCCATCATCTTGGGTAGACGAAGAATGACCACATTTAGGAAGCTACCGATACATAAGCCAAGGACAGCAATACAAATATAAAACAGTATCAAGTTTTCTTGAAAAAGCTCAATCAACTGCATTAGACGACGGAACCCATTTGGAAGATTGGTAGGTACATGGCAATGACTAAACCACCAACAAGCACACCGAGTACTGCCATAATCAGTGGCTCCATCATACTGGTTAAGCCATCTACAGCATTATCGACTTCATTCTCAAAGTGGGTTGCCACTTTATCAAGCATTGAATCTAAGGCACCAGATTCTTCACCAATGGCAACCATTTGGACAGCCATGCTTGGGAAAAGTTGAGTTTGGCGCATCGAAAACTGCAGTTGCTGCCCAGTAGAAACATCATCACGGATGCGCATCACAGCATTCTCATAAACAACATTATTGGTCGCACCGGCAGTAGACTCAAGCGCATCAATCAATGGGACACCTGCGGCAAAAGTTGTTGCGAGCGTACGGCTAAAGCGAGCAATGATTGATTTGTAGACCAAATCCCCAAAGATCGGTAGTTTTAAATAAAGGCGATCTAAAAAGTCACTGAATTTTTTACTACGTTGTTTTGCTTCTAAAAAACCAAATACTAGAGCACCAAGCCCTAAGATTAAGAAGAACCAATATTTTTGCATCCATTCCGACATATTCACCACCATTTTGGTGAAGGCTGGCAGGTCAGCGCCGAACGATGTAAATAAGTCTTCAAAGACAGGAACGACTTTTACCATCAAAATAATCGTCACGACAATTGCAACGACAACAACAGCTGCGGGATATTTCATCGCCTTTTTAATTTTTTGTTTGAGAAGCTCGCTTTTTTCTTTATAGATTGCCACACGGTCTAGCATGGTTTCTAAGGCGCCCGATTGCTCGCCGGATTCAACTAAAGAGCAGAATAGGTTGTCAAAATATTTTGGATATTTGCGTAGAGCACCTGCAAACGTGTTACCACCTTCCACTTCACCTTTGATGCCGAGTACAACTTCACGCATTGCAGGGTTTTCAAGACCTTCAGCAACGATTTCAAAAGACTGCACTAGAGGCACGCCAGCTTTCATCATGGTTGCAAGCTGACGCGTAAAAATAGTGATATCAAGCGTGGTCACTTTTTTCTTAAACATCTTATTTAAGAAATCAATTTCACGCTTTTGCACGATTTTACGGACGGTAATGCCTTGCTTTCTCAGTGTGACTTTTGCAAGTGCCATGTTGCGCGCAGGCAATTCCCCTTTGATTTTTAACCCCTTACGATCCACCCCTTCATAGGTAAATGTCGGCATCATTTGTGCTTTTTTTACTGCCATGACGATTCCTTATATAGCACTTCTCAAACTTTATTCACTAGTAACACGATTCACTTCTTGTAGAGTAGTAATCCCCTGCATGACTTTTAGTAATCCTGAACGCCTTAGGTTGTTGAAGCCAGCGCGTAAAGATGCGTCTGCGATTTCTAAGGCATTACCATCTTCCATAATGATTTTGGAAATTTCAGCATTAACTTTCATGACCTCATAAATACCTACACGACCTTTATAGCCTTCCCTGCATTCAGGGCAACCCACTGCTTCAAAGAGTTGGAATTCAGGATTTTCAAGATCAGCTTGGGTAAAGCCCATTTCCAATAAACTCGGCTTTGGAATATCCGCTGGTTTTTTACATTGACTGCATAATCGTCGAGCAAGACGCTGTGCGATCACAAGATTCACTGATGTGGCAATATTAAATGATGGTACACCCATGTTGCGTAAACGAGTCAAAGTTTCCGGTGCGCTATTGGTGTGTAGGGTAGACATCACCATATGACCAGTTTGTGCCGCTTTAATGGCGATTTCTGCGGTTTCGAGGTCACGAATCTCACCGACCATAATAATGTCTGGATCTTGGCGTAAGAATGATTTCAATGCGGCAGAAAATGTGAGTCCAACTTTATTGTTGACGTTGACCTGATTAATGCCTTGTAAGTTAATCTCGACGGGATCTTCTGCGGTCGAAATATTCGAGTCTTCAGTATTTAGAATGTTTAGTCCAGTGTATAGTGAAACCGTTTTACCAGAACCCGTTGGGCCTGTGATCAATAGCATGCCTTGCGGCTTTTCTAAGGCTTCGATAAATAACGCTTTTTGATCAGGCTCATAACCAAGTGCGTCAATGCCGAGCATCGCACTTGATGGATCGAGAATACGGAGGACGATTTTCTCACCAAATAAAGTTGGTAGAGAGTTGACACGAAAATCAATGGCTTTGGTTTTTGATAGTTTGAGTTTGATACGACCATCTTGTGGGACACGTTTTTCAGAAATATCCATTTGAGACATCACTTTTAAGCGTGAGGCTAAGCGGGTGGCGAGTTGTATTGGCGGTCGAGCAATTTCACGCAACACCCCATCGACACGATAGCGCACCCGATACATTTTTTCGTAGGGTTCAAAGTGTAAATCTGAGGCGCCCATGCGGATCGCATCAACCAAAAGTTTATTAATATATTTAACAATAGGCGCTTCATCTTGGCTTGCATTTTCATCTTTGTCATCAAGTGAAGCATTGTCCTCTGCAACTTCAAGTTCAAAATCATCATCACCAAAATCAAAATTTTCCTCTTCTTGATAGTGAGCGGCGATAAACTTGGTGAGTTTCTGTTGTTCTACAATAACGTTTTGTAGGTTGAGTTTACTGTTAAAGCGAATGGCTTCCAATGCTTCAATACGTGTTGGATCACTAGTTGCAACAACCAAAATTCCACTTCGTTGCATAAGTGGGATAACTTGATGTTGAGCGATTAGTTTTTCATTTACAACGTCTTTTGGTAAAGCTGAAGGGTCAAATACGTCCAAGTCAAAGATTGGCTCGGCAAATTCCTCTGAAATCGCTGTCGCTATTTTTAAACCAGAGACATTAAATTCATCAACCAAAACAAAGGTTAAAGGTTGTTTATTTCGTTTCGCTTGGTCTTGAGCCTTTTGCATAGACTCTGCACTGATCACCCCATCAGCGACTAAGCGTTTTATATAACCGGTAAAGGTTGTTGCTTGACTTGTTGCTAGCATAATTTCAATTCAACTCATCCATATCGTTCATTATGTTTTGCAGTTTTTTCTAACTTAACAATATATCACAAATTCACAACCGTCCAATAAAAAACGATATTATCAAAAACTAAAATGACATGCCTCAATCAGAAATGATGACAATATGATGATCTGACTTATCATTATGCTGAAAAACGTATAAAATTATGCGATTTTAAAATTTGAGTAGATTGACATGCGTCAGCAGTGGGTGATTGGAAACTGGAAATTAAATCCACGTTTTCTCGATGCCAAAACCTTATTCGAAACGATTCAAGCGCAACTCGGCGAGAAAAAAACATTATGTCAGGTTGCGATTGCACCACCTGCACCATATTTAGGTATGTTTGTCGAACAGGTTGAGCAGTTGTCTATCGTCGCACAAAATTTATCGACAGTTTCAGGCTTTGGTGCATACACTGGCGAAGTCAGTGCACATCTATTGCAAAATATGTCGGTTAGTGCAGTCATCATTGGGCATTCAGAGCGTCGTGAGTTGTTTGGTGATGATGCTTCGATTTTGCAAGAAAAAATCAAACAAAGCCGACATTCTAATCTACAAGTGATTTACTGCGTGGGTGAAAGTCTTGAGCAACGTGAGTCAGGTCAGGCAGAGCAAATCGTAATAGATCAGCTCAATGATTTAAATGTGGTTTTAACTAACGATGATTGGCAACACGTCATCATTGCTTATGAGCCGATTTGGGCGATTGGGACAGGGAAAACGGCTTCGCCTGAAGATGCACAGCAGATGCATGCGACGATTCGAGCTTATTTGAAAGAACATACCGCTGAAGCGGATCAGATCAGTTTGCTCTATGGTGGTAGTGTTAAACCTGAAAATGCTGTACAGTTAGCGGCCTGTCAAGATATTGATGGTGCATTGGTGGGCGGTGCTTCTTTAGAAGCGAACAGTTTTATGGCAATTGTTGATGCGTTTTCGCAACACAACGTTTAAGTCACGTTGATATAGTCATTTGTTGAATCAGTTTTAGGTAAAATTATGTATAGCTTCGTACTCGTCGTGCATATTCTATTAGCGATATTAATGATTGCGTTGATCTTGGTACAGCATGGTAAAGGTGCTGATGCAGGTGCTTCGTTTGGTGGCGGTGGTGCGGCCACGGTATTTGGTGCATCAGGTTCGGGGAACTTTATGACCCGATTAACTGCGATTTTGACAGCATTATTCTTTGTGACTAGTTTAACTTTGGCGGTTTATGCCAAAAAGCAAACTCAAGGCGTCAATGTCTTGCCAGGTACAGAGCAGGTTGAGCAAGCTCCTGCGCCGTTGTCGAATACAACACCTGCACCAGCTACCACTATGCAAACACCGACAACATCGCAAGCGCCTGAAACTTCATCAAACACACCTATAAATCCGTAATAAAGCGAAATTAGGCTTTTCTTTTGAGAAAGAAAGGTCTATTATGCACGCCTGCTTGCGGTGGTGGTGGAATTGGTAGACACGCTACCTTGAGGTGGTAGTGCTTTCGGGCGTGGGGGTTCAAGTCCCCCCTTCCGCACCAAAAAAGCCTTATGGTTTTATTTTTGGTGTAAGCAAGCAGAATGGTTGATGCGGGATGGAGCAGTCTGGTAGCTCGTCGGGCTCATAACCCGAAGGTCGTTGGTTCAAATCCAGCTCCCGCTACCAAAACCAGAATGGCAATTTCTAGAGATTAACTTTTATTTTTAATCGTTGGATAATTGCTCGAACAGAAGAGTTTACATTGACTTTTGTTCGAATCGCACTATAATTTGTGCACGTTGATGCGGGATGGAGCAGTCTGGTAGCTCGTCGGGCTCATAACCCGAAGGTCGTTGGTTCAAATCCAGCTCCCGCTACCAAGTTTCTGAAAAGAGGCTCACAATGAAAGGTGGGCCTTTTTGCACAGTAACTTTTGAAAAGCGATGTATATTGAAGTACGAAGATCAGTAAAATTTGATGATCGTACTATGTAAAAGGGGGCAAATGCGCCCTTTTTTGTTGGCTATTCGACGGATTTTCACGATGTGATGATTGTGTTGTCTGCCATCAATTGGTCAAATTGATATGCTATTACTTGATAGCACCCTATTAGCATTTGATTTTTGTGACGAGTATTAATGAAATTATCTAATAAAACGCAAGCGTTGTATGACATGATCGCACCAGCTGTGGCTGCGTGTGATGTTGAGTTGTGGGGGCTAGAGTTCCTCCCGCAAGGCAAGCGTTCATTATTAAGAATTTATATCGACAAGCCTGTAGATCCTAATGCTCCTCCAGTAGAGTTGCAGGGTGTTGATGAAAGCGCCCTCGATGAGAATGGAGAGCCTGATCAAGGTCGTGGGATTGGTGTGCAAGATTGTGTCAACGTCACCCATCAAGTTGGTGCGCTACTCGATGTGCATGACCCGATTTCTGGGGAATACAGTTTAGAAGTATCTTCACCGGGTTGGGATCGCCCATTTTTTAGTTTGTCGCAGATGCAAGACTATATCGGGCAGCAAGTTGCGCTCCGTTTGATCACAGCAGTGGACAATCGTCGTAAGTTTCAAGCCAAATTGGTTGCTGTGGATGTCGAAGCAGAAACCATTCAGGTTGAAGTGGAAAAGGCACAGGTGTTAGACATTGATGGTCATAACATTGATAAAGCCAATTTGGTTTTTCAGGATTAATGGATTTTTTTGAAATTAGAAAGGTGACTTATGAGCCGTGAGATTCTTACCGTAGTAGAAACGGTTAGTAATGAAAAAGGTGTTGGTCGTGAAGCGATTTTCCAAGCATTAGAACAAGCGCTTGTGGCTGCAACTAAAAAGAAATTCTATGAACATACGACCTCATCAGAAGCGCGTCTACGTGTAGAGATTGATCGTAAAACTGGCGAATATCGTACCTTCCGTCAATGGGAAGTCGTGGCTGATGAAGATCATGAAATGCCTGCTTGCCAAGATGCGATCTCTGATGTTGATCCTGCGGAGTGGTCGATCGGTGATATTCGTGAGCTTGAAGTTGAGTCGATTGAATTTGGCCGTATCGCAGCACAGATTGCGAAACAAGTCATTGTACAAAAGATCCGTGAAGCTGAGCGTGCATTGGTTGCTGATGCGTATGAAGATAAGCTTGGTGAATTGATCTACGGTGAAATTAAAAAGCAAACCAAAGACGGTTTTATTATTGATCTTGGTGATGGTGCAGAAGCGTATTTGGCAAAAGAAGAGTCTATTCCAAAAGAGATGCTTCGTCCAAAACAACGTATCAATGCGATTTTGTTCAATGTCAATCGTGAAGGTCGTGGTGCGCAGTTGCAATTGTCACGTGCTCGCCCTGAGATGCTGATTGCATTGATGACGAAAGAAGTGCCTGAGATTGCAGAAGAAATTATCGAGATCAAAGCTGCTGCACGTCAACCGGGTGTGCGTGCCAAGATTTCTGTAAAAACCAATGATCATCGTATTGATCCAGTGGGTGCATGTATTGGTATGCGTGGTACACGTATTCAAGCGGTACAACAAGAGCTCAATGGTGAGCGTATCGATGTGGTGGTGTGGTCTGACGATCCTGCACAGTATATTGCCAGCGCACTTGAGCCTGCAGATGTATCAGGAATCGTACTTGATGAAGATACGTTGAGCGCAGATATTATTTTTGCTACCAATGAACAGCTTGCTCGTGCAATTGGTTCACAAGGTCAAAACGTTCGTTTGGCTTCAGAATTGACGGGTTATAAGCTCAACATGATGCTTGAAGATGAGTATCGTGAGCGTCAAAGCTCTGAGAATGAACAGTATTTGAATATGTTCGTTGAGCGTTTGGATATTGATGCAGACTTGGCTGAAGCATTGGTGGAAATGGGCTTTACTTCACTTGAAGAAGTTGCATATGTCCCTGCGGAAACTTTTGAAGAAATTGGCTTGGATGAAGAAACCGTAGGTGTGCTACAAGAGCGTGCAAAAGAAGCGACCTTAGCGGATGTGCTTCGTCAGCAACAAAATATGCAACACGCCACTGAAGAATTATTGGCAATGGAAGGGATGACACCTGAAGTTGCGCAAGCACTTGCACAAAAAGGCATTTGCACAGTAGATGATCTAGCAGATCAAGCCATTGACGATATTATCGATATCGACGGTTTAGATACTGAGCAAGCTGGTCAGCTGATCATGAAAGCCCGTGAATCGTGGTTTAACTAAGGAGGAGGTCATATATGACGGACAAGACGATACAAGAGTTAGCGAAAAGCGTAGATAGTCCAGTTGAAAAGCTCCTTGAACAAGTTCGAGTTGCTGGTTTACCGCAACGCAAAGCCGATGATGTGATTAGCTCAGATGATCAGGAAAAGCTTGCTCATTTTAATAATGCCTCTGGAAAGTTGGGCGCAGGTAAAATTACCCTAAAGCGTAAAACGACCGGTACAGCAAATCTTGCCGACTCATCTGGTCGCACCAAGAAGATCAATGTTGAAGTGCGTAAAAAGCAAACTTTTGTCAAACCTGATCCTGCTCAACTTGCTGCTGATGCAGAAGCAAAGGTAAAAGCTGAAGCTGAACAAAAAGCACAAGTGGATGCGAAAGCGAAACAAGTTGCGACTGAAAAAGCACAAAGTCAAAAGCAAGCCGAAGTTGCGGAAAATAAAGCCAAAGCAACCTTAGATGCGATGCGTGCAAATCATGGTACAGAAGCTAAAGCTGAAAAGCCAAAAGCAGCAGTTGTTGTAAAGAAAAAGTCTACGAAAGTTGAGAAACCAACTGAAACTGAAGCTGAAAAGAAAGCACGTGAAGCGCAGGCTGCTCAGTTGAAAGCGACTGAAGAAGCTACTCGTCGTAAAGCGGCTGAAGAAGCACAGCAACGTACCCTTGAGCAAATGCGTAAAATGGCAACAAAGTATGAAGGCAGTAGTACGCCTTCGATTAAAGTTGTTGATGATACGCCATTGGCTGCAGGTCTAGTTGGTCAGGCGTATGAAGACTCTTTTGAACAAGAAGATCGTGAAATCAAACGTGGTGGCAACACTGGTGGTCGTGGTCAGAAAAAAGGTGGTCGTCACAATCAGGAAGAGCAAAACTTCAATCGCTCAAGTCATAAGCGTGGTTTAAAAACCAGTCAAGGCAACAAGCACGGTTTTGAAAAACCTGTGAAAAAGCAAGTTTATGATGTTGAAATCGGTTCAACCATCGTGGTTGGCGATCTTGCACAGAAAATGGCAATCAAAGTCCGTGAGGTCATCAAAACCTTGATGAAAATGGGCGAACTAGTTACCCAAAACCAAGCCATTGACCAAGATACAGCGGTACTTGTGGTTGAGGAAATGGGTCACAATCCTGTACTTGTTTCTGATACAGCAGCAGAAGATAACTTGCTTGAACAAGCTGAGCAAAAACGTGGTGAGCTTTCAACTCGTCCGCCAGTGGTGACCATCATGGGTCACGTCGATCACGGTAAGACTTCTTTACTGGATCGTATTCGTCGTTCAAAAGTAGCTTCTGGTGAAGCAGGTGGCATTACTCAACATATCGGTGCATATCATGTGGAAACTGAGAAAGGCATTATCACGTTCTTAGATACTCCGGGTCACGCAGCGTTTACCTCAATGCGTTCACGTGGTGCCAAAGCGACTGATATCGTGATTTTGGTCGTTGCAGCAGATGATGGTGTGATGCCACAAACTGCGGAAGCGATTGACCATGCACGTGCTGCGGGCACACCGATTATCGTGGCGATCAACAAGATGGATAAAGAATCAGCCGATCCTGATCGTGTCTTGAATGAATTGACTGCCAAAGAAATCGTGCCTGAGCAATGGGGCGGTGATGTACCAGTAGCTAAAGTATCTGCACATACAGGTGACGGCATTGATGAGTTGCTAGATTTGATCTTGATTCAATCCGAATTGATGGAACTTCAAGCATCAAGCGAAGGTGCTGCTCAAGGTGTGGTGATTGAAGCACGTGTTGACAAAGGTCGTGGTGCTGTGACTTCGATCTTGGTACAAAACGGGACATTGAATATCGGTGACTTGGTGCTTGCAGGTTCATCTTATGGACGTGTACGTGCCATGACGGATGAAAATGGTAACCGTATCAAGTCGGCAGGTCCTTCGATTCCAGTGGAAATTTTGGGTCTACCAGAAGCGCCAATGGCGGGTGATGAAGTCCTTGTCGTTAATGATGAGAAGAAAGCACGTGAAGTGGCTGATGCACGTTCTGACCGTGAGCGTCAAAAGCGTATCGACCGTCAAAGCGCAATGCGTCTTGAAAACCTCATGGCGTCTATGGGTAAACAAGATGTCCCAACCGTCAATGTGGTGATGCGTGCTGATGTACGTGGTTCACTTGAAGCGTTGAGTGTGGCATTGACTGAGCTTTCAACTGATGAAGTACAAGTACGCATTATCAGCTCAGGTGTTGGTGCAATCACTGAGTCTGACGTGATCTTGGCAGAATCTTCTGAAGCGGTATTACTTGGCTTTAATGTGCGTGCCGATACAGCAGCACGTCAGCGTTCTGATCAAGATGGCGTGGATATTCGTTACTACAGCATCATTTATGAATTGATCGATGATGTCAAAGATGCCATGAGTGGTAAATTGGCACCTGAACATCGTGAAACGATTCTTGGTGTGGCGCAAGTCCGTGAAGTGTTCCGTTCAAGTAAGTTCGGTGCAGCAGCAGGCTGTATGGTGATGGAAGGTGTGATTCACCGTAACAAGCCAATTCGTGTATTACGTGACGATGTGGTGGTGTTCCAAGGTGAATTGGAATCATTGCGTCGCTACAAAGACGTCGTCGAAGAAGTGCGTGCAGGTATGGAATGTGGTCTAGCGGTTAAAGGCTATAAAGACATTCAAGAACTGGACAAAATTGAAGTCTACGACGTACAAACCATTAAACGGAGTCTTTAATGTCAGGTCAACGCTTAAAGCGGATGGCGGATACGGTTCAGCGAGAACTCTCTGAACTGATTCGCTTGGAACTCAAAGATCCGCGTTTAGGTGGTTTAGTCACGATCTCTGCGGTCAAGGTCAGTCCTGATCTTGGCTATGCAGATGTCTATGTGACGGTGATGGGACGTGAACTTGAAGATGACCAATCTGAAGATGCACACAAAGACAGCCTAGATGTATTAAACAAAGCATCAGGCTTCTTGCGTCAAGAGTTGAGTCGTCGGATCAAGACACGGATTACACCTCGATTGCGTTTTCATTATGATAAGACCAATGCCTACGGCAACTATATGTTTGGTTTGATTGAAAAAGCAGTGCAAGACTTGCCACCTAAAACTAATCAAAACGATGATGAGTGATTTAGCTCGTTATCCAAGATGATCTTAAAAAACCAGACGATATGTCTGGTTTTTTTACGAGAATACTTATTAAAAATATAGACAATCAAATAACATCAATTTGATTAAAATCTACTGGATCAAATGGATATTCTTGACCATTAAATGAAATGCGAAAGCTCTCGTTGTGTACCGATTTGGTTGGTTTACACCCTGATTCTTTATGTGCTTCATTATGGGTATAGCGTTGTTTAAAGATTAAGTCTTGCAGACCGTGACTGATTTTTTTATCCAAAATTAACAGGCTATTGATCTCTGCACCCCAAGTCGCTTGATTAGACGGACATTCACCTTTTGCATAAAAAGTTTCACGCATCGGCAGACCTTGTAATACAAATCGCATAGTATGGTTTGGTTTCAAATGCACAAGGTCGATATATTCACTGGTTGAATTAAAGCCATCAAAGTCTTCCCAGCTATGACGAATCCCAATGACATGTTGTCCTGCTAGTGTTGAGAAGTGTGCCTTATCAAAGAATATGGTTTCGCGCTCTTCGACCCGAGAGTTAAGATGTTTCGGTCGAAGCGTCTGAGTAATAATTTTATTATTCTGAATGTTGATTAATCGCACTCGTAGATCATAAGCCGTGGTTTCAAAGCTGTCATCATGTACAGCTTGGCTTGTGGCAAGTAAGACATGCGTGTCATCAATCATGATACAATCTGACTCACCACCCAAAAACTCTTGATGAAAGGTTTCTACTTTATTGAGCTGAGCCATCGTTGCTTCGCTACAGCTTTTATAAAAAGTGGATTGTTGAAGATTATCGGATTCACTTGGTGCATCAGCATAATTGTGCGCTGAAAAAGTCAGTAAGCTGAAATACAAAGCGGTGATTCGTGTTTTCTTGAGCATGGCTTTTATCTATATGAATGCTTTTACTTCAGAATAGGTGCTATGCGATGCATCTGTCAATAGGTGTTAATCTTCACTATGGTTTTGGGTTTGGTTGTGAGTCTGATTATCAGTGCGATATTCGGCACGAAACAAGGCAGAGCGTTGACGTTGCCACGGCAATGGACGATTAATCGCTTCGGGCACATCACCACTACGAGAGCGCAAATTGAGATGAATGGCGGCTTGTGCCAAGAGATTTGCTGATACAGGTGCAGTCACAAAAGCAAATAAAGTTAATAGAATTTCAGGAAAGCCAAAGCGTCCATGAAATGCTGCATAAATCATCCCTGCGATCAAAAAGCTTCCTAAACCCAAAGTGCTCGCTTTAGTTGGTGCGTGTAGGCGCATAAAGAGATCGGGTAGGCGCACCATGCCAATCCCACCAACTAAGACAAAAAATGAGCCGATGATTAAAAAGATCGAGATCAAGATTTCCATTACTAACATTAGAATATGCTCCTCAATCAATCACATGACCAGTGGTAAAGTAACGTGCTAAAGCGGCTGTGGATACAAAGCCGAACATTGCAACGAGTAGAGCGGATTCAAATAAATCCGTCGTTGTCCAATACACACCAAGTACCACGATCAAACAAGTCGCATTCAAAAACAAAGTATCCAGTGCAAGGAGTCGATCTACTACGGATGGACCAATGATCAGACGAACAATACACAATAATGTCGAGATGGTGATGGCAAAAATGCTAAACATCAGCACATAAGGTAAAAAGTTCATCCCTCTGCCTCCCGTGGTTGTGCATGAAAAATCTGAATCAGAGGTTGTTCATAGCGTGCTTTGATTTCTGCAATATCTGCTTCGGTATCTAGGCTGCTCAAGCTATGTACGAGAATATCTCCTCGTTCCAAATCAATACCCGCAGACACCGTGCCTGGTGTGGTGGTAATGATCATTGCCAGTAAAGTATTCACGTGATCGTGATTACTGTCGAGTGGCACACGATACCATGCAGGATGGAGCTGATGTGAAGGCCCAAGTACCAGTTTTGCGACTTTAAAATTACTGATGATAATGTCGTATAGCACCACAAAGAATAATTTGAGCGCAGTCGTCCAATCAAGTTGTGGCGTACGTGTGATAAAGGCTTGCATGATTTTTGGAATCAATACAGCCAAGATCAAAGCCAATATCAGATTGCCAAGACTTGCGCTGTGTTGCAACATTAACCATGCAATAAATACCAAAAAAGATACCAACGGATGTGGAAAGATCCGATTGATGAATGTTGTAGGAATAAGCTGATCGGTCAGCTGCTCCTGTGAATTTGGATTGGCAGAACCATTGGTATTGTGATTTGCAGGAATTTGATCTGTCATCGCTTACTCCATTGGTACCAGTTTGGCATCGTCATCAGGCAAGGCAGGCGTGTCTGATGAAACTTCTTGTGGTATTTTGAGCTCAGCAGGAATATGTTCCCCCGCCAATGTTTTCGAAGAAATCACGAATGGAATATATTTCTCATAAGGATCTTCAATCGTATCTTTACGGTATTTCACATGTGGCAGATAGTATGGATTGTAAGGCTGAACACTAATCACCTCTCCACGATTGGTATTTTTCAACAGTACCGCTTGATAGTGTTGTTTATTTTGCAGTTGCTCCGTCGCCGCATAGATATATTGGTAAACGGGCTGTGCCAATAAAGCATAACCCGTTAAACCAATCAGTAGCGCATAGATCACGATGTCCAAACGACGATTTGGTCGATCAGGCAACGCTTGATAAAGTGCATACGCTT
Organism: Acinetobacter sp.; assembly: GCF_041911495.1. Classification (GTDB taxonomy): domain Bacteria; phylum Pseudomonadota; class Gammaproteobacteria; order Pseudomonadales; family Moraxellaceae; genus Acinetobacter. The sequence continues at coordinate 8,625 of NZ_JAYROT010000059.1, read as the reverse complement.
CTTCTTTTGGATTGGACTCTGGTGTGCTTGCTCGCCAAAAGATCACGTAGCCTGCACGGACAAATGCCAAGATACTGAGTAAACTCACCAATAGCACTACCAAAATGATCCAAACTTTTTGTGGATGATACAGCGTGCCTTGCATTAAAAAAACTTTACCAATAAAACCACTAAATGGTGGCAAGCCAGCCATCATCATTGCAACCAGCAAAAACAGTAAGCTGATTAATTTGTGCTGTTTCATTTCAGGTGCAGTCTTGAGATGATCTTTGTGCCCACCACGTTGAATGCTAATCCATTCACCCAATAAGTAGAAAGTCGCGGCAATCACGGTGCTGTGTATTAAATAATACAATCCTGCCGCCCAAGCTTGAATGCTAAACAATGATACAGCGATTAAAATCGTTCCAATCGAGGACAAGATCATAAAGCCGATAAAACGACGTAAACGCTCCGCTGCGATCGCACCGAGTGCGCCATAAATACTGGTGAGTACGCCAATGATCAGAAGCCAATTTTCTAGTAAATATTGCCCTTGCGGATCGCTAAATACCGTACCGTTGACCCGCAAAATAGCGTAAATCCCGACTTTGGTCATTAATGCAAAAATCGCTGCGACTGGAGTGGCGGCCACAGCATAGGTTTTTGGTAGCCAAAAACCCACAGGCAACATCGCTGCTTTGATACCAAATACTACGAATAGGAGCATTGCACCTGCCATTGCAAGCTGATGTTGATCGCTGTCTAAAAGTGGGAATAATCGCGCCACGTCCGCCATATTCAGACTACCGACACTGCCATAGATCAACCCAAGCCCGATCAAGAACATTGCCGAAGCAAGTAAATTGATAATGACGTAGTGCAAACCGAGTTTAAAACGTGCCTTATTGTGATGATGCAAAAGCAATACGTATGAAGCGAGGAGCAATACTTCAAAGAAGACAAATAAGTTAAATAAATCGCCTGTCAGGAATGCACCACTCACACCCATCAATAAGAAATGGAACATCGTATGGAAGTACCGCCCACGCTGATCCCACTCTGCACTGGCAAACCACAGTACGGGTACAGCGATGATATAGGTCAGGAGTACCATCATCGCCGATAGACGATCAACGACTAAAGCAATACCAAATGGCGCAGACCATTCACTTAAAAAGTAAGCTTTAATCTGTCCAGTATTGGCAAAATCCACCATGGCAATGGCGAGGAGCAATCCAATAACTGCTGAGCTTAGACTGATCGCATGACGAATCGGTTGACGAGGATCAGTCTTTAATGAGCCTGAACCTGGATTGCCAAGTATAACTAACGCAAAACCTGTAAATGCAGGCAGAAGAATCGAAAGAATCGGAAAATGTTGTTGCCAAAAATCCACAAAAAAACTCATCAAGGCTCATCCTCTCGTGGATCGTAGGTAATTTCTGCTTCATCCTTAGAGTCCACATGATCATTACCTGACTCATAACGACTACGCAAAGCAAGTTGCACCACAAAAGCTGTCGTAGCAAAACCAATAACAATCGCTGTTAAGACAAGAGCTTGTGGTAGTGGATCGGTAACTTTAATCGCATCTGTCAGTATCGCAGGTGCATTGAACTCAAGACGTCCCATGCTAAATAAAAAGATATTCACCGCATAACCAATCATGGCGAGCCCAAGTACCACAGGGAAAGTACGCCGACGAAGCAGTAGATAAATCCCTGTTGCTGTCACGAGCCCTACACCTGAGGCAACTAAAAATTCCATACTGATCATGATTGATCTCCTGAAGGTATAGGTCCTGTCATAGTCGAGTGGCGTGAGTCACCAAGTACCGAGATGAGCAACATCGTTGCCCCTACGACGGTGATATATACCCCAACATCGAATGCGGCAGCCGATGCTAAATGCAATTTTCCAATCAAAGGTGGATCGACATAGATGTGCGCACTGGTCAAGAATGGTCTACCCCAAGCCCAAGCAGCAACACCTGTTGCTCCTGCGATCACCAATCCTGCACCAATCCATTTTTCATACAATCGTCCTGAGTTGACTTTCAAGATGTGCTCAGTACGATCTTGACCATATGCCATATACTGAATCACAAGGGCAATCGAGGTGACCAATCCTGCAATGAATCCACCGCCCGGTAAATTGTGACCACGCAAGAAGATATACAAACTCACCACCAATGCTAGTGGCATGACCCATGACATCGCCATGCGCATCATTAGAGGAGAAGGATTGAAACGATGGCTTAAACCTTCCGTCATCGTTGTGCCATCCGCACGCATGCCATCCATCAGACACAGCGCACCGATGGCAGCAATCGCAAGTACAGTAATTTCACCGAAAGTATCAAAAGCACGGAAATCCACAAGGATGACATTGACTACATTCGAGCCACCACCGAGAGGAATCGACTGCTGTTGGAAGAACCATGAAATCGACTGATGGTCACGTGTCAATACAAGCCATGTCAGCCAGCCTAGACCAAAACCACCGACGATCGCTAAAACGCCATCACGCCAGCGTTGGCTACGTCTCGATTCATATGGTGTGAGCTGTGGTAGTAAAGACAAGCTCATCAGTAATAACATGGTGGTGACAATATCAACAGTGATCTGCGTCAGTGCCAAATCAGGTGCAGACAATGCCACAAAGGTAATGCTCACCACCAAGCCGATACCGCCACTAATTAACACAGCTTTGATCCGTTCATGATGGAACCACAACATCATTAAACACGCCGTGAGCAGTAATGACCAAAATACAATGGCGGCAGTTGGTGCGTGGCTTAACTCTCGTGTGCCTTGCGATAAGTCATAACCAAATAGCGGAATAACCACCATCAACATGCTAAAACACAGGATGACGAATAAATACTTTTGCAATGAACCTGTTTCGGTATTTTTTTTCACAAAACGGCTGAATAAAAAGAGGCGTTTTAAAAAGGCGTCAAATAAATATAAACCACGAAACTTACCAAGTGGTGGATCAAGGTCGATCTGACGGATGCGACCATTTTTTGCCAATTTAAAATAAAACAACACACCACCAACTAAGGCGATGATACTCATCACGAGCGGTACATTAACACCATGCCACAGAGCGAGATGTATATGTTCAAAATCATGATGTTGCACAGTCGCAGTCGTGACTTGATTAACGATACCTTGCACCGTTAGCGCAGGAACGATACCGACGATAATACATAGAATCGCTAACAAGGTAACTGGTGCGAGCATCCCTTTGACTGGTTCGTGGATATCTTGAGAGGGTAAAGGCTTACCATACTGCGTATCGAAAAATACCCCATGCACAAAGCGTACTGAATACGCTACCGCAAAGATTCCTGCCAAAGTCGCCAAGACCACCATAATACTCAGCCAAACGCCTGAATGACTGGCAACCAATGCGGTAAAGAACATTTCTTTAGACAAAAAGCCATTAGTTAATGGCACACCTGCCATCGCCGCACAAGTGATCATTGCCAACGTGCCAGTGATTGGGAGGAATTGCCACACACCGCTGAGCTTGCGTAGGTCACGAGTACCTGTTTCATGGTCGATAATCCCTGCGATCATAAACAATGCCGCTTTAAAGGTGGCATGATTAATGATGTGGAAAATCGCAGCGGCAATGGCAAGTGGTGAGCCGATACCGAGTAGGCAAACAATCAAGCCCAAATGGCTAATGGTTGAGTAGGCGAGTAAACCTTTTAAATCTTCTTTAAAGATCGCTAAAAATGCGCCAATACATAAGGTCAGCAAACCAACAGCGGTGACTATACCGTGATAAACACTTGCCCCAACGAAGATCGGCGACAAACGTGCCAATAAGAAAATCCCTGCTTTGACCATCGTTGCAGAGTGTAAATATGCTGAAACAGGTGTCGGTGCCGCCATCGCATTCGGCAACCAAAAATGAAATGGAAATTGCGCACTTTTGGTAAATGCACCTATTAACACTAAAAATAAAATGTGTAAAAAATACGGACTATTTTGAATAATATCGGCACGATCAAACAACTGGTCGATTTGGTATGTCCCTGCAACCTGACCAATCAGGATAAACCCCCCAAGCATACACAGACCACCCATGCCTGTGATGGTGAGCGCCATCCGTGCGCCACGTTGTGCTGCGGCATAGCGTTGCCAATAACCGACTAATAGGAAGGATGAAATACTGGTCAGTTCCCAAAAGATCAGCAAAATAATTAAATTATTTGATAATGAAATGCCTAACATCGCCGCCATAAACAGCATCAGTAAGCTATATAGCTTAGCCAGCGAATTTTTTTTACTTAAATAATAATAGGCATAAATAAAAATCAGTGTGCCGATCCCTGAGATCAGCATGCTAAACATCAGACTCAGCGCATCGAGTCGCAGATCAATATTGATCCCTACGCTTGGTAGCCAATCCATGACATAGCGGACAGCACCGCCATTTTGTACATCAGGAAGATATTGCGCTAAGAGAATAAAACACAGAAAACTCAGTGCGCTTGCACCAATTGCAGTCGCTTGGCGTGACAGTTTATCTAAGCCCCAGACCATGGTTGTGCCGAGTAATAAGGGCAAAAGAATAATCAAAAACAGCACAATCGCATCCCATGAATAGTGTTGTGTTTGCGCATTCAAAATACAGTAAACACAAGATAAAGTATCAAAAACCAAACAAAAAAAGATTGTATTGCGCAATCTTAAATTCAATCAGTTGAGCAAGCTATTGCCCTGAACTGAAATCATCATTAAAACCATGCAATCTGCATGAAAAATATCATTTTATTATAGCACGGATAGAGTCACAAGGCTTGATAACAGAAACACTATCAATCCTTTTTTGTGTGGAAATATATCCGAATTGATTTGTGGTTTTGGGGCGTTTTATTAGAGAGGGTAGATGTGTAATGAATCGTTTTGCTGTGTCAAAATCTGTAAAAGCTGTTCCATCTCTTTAATGCGTTTGATTTGTTGCCACAGCTCAGTTGCTTCGGGATAGGCTTTAGTCATCATGCCGAGCCATTGTTTATAGCGCCCGATCAAGCCGATCTCGGTCTTGTAATGTCCATTGAGAAAGGCGATTTGCAATGTGAGCAAATCTTGCCACGTCATGCGCTGTGAATCATCAGACTGACGTACACAATTGACCAGATCAGGTGTAGTCACCGCGCCACGACCGATCATCAAGTCTTGGCAATGGGATTGCGCTTGACAGGCTTTGGCATCGGCAACTGTCCAAATTTCACCATTGGCGATGATCGGCATGTCTATCGCCGCTTGTATCGGGGCAATCTTTTCCCAATACGCAGGTGGCGTATAACCATCAGCTTTGGTGCGGGCGTGAATGGTCAGCCAACTTGCCCCTGCCTCTTGAATGGCAAGCGCATTATCTAGGCTATGCGCTTCATCGAGATAGCCAAGACGCATCTTTGCTGATACTGGAATGTGCTTCGGCACAGCATCACGCACGGCTTTGACAATATCGAACAGTGTATCGGTTTCATCGAGCAATACCGCACCACCACGATGACGATTCACGGTTTTTGCGGGACAGCCAAAATTCAGATCGATCACAGGTGCGCCAAGTGCCACAGCCTTTTCTGCATTGGCGGCGAGCATTTCGATGTTATTCCCCAAAAACTGCACATGCACAGGCGTACCGTGAATGGTGTTGCCGTTGTTTTGCAGTTCGGGGCAATATTGGTAGTAGATATGATCGGGCAGGACGCTATCGGTGACACGAATAAACTCGGTCACACACCAATCATATTGTCCGACTTGGGTCAGGATCTGGCGCATTAATGGATCGGTCAGACCTTCCATCGGGGCAAGTACCAATTTCACCACTGGCTACTCATCGTTTGCTACTCTTTGTGTGATTGCACATCATAAAAAATCAAAGGTGCTTATACGGATTTTTTTTGGGTATGTCTAGCTTAGATTTTCGGAATAAACGAGTTTTCTAGGAATTCTTCTAAAGTGAGTAAAGACAGTAATTCATTCTTACCAAACTCCCGAGGATGTTCTGTATTTTTATCACAGAAAAAACCTTCAAATAAATGAGTCGCAAGAATTTGTTTCATCAGTTGTGTGCTTTGCGCCTCGCTGTTCATTTTAAAGAAAGATAAAAATGCTATAAATACAGAATCATAGTGGTTTTCAAAAATATGATTTGATTTTCCTTGATGCGGGTAAAGCTTCTGAATTGAAAAAATATCTTTCATCGTTATCACACTTGCTGAATATTTTATGGGTCAGGATTTATGGATTGATCTTGTAGGCTTTGCAAGAGTTGCTGTTGCATACTTGGCTCTAAATTCTGAATCAGCGCCATCAACTGTGCAAAATCAAGCGGTTCGATATTTTGAGATTCGGCTACTTCTGCCTCATTTTCATTCGGTAATTTTTCAGCCAACGAATTGTTTTCATTTTCAATATTTAAATTCTGTGTTTGTAACGATTGATAAACCTGCGCCAAACGCTGTTGATGCGCTGACAAATCTAAATGATGCGCTTGGGCATATTTCAGCTCAAAACATTCCACATCAGACTGAAACTCGACCATATCCGAATGCGTCGCCGTCGCAATAAACTGTATCCGAGGAAAGGCACGATGTAGTCGCTGTAAAATCTGTTGACGATGAGTCTGATCAAGATGCGCATCAATATCGTCAATTAAGACAATGCCATCACCCTCAAGACACGGAAATAGGCTGTTCGGATTTAAAATACATAAACGACGAACAATATCGCCGACCAGCGCACAGCAGGTTTTCTTGGTCTGCGACAGTTGTAGAAATGGCATGATTTGTCCTTGATATTTCACCATCAGACGCAGTTTGGGCTGATATTCAATGAAAATATCCTCAATCTCAGGCATTACGGTATGTATCGCACTGCGTAAACTGTTCAGACAACGCTGTGGCGTAAGACGATAAGCATGTTCGAGCTGAGAAAATAATTCATCAAATTGCGCTTGATCGGCGAGCCGTGTCTGCGGATCGAGATATTGGCGAAGCAATTGTGCGGACTGTGCATTTTCCAAATCATGCACTTCACGTAACCACTCAAAAAACTTATTAAAAGTGGTAAAGCTCAGACTGACTTGATCATAGGCTTGATGGATAGGCGTGAGCGCAGACTGGGTATTTTTAATATTGAGATTGACCTCATGCACAAAACGCTCACTCGGATAATAGGCGAGACATGGCAAAGAGAAATAAGGATCGCTTTCCATCAACTTTTGATATTGTGGAATCAGCGCATCCAAGCCGTTAGTATCGGCTCGGCTTAGTGCAATACTGCTCGGCGTACTGCGGATTTTTTTAATCGTCCAATGACATTGCGTTCGTATTGATGCTGAATTTGCAGACGATTCTTCAGTGGTTTTTTCAGATTGTTTGTCTTGCGAATTATCTTGCTGGACTTGTGAATCATCAGGCTTTGGTAACAGCTCGGCAGGATATTCAATAGTGATTTGAATCTGAGCTTGGAGCGCATCGGTTTGGATGTCGCTATCAGGCATGATTGCGCCTGCAGTACGCAAGTCTTTGTAGCGGGCAGGAAGCCAGCTCAGCCCATGGAAAATCTGTTTAAGTAAATTGCTTTTGCCTGCATTTTGATTGGCGAGGAATAGGCTGATCGGCAGTTTGGATTGTTTAGATTGCAAGCGCACCGCAAGATGATCAAATTGATTGATGTGTTGCAATTGCACAGCGATCAGACGCATAGCTTAACCCTCAAATTTTATGATTTTAAAAGCAAGTTTTGCGGGATTACGCCGATTTTTTCAGTTCATAATTGCGCTTTAATTGCTGTAATAAATCATAAATATGGTGAATATTTAAGCTCAGTTTAGCACGAGTGCAAGCAACGTACAGCAGGCGCAATTCTTCAGGTGTGATTTTGTAGTCCAGTTGACTGAGTTTGAATTGATAATCATCTTCGAGATGAACACGATTCCATTCCAAGCCTTTGGCTTTGTGCGCTGTGGAAATCACATAATCCGCTTGCTCAATCGGCGTGATTTTGGCGAGGGCATTTTTCAGCGGAGAAGTGCCGTGTTCATCGACCAATTTGACCAAGGGTTTGATGTCGCTACCGTCATTGGTTTCGCAGTATTCATGCACATCATGCCAAGAGTTAAACCATGCGAGTTCAGGAACATCAGTGACACGCTTGCCTTGTTTGAGCGCCGTTGCAGCATCAATAAATCGTGACAGTCGGGCATGATCGGCTTGCAGGCTGACTTTATCGCCTTTGAGTAATCCGCTAAGTAACAATTCCATTGCTCGGGCGTTAGTACGGCACAGGATCGCATCACGCATTTTAGTATGCGGTTTATTCACCACTTTAGATGAAATCTCAGAAAAACCATGTAAAGGCACAGTTTCTTTCAGCGCATACAATAAATAATTCGCCACTTCGGCAATCTCTTCACCAAAACGAAATGACGTGGTCAGGCGATTTTCAGGTAACGGTAACTGTTGCATGGCATTGACTGCACCACGCCATGCGTAGATTTGTTGATGGGCATCGCCAACGTAGATTACTTGGGCATTTTTTTGTTTGAGTAAAATCCCAAGCATCAACGGATCGGCATCTTGTGCTTCATCAAACAGAATATAGTCACTCG
>NZ_JAYROT010000058.1:0-73068 GCF_041911495.1 Acinetobacter sp. | reverse complement strand
TTTCTTGACTCAAGCATTAATGCAGTACGATCTTCAAAGTTAAGATGATGGTATGACAATTTTATATACTCCATAAACCCTTTAAATTAATTAGGTGGTTTATGTCGCACTTCAAGTTTTACTCTGCCCTGCATTGCGGTGATGCGTATTTCCATCCGAGTCAAATCACGGAAAATCCTCAAATACCAATCGGTCTAGCCATTTTTGAAAAACAGGTACAAACCGATCAAGTACAGCGGATAGCGACACAAGAAAAATTGCGAACTTTGAACTTGGCACATCCCGAAATCGAGATGTTTTGTGCACATGACCCAAGTGAGTTAGAGCGTTATCAAAATCGCTAATTGCCCCAGAAATATTTAAATTATTTTCAAAAAACTGTCATATTTCATGGAATATGACAGCAAATCTTTAATTAAATAAACTACAACAATTTTATTTTTATTTTAAAAATCAAATCAATACACCGAATTTCAAGCGTTTTAAAATTTTTTAAATATTACAATAATGTCATCATACTGTAATATTTATGTCATTAAATAGGCTCATCAAAGATCAATGGAAAATTTCTCATGATGACAGCAGTATTATTAACGATTGGTTTCGTCGCTTATACTGGCGCAGTTTGGCATTACGGACACAAGTAAGCTCGCCATTCTCAACAAATAATGAGCCTTGTCGCTCAAGCTTTCTATCCCCCTTCTAAAAACCTCAACAATAAATCAACGTATCCATTTGCATTTCGATTAGATTCATTAGATCATTTCTATATCATTCACTTTAATTTCAAGTATAAAAAATTATGAATATTGCCGCTTTCGAAGCCTTCCTCAAAGTAATGGAAACAGGTTCGATTTCCATGGCAGCAGAAAAATTATTTATCACCCAACCTGCGGTGAGCAAACGCATTCAAAGTCTTGAACATTTTTTTAATGTACAACTTTTTGACAGTGTTGGTCGAAATATTCAGCCGACTCAAGCCGCTGAACGCCTGTTGCCACAGGTGCAGCAGTGGATTTGTCAGCTTGAAGATATGCACCGTGATCTCAGTCAATCTCAAATAGATATCGCAGGGAAATTAAAAATTGGGACGAGTCACCATATTGGCTTACATCATTTGGCGAAACAGCTTCAGCCCTTTGCGGAACAGTTCCCACAAGTTGAGCTTGATGTACATTTTGTTGATTCTGAACAAGCCTTACAATTAGTCCTTTCAGGTGAGATTGAACTTGCATTTCTCACCTTGCCACCAAAGCCTGATACGCGCTTAAAGCATCGTGTACTTTGGAATGACCCTTTATCTTTTGTGGTTGCGCCTTTTCATCCTTTGGCACAGCAAAAACGCTTAAAACTTGAAGATTTGATTACTTACCCGAGCTTACTCCCTGCATCGAATACTTATACCAGTCAGATCACTTTAGCTGAGTTTGCGAAGTATGGACTCAAGCCATATGCTTCGATGAGTACCAACCCCCTTGAGTCGATTCGCATGTTAGTATCCATCGGCTTAGGGTGGTCGGTATTGCCACATACTTTGATCAATGAAGACTTATGTATCTTGGATTTAGATATCAAACTTGAGCGTCAGCTTGGTATTGTTTGGCACCCTGAGCGTAGTCAGTCCAAAGCGATGCAATGCCTATTAAATCAGTTGGAAAGTTTAGGAAAAGAATGATCTTCAAATGATGACATTCTTAATTTATAGTCGTTTTATGATCAATAATTTAGATATTCAAAGCGAATCGTTTTAAATTGACTGATTTTAAATTGACTAGCCTTAAATCGACCAGTCTTCAATTTTCCAACTTTTCTCATTGGCTAATTGTTCAAGGCGATCATCAGGATTCACGGCGATTGCATGGGTCGCATATTCAAGCAAAAAGCGATCGTTGATCGAATCAGAATACGCCCAAGATTCATCTACTTGACGACCATCAAGCCATTGATCGAGTCGGGTCAGTTTGCCTGTTTGATAGCACGGTACTCCAGTCACTTTACCTGTGTATTTTCCATCAACAACTTCTGCATTGGTGGCGATAATCTCAGTAATGCCAAAAGCACGAAAAATCGGTGCCGTAATAAAATCACTAGTTGCTGTAATCCCAACGATGGCATGCCCTTGATCTTGATGATGTTTGATTGCATCAAAGCCTTTTGGGCGCATTTTCGGACGAATCACTTTTTGCATAAATAGGTTGTGCAATTCGGTCAAATAGCCATTGTCATGCTTGGTCAAAAAATCAAAAACAAATTCATTATAGGCGATCGGATCCAGCTGACCTGCTTTGTAATCCTCATAGAATTTATCATTCATTTTGCGATGATGGATAGCATCGACTAAGCCCTCATTCACCAAAAACTCGCCCCAAGAATGATCGGAGTCGGTATTTAACAGGGTATGGTCTAAATCAAATAATGCCAATTTCATCAAGCTTCTCAAATTCCTAAAGAATTTAGTTAAAAAAATGTAATTCTATTACCGCAAAGCGCAGAAATTCGTTAAGATCATAGCAATTTAAATTGCTTTTTGACTGCGCGATCACACGGCAAGCATCATACGCTGAACTCGCCCTGCTCGCAAAGTCCATAACATAGAATATTTAGGTGCCAAATGATCGACTCCGAAGGTTTCCGACCCAATGTCGGGATCATCTTGGCAAATGACACTGGACAAGTACTATGGGCAAAACGCATTGGACACAATGCTTGGCAGTTTCCACAAGGTGGGATTCAATATGGTGAATCTCCCGAAGATGCTCTGTTTCGAGAGCTATATGAAGAAGTTGGATTGTTGCCAGAGCATGTCGAGATCGTTGCACAAACCCGTGGCTGGTTAAGATATCGTTTGCCATATCGCTACATCCGTTCCGACTCTAATCCAGTCTGTATCGGACAAAAGCAAAAATGGTTTTTATTGCGCCTTATAGGTTCGACGAAACATATTTGTTTAAACACCACCGATCCTGCCGAGTTTGATGAATGGCAATGGGTCAGCTACTGGTATCCGCTCGGGCAAGTGGTGAACTTTAAAAAAGATGTCTATCGTCGAGCCCTAACAGAGCTAAGTTTAGAGCTACCTTTTAGCGCATAACAGAAATGAACCACAGAATCAGCTGTGCAAAAAAAATTGTGCCACTGTGGTGAACATTTTAGATTGATGAGATTGTAACAATTCACTGAGTAAAGGACATTGTGAATGGCAAATACCATGCAACTTGAAACCTTACGACGCATCGTGCAAGAAGTCGATGCTTCACCAAGCCTGCACGAGGCTTTGGATGTCATGGTCAATCAAGTTGCAGAAGCCATGAACGTCGATGTCTGCTCGATCTACTTGCTTGATGAGCGTAATCATCGTTATGTGCTGATGGCTACACACGGCTTAAAAGCCGAAGCGGTTGGCAATGTCTCTCTATCCACCAGTGAAGGTCTAGTCGGCTTGGTCGGTCAACGTGAAGAAATTGTCAACTTAGAAAATGCCCCGCAACATGAACGCTTCCTGTACTTGCCAGAAACAGGTGAGGAAATTTACAACTCGTTCCTGGGTGTGCCTGTCATGTATCGCCGTAAGGTGATGGGCGTGATGGTCATTCAAAATAAAGAAAGCCATGACTTTAGCGAAGCAGCTGAATCTTTCCTTGTCACCTTATGCGCTCAGCTTTCAGGCGCGATTGCCCATGCGCACGTGGTGGGTAACATTGATGTGTTCCGCAAGCCTAATAGCGGACCAAATTATCAAACTTTCCTCGGTGTAGCAGGTGCGGACGGTATTGCACTGGGTCGAGCAGTGATTCTTTATCCTGCGGCTGACCTTTCTTCTGTACCTGATCGTGAAGCAGAAGACATTAGTGAAGAATTAGATATTTTGGCAGAAGCCATCGAAGCAGTTCGAGAAGAATTGCAACAGCTTGATGCCAAGATGCAAGATTCACTCATGTCAGAAGAGCGTGCTTTATTCAGTGTCTTTCTACGCATGCTCGATGACCACGCCCTACCTGCGGAGATCAATGCATTAATTCGAGAAGGTCAATGGGCGCAAGGTGCGGTGCGCCGTATCATTGATAAACATGCCAATGCCTTTGCACAGATGGAAGATGGCTATCTCCGTGAACGTGTATCCGATATCAAAGATCTTGGACGTCGCATCCTTGCACATCTGCAAACCGAAGATACTGGCCACAAAGAAATCACCGAAGATACCATTCTCATCGGTGAAGAAATAAGTACCGCTGCATTGGTCGAAATGCCAATTGCCAATATTGCAGCCATTGTCACCACCGAAGGCGCAGCCAACTCGCACATGGTGATCGTGGCACGTGCACTCGGTATTCCGACCGTAGTTGGTGTGACGGAGTTGCCAATTCACTCACTCGATGATGCGGAGATGATCGTTGATGCTTATCAAGGTCGTGTCTTTATTCATCCGCCTCGTCGCCTACGTACACGTTACAAAGAAATCAAAAAAGACGAAGACCTCATCGCAAAGGATTTAAAACAGTACGAAACCAAAGATGCGATCACACCTGATGGCGAGGAAATGAAACTTTTCGTCAATACAGGGCTAATGATCGACGTGGTTCGTGGCGTACAGCGTGGTGCAAAAGGTGTCGGGCTGTACCGTAGTGAAATTCCCTTTATGCTCCGTGAGCGCTTCCCTGGAGAAGAGGAACAACGGGCCATTTATCGTCAACAGCTCAGCCACTTCGCCAATAAACCTGTGGTGATGCGTACCCTCGACATCGGTGCGGATAAAGATTTGCCATATTTCTCAATTGATGAAGAAAACTCGGCACTCGGTTGGCGTGGGATTCGTTTTACGCTTGATCATCCAGAGATTTTTTCATCGCAAATCCGAGCGATGCTCAAAGCCAGTATTGGCTTGAATAATTTGCATATTTTACTGCCGATGATCACCAGCGTCAGTGAAGTGGAAGAAGTCTTGTATTTGCTTGAACGTGATCTCGCCGCAGTCCAAGAAGAAGAACAAGTGAAAATCACCCGACCAAAAATCGGTATCATGATCGAAGTACCAAGTATCTTGCTTCAGATCGAAGACTTTGCGGATTTGGTTGATTTCTTTTCAGTTGGTTCAAACGATTTAATTCAATATTTACTCGCTGTCGACCGTAACAATCCACGTGTCGCTAGTGTTTACTCACATTTTCATCCTGCGATTTTACGTGCACTTGCTAAGCTTGTTCAGGACTGTCACAAGTTTGAAAAACCTGTCAGCATCTGTGGTGAAATGGCGGGCGATCCGTTGACGGCTATCTTGCTGATGGCGATGGGCTTTAATACTTTGTCAATGAGCTCAAGTAATATTCTACGAGTACGCAAAGCGATCTGTAATATTCCAATGTCGGATGCCAAAGACTTACTGGGTCAAGCATTAAAGTTGAATAACCCACTGATGACCAAGAGTATGATTGAACATTATTTCCGTACGCATGGTTTGGGAGATATGGTGAAATCAAGTCGTGTGGTGACGGTTTAATTTTTTTACTGTACAGATAACTCAGCACTTAAATCAAAAGCGATTTAAGTGCTTTTTTTATTTAATTTTCATTTATTAGAATGCCAAAGCCCGCTCAAATAAACGCTGAATGTCTGCTTGAGAAATATTCAGCATACCGACTACACGTCCGTGCATGGCACTATAACGACTTTGGATAAATGCTTCAGCAACATCAGGTTCAGAGTAGCGTACCATCAGTACCGATTGCGCCAATAGCACCAATCGTGTCACCAATGTCCGTGCTTGGAACTGCAACTGATCAGGCGGAAGCATCAACATTTCATAGAGTTTACTGCGCTCAATGTTGATTGTTTCATGTGATGTACATTCTTCTGAAAAAGACGCTAAAAGTATTTCGATCAATTCGGATTCACGTTGCATCGCTCGAAGCACATCGAGGCACATGATATTGCCCGAACCTTCCCAAATGGTATTTACAGGTGCTTCACGGAATAAGCGAGCCATGATGCCATTATCGACATAACCATTACCTCCGAACACTTCCATCGCCTCGCCTGTCAGCTCCACCGCACGCTTACAAATCCAAAACTTAGCCGCTGGTGTCATCAGACGTATCCACGCTTGTGATAAGGCATTTTCATTCGCATGGTCTTGCTGAGCGATTTGATCATAATGTGATGCAAGGTGCATACTCAATTGCAAAGCGGCTTCTGTTTCTAAAGCCAAATCTGACAATACCGCTTGTATTAATGGTTGCTCGGCAAGTGCCTTACCAAAAGTCTGACGCTGACGAGTATAAGCAAGACACTGTACCAACGCCTGACGCAGAATCGCTGTACTACCCACCGAACAGGTCAGACGAGTATAGTTCGCCATCTCGATAATGGTCGGAATACCACGCCCTTCCTCGCCAATCATAATGCCCCATGCGTTCTGAAATTCAACTTCAGAACTGGAATTACTGCGATTCCCCACTTTTTCTTTGAGGCGTTGCACATGCACTTGATTCAAACTGCCATCGGACAGACGACGTGGCACAAAGAAACAACCAATGCCTTCATGCTCGGTCTGCGCCACCACGAGATGCGCATCCGACATTGGTACAGAGAAAAACCATTTATGCCCTGTAAGCAAATACGCCTCACCTCTACCTGATTTATCAATCGGCTTGGCAATAGTTTGATTGGCACGCACATCAGAGCCACCTTGCTTTTCGGTCATGCCCATACCGATCCAAATCGACTTTTTCTGTGCGATTGGAATATCTCGGGCATCGTATTCTGGGGACAATAATTTCTCCCCGATGTCCGCCCAAAGTTTTGGTTCACGTTGTAGCAGTGGAATACAACCCAAAGTCATGGCATGTGGACAGAGGTTGCCCGCTTCGACCTGTCCTGTCAGATAAAACTTAGTCGCCCAATCCACCCATGCCGAGTTTTTTTGACCATTTTCAGAATGAATAAAAGGCTTAGAAATAAACGGATAGCCATGCACATTAAACTGACGATTGATCTGCATGATCTGATGCCACGCAGGATGAAACTCGACATGATCTATGCGTCGCCCACGTGCATCAAAGCGACTGAGTTCAGGTGTATGACGATTGGCGAGATCCGCAGCTTGGAAAAATGACGCACGTCCAACCGTTTCGCCAAACGCAGAATGTTCCGCCTGTAACGCACTGTGATAATGATGCAGAATTTCTTTGAGAATGGTATCCGTTTCAAACAAATTATAATCTTGCAATTCATCAAACTGATTACTGACGGTATGTGTTGAGGTCGTTTCCATGTCTACGATGTGTTGCGATTGCATCATCTGTTTCCTGATTACTTGTATTTTTTACATTTCCAATTCAGTATAAATCATTCCAATCTTTGAGCTGTTCGGATTTTCTGCATGTCACAATCCCCGATCAATGTCCGCCGAAAGCCTCGCCAATCAAGGGCAAAGTTTACCCAACAAGCTCTGCTCGATAGTGCTGTTCAGCTTTTGGCCAAGAAGCATCATTTTGAAATCACCATTCGAGAGATGACGGAGATTGCAGGCGTGGGTTTAGGTACTTTTTATGAATATTTTAGCCAAAAAGAAGATGTGTTTGCGATGATTATTCATCAACAGATCAAGGCACTGGCGCAGCAATTACTTGATCATGGCGCACAAATAAAAAACTCTCAGCCTGATATTTTAATTACTGACTATGTGAAGCAGCTGATTCATATTCAACTAAACAAGATTCAAAATGCACAGCAGATTTGGGCGACCATTTTTTTATTAGAACGACAACTCTCAACCAGCGAAGTTTATCAAAAGCATTATGCGCTCATGTGTCAGCTTTGGCAGGACTTGCTACAACCATTTGCGATAAAACACCTTCAACGCACTGCGATCAATTTACATCGTGTCATTTATGGTTTTGTCATGCAGACGCTGTTGGTTCAGCCTGATTTTAGTGAATGGGAAATTTTACAAGCTGAAATTAACATTGCCTGTGAGGCTTTTCTAAAACAATGACATCAAACAAAGTGGAGTTTCCTTCACACACCACTATTGAATATTCAAATAACTATTAAAGTTTTAATCTGTTTTACAAATATTAAGCGTCATTCTTATAATAAATTCCAATGATTAAGACAACATCTGATCGACATCCCACGATGCAAAAGGAGTTCGTCCCATCACTGATTTCAAAGCGCCTGTTTCGACTAACAATCGTAAAACTTCAACCCAGCAAGGTATGTTAGCTTTATTGAAAGTTTATCTTGCTGAATACAGTTTAAATCATTGATGGTACAAACTTTTCATATGTCTGCATTGATTTTCCGAGTGAAGATTTGATTTGGCAAGATCCGATTCCAGCTGTGGATTACACCTTATCTGATACTGAAATTGCTGATCTGAAAAAACAGTTGTTAAATAGCGGATTAAGCGCAGTTGAGTTAATTAACACGGCTTGGGATAGCGCACGCACCTATCGTGGTTCGGATTTCCGTGGTGGTGCCAATGGTGCACGTATCCGCTTAGCACCGCAAAAAGATTGGGTCGGCAATGAGCCTGAACGCCTACAAAAAGTGCTTAACACACTCGAATCTATTCAAGCAGGCTTGGCGAAGAAAGTCAGCCTTGCTGATTTGATCGTACTTGGTGGAACAGCAGCGGTTGAACAAGCGGCTCGTGCAGCAGGTGTTGAGATCACTGTGCCGTTCGCAGCAGGTCGTGGTGATGCTACGGATGAACAGACCGATGCAGAATCTTTCGATGTGCTTGAGCCGATTCATGATGGTTTCCGCAACTGGCAGAAAAAGCATTATGAAAATACCCCTGAAGAATTATTGCTTGATCGTGCACAGCTCATGGGATTGACCGCACCTGAAATGACGGTCTTGGTTGGCGGTATGCGTGTCCTCGGTACCAATTATGGCGACAGCAAACATGGCGTCCTCACCGACAATGTTGGCGTGCTCAGCAATGATTTCTTTGTCAATCTGACTAATATGCGTTTCAAGTGGAAACCAACTGGACGCAATAGTTACGAGATCATCGACCGTGAAACTGAACAAGTGAAATGGACAGCGACACGTGTTGATCTAGTATTAGGCTCAAACTCGATTTTACGTTCATACGCTGAAGTCTATGCGCAAGACGACAACAAAGAGAAGTTTGTCAAAGACTTTGTCAAAGCATGGGTCAAAGTGATGAATGCTGATCGTTATGACCTAAGCTAATCGATCTAAGCCAAACAACTTTTCATACACTTGAAACAACATAAAGCGGACACCAAGTCCGCTTTATGTTTTACACTTAGTTTTGATCTTTTAAAAATAAAACAATTCAGAAATGATTAAAAATTACAGCTTGCTCGGCACTTTTGCATTTTGCTCTAACCATTGGATCGAATCGACCCGAAACACCTCACATGCGCCATCACCGACATCATCAGGTCGTACCGAAGATCGCCACACCAAATCTTCTGATTTCACCTCAACCAAATCACCTTGCATACGTACCAAATCGCCTCGCTTGACCTGTTTGATCTGTTTAGCAATCTCAGGATTGGCAGGAATGATGTGTATATTCGACACCATTTGCATCGCTTCTTCCGCAGGCACTGGCAAGTAAGGAATCGCCCACTGCAAATAGCGATCGTATTGTTTAACTTGGATTTGTGATGCGATTTTTGGATTGGCGAACATCCCCCAACTCACGGCAAAATCGACAGGTGAAAATTTGGCTTGCTCATCATCTTGATAATTCTTGTAGCCCAAAATGCGAAAATCACCCTGAAAAGGTTGCAATACAGACACAGACTGCCCTTCAACTGGTGGGAGACCACGTGCTACGTTATACAACGCTTGCACTGAAAAGTCTTGGCGAGGCTGTGCTTGTTGCGTACTACCTGCATTGTGATGACTGGCATGGGTAATTGTCACAGATAAAGAACTCATCACAAGGATTAAACTGATTTTTTTAAAAACGACTTTCATCACGAAACCTTTCCTACCCTTTTGCCAATCTTACTTACATGCACGCTTACACATACAATAGTGTCACTTTCATTGTCTAACTTGGCTGTGCATTTTTCCGTATTTTTTGGTAAATTTAAGTCTAGAATCGACAGAAAATATGCACAAATTGTAACCGCATACACAGAAAGGAAAGCGACTTTTGAAATTGTTTAGACCTTATCAATACTATCAACAACACATCTTTCCACATTTGCTCGATCTAGTAATGAAAACAGCAAGCTTGATGGATGCACGCCGTGAGTTACTTTTGCCAATATCTGATGAATGTTTGGAGATTGGTTTTGGTACTGGTTTGAATTTAGCATTTTATCAAAATCTGAATGTGCTGTATGCGCTTGAGCCCAATGCACATATCGAAGCATTATCCAGTGAGCGACTTGCGCAAAGTAATTTTGAAATTCGTCATTTACGCAATTTTGCAAAATCCATTCCACTCCCGACCAACAGCATCAAAAATGTGGTGTCAACATGGACAATGTGCAGCATTCCCAAGCTCGAACAGGCTTTGGCAGAAATTTATCGAGTGATGGAAGTCGGTGGGACATTTCATTTGGTCGAGCATGTCTATTCCGATCAGACATCTACACAGCGTTGGCAAAATGCACTGACACCGATTCAGAAAAAGCTTGCCGATGGCTGTCATCTCAACCGCAATATTGAACACTACTTAAAAAATGCAGGATTTGAATTTTTGGAAAAAAATTATTTCTACGCAGATGGCATTCCTGCAATTGGAAACCGTATGCTGATGGCACGTGTACAAAAACGATAAATTTATAGAAAGGGAAATTTTTAACTTTTTAAATTCTTAGATTTACTAAGGATTAAATCTCCTCATCCTCATTATCGTCTGTGGGCAGGGCAATATGTATCGTTTCAAAGCGCACTCGTCCATCATCAATCGCCTGTGCAATTGCTTGCTGTCCCTTGGTCAATCTCGCAGTACCAGATTTAATGTCAATCAACACCACTTCGATCTCGTCCGCATCACACAGACCTTCTCGAAAGTCGCTATAGCCTGAAAACACCACATAATCCACAGGATCGCCTAAGAATCTCGCATCACTCGGCAAATAATCGAATTCAGGCAAATGTGGCGCAAACTGCTCTGCCATCTTGCCTTTGAGTACAGCACGACTGGTATTCACACTACGCTTACGAGCGAGCGCAAGTGCTTGATCATGCTCTCGTCGCATTTCACTGATTTCATATTGATACTCTGCATGAAGCTGTTGTATTTTGATGAGATACAACCACAACACGCTGATCATCACCCCAATACAAATACCAATGAATAGCGCCACTGGGACAGACATAAGAATTTACCTAGACTAATGCATGATTATGCGCAGATTAAAACAATTTCAAGCGCACAACTCAAATACATTCATGCCTGAAATATCAATAGATCAAAACCAATTTTACACAACCCTGTCATTCTCTTGTCATATTTTAATGATATGCTTGGGTAAAGATTTTGTGTAATGATGATTTATTAGAAAGGTTAAAGAGTGAGCATATGAAGACAATTTTAATTGCAAATCAAAAAGGTGGTTGTGGCAAAACCTTAACAGCAATTACTCTTGCTTCAGCACTTGCCAATCGTGGCTACAAAGTCGCACTTGCCGATGCAGATAATCAAAAATCATCACTCAAATGGCTCAAAGTCCGTGGCAAAGAAGTCGCAAATATTCAAGCCGTCGATTGGCGCAATGAAAGCTCTATTGGCGATGCACCAGCAAAAGTCGATTGGCTCATCATCGACGCTCCGGGGGCTCTTTCTGGCGAGCATGTAGAACATCTCATCTCAGAAAGTGATGCGATGATCGTGCCACTGCAAGCTTCATTTTTTGATATCGACAGTACCAAGCGTTTCTTAAAAAATATTGATGACATTAAGCGCATCCGTAAAGGCAAAGTGGACATCATGCTCCTTGCCAACCGCATCAAGACAGGTGCAAATAGCAAAGTACAAATTCAGAAATTCTTTGATAAAGTCGAGCAAGAGCCCGTTGCGTGGATCAGTGAACGTACAGCTTATGGTCAGTTGGCAATGGATGGTTTAAGTGTCTTTGACCGTACACAGAAGCAATACATGCTCATCCAACAACAATGGGAGCCATTGATTCGTCGCTTGTTGGGTCAAAATAGCAAAGATAAAAAGCAGAATTGGTTTTAAAACCCAACCCCTAGTAACTGACAAAATCAGCGTTCCACAAGCGTTGATTTTCAGCTAACATAAGTCTCAGCATGCTTCGTGAAGATGGAAAGCTCTCGTGCAACAAAATGCGCCTATTTTACAACGTTTACTACTATTCGGACTATTCTTCTGTCTGATCTTATTAAGCTTTGAAATTCTCAAATATTTTATTGTTCCAGTGTTATGGGCGTCCATCATCGCCTATATCACATGGCCTTTGCATCAAAAAATTTATCATTGGGTTGGGGAACGTAAAAACCTCAGCGCAATTTTGATGACCAGTCTTTTGGTACTGGTGGTCGGGATTCCGCTCACCATTGGTATTTTTGTACTGCAACATGAAGGGCGTCAGTTGTACTTCGAAGTACAGCAACAGCTTTATGCAGGAAAAATTGAAGTACCCGAGTTTGTGCAAACATTGCCATTTATTGGTCCAGAAATTCAGCGCATCATCTTTGAGCTCAATAGCAATCCACATGCGATTACGCAAAATATTGGCTTGTGGATTCAAGGGCATCTTGGTTATGGTCGTTTTGTCTTGGCTGAGATCAGTCGCAATTTGGTGAAGCTGATTTTTGCCATCTTTTCGTTATTCTTCTTCTATCGTGATGGTAGCTTGATCTTGGAGCAGGTGCGCCGAGCGTTTGAATTGGTCATTGGTCCACGGATTCATCATTATTTTCAAACCATTTCTGAAACAACGCGTGCCGTGGTCTATGGTGTCGGATTGACTGCGATAGTGCAAGCGCTCTTGGCAAGTCTCAGTTATATCGTTGCGGGTGTGCCAAATCCGATGGTGCTGACCTTAGTTACCTTTGTATTAGCACTCATTCCATTTGGTCCACCGATTGCTTATGGTAGCGTGGCGTTATGGCTTTTCTCACAAGGACATACTGTTGAAGCTGCAGGCGTATTGATTTGGGGCGTTGCCATTGTCAGTAGTGCGGATAATGTGATTCGCCCTCTCGTGATCTCAGGTGCAACAAAAATTCCATTCTTATTGATTATGTTTGGTGTACTGGGCGGTTTAGCAAGCTTTGGATTGGTTGGTTTATTTATCGGTCCTGTGATCTTGGCAGTTTTACTGGCGATTTGGAAAGAATGGCTCCAAGAAAATATTCAAAAAGCAGAAGACTTTCATGCCAATGCAGATGAATTGGTGACAGAAGGTTTACTTACAGAAGATTTGGATACGAGTAAATAGCAATATTCCACATGCCGAACAAACTAAGCTCAACAACGGTTGGGCTTTTTTTATTGGTATGAACATTTCTATTTTTTACATTATGTTGCTTTACTTTCATGCTGTTACAGCAATTTAGAATCATTCGTATTACTCTAGAATTAAATTTACGAATTTTATTGAATCGATCCTTGGAGAATGAATATGACCAATATGCTAAAAATGAAATTGCTTGCATGTGGCTTTCTTTCCGCAGTCGTCATGACGGGCTGTACGAGTACCATGAAAACCAATGAAATGCACAAAATCAAAGTAGACGCCGTGACTGCTGAAGGTGTTGAAGGTAGCCTTGGTACAGTGACCTTTATCAAAGCAGATCAGGGTGGCTTGGTGGTGAAGCCTGATCTTCAAGGACTTCCACCAGGCAAACATGGCTTCCATATCCATGAAAATCCATCATGCGAACCTGATATGAAAGATGGCAAAGCCACTGCTGCACTCAAAGCAGGTAGTCACTACGATCCGCAAAATACAGGTAAACATGGCTATCCACAAGGTGAAGGTCATTTAGGTGATTTGCCAGCGATCACTGTCAATGCCGACGGTACAGCAACTTCAGCAGTACAAGCGCCTCGTTTAAGCCTTGATGCGATTCAAGGTCGAGCACTCATGATCCATGCAGGTGGTGATAATTATTCTGATACACCTGAAGCATTGGGTGGTGGTGGTGCACGTATTGCCTGCGGTGTGATTGAATAATTCCTTTCGAAGGATGGCGTTATCTTCAACTCAGTACAAACAATATCAGCGCTTCGTTGAAAACGATAAATTAGAAGCTATGGGGCTTGAAAGCAATAAAAAATGCCTAGACAAATCTAGGCATTTTTTACGTTCAGCGTATCGGATGATTAGCTTGCCAATTTTTTTGCTGTCGGTTTTGTTGCCACCAGTTTTTTGGCAAAGCTTAAAATACCATCATCAAAGCGTGCATTTTTAAGCGCATCACGATCTGCATAATAGCTCGCCTCGTTCCTCCACGGCGACTTCGTACCTTGACGTGGCATGATCTGATCAGCACGCTTGATATAACCCGAAGTCAAACTACTCCCCATCAAACTATCAGTTGATTTGGCAGACGAATCACCTTGAGCAGTCACCGTTGCAAGTTGATTTTGATCCATATGCGTTAGCAAACGGGCAAGATAATCTGCAACAACATCGACTTTCAACGTCCAAGATGCGTTGGTATAACCAATAATCAATGCAAAATTTGGAATATCGCTAAACATCGCACCCTTATACATCATTGCATCACGTGTATTGATTTTCTCGCCATCCTTCGTCGCATCAATACCACCAAGCAACTGAATCTCAAGACCTGTTGCAGATACCACAATATCCGCCTCAATCTTCTTACCAGACTTCAAGACCACACCATTTTCTTCAAAATGATCAATATGATCAGTTTCAATAAACGCCTGCCCTTCACGAAGCACTTTAAACAAATCGCCATCTGGCACAACACAAAGACGCTGATCCCACGGATTATAGGTCGGGGTAAAGTGTTTCATATCGACTTTACCCTTAAGTTGCCGTTTCACCGCAGTTAATAATAATTTTTTCAACAGCTTCGGCTGTGACTTCGCCAGTGCATATATGCCCCGCTGCACCGCAATATTCCGTTTACGGGTCAGTTGATAAGCACGTTCTTCCGATAAGAACTTACGCATGGTGTTATACACCATATCGATCGCTGGCACAGACGCAATATAAGTCGGGGAACGCTGTAACATGGTCACAATCGCCCCTTGTTTCGCCATTGCAGGCACCAAGGTAATCGCAGTTGCACCACTACCAATAATTAAGACTTTTTTGCCGACATAGTCAAGGTTTTCAGGCCAATGTTGCGGATGAATAAATTGCCCTTTGAAGCGATCAGCTTGTGGAAAATCAGGTTGGAAACCGTTGGCATAGTTGTAATAACCTGTACAGCTCACCACAAAGTTTGCTGTCCATTGTTCTTTTTTACCATAGTTATCTACGGTCAATTCCCACAATTGCGCTTCAGAATTCCAATTCGCAGATACAATCGCATGTTTAAATTTAATTTTTTGATTTAATCTATTTTCATCAATGGTTTCTTGCAGATATTCACAAATTGCGGCCCCATCAGCAAGTACACTCGCTTTTCGCCACGGCTTAAACTCAAAACCAAAGGTAGACATATCTGAATCAGAACGAATACCTGGATATTGGAATAAACTCCAAGTCCCACCGATACGGTCACGACGTTCAAAAATAAGGAAGTCACGTTGCGGTGCGTCGTTTTGGAGATGTACCGCTGTACCAATGCCCGAGATCCCTGCACCGATAATCAATGTATTAATATGCTGAGCCATTATTTTGTTCCGAGTTTTGCTTTGATCTTACTCTAGCACAAACTTGACAATGAACAATGTCAGTTTGGGAAATTTTTATGTTTATTTGATGACAACATGATAAATCATCGAAAATACAACCGTGCAAAATCAAGCTAACATTAACTTTAGATAGCATTCAAAGAATTGTTTTTATTAATTTAGTTTCCTACAAAAGCAATCAATTGCGATTGATTTCTAAAAGGTCAGCTTATCAAATGGTTTTGTTTTCCATCTAAGCACTATTGTTTTAAAAAAGCAAGTATTGATAATCATTAACAAATAAGCTCATTTGATTTTTTGAATAGTTATTTACGTCCTTTAAAAACAAACTCTATAAAGCTAAAAGTAACCGCTAGAAATGACTATATTACTGTAGCGACTAAAAAGTTCAGCGTAAATCCATAGTAGGTCAATGTATCATTTATAAAGCCTTTTCCAGCAACCCAAATTAAGAACAATAATGAAATTAATTGAAGCCTTTACACTACTGGTTAGATATGGATGTTCCTCTACTTTGTAATTGTCAATAAATCCCCCCATAATCACCACAACTAGTTCATCCATATCATAGCCTTTCACAGCAATTGTTGGCTAAACAAAATACACCGCCCTAGTCATATATAAGCCGTAAGGAATATATTTAGAAAAATCACAAACACAAAAAAGGTCAGCATAAGCTGACCTTTTTTATTGCGAATAATAGAATTATTCTGCAGATTTGATCTCACGATCTACAAGCTCAACATAAGCCATTGGCGCAGCATCACCTGCACGGAAGCCTGCTTTAAGCACACGTAGATAACCGCCGTTACGTTCTTTATAACGAGGGCCAAGAACGGTAAATAATTTACCAACAGTTGCAGCTGAACGAGTACGAGCAAATGCCAAACGGCGGTTTGCTACAGTATCGTTTTTCGCTAAGGTGATCAAAGGCTCAGCAACACGGCGAAGTTCTTTCGCTTTTGGCAAAGTTGTTTTAATCAACTCATGCTCTACAAGAGCATTCGTCAAATTTTGGAACAACGCTTTGCGATGGCTGCTAGTACGGCCTAATTTAACACCACTATTACGATGACGCATGGTGAATAGTCCTACTCAATTAACGGCTACGATAGGCAAAACGATCGTCCATACGCAAACTAGCTGGTGGCCAGTTTTCTAAGCGCATGCCGAGTTGTAAGCCTTTAGAAGCCAACACATCTTTAATCTCAGTCAACGATTTCTTACCTAAGTTAGGAGTTTTCAACAACTCAACTTCGGTGCGTTGAACAAGATCACCAATGTAGTAAATATTTTCTGCTTTCAAACAGTTCGCCGAACGAACAGTAAGCTCCAAATCATCCACTGGACGAAGTAAGATCGGATCGACCTCTTCACGTGGTTCTTGTGCAACAGGTGCTTGATCTTTTTGCAAATCAACAAAATTCGCGTTTTGTTGTTGCAAAATGGTCGCTGCCTTACGAATCGCTTCTTCAGGATCAACAGTACCATTGGTTTCAAGATCAATAACTAGCTTATCCAAGTCAGTACGTTGTTCTACACGCGCACTTTCGACGGTGTATGACACACGAGTAATTGGACTATAGCTTGCATCAAGCTGTAAACGACCCACTGGACGAGTTTCACCTTCAGGGAAACGCGCATCAGATGGCTCATAACCACGACCTTGAGCAACTTTTAGTCGCATTTTTAAATGACCATTAGCACTCAAAGTACCCAATACATGTTCAGGATTTGCAACTTCAACATTATGTGGCAAACGAAGATCAGCTGCAGTGACTTCTCCAGCGCCTTGTTTGTCTAATGTTAAATATGCTTCGCTCTGATCGAACAGTTTAATTGACAACCCTTTTAGATTCAGCAAGAGCTCGACGATATCCTGCTGCAAGCCTTCTAAGGTACTGTACTCATGCTCGACACCTTCTATTTCCACCTCTACCACAGCAGCGCCAGGTAGAGAAGACAATAGAATGCGACGCAAAGCATTACCAAGAGTGTGACCGAAACCACGCTCTAAAGGCTCAAGAATTACTTTTGCCGAGGTTCCTGTAACCGCATCGACTTTGATCGCTTGCGGAGTAAGGAACTCGTTTGCAGTACGCGTCATATTGCCACCTCAAGGATTATTTAGAATACAATTCTACAATCAAGCTTTCATTAATTTCAGCAGATAGATCAGCGCGATCTGGTGCAGATTTAAACGTGCCTTCCAATTTAGAGTGATCTACATCAACCCACTCTGGAATACCACGTTGAGTCGCTAATTCAATTGCGTTTTTAATACGCAACTGTTGTTTAGCGCCTTCATGCACAGCAATCACATCACCTGCTTTCACTTGAATTGATGCAATATTTACACGGCGACCATTCAAAGTAATGCTACGGTGAGAAACTAACTGACGAGCTTCTGCACGAGTAGAACCAAAGCCCATACGATAAACAACGTTATCTAAACGGCTTTCAAGGAGTTTCAACAAGTTTTCACCAGTTGCACCTTTTACACGAGCAGCTTCTTTATAGTAATTACTAAATTGACGCTCTAAAACACCGTACATACGACGTACTTTTTGTTTTTCACGTAATTGTAGTGAATACTCAGATTGCTTACTGCCACGAGCCCCGCCATGTTGACCAGGCGCTTTAGCATGTTTTTTAGTTTTGACGTCAAAAGGCTTAACGCCAGATTTAAGTTGCAGGTCTGTCCCTTCGCGGCGAGAGAGTTTGCATTTAGGACCAATATAACGAGCCATGAATGTTTCTCCTTACACGCGACGTTTTTTAGGTGGACGGCAACCGTTGTGAGGAATTGGGGTCACATCGGTAATGCTGTTAATCTTATAACCCACTGCACCTAATGCACGAACCGCAGATTCACGACCTGGACCAGGACCTTTTACAAGGACGTCCAAGTTTTTCAAACCGTAGTCCAAAGCTGCTTTGCCAGCAACTTCAGCCGCTACCTGAGCAGCAAACGGAGTTGATTTACGTGATCCACGGAAGCCTTGTCCACCAGAGGTAGCCCAAGCCAATGCATTACCTTGACGATCGGTAATCGTTACAATGGTGTTATTAAAAGACGCGTGAATGTGTGCAACACCTTCAGAGACGGTACGAGAGACCTTCTTGCGTGTGCGAGTATCTTTAGCCATCTTTTAGCTTCCAAAAATCTTACTTTTTAATCGGTTTGCGCGGACCTTTACGGGTACGTGCGTTAGTTTTGGTGCGTTGACCACGGACAGGCAAGCTGCGACGATGACGAAGGCCGCGGTAGCAACCTAAATCCATTAAACGTTTAATGTTCATGGAAATTTCACGACGTAAATCACCTTCGGTAGGAACCTTAGCAATTTCCGAGCGAATCGCATCTAGCTGAGCGTCATCCAATTCACGAATCTTCGTTGTTTGAGCGATACCCACAGCAGCCAAGATATTCTTAGCAGTGTGAAGACCAACACCAAAGATATACGTAAGAGAGATAACAGCATGCTTGTTATCCGGAATGTTTACACCGGCAATACGAGCCATTGACTTTTCTCCAACAAGGCACTCGTGATAATGAGCCGCCCCACAAAAATCTTGAGGGGCGGATATTAACCCAAAAAACCTAATAAATCAACAGGTCTAAGATTAAGATTAACCTTGACGTTGTTTATGACGAGGCTCTGCGCTACAAATTACGCGAATCACCCCATTACGACGGATAACTTTACAGTTACCACAAATTTTTTTCACTGAAGCTTGAACTTTCATGATAAACCTCTATTGCTCCAACTTATGGTTGAGCGGTCGATTTTTTCATCAATGTTTGATTATCATATTGATGCGATGTTAAATGAGCTTGTAGCTGTGCCATGAAATCCATCACGACAACCACAACAATCAGCAACGATGTACCACCCAAATAAAATGGCACACCGAAAGAGCTTTGTAGCACCATCGGCATCAAACAGATGATGGTCATATAGATCGCACCAATGAAGGTCAAACGATTAAGAATATGATCTAAATACCGTGACGTCTGTTCACCTGGGCGAATACCTGGTACATATGCACCACTACGTTTTAGATTCTCAGCAACTTCTTTAGGACTAAATACCAAAGCGGTATAGAAGTAACAGAAGAAGATAATTAAAGCACCGAACAGAATTAAGTATAACGGCTGTCCAGGTGACAAAACTAATGCCAAATCTTGTAAAGCACGTTTAATAATACCAGCATCTGGATCATTACTTCCCACCCATTGACCCAAACTTGCAGGGAACAATAGCAGCGAGCTTGCAAAGATCGCAGGAATCACACCCGCCATATTAATCTTTAATGGCAAATGTGTTTGCTGTGCAGTAAAGACACGACGACCTTGCTGCTTTTGTGCATAGTTCACTGGGACACGACGTTGTGCTTTTTCGATAAAGACAATGGCCGCCAAAACGATCAAAGACAATACCGCAAACACTAATATCGCAATCAAACTACTCTGTCCGCTTTCAACAGATGAGAAAGTTTGCATCACCAATGTTGGTAAACCTGCAACAATACCTGCAAAGATAATCATCGAGATACCATTACCTACACCACGCTCAGTAATTTGCTCACCCAACCACATCAAAAACATGGTACCTGCAACCAAAGAGGTCACAGCAGGAACATAAAATGCTAAGCCTGTAGATAACGTAATCCCTTGACTAATCAAACCAGCACACATACCGACTGACTGAACCAGTGCAAGTAATAATGTACCCTGACGAGTATATTGTTGGATTTTACGTTTACCTTGCTCACCTTCTTTCTTTAATGCTTCTAATGAAGGCACGACAGAAGACATGAGCTGCACAATGATCGATGCCGAAATATACGGCATGATCCCAAGCGCAAGAATCGACATACGCTCTAACGCACCACCAGAGAACATATTAAACATACCAAGGATAGTTCCTTGGTTTGCATTAAATAAATTCTCTAGTGCAGCATTATTAATACCAGGTACAGGTATATGCGCTCCTAGTCGAAACACCAATAATGCTCCAACAAGGAACATCAATCGGTTAATAATTTCACGATACTTCACATAAAAAGGTTGCCCTTTTTGCAAATGTACGTGACCAGAAGAACTAGGAGACATAGACACCGACGATTACTCCTCGACTTTACCGCCAGCTGCTTCAATTGCAGCCTTCGCACCTTTAGTCAATGCAACACCTTGAATAGTGAATGCACGAGCAACATCACCAGAAAGTACAATACGAGCACGCAACATATCTTTACGTACTACGTTCGCAGCTTTCAAAGTGTCTAGTGAAACGATATCACCTTCAACTTTAGCAAGCTCAGACAAACGTACTTCAGCTGTTTTTAATGCGATTTGGCTAGTAAAACCAAATTTTGGCAAACGACGATACAACGCTGTTTGACCACCTTCGAAACCTGGGCGAACGCCACCACTTTTACGTGATTTTTGACCTTTCACACCACGACCACCCGTTTTACCGACACCAGAGCCGATACCACGACCAACACGAAGGTTTTCGCGCTTTGCACCTTCTGCAGGTGCAAGTTCATTCAAACGCAGAGTCATGGCTTATTCCTCTACACTGACCATATAGTAAACTTTATTGACCATGCCACGGTTAGAAGGAGTATCAACAACTTCTACAGTATGACCAATGCGACGCAGACCTAAACCTTGTAGGCAAAGTTTGTGATTTTTCAAACGATGCGCTGATGATTTAGTCTGGGTAACTTTAATCGTTTTCATGATTATTACCCTTGAATTTCTTCTACTGATTTACCACGTTTCGCAGCGACTTTCTCAGGAGAAGTCATGTCACGCAAACCATTAAAAGTTGCGTTTACTACGTTAGCGGCATTTGTAGAGCCATAACATTTCGC
Source organism: Acinetobacter sp. (assembly GCF_041911495.1). Lineage (GTDB taxonomy): Bacteria > Pseudomonadota > Gammaproteobacteria > Pseudomonadales > Moraxellaceae > Acinetobacter. The sequence goes on along the minus strand of NZ_JAYROT010000058.1, from coordinate 51,377 downwards.
AAGTACGTTATGTACACCCGCTGCTTCTAAAACAGCACGCATTGCGCCACCAGCAATTACGCCAGTACCTTCAGATGCAGGTTGCATGTACACACGGCTTGCACCATGACGCGCATTCACAGGATGTTGTAAAGTTGTGCCTTTTAGGTCAACTGTAATCATGTTGCGACGAGCAGCTTCAAGTGCTTTTTGAATAGCAGCTGGAACTTCACGTGCTTTACCACGACCAAAACCTACGCGACCGTTACCATCACCTACAACAGTTAATGCTGTGAAAGAGAAGATACGACCACCTTTAACCACTTTGGCTACACGATCAACGGCAACCAGCTTTTCAACAAGACCTTCGTTTTGTTCAACTTTAGCCATGATTAGAACTCCAAGCCGTTTTCACGAGCAGCATCAGCCAAGGCTTTGATACGACCATGAAATTTAAAACCAGAACGGTCAAATGCAACTTTTGTTACGCCAGCAGCTTTCGCACGCTCAGCGATCAATGCACCAACTTTAGTTGCAGCATCAACGTTACCCGTAGTACCACTACGCAAAGTTGCATCTAAAGTAGAAGCTTGCGCCAATACTTTACCACCATCTGCAGAGATAACTTGCGCATAAATGTGACGCGGTGTGCGGTTTACACACAAACGAGTCGCACCCAATGCACGAATGTGCAAGCGTGTGCTTTTTGCACGACGCAAGCGGGATTGTTTCTTTTCGTTCATAAGAACCTCGCGCCTTATTTCTTCTTAGCTTCTTTACGAAGTACAACTTCGTCAGAATAACGCACACCTTTACCTTTATAAGGCTCTGGCGGACGATAGCCACGGATTTCAGAAGCAACTTGACCTAATAATTGCTTATTTGCAGACTTCAAAATAATTTCAGTCGCAGTAGGTGTTTCAGCTGTCACACCTTCAGGCAAGTTGTAATCGATTGGATGAGAAAAACCAAGGCTAAGGTTAACTACATTACCTTTCACCGCAGCTTTATAACCAACACCGATTAGTTGTAATTTACGTTCAAAACCGTCACTTACACCCTTCACAAGGTTGTTTAATACAGCGCGAGCAGTACCAGCTTGCATCCAAGCGTCTTTCGACTCTTGCTTAGGAGCAATTTGAAGTTGACCTTCTTCCTGTTTTAGCTCGACCAGCGCATGCAGGTTGAGAGACAACGTACCTTTGCTGCCTTTCACTTCGACCTGCCGGCCGTTCTGAGTAACTGTTACACCATTTGGTACAGTTACTGGGGCTTTAGCCACACGAGACATGAGGAATCACCTATTAAGATACAAAAGCAAGGACTTCACCACCAACACCAGCAGCACGAGCCGCACGGTCAGTCATGACACCTTTGCTTGTAGAAACAATTGCAACACCCAAACCTTGCTTAACGCTCGGCAAGCTATCTTTATTGCGATATTGGCGTAGACCTGGACGGCTTACACGCTTAATGCTTTCGATAACTGGTTTGCCTTCAAAATATTTTAAGGTAATCGTCAATGTCGCTTTAGCACCTTCTTCAGATACTTCAACGCCAGAAACATAACCTTCTTGCTCTAGAACGTTTGCAATTGAAACCTTCAATTTAGAGCTTGGCATAGCAACAGTTGCTTTATTTGCCATTTGTGCGTTACGAACACGTGTTAGCATGTCGGCAACGGTATCTTGCATACTCATTTATAGTCGCTCCTTACCAGCTTGCCTTAACAACGCCTGGGACATCACCCTGCATCACGGTATCACGCAATTTGTTACGGCTTAGACCGAACTTGCGGAAATAACCATGTGGACGACCAGTCAAACCACAACGGTTACGCAGACGCACTGGAGATGCATTACGTGGTAATGCTTGAAATTTCATCATCGCTTCAAAACGCTCTTCTTCAGACGCGTTTACGTTTGCAATGATTGCTTTTAATTCAGCACGTTTTGCAGCGTATTTAGCGACTGTTTTCTCACGTTTTAATTCGCGATTAATCATACCTTTCTTAGCCATATCGACCTCTTATTTGAACGGGAAGCCGAATGCACGCATAAGCGCACGGCCTTCGTCATCGGTGCGAGCAGTCGTAGTAACGGTAATATCCATACCACGAATACGATCAATCTTATCGAAATCGATTTCAGGGAAAACGATTTGCTCTTTCAAACCCATTGAGTAATTACCACGACCATCAAATGATTTCGATGAGAAACCACGGAAGTCACGGATACGAGGGATTGCAATAGAGATCAAGCGATCTAAGAATTCATACATTTGGTCGCCACGCAATGTAACTTTACATCCGATTGGCCAACCATCACGAATTTTAAAACCTGCGATTGATTTACGTGCAAGCGTCACTACTGGTTTTTGACCAGCAATTAACGTCATGTCTGCTACAGCACCATCTAATAACTTCTTATCAGTTGCAGCTGCACCAACACCCATGTTTAGAGTGATTTTTGTGATGCGAGGAATCTCCATCACATTCTTAATGCCTAGCTCTTCTTTAAGCTTAGCTTTAAGTTCGTCGTTATAACGAGTTTTAAGTCTGGCCATTGCCCTATCAACCTATTACTTCGCCGCCGCCACTGCTTCACCATTTGACTTGTAAACACGAGTTTTCGTGCCTTCTGCATCAACTTGGTAACCAATACGGTCAGCCTTTTGGGTTGTAGCATTAAAAATTGCCACATTAGAGATATGAAGCGAAGCCTCTTGAGTAACGATACCGCCTTCAGCGCCTGTTACACGGTTTGGCTTTTGATGCTTCTTCACCAAGTTAAGGCCTTCGACCTTAACACGATCTTCTGAAATAGACAGAACAGTACCCTGTTTGCCTTTTTCTTTACCAGCGATCACGATCACTTGATCGCCTTTTTTGATTTTAGCCATGACTGTCTCTTATAGAACTTCTGGAGCCAATGAAATGATTTTCATGAACTGCTCTGTACGAAGCTCACGAGTCACTGGTCCGAAAATACGAGTTGCAATCGGTGCTTTGTTATTGTTCAAAATCACCGCAGCATTGTCATCAAAACGGATCACTGAACCATCTGGACGACGAATACCAAATTTGGTACGAACAACAACAGCATTCATTACGTCGCCTTTTTTAACACGGCCACGTGGAATTGCTTCTTTTACTGTTACTTTAATAATATCGCCAACAGAAGCGTAACGTCGATGCGAGCCACCAAGTACTTTAATACATTGTACGCGGCGTGCACCACTGTTATCTGCTACGTCGAGCATACTTTCGGTTTGAATCATTGCCCTACTCCAAAACCGAGCATCACTGGCTCATTCGAAAGGCGTAAATCCTACTCGAAATTAACCAATGATGCAACAAGAACGTTGAATTACTCAGCAGCTGCTTCAACCACTTCCACTAAAGTACAAGACTTAGTTTTAGAAATTGGGCGGCTTTCTTTGATGGTCACAAGATCACCTAACTTAGCGGTATTGTTCTCATCATGAGCATGTAACTTAGTTGAACGGCGGATTGATTTGCCATACAACGGGTGTTGAACACGACGTTCGATAAGCACAACAATAGACTTATCCATTTTGTCGCTTACAACTTTACCCGTTAAAGTGCGAACTGTATTCTCACTCATTGTCCGTTCCCCTGTTTTTCGGTAAGGAGTGTCTTGATGCGTGCGATCGCCTTACGAGCAATTTGCACTTCGTGCGTTTTGCCCAATTGACCAGTCGCTTTCGCCATGCGAAGACGGAATTGGTTTAGCTGTTGCTCATCAAGCAAAGCTTTCAACTCTTCTACCGATTTTTCACGTAGATCTTTAGTATTCATTACATTACCGTCCGAGTTACGATAGTGGTTTTAAACGGGAGCTTAGCAGCTGCAAGCGTAAATGCTTCACGTGCCAACTCATCGTTCACACCTTCCATTTCGTACAGGATCTTACCTGGCTTGATTTGGCAAACCCAGTATTCAACAGAACCTTTACCTTTACCCATACGAACTTCTAATGGTTTTTCAGTAATTGGTTTATCTGGGAATACACGGATGTAAATCTTACCACCACGTTTTACACGACGGCTAATCGTACGACGCGCTGCTTCGATCTGACGCGCAGTCATTTGACCACGCTCAGTCGCTTTCAATGCGATCGTACCGAATGATACTGTACTACCACGATGCGCTAGACCAGTGTTACGGCCTTTGTGCACTTTACGGAATTTGGTACGTTTAGGTTGCAACATGGATTATTCTCCCTTGTCTGCACGGTCTGAACGACGACCACGACGTTCTTGACCTTCACCACGACCACGACCACGTTTAGCTGGACGCTCTTCAGCAGGTGCTGGGTTCATGACTTGCTTCATGCCACCCAAGATTTCACCACGGAAAATCCAAACTTTAACACCGATCGTACCGTAAGTTGTTTCTGCACGGAAAGTAGAGTAGTCGATGTCCGCACGAAGTGTATGCAAAGGCACACGACCTTCACGATACCATTCAGTACGTGCAATCTCTGCACCACCTAAACGACCAGAAACTTCTACCTTGATACCTTTCGCACCAGCACGCATAGTGTTTTGTACCGCACGCTTCATAGCACGACGGAACATTACGCGCTTTTCGAGTTGTGAAGCGATCGCTTCAGCAACCAAACGTGCGTCTAAGTCAGGGCGATCAATTTCATGAATGCTTACTTGCGCAGGAACACCCATAATAGATGTTAATTCGCGTTGTAATTTCTCAATGTCTTCGCCTTTTTTACCGATCACGATACCAGGACGAGCAGTGCTAATGGTTACCTTAGCAGCACCTGTTGGACGTTCGATAAGAATTTTGCTGACCATCGCACTCTTAAGTTTTTTATTCAAAAACTCACGAACTTGAAGATCTTTAAGCAAATATTCAGCGTATTGTTTCGGGCTCGCATACCAGTTGGCGTTATGACGCTTCACAACACCTAGGCGGATACCGATTGGATGAACCTTCTGACCCATATCAAACTCCTACCTTAACAGTGATGTGACAGGTACGCTTAGTGATACGATCCGCACGACCTTTTGCACGTGGCATGATGCGTTTAAGGCTCATACCTTCGTCAACGAAGATCGTTGTTACTTTGAGATCATCAACATCTAAGCTGTTGTTGTGTTCAGCATTGGCGATCGCAGATTCGAGTGCTTTTTTGACTAACACAGCAGCTTTTTTGTTGCTGAAGCTCAAAATATCGAGTGCGCGCGCAACTGACTTACCACGGATAAGATCAGCAACTAAACGTGCTTTTTGTGCCGAGATAGCGGCACCGCGTAATTTTGCAGTTACTTCCATCATGACACCTATTAACGTTTAGATTTCTTGTCAACACCGTGACCACGATAGGTACGGGTTGGCGCGAATTCACCAAGTTTATGTCCAACCATGTGCTCAGTAATAATTACTGGAACGTGGTTACGACCATTATGAACAGAGATTGTTAAACCAACAAAATCTGGGAGGATCATCGAACGACGTGACCATGTCTTGATCGGCTTGCGGTTGTTCGCAGCGACTGCAGCTTCAACCTTAGCAAACAAGTGTGCGTCGACGAATGGACCTTTTTTTAATGAACGAGGCATTAGTTAGATTCCTTACTTGACGCGACGATCGCGAATAATCATCTTAGTCGTACGCTTATTGGTACGAGTCTTGTACCCTTTCGCTTTTTGACCCCACGGGCTTACAGGTTGAATACCTTTGTTACGCCCTTCACCACCACCATGTGGATGGTCAACTGGGTTCATCGCCATACCACGAACGGTAGGACGAACACCACGCCAGCGCGATGCACCAGCTTTACCCAATGAACGAAGGTTGCTTTCTGAGTTAGATACTTCACCTAACACAGCACGGCACTCAACATGCACTTTACGCATTTCACCTGAACGCAGACGAATAATTGCGTAAATACCATCACGACCCAACAACTGTGCTGAAGTACCAGCAGAACGCATCAACTGTGCACCCTTACCGATTTTAAGCTCGATGTTATGAATCGTAGAACCGATTGGCATATTGCGAAGTGGCAAACAGTTACCTGGACGAATTGGTGCATCGTTACCAGATTGAACTTTATCACCTGCACGCAAACCTTTCGGCGCAATGATATAGCGACGCTCACCATCAGCATATTTTAACAATGCGATGTGCGCTGTACGGTTAGGATCGTATTCGATACGCTCAACAACCGCTGGAATGCTATCTTTATTACGTTTGAAGTCTACAATACGGTACTGTTGCTTATGACCACCACCAACGTGACGAGTCGTGATGTGACCGTTGTTGTTACGACCACCAGTACGTTTTTTAGCTTCAGTCAACGCTGCAAACGGCTTTCCTTTGTGAAGGTGGTTATGCACCACTTTTTCCACAAAGCGACGCCCTGGAGACGTTGGCTTACATTTTTGAATTGGCATTATTTTCGTCCTTATTCCGCTGCGTTGCTAGTAGCGTCAGCAGTGGTATCGCCCAAGTCAGCCATTTCTACATCTTGGCCAGCTTTCAGGGTGACGTATGCTTTTTTCACATCAGAACGACGTCCTAATGTTTTACCAAAGCGTTTAGTTTTACCTTTAGTGATCGTTGTGTTTACTTTCACAACCTGAACACCAAAGAGTTGTTCAACCGCTTTTTTGATTTCAAGTTTAGTTGCATTAATATCAACTTTGAACACTTGAACACCAGCAGTATCGCCTAAAACTTGTGCTTTTTCTGAGAATACAGGTCCACGGAGGACTTGATAGATACGTTCGTTGTTCATCCGAGTTCTACCTCAATTTTCTTCGCAGCAGCAACAGACATAACAACTTTATCAAATGCGATCAAGCTTACTGGATCGATTGCAGTTGCGTCGACCACATCAACGTGTGGAATGTTGCGAGCAGCTAGGTAAAGATTCTCATCAACAGCATCAGTTACGATTAATGCACGGCTTGCATTCAAGTCATTCAACTTAGAAATAAGCTCTTTGGTTTTTGGTGCAGATACTTGAATATCTTCAACCAATACCAAACGATCTTGGCGAACAAGTTCAGCCAAAATACATTGCATCGCACCACGATACATTTTACGGTTCACTTTTTGTGACCAATCTTGTGGGCGAGCAGCAAAAGTTTTACCACCACCTACCCAGATCGGGCTACGAATAGAACCAGCACGAGCACGACCAGTACCTTTTTGACGGAATGGCTTTTTACCACCGCCAGATACGTCTGCACGTGATTTTTGTGCACGAGAACCTTGACGACCACCAGCTAAGTAAGCTGTGACAACTTGGTGTACAAGCGCTTCGTTAAACTCACGACCGAAAGCAACTTCAGACAATTCAACCGCAGAGCCGGAAACAGTTTTTAAATTCACTTTATTTCCCCTCAAGCCTTGATGGTAGGACGTACGATAACGTCACCGCCAGTTGAACCAGGAATAGCACCTTTAACAACAAGAACTGAACGTTCTGCATCAATAGATACCACTTCAAGACCTTGCACAGTTACGCGTTCATCACCTAAGTGACCAGCCATTTTCTTGCCTTTGAATACGCGACCAGGTGTTTGGTTTTGACCTGTAGAACCCAAAACACGGTGAGATACAGAGTTACCATGAGTTGCATCTTGCGTACGGAAATTCCAACGCTTAACACCACCTTGGAAACCTTTACCTTTCGACTGACCTGTTACGTCAACTACTTGACCAACTTCAAACAGATCAACACCGATAGTTCCACCAACTTCGCGACCTTCAAGTTCCGCTTCAGTTACACGAAACTCTTTCACAAGACGACCAGCAGCTACACCAGCTTTTGCAAAGTGACCTTTCTGAGCGCTCGTTACGCGAGATTCGCGACGTTCACCAGTAGTCACTTGAATCGCCTGATAACCATCAGTTTCAAGTGTTTTGATTTGTGTAATACGGTTAGGATCGACTTCGATCACTGTGACTGGCACAGAGACGCCGGCTTCAGTGAAGATGCGGGTCATACCGCACTTGCGACCGACTAGACCAATAGCCATGTGTGTAAACCTCTTAAAATACAGCTGATTAAATCTTTCTATAAATCGATTTAATCATCCGAAAGCCTTATCCCAATGCGATCTGAACGTCTACACCAGCCGCAAGATCCAATTTCATCAATGCATCAACAGTTTTATCTGTCGGCTGAATGATGTCGATCAAACGTTTGTAGGTGCGGATTTCGTACTGATCACGTGCATCTTTGTTCACGTGAGGTGAAGTCAAAACGTTAAAGCGTTCAATGCGTGTAGGCATTGGAATCGGACCACACACTTGTGCGCCCGTACGCTTAGCAGTTTCCACGATCTCTTGAGAAGATTGATCAATCAGACGATGATCAAAAGACTTAAGACGGATACGGATTCTCTGGTTAGACATACCAGTAAACTCCAAGCTTAAAATATAAAGAATCACCCATGACGCACCTCACCTTTTGGGTAAGTGTCAAGGGCAGTGAATATCACTAAGGTCGTGATCGATGCCACGACTGTCACGATAAATTGACCATCAACATTTAAATTAAAGAAATAAATCAATAATTTAAACCAGATCAACTCATCTTCGAAATTCGAAGGTCGCTCATTATATCCATGTCCCCCCTGCAAAGCAAGGCAAACAAACGAATATTTTTTAATCTATCTCGGATTTTCTAGTCTTAATTTTTATGATTAGCTTTAATAAGTTGACCTGCTGCTCAATTCCAATTTTCTTTTAGAGCAAATTACTTTAAGCGATCACAGTTTGCCCTTTTAAATAATCCGCCGATAAACCTTGTTTCAATTGATTTTGCAATGACATACTATTTGCCAATACATAATCAATCGCTTGATTCAGTAAGGTATTACCACTTTGAAATTTATTTAAAGCACGCTTTGCAAGCGCTTGTTTCAACTGCGACCGCACATCGGGAACCTGCTCTACGAACAATTCGACCTCTTGCTCATTTTCTATCAGATTTTTTAATGCCAATTGTGTGATCTCAGGGTGAAATTGAAATCCAATGACATTATTTCCAATTTGAAAAGCCTGATTGCTACACACTGTATTTTCTGCCAAGCGTTTCGCGCCATGCGGTAAGGCAAAAGTTTCACCATGCCACTGCATGATTTCACATAGCTCAGGCATCACAAAACAATCGATCGGATACGGATTGACCGCCTGTATCGCCGTCCAACCGATTTCACGCTGTGGATTTTGAGTCACGCTTGCACCCAAAGCACTGGCGATCAACTGCCCACCCAAGCAAAGACCAATCACAGGCTTACCACTGGCGATATAACGACGCAACCAACGCTTCTCGATCACAAGCCACGGATACGTTGCTTCATCATTGACGCTCATCGTACCACCCATAATGATCAGCAAATCCACATCCTCGATATTCGGCAAGGCCTCGATATCCAACTTATATTCGATTGGTAGTGCAAAAAACTCTGTGGCGCTGATCTTGGCATTTTTACTTTTTAAGTAATTTTCACAGCTCCCAAATCCTTCACCAGCAATATGCTGAAAATAATGCACTCGCAGTTGCGTTGTCATGTCGTTATTCCATTGTTTGACGATTTACAATTGAATTGCAAAATTAAAGCCAAGCCCTCGTTAAAATATGAAAAAATGATATTTATTCACATTTCGTTATCATTTATTAACAATGTCAGAGCACGCAAAACATACCAATTCAGACACTTCAACTCAGCAACTTCACTTGCAAACAGCGCTGAGCCAACCCATTCGCCAAGCGCCACAATATATTCACACGGTACAGACGCCGATCTATCGTGCTTCAACTATTATTTTCAAAGATACCGATGCACTGAACAATCGCCACTGGTCAGACGATTATGATTATAGTTATGGCACGCACGGCACGCCGACGACCTACAATCTCGCTGATCAAATTGCGCACATTGAAGGTGCAAAATATTGTCTGCTTGCACCAAGTGGATTGTCTGCGATCAATTTGGTCAATAGCGCACTGTTAAATACTGGCGATGAAGTGTGGATTCCTGACAATATTTATAGCCCAAACCATGATCATCTCGTTTCCTTACAGCAGAAATATGGTGTGGTGTTAAAATTCTATAGTCCAACCGACGTAGATAGTATTCAATTTAGCGAAGAGTCAAAATTGCTGTGGATCGAGGTTGCAGGTTCGATTACTTTAGAATTTCCTGACTTAGCCACACTGATTATAAAAGCCAAAGCGCATGGTGTAATGACAGCACTGGATAATACGTGGGGCGCAGGTTTAGCGTTTCAGCCGTTTGCGATAAATCACTCACACAATAACGATGAAAAGCTTGCGGTCGACATCAGCGTGCATGCCTTAACCAAATACCCAAGTGGCGGCGGCGATATGCTCATGGGCAGTATTTGCACCATCGATAAAAAGTTACATCTTGAATTACTACGTATGCACGCCTTACAAGGCATTGCCGTATCGGGTGATGATTGCGCTCAAGTCAGCCGAAGTGTCAGCCACATGGCACTGCGCTATCAACAGCACCATCAAAATACGCTGAAACTAATTCCATTTTTACAATCTCGTGCTGAATTTGCTCAAGTACTACACCCAAGTATCGAATCTCATGCAGGACATCAACATTGGCAAGAGATTTGTCAGAATGGTTTAGGAGCAGGGATTGTCAGTGTGATTTTTAAAGCAGAATATCAGCTTGAGCAGATTCAGCAATTTTGCAATGCCTTACAGCTATTCCACCTCGGCTTTAGTTGGGGAGGACCGACCAGTTTGGTGATGTATTATGATCTTAAAGCGATTCGCAAATTGCCAACACCACATTTGCAAGACGGTTGGTTGGTGCGATTCTGCATTGGGCTCGAACATGCAGATGATTTAATCAGGGATATTGAACAAGCTTTAAAGGCTATTCGATAAACACCTTGCCCCTATATATATTTTCTAAGGAGATTTTCGTGAGTATAACTTTTCAAGCACTGAATCAACATGACATCAGCCTCACGCATGCATTATTAAAACTTTTTGGTGAAGTTTTCGATGATATGGACACCTATACTCAAAAAACCCCTAGCACAAGCTACCTACAAAAACTGCTAAGTAGTCACGCATTCATTGCACTGGTCGCACTTGATAATAATGAAGTTGTGGGTGGACTCGCAGCCTATGAGTTACATAAACTTGAACAGGAGCGTAGTGAAATCTACATCTATGACCTCGCTGTATCAAAACAACATCGTCGTAGAGGTATAGCCACAAAATTGATCAATCACTTAAAAACAATTGCAGCGATAAGAGGTGCTTATGTAATTTTCGTTCAGTCTGATCAAGCGCTTGAAGATGAACCAGCGATCGCACTCTACAGCAAAATTGGTATTCGAGAAGATGTATTGCACTTCGATATACCCGTCCATCGATCCAACACATAAGAATGATCATAATTTCCAAGGTGTCGAAAACATCAACTGAAATCAAGTAACCGCTTAGAAAGATGTCATCACTGGAGCAACACATGAGCAACGTCACACCAAACCACTTACCCATCACCTGTGGAAAAGTCACTCGCATTCAAATCGGCGAAGCTGATCAAGTGAGTATGAATGAGTCGAATGTCTGTGTTGGTGATATTTATCAAATCGGCACGGTGAAAATGCAAGTCACTCGCCCTCGTAAACCATGTTGGAAAATTGATGCGCAGTTAAATAGTCATGGTATTGCCAAATTTCTTTTGGATGAGGGCTGTATCGGTTGGTACTACCGCATTGTGCAAAATGGGCATTTCAAACTCGATGATGAATGTCAGTTAATCGAACGCCCTCAACCTAATGCGACGTTAAGCTCGTTGTGGCACACCTTTAACCACATCAAAGACAGCAATGATCCACAGCTGCAATATTGGCTAAATAATGAGTATTTGGTGCAAAGTTTTAAATCTTCTCTGCAAAAACGTGCACGTTAAGACAGAACAATTACACTTTATTTAATCGAGAACCAATTCACGGTTTGGCTTTATCAAAATGGCTACATTGAAATGCCTTTTTCAAACTTTTTGAATATGTTATGTTTTGCTCAATTCGCCTTTTTATGAGCATCACCAATGAGCCAAGCCTTAACCATCGCCAAAAAAACAACAGATACCACGCAAAATATTGATCTCCTTTCCAAATTTGCCAACCGTCATGGCTTGATCGCAGGCGCAACAGGTACAGGGAAAACCGTAACCTTAAAAGTCCTAGCGGAGAATTTTTCTCGGATCGGCGTACCCGTATTTCTTGCCGATGCAAAAGGTGATGTATCCAGTATCGCCAAAGCAGGCTCAACCAGTCCGAAATTTGAAGAACGCTTACAACTACTTGGCATTGACAGCGTGCCTTTCGCAGGTTGTCCGACCACGTTTTGGGATTTGTTTGGCGAACAAGGGCATCCTATTCGCACCACGGTGTCTGAGATTGGACCACTTCTCCTTGCGCAAATGCTCAATCTAAATGATACCCAAGAAGGCGTCCTCTCAGCAGTGTTCCGTGTGGCTGATGATCAAGGTATGTTGCTGATTGATTTTAAAGATTTAAAGTCGATCCTGACTTATGTCAGTGAAAATGCGTCTGAGCTTAAAGCAGAATATGGCAACCTCTCTCCTGCCAGTCTTGGCGCAATTCAACGCAATTTGTTAGCACTTGGTGATCAAGGTGGTGAAGGCTTCTTCGGTGAGCCAAGTCTGAATATCATGGATTTTATCCAAACTGATGCCAATGGTATGGGCTATATCAACTTGCTCGCTGCCGATAAGTTGATGAATACACCAAAGCTCTATGCGACATTCTTACTGTGGATGTTGTCCGAACTGTTCGAGCAATTGCCTGAAGTCGGTGATATGGACAAACCGAAATTAGCCTTCTTCTTTGATGAGGCGCATTTACTATTTGACAATGCCAGCCCTGCGCTCCAAGAGAAAATTGAACAAGTGGTACGTTTGATTCGTTCTAAAGGCGTTGGGATTTACTTCGTGACACAAAGTCCACTAGATATTCCTGAAAGTGTGTTGGGTCAACTGGGTAATCGTGTACAACATGCACTGCGTGCCTTTACACCAAAAGATCAAAAAGCAGTAAAAACCGCTGCCGATACTTTCCGTGCCAATCCAGAATTTGAAGTCGCTGATGCGATCACTCAGCTTGGCGTGGGTGAAGCCCTGATTAGCTGTCTTGATGCGCAAGGTACACCGCAAATCGTCGAGCGTGGTTGGGTGATGCCTCCGTACTCGGCGTTCAACCCGATCACCACAGAAGAGCGCAAAGCATTTATAGCGGATAGCATCGTTGCAGGTGTCTATGAGCAGATGGTCGATCGTGAAAGTGCTTATGAACTCTTAAACAAAAAAGTGGCGGAGCTAGAACAACAAAAAGTCGCTGATGCCCAAGCCGCTGAGAATGCAAAAGCACAGGAAGCATTGGCAAAGCAACAAGCCAAAGAACAAGCTGCTTTGGAGAAACAACAAGCCCGTGAACAAGAACGCATCGCCAAAGAACAGCAAAAAGAAGCGGAACGCTCAGCGAAGCAACGTGAAAAGTTGATTCAAGACACTGTGGGTACTTTTGCAAAAAGTGCAGCACGTAGCTTAGGTGGACGCACTGGGCAAAAAATCATGCGCGGGATTCTCGGGTCGATTTTTGGGCGGAAATAATTAGAAGCAATCATTAAGACAGATCATAAAATGCCTTTGCATAACAACGCACAAAGGCATTTTCATATTTAATATCAATTTAAACAAAAACTTAAGTTAATAATATAGTTGCCACAAAAAGATATATTGCAAATACACCTTTAAAGATGTATTTTAAATATATCTTTTAGTCCACCAACCCAAAAAAGAGCCAACGATCATGATTACTGAAAGCCAAAAAGACCTCGTCAAAGCCACAGTTCCTGTTCTACGTGAAAGTGGCGTAGCCCTCACCTCCTATTTTTACAATCGCATGCTCACCAACAATCCTGAGCTGAAAGAAACCTTCAATATGGGACATCAGCGCAGTGGCGCACAAGCGCAAGCCCTCGCAGGTGCAGTGCTGGCTTATGCTGAAAATATTGATGATCCGTCTGTCCTTGCCCCGGTGATTGAACTCATTGCGCACAAACATGTCAGCCTGAATATTCAATCACCTGATTATGCCATTGTTGGTGAGAATTTATTGCATTCCATTAGTGAAGTTTTGAGTATTTCAATGGACGATCCGTTGATTGAAGCTTGGGGTGTTGCGTACGGTCAGCTTGCCGATGTGTTTATCAATGCAGAAAAAGCCATTTATGAACAACATCAGCAAACCAAAGGCAGTTGGCTCGGTTGGAGAAGCTTTAAGATTGCGAAAAAAGTGCAAGAAAGCAGTGAAATTACCTCTTTTTATCTGAAGCCAAGTGATGATGGCGACCTACCAACACATCAGGCAGGGCAATATATTTCGGTACGTGTTTTGGTCGAAGAGTTGGGCTTGAAGCAACCACGTCAGTACACATTATCTGATAATCCACAGCAGGATTATTTACGTATCTCTGTAAAACGTGAAGATGAAAAAGGCGATCTCGCAGGTGGCTGGGTATCGAATACACTGCATGGTCTAGCGGAAGGCGCTGAAATCGAAGTGTCTGCACCAACTGGTAACTTCTTCTTATTTGATAAAGATCGTCCAAATGTGTTGATCAGTGGCGGAGTTGGGCTTACACCGATGATTTCCATGCTCAATCATTTGGCAAGCTTAGATATGCCTGAATCCGTATATTTCTACCATGCTTGTCGCAATGGTAAAGTGCATGCGATGAAGTCACATGTGCAAGAATTGAATGCAAAATTTCCACAGCTTACTCATTTAGTGGCTTATGAGTTTCCTGAAACACATGATCAACTTGGTCAGGACTATGACATTGCAGGTCGCTTAGATTTAAGTGCACTCTCTGATGATCAATTGCCTAAAGATGCAGATTATTATCTTTGTGGTCCAATGCCGTTTATGGCTGAACAACAGAAAGCGCTCGTAGCTCGTGGAATTCCTGCCGAGAATATCCATAGCGAAGCCTTTGGTACTGGTGGTGTAAAACTCAGCGCATAACACTATGAAAGTTTTAAAACTGCAAACAAAAGACGAGTCAATGCTATACTCGTCTTTTGCCTTTTTGAACTGCTCTGCTGTCTATGCAACTGAATAAATTTAGTGATTATGGTCTGCGCCTGCTCATGTTCTTACTCAAACCGAGTGAAGAACTGGTCACTATTGCGCAAGCAGCAACAGCCCTCAAAATCTCCGAAAATCACTTGGTCAAAGTCTCGCACTTTATGGTCAAACAAGGTTGGATTATCAGCACTCGTGGTAAGGGGGGCGGTATTCGACTCGCACCTAAAGCTTACGAATTGCCGATTGGTGAGATCGTAAGAACCTTAGAACATGACCAAAAAACAGTGAATTGCCTAGAACCCGCTTGCGCTTTGCGCTTTAGCTGTGGGCTAAAACCCTTATTAGATCAAGCATTAGAGCAGTTCTACCAACATCTCAATGGCTTTCAACTTCGTGACGCACTGCATCAACCTGTACTCTATAGCCTAACCAAAGATGCAAGCCTAGAAAAAACAAATACAAATGAGATTACGAGTATAGATATTCGCTGAATTTTCATGGCATTACGTTTTATAAATCAAGCACATAAGCGGACTGATCATCTCGCTCAAGTATAAAGAAATACGGCTGGGTGATACTTTTTAAATCCATAATACCCAACACCATATTTTCACTGATTTTTCGAAAGTGATCATGAATTGGCTTTTCATCATAGACCATCGTTGCTGAAGACTTCCCTCGAAACTCGATCATTCTCGCACGTGCCTTACTTTCATAAGTTTTAAGCACTTTGGTTGCGAGTGGCATCAGCTTGCCCACTTTCTGAAAGACGCCAACATGTTCGTTCAACGGCACATGCTTGGGATCTCCTGCGAACAATATTCCCTTGCGCTCATCCAAAAAAATCAACGGATAAACTTGCTCGCTACTCTTAAAGACCTTGCCATACCACTTTGAGAGCTCAAGCAAGCCTTCTATCGGATGTCCAGTTTTAATTTCTGCACCACGCCATTGACCAAACATAAATTCACACGATATTGGTTCAGCTTGGTCAAAAATTGCTAGCAACTCATCACTATCCGCAAAACCCTGCTGAATCATATGTTTTATTTGAATCTCGACTTCATTGTTCGACATGATGATTTCCAATGATAAGCATGTGTTAGTTTGATTACTTTAACGAGCATTCGTTGATTCACAATGATTTTTCGAATCAATTTTTATTGTTTTTTTGATCAATCATTACGACACAACAAAACCCACAAACAAAGCATTGCTAATAGGCTATTTCTTCTAGTCAAAAATTTAAATCAATACTGCCAAAACATGCGCAGTAGTTCTTTCGTTGAGTTGGTTTTAGTCAGTGCTAACGCAGTTAAGGTAAGTGCTTTTTGAGGATTAAAGTCAGGTGCAACGACCCAATCATATTCATCATCGGGCTTTTCTGCATTACGCAAATTCTTATTGGTAACAGCATCAATAACTTCACATCTTGTCGACTTGACTTATAATACCTATTAATCAACGACACAATGAATTGAAATGCACCGCTATCAAAA
This sequence comes from Acinetobacter sp., assembly GCF_041911495.1. GTDB lineage: Bacteria > Pseudomonadota > Gammaproteobacteria > Pseudomonadales > Moraxellaceae > Acinetobacter. The sequence continues at coordinate 34,727 of NZ_JAYROT010000058.1, read as the reverse complement.
GTCCAAAGACACCAAAGCCAAACTCGCACCAAAGCATAAAATCAGCTATGCCAAAAAAACTGATGATGCCACCAGTGCCTATTCATCTCAGGCGTTGAACTGGCTACGTCAGGCGGAGTTTTTGATGAGTGCGCCAAAGCTCGATTTATGTGTCGAAGATACAGGCTATGAGATTGCTTTTGCAGGACGATCTAATGCAGGAAAATCGAGTGCAATCAATACGCTGACCAATCAAAAGCAACTGGCTCGTGCATCGAAACGACCGGGTCGCACGCAGATGATCAACTTTTTTACACTGGGTAATCCTGATCAACGCCTAGTCGATTTACCGGGTTATGGCTACGCCGCTGTCCCTGAAGAAATGAAGAAAGTTTGGCAAAAAGAACTGGAAAACTACCTGATTCATCGGGAGAGCTTGCAAGGTTTAGTCTTGCTGATGGATATTCGCCATCCGCTACAACACTTTGACCGTATGATGCTGGAATGGGCGCACGCACGAAACTTGTTTGTACACATCTTGCTCACCAAAGCAGACAAATTGAATCGTGGCCCTGCAAACAAAGCTTTGCTTGAAGTCAAAAAAGACCTGAATCAGTTAAAACTCAAATTTTCTATTCAACTGTTTTCATCACTCGATCGTCAAGGTTTGGATGAACTCGCTATGGTGATGGCGGGTCGTTTAAATTTCACACTTGCACAATCTGATGAATCAAATAGCGACACTGAAAACGACAGCACACCAGAGAGTATTCAAGAGCTTGATCTGCTTGAAGGTATTGACCTTGACGCCATTCCGATCTTAGGTGAAGTGGATAACGATCATACTGAGAAATAGCCACTTCCTGAGCAATATAATCGTCCCCAAATGACATGCTTTGACCTCAATTCCTTTGCGTAAATAGTATCGTTGAGCTTAAATAAAACCAATGATACATAGCTATCGGAAGGTTCATCATCATGTCATTACTTTCAATTTTTAAGCGTAAAAAAAGTCCTTTCTTCGATTGCTTATCAAATCAAACCTCGTAAGGTGAAATTTGATTGGCAAGAAACGCCTGTGGATTGGATTCCGAATGAGCCTTTTGCAAGCTATTTTGTCAACGAAATCAATATGATTTTGCCAGCGGGTGAGTTTTGGTTTTGTCGTTTATACAACAAAGTCTTAAATCAAATCGACGATCCAAAGCTCAAGCAAGATATGCAAGCCTTTATCCGTCAGGAAGCCATGCACGCCAAAGCGCACAGCTCTGCAAATGGTGAATATCTCACCGTGCGCCATATTGATCCTCAGCGCAATCTTGAAGTGATGAATCTGCTATTTAACAAATTACTCGCAGATAAACCACTTGGTATCGACGTACCCAAAGCACTTGAAAAACAATGGGATTTATTTCGACTTGGTATCATCGCCACAGTTGAACACATGACCTGTGTTCTCGGAAAATATGCTTTGGAAAATAACTACTGGGAAATGCTCGGTGCTGATCCTGAAATGGTGGACTTGGTCAAATGGCATGGCGCAGAAGAAGTCGAACATCGTACCGTCGCATTTGACCTATACCGTCATCTCGGTGGTGGCTATATTGCACGCTATTATTTGAGTATTGCTGTGATCGTCGGGGTTCTCGGTTTATGGGTCGATGGTGCAGCCAATATTATGAAGCAAGACCCTCGTTTTGCTCATAAAAAACCACATCTGCTCAAACCGTGGATTTGGTTAGAATGGTATTTAACAGCAAAACGCAGTAAAAACAAATTGATCCCAAATCCAATTTGGCTGGTTGCACAGCAGATTGATTATTTGATGCCTTGGTATAATCCTTTACATGAAGCGAATACTGACGATGCGATTCGCTATCTTGACCAATCTCCTGCGGCAAAACGTGCTGAATTGACAGGAACGCATGCTGCACTTAGTGCTTAACTTGCAATCAACTTAAAAGAGACGTTGCTCAGAAAACACAAGGAATTAACACTGTAATCAATGGACTGCGGTTTTTATCTCTATCAAATCTGCATCACCAACATGCCGTTGCACCACTGCACTTACCATCATATCGCCCTGTACATTCACCGCTGTACGCACCGTATCGAGCAAACGATCAATTGGTAAAAGTATCGCTATCGCTTCTGCAGGCAAACCCACTGATTGCAAAACCATGATCATGGTCACCATCCCTGCACTTGGAATCCCTGGTGCACCTAGTGAAGCAAGCATAGCGGTCAAACAGACAATAATCTGCTGAGTTATACTGAGCTCAAGTCCCATCAAATTAGCAATAAACAATGCTGCCGCCGCTTCATATAACGCCGTACCATCCATATTGAGCTGTGCACCAAGCGGAATCACAAAACCTGAAACTTGCGGACTCACGCCTAGCTCCTGTGCACAACGCATAGATAGAGGCATAGTCGCCGAGCTTGAACTGGTCGCAAATGCCGTGACTAATGCAGGACGAGCGACTTTAAAAAAGCGCCACGGCGAAATCCGACCAAATAGCCACAACAACAGCGGTAATACTACCAAGCCATGAAAAATGGTCGTCCCTGTCACCACAGTGGCAAACTTCGCCAAACTACCAAGTACTTCAAAATCAGAAGTCGCCACCAGCTTTGCTAGTAATGCAAAAATACCAATTGGCGCAATGTACATCACCCATTGCACCAACTTCATCATCATCTCAAAGCCTTGCTGAAAAAAGCGTTGCACAGTATCGAATTGTCCACGCCCTGCCACGATCACCGCACCAATTAATAAAGCAAAAATCACCACGGACAGCACGTTACCATCGCTAAATGCTTTAAATGGATTGATCAACGTGTTTTGGATAAAATTGTTAAAGAATGCCGATGGGCTCAGCGTATCTGGCGCTTGATAATTCGCCATCTGATCTTGGAACAGTGCAATGTCTAACCCTTTACCTGTATCAAAAATATGTGCGCAAGCTAAACCTAAAATTAATGCCAATGTCGTCGTGGTCATAAAACATAATAATGTGATTTTCCAAACACGACCAAAACGCCCAATGGCTTGAAGATTTGCCACGCCAACCACGATGGAACAAAAAATCAGTGGAATCAATAGCATCTTGAGCAAGCCAATAAAAACGCCACTCAACAAACCAAGAATATATAAACTGCTACTCTGCCATGTTGTCACTTCAACATGTGTAGGATCACCAAGCGACAAGAGCCAACCGAATGCCAAGCCCAAAATGGCGGCAATAAAAATCTGCGTATTGAGTGATTTCCACATAGCGAATTATCTATTTTTCAATTGACTACACATTAGCATAAAATACAAGGCAGAAAAAAACTCGACACGATGTCGTGTTCTTTTAGCGAGTTTGTTTTTAACGTGGGTTTTTAACGTGAGTTGCTAAATTGATTTTTAAGAGTTTATACCTTTACCCTTTCAAGCTCGACCCAAGTCTATTTCTCTGAGCCGATTTAAACCTTCTTGAATAGTACTACAGACCAATTGTCCATCTTGCCACATGCGTCCAAAGTTTAATCCACGAGAGGCTGCAGTCTGTGTTGCTTCCATATCATAAAGCAACCACTCATCTACTCGGAATGGCTTATGAAAATACATCGCATGATCTATACTTGCCGACTGTAAGCTTGGTGAAATCCAAGACAAACCATGTGGACGCAATGCTGTACTTAATAAGGTGAAATCTGAGCAAAATGCAGCAATTGCTTGATGCAAAGCGATCGTGTCATGTTCACCATCAATCTTGTCCCAAGTACGTAGGTAATGCGCTTGAGATGGTGCTTCTGGTTGTGGATCAAATGGATTACTTGGATTGATCGGTGCAATCTCAATATGACGACGACGTTGGAATGCAGCACGCAAATTTTCAGGAACAAATTTGATCAACGAGCCTTTGAGCTGTTCTTCATTAGGAATGTCCTTTGCTGCTGGATAGTCTGGCGCATCTATTTGATATTCCAAGCCCTCTTCAGGCTCTGCAAAAGACACCATCGCCTGAAAAATCACTCGACCGTGCTGAATAGCTTTGACTGAGCGACTAGAAAAACTTTTGCCATCACGCAGTTTATCGACTTCATAGACGATCGGTGCATTGATATCACCACCAAACAAGAAGTAGGCATGTAGCGAATGCGCAGGACGATTCTCCACGGTATAAGATGCAGCCATCAGTGCCTGACCAAGTACCTGTCCGCCAAAGACACGCTTGCCAACAAGGTTACGACTTTGCCCACGATATAGCCCATCTTCGATTCGCTCCAGCGTCAGAAGATCAATTAATTCTTTAGTGAGTGAAGTCATAGCGCACCTGTTCTGCTTTGTCTATGTTGCAGTAAATAAAAATAGGAAATAGCTGTTGTCAACATCATTGTGCCATATTTGACTTATTCAACCTATAGCCACGATGACTTAATTCGCATTTCGCAAATATTTATCAAATTAAGATAAAAATATCATATGAAAATCATTTTTCTATCAAGAAAAACTGCGAAGTCATCATTTACTGCCCTACTTGGATAATTTGGCAGATGCAAATACGCACCTTTCTTTCACAAAATACCGAACTACATTGCCATAGATTGATGCTAATCTTTTCAGTGATATGCCTAGCTCAAGAGAAACTTGTAACAAAGTAAGGTGATTAAACACTTCTGTGCAAAGTTGGCATAAAATACCATTCTTTTTTAAGCCAATCTCTGCAAAATAGCCGATATTTGCATTTGACCAACCACAGGAGTCCTCGAGTGGATCAGTCTGGTTTTACAAAACTATCTCGCCGACTTTCAAGTAAGTTATTGAATTTTGCGGTGAAGCCTCATCTTTTGGGCGAATTACCAAAACAAAAAAATAAGACAGATGCGCAAGCTGAACCACAGACAGATAGCGAAGCTCGCAACAAACTGACGCTATATGTTTTGCAGAATTATTCACGAAGCAATGCGATTTTGCTCGACAATGAAACCAAGCGACAGGGCTTGGATCGTGCGCTTTATCCTTTGAATTTTGCCGATTTACATGAGAAAAAATCGGTCATTTTCTTGCAACACCGCAATGAAAATAATTTGCTTAATCCGCCTGCACACAACTTCCCACCACGTTTACTTCGTTTGATCGAAGCACTCGAGGCAAATCCTGAACTCGATATTGAACTGGTACCTGTCACCATTTTGTGGGGACGTGCGCCTGACAAAGAAGATTCATGGTTAAAACTGTTATTTACCGACTCGTGGAGTACACCGGGTAAAATCAAACAATTGGCAAATATCGGTATTCACGGTCGCCAGACTTATATTGAGTTCCATGAAGGGCGTTCGCTACGTCAGCTTGTTGACTATGCCAAAGTGCAACATCCAAATCTTTCTCCTGCAACTTTTGTCGTCAGCCATATCAATGACTATCTCGATAGCAAACGTGAAGCTGTACTTGGTCCAGATCTTTCGGATCGTCGCAATGTGATGCAGAGTTTGATCAAATCTCCTGACATTCAAGATGCGATTGTGCAAGAAAGTATCCGTAAAAAGATCAGCGTTGAAGCAGCAGAACGTCTTGCGATTGGTCACTTAAATGAGATCGTTTCAGACTATTCTTATTCTGCGATTCGTTTTGCTGAAAGTACATTAACACGTCTTTGGACACAGCTCTACGATGGCGTAGAAGTGCATAACTTTAGTACCGTGCGTGAGCTTGCGGATAAATATGAAATCATCTACACACCATGTCATCGCAGTCATATCGACTATTTATTATTGTCTTATGTGATTTATCAACGTGGTTTAATGGTGCCGTATATTGCTGCAGGTGATAATCTCAACTTGCCATTTGTCGGTCAATTATTACGTGGTGGCGGTGCATTCTTTATTCGCCGTAGCTTTACTGGTGCGCCACTTTATACTGCGGTCTTTAAAGAGTATTTGTTTAGCATCTTGTCACGTAATACACCACTTGAATATTTTATCGAAGGTGGTCGTTCACGTACTGGACGCTTATTGCCACCGAAGACAGGTATGCTTGCCATGACGGTGCATAGCCATCTGCGTGACCGCGCAAAGCCAATTGCCTTTATTCCAACTTATATTGGCTATGAGCGTCTCATGGAAGGTGGCACATACATTGGCGAGATGCAGGGTAAACCCAAAGAAGCAGAATCCATCTTCGGCATTATTAAAACTTTGCGAAAAATTGAACGCATCTTCGGTAAAGTCCATGTGAATTTTGGTGAGCCCGTTTTCCTTGATGATGTGTTAAAGCAACACCAAGTGGAAAACACTATCGTTACAAGCAATAACGAAAGCCTGCCAAGTGAAGTCTCAGGTGCAATCAGTACAGTAGCACACGATATTATGGTGAATATCAACCGTGCTGCCGTAATCAATCCTGTGAACTTGCTGTCTTTGGTTTTACTGGCAACGTCAAAGCACACGCTAGATGAAGACACGTGCGCTGCACAGCTTGATATTTATCAAAAACTTGCACAACAGTTGCCATATGACGAGCGAAGTCAAGTCACACCACTTTCTGGCAAAGAGATGATTGCCTACGGTCTGAAGTTGAAACTCATCAAACGCATTAAACATGCGCTTGGCGACATCATTGGTATTGAGGATAATCAAGCGGTTCTACTCACCTACTTCCGCAACAATGTATTGCATCTCTATATCTTGCCATCACTCATTGCTGCATTAGTTGAGCATAACGGACGCCTAGAACGTGCTGATTTAATCAACGTGATCAAAGCACTCTACCCATTCTTAAAAGCTGAATTGTTCTTAAAATGGGAGCTTAAAGAGATTGAGCCGATCATTGATCAGTATAGTGACGCTTTGGTTGCAGCCAAGTTGATGACTGTTGATCACGAGCAAACCTTGTATAGCCCAACACCGAACAGTGAACAGCACAAGCAACTGTTGATCTTGGCAAAACCTGTTAAGCAAAGCTTAGAACGCTATTTTATGACTATTGCGCTGATTACCCAACGTGGTAGTGGCAAGATCAGTGGTAAGCAAGTTGAAGAACTGAGTCATTTATTGGGACAGCGATTATCGGTGCTTTATGACTTCAACTCCCCTGAGTTTTTTGACAAAGCATTATTCCAAAGTTTCTTAAAAGTGCTGACACAGCTGAACTATATTGAGATCAATGAAGGCTTGATTGAGTATGAAGAGCGTTTAAGCAATATTGCTCAAAATGCGCACTTGGTGCTCGATGAATCGACGCTACATATGCTAGAGCACATTACTACTTTTAATGATGAAGAGCTGAAAGTTGCACTTGAAGCACTTGCACAGCAGAAAACCTCACGTCTACGTAAGAAGCCCAAAGCCAAGTAAATTTATGGTAAAGCTAAGTAAATTCATTGCAAAGACAAAACAAAGGCGGTCATCTGACCGCCTTTTTTAGGAATATTTACTTCTTACATTCGATGAAATTCGGCTCTTGATTACAACGCAGGTGACGAATCAAAGTAATCATCGTCCCATCATAGGTTTTATCTGCAATAAACTCTTTACGAAGTTGAGAAAGTAATAAATTCCCACTTTTTCGATCAATCTCAGGAATCTCGTACATAATATTCTTTGGTACGGTTGCATCCCATCGCTCGACCATCTTGATAAATTGAGATTGTTTTCCTGCAAACCATTTACGGCTCTTTTGCCCAAAGTCTGCAGGATAATCGCCACGATGAAAGATCACACTGATGGTCATTAATGCGATTGAAAAATCAGCAACCCCGCCTTGATTCCCCACCAACTTATCCACCTCAAAAGGCTTATAAATAATCAGTGGTGCAGGCACAATATCCATGTCACCATTCTTATATTTTGCAATCGCATTATCAAAGGTCATAAACACAGGTTTAATACCAACACGTTTCGCCATACGCTGTTGCGATGGATCATCTTTTAAGACACCGATACGTTTACCTGCCATTTTCTCAAGTGAGTTGATAGTTTTATCTTTAGAGAAAAAATAAGCCAATCCAAAAGGCACCATACCGACCACTTCATGATCTTTCGTTTTCATCTTTGAGGCGAGCTTTGGGCTACCCAGTGCAATCAGCACTTTTTTAGCTAGATCATAATCATTGATGGCACCAACTGCACCAATAGACCCAGCAAAATTATTATATTTCTTCATCACATAGTTGTCAGCAATAATACCTTGACACTTTTTTGACTCAAAGTCCGACACTGCATCATCCAAGCTTGTATATACTTGTGGTTCAATATTTACACCCCACGGCTTGGCAGCTAGCGCATAGTCCTTTGCAACTGCCATAATATCACCGTTACTACCCATAATATCAAAAACACAAAGTTGTTTTGACGCCGCCTGAGTACTAACAACTGCCACTACACAATGTCCCCAGCATCAACGAATTCAAAGTTCGCATGGTGTTCCCTCACTTGTTTGCTGTTCCAATATTCTTGTTTTCATATGTGATGACCGAAAAACGACTTCACCCTGTCTGCATCACATTTGATTGGATGGTGACACATAATAAAGTTTACGCATCACGATATATTATGCATACACATATTGATCATCTTTTAACTGATCATAACTGATTTATCATTTTTTGGAATTGACAATTTTGACCAAATTCATAGAAATACTGCACTAATTTAAACAACACTGTGAAAAATAGCGCATTTAAGTCATTGCATTGCACTTTCCCTATCGCTTGCATATCATGAGTGCAAATCAATAGATAAAACATTCATCAGCAATGAATATTCCGCTCTCCAAGCTTGCCAAAATCACCGATGCCAACCTTGTGCAACTGGAAAAGCTCAACCTATTCACCACACACGATGCATTATTTCATCTGCCCCGTGATTATGAAGATCGTAGCACTTTGCTCGATATGCAATCCTTACAGGTTGGTCGCACGGTGCTGATCGAAGGCGAGGTCAAATCGGTCGATTTTCCTGCAGGCAAAAAAAGATCCATGGCGGTACTGCTTTCTGATGGTGTGGGCAAAGTCACTTTACGCTTTTATCATTTTTATAAAGCATTAACTGAACAATTGGCAATCGGCGAGTATGTTCGTGTCTTTGGTGAGGTGCGTCTTGGCGCACGTGGCTTGGAAATGTACCATCCTGAGATCATTTCTAAATCTGCACAATTACAGGCGAACTCACAACTTACGCCAATCTACCCAAGTACCGATGGACTAAAACAAGCCAAACTCCGTCAGATCATTGATCAATGTTTAAAGCAGTATGCGCATGATCTGCAAGAACTGATGCCTGAAGGGATTGCCAAGAAGTTTGACCTGATCCAAGCCTTAAACTTTATTCACCATCCGCCTTTGGGCTCAAATGTTGCTCAGCTTCGTGAAGCACGCCACCCTGCACAGCAACGGCTGATTTTTGAAGAATTGGTCACTCATCAAATTAGTCTTTTACAGCGTCGTCATTATATTCAACAAATCCAAGCGCCAAAAATGTCACCGAGCAAAAATCTGCTCAAAAGACTTTTGACACAGCTTCCCTTTACACCGACCAACGCACAGCAACGGGTCAGCCAAGAAATTCTCAATGACTTGCAAACCCATAAACCGATGCTGCGCTTGGTGCAAGGCGATGTGGGTGCAGGAAAAACATTAGTCGCTGCGATGGCAAGCAGTCATGTCTTAGAATCAGGTTGGCAAGTGGCAATCATGGCACCGACCGAGATCTTGGCGGAACAGCATTATCTCAACTTTGATCAATGGTTTAGCGTACTTGATACTGGAAATGGTGGTTTAGAAGTGGTTTTTTTGGCATCAAAACTGCGCACAAAACAGAAAAATATCGCCCTTGAGAAGATCAAACAAGGACAAGCGCAGATTGTGATTGGTACACATGCACTGTTCCAAGAGCAAGTTGAATTTAAGCGTTTGGGCTTAGTCATCATTGATGAGCAACATCGTTTTGGTGTCGATCAACGCCTTGCCTTACGGGACAAAGGCGCAGATGGCATGACACCGCATCAGATGGTGATGACTGCCACCCCAATTCCACGGACTTTGGCGATGAGTGCCTATGGTGATTTGGATACCTCAATCATTGATGAACTGCCACCTGGACGCACACCGATCCAGACTGTTGCGATGCCAATCGAACGTCGTGAAGAAGTACTGCAACGCATCTATAAAAGTTGCATGGAAGGCAAGCAAGCCTACTGGGTTTGCACCCTCGTTGAACAATCTGAAACTTTAGATGCGCAGGCTGCTGAAGCGATTTTTCAAGAGTTGTCCGAGAAATTCCCTGATCTAAAAATTGGTTTGGCACATGGCAAACTCAAACCTGAACAAAAGCAATTGGTCATGCAACAATTCAAAAATCATGATTTACAATTATTGATCGCTACCACGGTGATCGAAGTCGGTGTTGATGTGCCAAATTCCTCCATCATGGTGATTGAAAATGCAGAACGGCTCGGACTATCGCAACTACATCAGCTCCGTGGGCGGGTTGGACGAGGTTCACAGCAGAGCTTCTGTGTGTTGCTATATAAATCGCCACTATCGCAAAATGGTCAAGCTCGCTTAGATATCCTACGTCAGACCAATGATGGTTTTGAAATCGCCGAACGTGATCTAGAACTGCGTGGGCCGGGTGATGTACTTGGGACCAAACAAACGGGGAGCGTGAGCTTTCGAGTGGCTGATCTGCAACGTGATGAATATTTATTGGCTCGTGCCCATCAGGCCGCTGAGCAGATTTTACAGACCCATCCACAGCATGCCGATGCACTGATGCAACGCTGGCTACCCGAGGCACCACGCTATGCCTTTATCTAATCTGTCTTTGTTTGAAAAGCTACAACATACCTTTTCCAAAGCGACGTTTCGTCTACCGACTTTTGATTTGCAACCGTGTTTGCTGTGTCAGACTTCACGAGCGAAACAACATGGTGTCTGCCATCAATGTTGGCAGACCTTGCCGTGGAAACAACAAGTAATCGAGCGCCATGAAGTTGCTTGCTGGGTGGCATGTGAATATCGTTTTCCGATGAATCGCATCCTGCATGCGTATAAAGATCAAGCACAATTGCAATATGTCGATTTACTGGTTGCATGTTTACTCACGATGCCAAAACCTCGGGTACAAGCCATCGTGCCGATGCCAATCTCAATAGAAAAACTGATCTTTCGAGGTTTTAATCAATCCGAGCTGTTGGCACAAGCCTTAAGTACAACATGGCAACTGCCGATTTGGCGACCAATCTCTCGTGAGTCTGGAATCAGCCAACGTGGCGCAGATCGTAGTGAACGACTGGTACATGCCGAAGCGCAGATGGTGCTAAATACGTCGGAGAAACGCTATAACTCAGTATTGATCTTGGATGATGTGATCACCACTGGTGCAAGTGTACTTGCGGTGAAAAATCTACTCACCGAGCTTGGCTGTAGCAATGTGCAGGTGGCTTGTTTGTGCGATGCGAGGCATTAGAATTGATTGAAACAATTATAAAATAGCACATTAATTTACCTGTAATGCAAATTGCATTACAATAGATATATCAAATAACTTCGGAAGTATAAAAATGGCAACTGTAAACTTTAGAGTGGATGAAGCACTCAAGAAGAAATCTTATGCCGTGCTAAAGGAGCAAGGTATTGCACCGACGGAGTTCTTCACCAATATGCTTGAATATATTGCAAACACTGGGAAGCTCCCTGTACAAAAGACGCTACTTTCTGAGGATGATGCCGAGCTTTTGGCGATCGTTCGCAAACGTATCAATGATTCAAAAGAGATGTTTGAGGAAGTCACTTTAGATGACTTATAAGCTATTACGACATAAGGATTTTACGAGAGAATGGGATAATCTCCCTGTCGCTATCCGTGATCAACTCAAGAAAAAGCTCGCCAAAGTCATTGAACAACCACATATTCCTAAGAACCTACTTCGAGGTGATCTTGCAGGTTGCTATAAGATCAAATTACTTAAAGCTGGAGTGAGATTGGTCTATCAAGTCATAGATGATGAAGTGGTGATTTTACTCATCACCGTTGGCAAACGTGCTGATAGTGCCGCCTATGATGAGGCTAAAAAGCGTATAACTCTTTAATACAATGAAAATCCACATAGAATTATTTTTAAGGCTTTGACTTAGTGGGGCGAGGTGGTGGTGGTGTGAATTCGGGAATAGGTCAAGATGGTGCTACGTGTCCTTTAAGCTCAGATGTGCTCAAAGGCACATGAACTTTTTTCTGATTACTCATGTTTACTCCAATCCTATGAAATTTCTGAAAATGCCATCGTTTTTATATCTTTTGACAAAATCACAATCCCAAGATCTTTCTCATCATTGTTGCGTTTAAACACATCATATTCAAGAGCCCAAAACTGTTTTAAGAAAATTCCCAACTCTTCAGGGTAACTTGTCAAGAATCCGAATACGCCACCGATTAATGTGCCATCGTTGAGCTCCACTTGCACCCAAGCATGCTTATTTTTTCGAATCTCTACATTAAAGTATTCTAAAGGTGATTTGTGTGGTTATTTCCCTGCTTGAAAATTTTTAGATACCCAGTTAACTAAACAAACCCAAACAAATGCTAAGAAACAAGGACAAATAAGTAATGTGAGGACTCCCAAGAAAAATAAGCACCCAATATTTAAAACATATTTATCAATAAAATAAATAAGAGGGAATCCAACAACTGCATAATTTAAGCAACTAAAAAAAAGTGCATCTATAATTTCTTTCCCAATCTCCTTTTTACCGACTGAATAGAAAAAATCATATGTCTTTAACGCAACGAATCCTGGAATACAGAAAAAAATAAATATTAAAATTTTATGTTGGTCTAGGATATCCATAATTTTCCTTAAAATTTAATTTGAATTCACGAGATACCACAATAAGATTATTAAGGAGATACTTACTTTTCACAAATTCTTTATTTAAATCACGGCTCGACCGCCCCTTTTGTCCACTTGGCATGCGGTGCTTGATAGTTTTGGAAGGCTTCAACGATGGTTTCGATCGAATCACTATTGATCAACATATCGGCATACATCTGCTTGGTGAAATGCTTATTCGCCATCTGATTCACCATGGCGATCAACGGATCGTAATAACCAAGCACATTCAGAAAAGCACAGGGCTTTTGATGGATACCAAGTTGTGCCCATGTCCATTGCTCAGCGATTTCTTCTAATGTCCCTGCGCCACCTGGCAAGGCAATGAAGCCATCGGCAAGCTCCGCCATTTTCTGCTTCCGTTCATGCATATTTGCCACCACATACAGTTCGGTCAAACCGTGATGGGCAATTTCACGATCAACCAAATCTTTGGGCATGACACCAATCACTTTGCCACCACTCGCAAGCGCACTATCTGCCACAGCACCCATCAGCCCAACTTTGCCACCACCATAAATAAGGGTGAGTTGATGGTTGGCGAGATACTCACCAACGAACTGCGCCGACTCGACATAATGCGCATCATTACCAGAAGATGAACCACAAAAAATAGCGATTGCTTGCATAAGGAAAACTCAGATATTCATTAATTGGTCATAAGCGGTTAGTATAACCATACTCGCTTTTTTGCAAAAAGTGATTTTAAGTAGTGCAATTTTTGCAATAGCTTGACTACAATAGGCTAACTTAAACGGTTCATCTTTTTTAGAGATCAACTCACTCTAACCAACTAGCGCAAGGAGGACGACTATGCTTGAAGCGTTTTACGCCACCGATCGCGGTAGTTTAGAAGATGACACCATCAATGGTGGTTTTGATCTACACCCTGAGTTGGTGTGGATTGATCTGATTGCGCCGACCCATGAAGAGCAAGATTGGGTGCTTGAGGCATATAAGCAAAACCTACCAACGCTCAAATCTTTAGAAGACATTTCTTCTTCAGCACGTTTTTATCGTGATGACGAAGGAATTTTGCATATCAGTACCTATTTCCTCACCAAAAACAAGAACTTCCAAGCCGACGGTGAAAGTGAAGAATTTGAAAATATGTTGGCGGCGACTATTCAGACCGTTGCTTTCATTCTGACCAAAGATCGTTTGATTACCTTGCGTGGTGAGAAGCTCGTTGCTTTTCGTGCTTTTCGTGCTCGGGCTCGTCGCAATGATTACGACATGGATTTTAAAGATCCTGTTTGGATACTTTTAGGACTACTTGAAGCCAAACTCGATGAGCTTGCGGATATCTTGGAAGATATCCACAAGGACTTGGAAAAGTACGCCACCGAAGTGCTCAACAATCATCATCGTGAGCAGATTCTTGATCTTGACGACATGATTACACGTCTTGCCCATCAAGAAGATATGCTCGGAAAAGCACAACTGTGTTTGATTGATTTACGTCGTGTTTTGACTTTCTTATCACGCCCTCGTGCGCTCGGCAGTCATATCTATGATGCGGATATTCGAGAGCTCAACGAAGATGTCCGCTCACTCGTAGAACACAACGCTTTCTTATTTCAAAAAGTGCGCTTCCTGATGGATACCACCTCAGGATTCATTAATACTGAACAAAGTGACACCATCAAACGATTCTCGATTTTGCCAAGTATGCTTGCGCCACCGATGCTCATCGCCAGTATCTACGGCATGAATACCGATGTCTTACCTTTTGCGCATGGCACGACCAGTTTTATTATCGTGGCAATTTTGATCATGATCTTTTTTATTGGACCGATTATTTATTTCCGTTGGAAAAAGTGGATTTAAGTTTGCAATCTTTTGTTGTAATATCCAAAAGTAAAGCTACTTAGTTATCTCGATATTTTTTAATTTCTCTGCCAAAAACTCGATAAATATCCGTACCCGTTTCGGCAAATGATCTTGCTGATAATACACCGCATGGATGGTTTGGTAAGTGATGATATTTTCATCTTCAAATAAAGCGACCAATCGCCCATGCCTCAAGTCTTTTGATACCACAAATTCTGATAAACAGGTTATTCCATTACCAAGCAATGCAAGTTGCCTAATCGCTTCACCATTTGACAGTTTTAATTTTGGATTCACGGTCAACCATCCATCATGTGACTTCAGAGGCCATGTATTGAGCACAACTATTATTGATTTTTAGTCAACAATATTTTGCCTAAAGTCCAATTTTTCAACAAGCCTTTTTTAGCGAGAATAGCATCATCTTAAAACACTTGGGTTTTTCTCAATTTTTTTGAGTATTGCGAATGAAATCATCTCTCCCTCTGTTGGCACTTGCGGTCGGTGCATTTGCCATTGGGACTACTGAATTTTCACCGATGGGCTTCTTACCTGAGATTGCCACAGGTTTGGATATTTCTATTCCACAAGCGGGTATGCTGATCACCGCTTATGCTGTGGGTGTGATGATTGGTGCGCCATTTATGACGCTACTATTGTCATCTGCGCCACGACGCAAGGCTTTGATCTTGCTGATGGCGATTTTCACCATTAGCAATATCTTGGCAGTATTCGCACCAAACTATGTCAGTCTGATGGGCGCACGAATCATTACCAGTTTGAATCACGGCGCATTCTTTGGCATAGGTTCGGTGGTAGCAGCCAGCCTTGTACCGAAAGAGAAACAAGCCAGTGCGGTCGCCATGATGTTTATGGGACTGACCATTGCTAATATTGGTGGCGTACCACTTGCCACTTGGTTGAGTCAAAATTTCGGTTGGCGTAATGCTTTTGCGGTAATTTCTGGGCAGGGTGTGGTGATGATGCTCGTTTTCCCGATTTTGGCAATAACAGCGATTGGTGCAGGTATAGCCCTGGTGATCTGGGGTGCAGCAACCTTTGCCGTGGTGCCACCATTACAAATGCGTGTCATGGAAGTGGTACATGAAGCGCAAGGCTTGGCATCTTCTGTGAATATCGGTGCATTTAACTTGGGCAATGCGGTGGGTGCAGCCGCAGGTGGTGCGGTGCTGAGCCTAGGACTTGGCTATGTGGCGGTATCGCTCACAGGTGCTGTTTTGGCAGGTATTATGATGTTGTTGGTTCTTTGGCAAATGCGTCGTCGATCTGATACTACAACGGAAGCACAAGTTTGCACTTCTAATTAAATTCATAAAATTGAAAATAACGCCTCTACTTTGAGGCGTTTTTATTTATCAAAGGCTTTAATCAGCATTGATCCATAGATCAATTATTTCTCAGCGCTATGCTTCGTCCGAATCAGTTTCGATAAATCGTAGCCTTGTGCTTTGGCGGTATTGAGATAATCTTCTATCACCGCTTCATCCACATCAGGTGTCCGTGACAATAACCACAGATAGCGATGCGACGGTCCGCCCACCAATGCCACTTGGTAATCTTCATCGACACGAAGCACCCAATAATCCCCCTTGCTAAAAGGCACCCAACGCAACCCTTTTGGTAAGAAGCTGACTTTCAATTGGCTGTTACCATCATTTTGTGGATAGGCAACGCCCTCCGATACATCTAGCTTACCCTCTTTATTCATGCATTGATTGCGCACTTTGATAGTTTTATCAGAATTAAGACTATACTTGGCTTGCACGTCACTGGCGCAGTTGCGCTAAAAATACATCGGCAATCGTGCCACCTCGTACCACGTGCCTGCATATTTTTGCACGTCAATCGCATCAACCGCTTTAGGCTTTCCTTGTGAATGAGTTTGTGTCGCAATTTCACTGTTCTGTGCATATGCCGAGCTCATTAAAAGTGCCATACCTGTAATCGTGGCAAAAGTTAGCCATGCTTTTTTGTTATGCATTGTGTTTACTCCAATAAAAATGAATGTGAAAAATATAGATTCATTAAAGCAAATATCTGCATGACGTATTGTTGTCGAATCTCATTGTTTTAACGAATAATAATTTACAATTTATGTTTTCATGTAACATTTACTATGCTTTAAACAGTAACGTAAGCTTTAAAAAGTCACTAAGTCACCATACAATAAAATCGTTCGTATTTAATGACGCCACAAAATGACAAAAACTCGAGAAAACATCACAATGAAGAATATCCTATCTATCGCCATTATCCTGATGTCGAGCTTGGTTTTAACAGGCTGTAGCCCTCAGCCAAGTCAAGAAGAACTACATGCGCTCTACCAAGAACAGATCAATCAAACCAATAATCTTGCCTCCCGAATCATGAAGCAAGAGGGTGAGATCATGAAAGTGACTCGCTTTGAAAAGTTGGATTGTAATAAGGTGGATAAAAGCAAAGATCTGAACTGTCGTGTCAATGTCACCGTCGAGATGCCATTCTTAGGCGCACAAACTAATACCGCCGATCTACGTGTGGCAAAAGGTGAAAGTGGCTGGGTTTTGGTGGATTAAGGTATTCACTCACAACCGTCAATTTTCACTGTAGTTTTGTAGATACCAAAAAACGAGGCACTTGACCTCGTTTTTTCATGTGTTTTACATTTCTCACTCAGACATTATGCCTCAGTTGGAATCTCACCAAATTTACCACTTTGGAAATCTACAAAAGCTTGTTTGATTTCAGCTTGAGTATTCATCACGAATGGACCATAACCTTCGATAGGCTCATTCAATGGTTCCCCTGTGAGTATCAAGAATTTTGCATCTTGATTGACCACCACTTCAAAGTCTGCCTCACCATCTCGTGCCAAGACTGCAACACTATTGGCTTTGACAGTTTGATCGCTATTGACCACCACTTCACCATTCAATATGACCAACATCGCATTATGTGTCACAGGGACAAAGAAGCGATGTGTGGTACCTGCTTTCAGCACACCATCCCACATGTTGACAGGTGAGTAGGTTGAAGCAACGCCTTTTTGGTCATTTCCTGTTTGATCATGATAGCTCCCTGCGATCACACGCAAGTTACTACCTTCATCATCAAGGGTGACATTTGGAATTTCATCCGCAGTGATACCTTGATATTTTGGTGGTGTCATTTTGTCTTTGGCTGGCAAATTCACCCAAAGCTGAACCATCTCAAAGATACCGCCATCTCGAGCAAAATCTGTGGAATGGAACTCTTCATGCACCACACCTGATGCCGCGGTCATCCATTGCACATCACCTGTTTTGATGGTACCACCACCGCCACTTGAGTCACGGTGAGAAACCTCGCCACTGTATGCAATCGTCACTGTTTCAAAGCCACGGTGTGGATGTGAACCCACGCCATGCTGCTCAGTAGTCGGTTGGAATGGATAAGGTGCAGCATAGTCCAAAAGTAAGAATGGGCTAATCGCTTGACCTAAACGATCATAGGAAAACAAGTTCCGTACTGGGAATCCATCGCCCACCCAATGCATTTGGTTGTTGTTAATATTTGCGATCACTTTTCTCATGATTCATCTCCAATTCGTTATGAAGCTATTATAGGAGCTGATTTGCCGAATAAATAGCCAATAAAATCAACATATCGTTCCTCTATTGCAACAGTAAAGATTTCAGTTTTGAATACGAGCTCTCAACGTGGTATGCCTTTGAACACATCTAATCTTGTATATTCTGCGATGTTTCTGCATTATGTCTAAAACACGGAAAGAGTAATGATATGAAGCTCCTACATAACGCAACGATCGCATTGATGGGGTTGGCGCTAACTTTCAGTAGTGCAAGTTTTGCCGATGCTGATACATTGACGAAAAATTTAAAAAACAATTATCCAAACTTGAGTGCCAAAGTCGTTGGTAAAAGCCCTGTCGATGACATTTATGAGGTTCAAGTTGCAGGCAATCTGGTCTATACCGATGAAGATGCACGTTATTTCTTTGTTGGAAATTTGGTCGATTTCAAAACCAAAACCAACTTGACTGAACAACGTCAACAAGAGCTGAGTCAAATCGACATCAGTCAGCTCCCTTTAGAAAATGCAGTTAAAAATGTCAAAGGCAAAGGTGAGCGTAAACTCTATGTGTTTAGCGATCCAGACTGTCCGTATTGCCAACGACTAGAGCAAGAGTTGACAACTGTGGATAACGTCACGATTTACACATTTATCATGCCTTTAAAAGCATTACACCCAAATGCTGAAACGATCGCAAAAAAGGTATGGTGTTCTCAAAATCGCTACGAAGCATGGGAAGACTACATGCTTCACAAACAAGCGCCGAGTGCTGTAGAGAACTGCAAAAACCCAATCGCACAAAATATTGACCTTGCAGCGACCTTGAATATCACAGGTACACCAACATTATTTCTCAATAATGGACAACGTATTTCGGGTAGTCGTACTGCACAAGAGTTAGAAATGTTACTTGATACCGTAAAGTAAAAATCCTAATTAGCGTGATAAAAACGGATGATCATCATCCGTTTTTTATTACCTGTAACATATGAAAACTTAATACAACGACACTAACGAATACTCAATAACAAACGCTCTGATCGTGGTATGCACGAAAACATATGAATAAAGGATGAAACAAATAGTGATATGATTTACACACTTAAAATTTTTAGCCATATGCTTTCAGAATGCCTGAACTTCCAGAAGTCGAAACCACCAAAGCTAGCCTTGAACCCTTATTGGGATTACGCTTAGTCAATGTCACGGTCTATCAACCCTCGTTGCGTTGGGCTGTGCCTGCTGATCTTTCACAACTCATTGGCTTAACACTCAATCATTTAAGTCGTCGCTCAAAGTACATCATCGCCGATTTTGAGGGAAAACAGATGCTTTGGCATCTCGGCATGTCAGGTAGCTTTCGACTGTGTGAGCCAAATACTACGTTACGAAAGCACGATCATGTGGTTTTTGATTTTGGCGATATTCACTTGCGTTACCACGATCCTAGACGCTTTGGTTGCTTGCTTTGGCTCGACCAAACGCATCAAGAAAAATTACTTGATTCACTTGGACCAGAACCCTTATCCGATGATTTCAACGCCGATTATTTATTTGAAAAATTAAAAAACAAGCAAGTCGCCATTAAAGTCGCCTTGATGGACAATCATACTGTGGTCGGTGTGGGAAATATTTATGCCACAGAATGTCTGTTTAACACAGCGATTCACCCTGCTCAGCCTGCCTATAGTTTAAGCCAAGCGCAGGTAACTGCTTTGGTCGCAGAGATTAAAAAAGTTTTAGCACATGCCATCCAACTTGGTGGCTCAACGCTTCGGGATTATAGTAATGCCAGCGGTGAGAATGGCTATTTCCAACAGACCTTACTTGCTTATGGGCGTGTCGGGGAGATGTGCGTCAACTGTGAAACCCCGATCGAAAATATCAAACTCGGACAACGTGCCAGTGCCTTTTGTCCGCAATGTCAGCTTTTTAAAAAGGTAAAGATAAAAACAACCGCAACAAAATCGAAGAAAAAGGCGACTCAAGTGAGTGCGAAAAAAAACAAAAGGAGTGGTTAAATGAAGACTGCGATCGTTCGCCATATCTTGGTCAAAGACAAAGCTCTTGCCGAAGCGCTTAAGCAAAAAATCCTCGCAGGTGCAGATTTTGCCAAGATCGCAAAACAACACTCCATCTGTAACTCAGCGAAACGTGGTGGTGAGCTCGGCGAGGTAAAGAAAGGACAACTCGTTCCTGTGATTGATAAATTGGTTTTTAGCGCAGAAGAACGCAAACTGCACGGTCCAATCAAAAGCCAATTTGGCTTTCATCTGCTTGAAATTAAATTCCGAATAGATGGCTTTCGCTAATTTATTTTTTGAGTTTCAGAATAGACAATTAATATTGTGCTTAATATAGAAATCAGTCGTGCAAATTTTTCATGATATATACCCACGCATCAATGGGCTGTCCATTGTCATCAAAGCCTTGTACTTCGACGCGCTCGTATTGCAAACCTTCAAACTCATCCAACATCTGCAAATGCACATCAAGCTGATCATGTATAAAGAATAAACCTTCAACTTGATCTGCTTTAGGATCAGGAACGATCGCAGGCAATCCAATATCAGGTCCCCAATCCAGTGTATGAACCACACCATGTACATAACCCTTTTGCCAACGTCCTTTTAACGGTGCAAGGATATGTTCATTCGGTTGATTTGGTCGCAATGTACCGTAAACAAAAAGCGTATTCATTTCACTCGATATGACCAAATTTTCAGGCATGGTAAACTGAAAACCATAAACTTTCTATTAAAAACTTAGCTCAAGTTAGCTTAAAAATGACCATAAAAAACGGCAATGAATGCCGTTTTTCTGTAGCTAATAGTGATTTAAAAAAATGCGACTTATGGTCGGTTTTTCAATTGATCACGAATTTCACGAAGCAACTCGATGTCTTCAGGTGTTGCTGCTGGCTCAGGCGCAGCTTCTTCTTTACGACGCATTTTGTTCATGGCTTTAACCAATAAGAACACCACAAATGCCAACAAGATAAAGTTGATGAAAATGGTAATAAAGTTACCATAATGGAAGATATTCAAACCTGCTTCTTTGGCAGCTTCTAAAGTTTGAATATTGTTTGGGTTGTCACCCAAAATCACGAACATATTGGTGAAATCTACTTCACCGCCCAAGATCCATGAAATCAAAGGCATAATCACATCTTTGACCAATGAATCAATAATTTTACCGAAAGCGCCACCGATGATCACACCGACAGCCAAATCCATCATATTGCCTTTTAAGGCAAATTCCTTAAATTCTTGTACCATGCCCATGTGCTAAATCTCCAGATTACAAATTGTTCAGCATTATTTATATTTCTCGAGCAAAGAGAAATTATGATCAATTTACTTGTTTTTCATATAAACACCAAGATAGATAAACCTAAATACACAAAAAAATATCGATTTGTTTATGTTTTGCAAAATATTTTTGGTTACTTTTAAAGGCTAATGCCGATATAAACGCTAATAGCGTTTTATTTTAATTATTTTGTCTAGATCGCTTGATTTTACATGCTTTTGCACTTATTAAATTCAATGAAGATAATATTTTAGAGTGTGAATATGCAACCCCAGCCAGCGACATTACCTTTACCACAATTCAGTCAAATCAATATTCAACAATTAAAACAAGACATTCTCGATTTGATTCAGCGTGGTTTAAATCTGCTTGCACAAGTCCAAACACCGCAAGATTTTCAGCACAGCTTACATACTGTTGAACAGTTTGATGAATTTGAAAATCAATTCAGTGAGCTGTTTGGTGTGCTGTCACATCTTAATGCGGTGATGAACACGCCTGAGCTCCGTGAAGTCTATCAATCGCTCTTGCCTGAAATTAGCAACTTTTATACCCAAGCAGGGCAAAACGAAGCGCTGTATCAAACTTATCAATTCATCGCTGATCAAACCGAATTTGCCAACTTGCGTCCTGCATTGCAAAGTGCTATCCAACATGCCATCAAAGACTTCAAATTGTCTGGTGTAGCACTGCCACCTGAGAAAAAAGCGATTTATGCGGAAAATGTTGCGCGTTTATCTCAGCTGTCATCAGACTTTTCTAACCATGTACTCGATGCCACGCAGGCATATCATTTGCCCTTAGATGATGTACAGCTCAAAGGCATTCCTGCCAGTAGCCAAGCGCTACTGCGTCAATACGGTGAACAAAAAGGCGTAGATCAAGCGGTTGCAACGCTAGACATTCCAGCCTATCTCGCCATCATGACATATGCCGATGATCGTGAGTTACGCAAGACCATCTATCATGCCTATACCACTCGTGCCTCGGAGCTTGGCGGTCATCCCGAGTTTGATAATAGCGCCATCATGCAAGAGATTTTGGCGCTGCGTGAATCACAAGCACAGTTACTTGGATTTACCAATTATGCCGAGTTGTCTTTGGCGAAAAAAATGGCACCAAGCGTAGAGAAAGTCCGTGAATTTCTAATTGATCTTGCAGACAAAGCCAAAGCGCCTGCCAAGCAAGAACTAGCGGAAATCCAAGCCTTTGCGGAAAAGGATGGCATTACTGATTTGCAAGCATGGGACACGGCGTATTATGCTGAGAAAATTAAACAGCAAAACTTTAATCTGTCACAAGAAGCCTTAAAACCATATTTTCCAATTCAAAAAGTGGTCAATGGCTTATTCCAAATCGCTGAAAAACTGTATGCGGTGAATATCGTTGAGAAGCAAGCGGATCTTTGGCATCGGGATGCTAAATATTACGAAGTAGAAGAACAAGGTCAGGTGATTGGCGGATTCTACTTTGACCTCTATGCACGTGAAAATAAACGTGGCGGTGCGTGGATGAGTGGCTTCCGTTCTAAAGTCAGAGATCAGCAACTTGATCAAAAGCCTGTGGCGTTTATGGTGTGTAACTTTGCACCGCCTGTTGGCGATCAACCTGCACAGCTTACCCATGATGAAATCACCACCTTATTCCATGAGTTTGGACACGGCTTGCACCATATCTTGACTGAAGCCGATCATATCGGCGTGGCAGGTACGCACGCTGTGGCGTGGGATGCGGTGGAACTGCCAAGTCAGTTTATGGAATTTTGGGCGTGGGAAGAGCAAGGTCTAGATTTGATCAGTGCGCATATCGACTCAGGTGCACCACTGGAAAAGTCACTTTTGGACGCATTATTTGCAGCACGCTTCTTCCAAACAGGGATGCAAACTTTAAGACAAGTCGAATTTGCCTTATTTGACTTAGATATTCATGCGCAAAGTCCTGCACCAACAACCGCACAGATTCAGCAGATTTTAGATGACGTACGTGCGCAAGTTGCTGTACTCAACACACCACGTGACAACCGTTTCCAACATAGCTTTAGCCATATCTTTGCTGGCGGTTATGCAGCGGGTTATTATTCCTACAAATGGGCTGAAGTGCTTGCCAGTGATGCCTTTGACCGCTTTGAACAAGAAGGGATTTTTAATGTCGAAACAGGTCAAGCCTTCCGCAAAGCCATTCTTGCTGTCGGTGGGCAAGTCGAAGCACTGCAAGCTTTCACCGAGTTTCGTGGTCGTGAGCCAAGTATTGACGCGCTGCTACGACACAATGGTTGGACGAGCGCTTAAATCCACTGTGCGGGCGTCGCATTTTGGCGATGTCTTTTAATCTTTTGAAAGATTGGACGAGGTGTAGTGAATTCGTTACACTTAGCAATGATCCATTGATCGCAAAGCTTCGTACTGTAAACCCGTGCTTTGCTGCGCATCACGTCATGGGAAAAATCAATTGTAAAAGTCATAGGTTGTATTCATGAAACGACGTTTTATCGCAGGGGCGAAATGCCCAAAATGTCAGGCACAGGATCGTGTCGTCATGATCACCACCCATGATGATGAGTGGATCGAATGTGTCGAATGCGACTATACAGAGCAACGACCTAGCGAAGAAAGCTATGTCGAGCCTGAAGCGCCTGACGATATTGGGGTAATACAATTTAAACCACGGCAACGCCAATAAATTTAATAACGTAATAGGTTTCCACGCATGTCGAGTGAACAATCAAATAAAACATTATGGATCATTATCGGTGTAATTTGCCTCGTTGTTTTGGCGATCGCAGCCTACATCGGTTTGCAAGACAATCAACCTGCTAAAAGTGCGACAACAACAGAAGAGTCAGCAGTTCGTCCACTCGAAGAACGTAGCTTAAATGATGAACAGCTGACAGATATTGCCAAGCAATCCACAACTCAAACTGAGCAAATGCAGGAAAATAGTGAAGAATTTGCGGCCTTAGTAGATGAGTCGCTGGTTGAACAGCCGATTGCTGAAGATCAAGCGCTACAAAAAGACGAAATTGCGCAACTTGAGGAAGTCCAAAAGCAACTGGCTGAACAAAAAGATTTGCTTGAACAACAACATCAAGATGCGGACAAATTGCTTGAGCTGAAAGAGCAACAACTTGCAGAGCTTGAGGCACAATTGCAAAATTCTGAAAATACGCAAACTTCAGCGCAATAATTCACTGCTATTAATCCATAACATAAGAAACATCGCATCATTTAAGAATTTCTGTACAATATAGTCGAAGAAATTGATTTCTGATACAAGGCAACTGAGCGAAGATGTACAAAAATACTGCGAACGAGGTTAACGCTGTAGCAGGAATCAAGTTCTCAGACTATAGCGATTATTGTGCCAACTTTCTATTATGCATGACAGCACCTCCAATATCCGTACTGCGCTCTTTCTCTTAACAATATCTGCCTTTCTTTTTGCGACGATGGGCGTACTGATTCGCCTCGCTTCTCATACGGTTGATAATGCTGCGATCGTATTTTTTCGTAATGCGATCGGATTGATTTTTATTTTTCCATTGGTCATTCGATCAGGTTTTCAAAATCTAAAAACGCAAAAGCTGTGGATGCATACCTGGCGTGCAGTGATCGGACTGATTGCGATGTATGGCTTTTTCTATGCCATTGCACATATGAAACTGTCTAATGCGATGGTATTTACCTATTCTTCACCAATTTTTATTCCGTTAGTGGCGTGGTTATTTTTAAAAGAACGTATTACGTCATGGATGCTCATCACCTCTATCTTGGGCATGATCGGCGTAATTTTTGTGGCAAAGCCTGATAGTGGTTTATTCAATACCTTGTCTGCCATTGGCATCACCGCTAGCTTCTGTGCTGCGATGGCATTCGTCACGGTTCGTGCATTGACCCGTACCGAGCCACCCGTGCGTATCGTGTTTTATTTTTGCTTAATTGCCACCATCATTTCTGCGGTACCCATGTTTTGGCATTGGCGAGCATTCGATATCATGGAAATGATTTATCTTGTTGGTGCAGGCGTTTTGGCAACCACAAGTCAGCTGTGCATGTCACATGCCTATAAGCTCGCACCTGCGGGTCAGATTGGTCCTGCGAATTATTTAGCGATTATTTTTGCAGGGATTTGGGCAGCGATACTTTGGCAAGAATATCCTGATATGTTTAATCTGATCGGTTTTAGTTTAATCTTTATTGCGTTACTAATGTGTTCACCACAGATTCAGCGTAAAGTTCAGCGCCTATTCTCTTAACAACGTCCTTCTCAACAAGTTCACTCTTATCAACTTCTAAAGTATCTGCAATAAAGTATCTGCAATTTCACGCAAAAAAAATAAGCATCCGAAGATGCTTATTTTTAGTTATTGATGGTCAGTTTCTCTCACTTACTACACTTACTGATACCAACCAAACAGTTTGAGTAAGTATGGAACAAAGGTCACGATCAACATCGCAGGGAACATTACCATCAATGGTAATAACCAACGCTCGAAGCGATAGTAGAATGACAAGTGACGTACCTCAGCATCGGCATCTGCAACCTCAGCATCACCGATAGACTGCCTTGCGAGGAGCTGATTCAGTGCAACAGGTGGTGATACATAACCAAGCTCAAAGCTGATCAATGCAATCATCCAGAAGTGAACTGGTTCAATACCATACGAGTAAGCCACTGGCGCAACTGTCGCAGAGATCAAGATCACCGCACCGAATGGATCCATGACCATACCGACGAAGATCATCAAGATCGCAAGCATCGTCAATGCCATCACGATACTGCTCAAGTCAGTTGGCATGATGCTCATCACTTCGATACGCTCAAGATAGCCACCGACACTCACAGACAATGCCATCAGCATAATCAATGCGCCAATATGACCAATGGTTTCAAAGGTCGCATAACTCACCGACTTGAAGAAACCAATCTGTTCACGTGGCTCATGTGTTGGTGCATTGGCATGTTCGTAATCTTGTAGCGACTCATCCCAATGACCTGTTGCAGGTTGTGGTTCAGGTGCTTTACGCAGTGAATCAAACAATACCATTGCCAACAGAATAATCGGCATGATCACTTGCGCTGTGAATTCATTCAAGTTGGTATCAAGTACAAACTTGTAGAATGCCCAAACTGCTACTGCGATCACGATATACGGTGATACAGGTACCAATGCTTTGGCAGAGTTTGGGAATGCGACCGCAGGTGATGCAATACGGAACTTCTCTTTCGCCAAAATCAATGAAATGATCAAGAATAACGTTGAGGTCAACAAGAACACGTACACACCATAATGGTAGAGCAAGTCAGTTGTGACTTCTTTATTCAAAGATGCAATGACCACGATCAATAGGCATGGACGAAGTACCACACCCATCGAACCTGACATCGCAGCAGCAGCAATCGCATACTGACGACGACCGCCCGCATTCCACACTTCACGATAAATGATCGCACCCGCAGCGATTACGAAGATACCTGAAGCACCTGTATACGCTGTCGGTAGAGCCGCAGCCAATAGAATCAACCATGTTAATGTTTCAGGCGCAAAGTTCCACGGACGTAGAATATTCAAGAATAAATCGACGACACGAGTTCGCTTGAGCAACATACCCACCCAAATGAATAATGATAAGCTCAAGAAGATATTTGAGAACTCAATGAGTTGTCCCAAATAGATCGCTTGACCCATCGGATAATTCATCAGGAATGTAAAGTTTGCACCTGTAGAAATCGCCATGTAGGCATATAACGGCACACTTAAGAACGCAAGCCCAATGCTTCCACCCTCTTGGGTTGGCACAGGCGGTTTCACCAATTTATACAAGCTGATCAAGGTCAATAGTGAGAATAAACCAATCCACAGCCAGTAAATAATCTGCATCTTGGTCGCAACTTCGACCCCTGCATTCATCGCCGAATTGTATTGGAAAATACAGGCACTGGTCAGGAATAGGTTGGCAATCACCATTGCCACGCCATAGACCTTAAAGTCGATCTTGGTACTCGGCGCTCGAAGCCCGATATGATGAATGTTAAACGTCGTAATGATCGAAGCAATCGCCACCATGAGCATGAGCAGTAACGCACGGTATTCCGTACCAAACTTAAAGATACCGAAGAAAGTCGTTTCAAAGGCACGATAAGTCCGAACACTCGGATGCTCGTCTATATGTGTGACGATCTGATCATAAAAATTATGCTTTTCTACACAGGACGCTTGCCCTGCAATGATTGAATTACGTACATCTTCCTCTGAGGCAACCCCAAAGAAGTCCGCAAATTCATCACTTTGATTGGCTGCCATCTGTTGTTGAACTGCAGCATCAATATCAATATTGCGTTCACAACTCGGTTTTTCAGGCTCAGCACGAAGGAAGGAGTATTGAATCCCAGTATCAGGATCACCGTAGATTTACTCACCGACACGTAATAGCTGTCCGTGAATCATCTCTCCAGTACCAATGATCAGGGTAAGTAGCAATAAGAAAAGATGGCAATGGTCGATAACCATTCATATCCATTTCTAGGCTTCCCTGGATCAACCTTATGTGCATCGTGGTGTTGATTACTATCTTGCATATGTATCCCACATTAATTACAAACGCCAGTCAGAGAAGCTCATTTTCTCGACTATTGCATCTGCTTGTTGTTATTACATCCATTTGATGCCGATCCCGACATCTCACTTTCCAGTTTTGTGTAATTTGCAGTATTTCTAAGCAATTGAAAATAGCTATTTTCAAATTATTTGCGTTAATTTAGTCAACTCTTGCCAAGTCTTTACCGTCGAATCTGCGAATATCCATCCGCTTTTAATAGACCAAACGAAGTGCCCATTTTGAACAGATACGATTCCAAAGCAAAACCATCAACAGCAGTATGATGCTCATCAATGCGCCGAGCTGATGGGCTTCGATCAAGATCGGACTACCTATCATTTTCATCGTGGCAGAGATTTCACCAACCGTTGCTTCCCAAATCAATTTTGCGATCAAGCCTACAAGGATAAGTGTTGCAAATAATCGTTCACGTGGAAATTGCATAGACACAAGCGCAGCCATTGCATACAAGCCATGTAGCACACCTGAAAACCCTGCATAGGCTTCGATCTGAGGAAAGTACCAATAAAAGCCCAAGCTGATCATCAATGGTAAAATGACAATAAAAAGTAACAGTAGGCGTGTGCGAATTTTATGGAAAATAAAAGGAAAACAGATAAAGGCGATCAGATTGAGTAGATAATGTACCCATCCCACATGCACCCAATGCGCTGTAATAAATCGCCACGGCTGTGACAACATCACTTCACGCAGATAAATAAAAAAATCAGGCGCAAATTGCATAATTGCACTCAGCATTGCACTGAGTACAATCAACATCAATTTGCCTTGCTCTGATTTCATTCGCTACCTTAACTTGATTTTCAGTAGCCTACTGCTTTTGAGTACAGACTGTTATTCCGCAGGTTGGCTATCAGACTCTACTGCCTCATCTTCGACTGCTTCTTCCACAGTTTCAGTTTCAACAGCTTCTTCTGCTTGACTCTCTGTCGCTTCAAATTCTGTCGCTTCAGATTCAGTTGCTTGCTCTTCAACTGCTTCTGCCTCTACGGTTTCTTCGACAGCTTCTGGCTCAGCTTCAACCGCTGGCACATTTGGATCAGCGTCTAGGGCATCAAACAAGTCCGCACCAAGATCAACTAAACCATCATCAGGAGTTTCATCCCAGAATGTGTTAAAGCCACCATCTGCCATACGCACGCCAGTATTCTCAGTCCAATAACGGTCTGCAACCGAGCGCACCATCAAGCCTGCCATTGTATTGACAAGGCGATAGTCAGGATTCACTGCCTTACCTTCACCAATCGAATTACCATACGCACGGAGCGCTTCACGGATGCGAGCAGGATCACCACACCCTGGCGCAACTTCTGAACCTTAGGCATAAATAGACGTCCTCTATCTCAATATTTTTTTGATGTCCCTAACCACTCACCATAGCAAAGCTTATTGTTGTTGAAAAGACCGCTTTGCAAGTGTTACTTGGCAGTATAGTCAATTTACCGCTCAGATCAAATATTCTACAGCATTATTTTTTTATTCTAGGCATAAAAAAACAAGCCTATGGGAGAATAGACTTGTTTTTTGTACAACTTAAAGCTTGGAATGCTTATTTTTTTAAGAATGTTGATGATCTAACATTTCACGAAGTACAGTGCCAGCACGACCAATGACGATTGCAAGAACAATGACTAGCAGGACGAAAAGATAAGTTGGAATAATCATTTCACTCACCTCTATCTCAGTTGATGAATTTTTATACTATCCAAAAATAATTTCAACCTAAGCCATTTTGTCTAACAATTTGCCCGTATCGGATCAAACTGTGAAATATATCTCAAATTGATAAATTATCGAAACATCAGGAACATTACACCGCACCGCTTTTCTCGCCAATGATTTAACAGATTAGAGGGTTCTTGAAATCAACTCTTTCATAATCTCATTCGTCCCTGCATAGATACGATTGGCTCGGTTGTCGATATACGCTCTAGCGATTGGGTATTCAAGCATATAGCCATAGCCACCATGCAGTTGCACACATTCATCGACGACTTTGGAGAACATATCCGAAATCTTATACTTCGCCGCCGCCGCCGCATCAATGCCAAGTTTTTCTTCGAGTTGAAGCTCCATACAACGATCTAAATAGGCACGGCAGAAGTCTATCTCGGTACGTAGTTCTGCCAGTTTAAAGCGTGTATTTTGGAAGCTTGCTACCGCTTTCCCAAAGGCTTTGCGCTCTTTGGTGTATTGAATAGTATGTGCGAGCGCTGCTTCTGCACCTGCCTGACAGATGATCGCAACTAACATACGCTCCCATGCAAGTTCTTTCATCAACATCATAAATCCCATGCCTTGCATACCAAGTAAGTTTTCTTTTGGCACTCGGACATTATCAAAAAATAGCTCGCAAGTATCTTGCCCTTTCATCCCAACTTTTTTGAGTGGTTTGCCTTTGCTAAAGCCTGCACGATCCGCTTCAACGATGATCAAGGATAAATTCGCAGAGCCTTTTTCCTCTTTGCCTGTTTTGCAGACCACGATCGCCATATCGCAAAGATAGCCATTGGTGATAAAGATTTTTGAACCATTAATAATATAGTCATCGCCATCAAGCTCTGCGGTAGTCCGCACTGCTTGCAAATCTGATCCAGTTCCCGGCTCAGTCATCGCAATCGCTGTGACGATTTCACCTGATGCCATCTTCGTTAGCCAGTGGCTTTTTTGTGCTTCATTGCCGAAGTTATTAATGTAATTGGCAACAATATCAGAGTGCAGTGAGAAGCCTGTGCTGGAGTCCATCGCATAGGCTTGTTCTTCGATCAAGATCATACTGTACAAGCGATCTACACCTGAGCCACCGTACTGTTCAGGCATGGTCGCACAGAGCAAACCGAGCTCGCCCGCCTTGTTCCACAAGTCACGATCGACATGCTGTTGTGTTTCGTATTTTTCGATATTTGGTACCACTTCTTTTTCATAGAAGCGACGCACCGTGTCACGAAAGGCATCGTGTTCAGCATTAAATAAATTGCGGGGAAGCATATTGGCAATCGGACGAATCGCACCTTCAGACATAACAAATCCTTGTATTCAAAATCATTTAAAAACATTCAATCTTTAAAAGGTGAAAATTTTCACCATTCAATTCGCCATTTAGTTAAAAGCAAAGCCAATGTACAAACAATGCGCACAATGCTCAAATCCAAAGAAGAACTGGCAGATTTTGCCAAGACCACAATTCATGCAAATTGAGTCAATCCAATACGGAAAATCAGAGAAATATGGAAAAATAGTTTACAATTTCACGAATTTAATCGGTTTGATTCCGATTCACTCATTGAGGATACCTTATGTCAGTCGAACCTACTTTAGAACAGCGAAAAGTCATCTACCGTGCCCGTCGTGGCTTAAAAGAGTTGGATATTTATTTTGACCCATATGTGAAAACTCAGTATTTAACTGCACCTACTGATGAGCAAGCCTTATTTGAAGCATTGGTTGAACAAGAAGATCCAGATTTGCTTGATTGGTTTATGGCAGTGTCTGAGCCTGAGAATAAAGCATTGCTTGATTTGATTGCGAAGATGAAAAGTTTCGTGCACAGCAACTAACTGTCTTTTCATCACAAGCATTTTGAAATATTGAGTTATGGATACGTCAAGTCTATATGTACAGCTCAAAGTCAGTTTTTATAAATTACTGATTCACATTGGTTTATTAGCTATTTTATTTGTACTTACTTTACAAACCATGCCAAGTATTTGGGCGTTCTTATTGACCGTCGTAGCAGGTTTCTTATCTTTATTTTTTAGAAATCGCTCGCCCATCACGGCAATGGCACATTTAGATCAAAACACGTGGACACTCGCAAGAAATTCACTTAAAAATTCTCAAGTTGCCAAATCGAATCTTCAACAACAAGCCGAATTAAAATCAATTCAATCCTTTGGCGCATTATTGCTTTTTCAATTTGTGAGTCATGAGGAAAAGGCGATTCATCTGTGGATTGCCAAAGATCAAGTGACGCTCGATGATTGGAAAAAGCTCAAACAATTGCAACTACTAAATTAACTTCATCAACCCACGCTCAGCTCACAAAAAAACCATCCCGAAGGATGGTTTAGATTTTGTAGGATTATTGCTTTAACGATACTTAGAATAAAACACGTACTCGAATCGTACCTTCAACATTTTGCAAAGTATCCAAGGCTTCTTGTGATGCAGAGGCGTCTACATCCATGACCAAGTAACCGACATCGCCTTTAGTCATCAAAGATTGACCTGCGATATTTATGCCTTGCTCAGCAAATAGTGTGTTGATTTTTGACAAGACACCTGGAACATTCTTATGAATGTGCAATAGGCGATGTTGACCTTCTGTCAATGGCAATGCGATCTCGGGGAAGTTCACCGCCGATAAAGTCATACCTTTGTCAGAATACGCAACGAATTTCTCACCCACTTCAAGACCGATGTTCGCCTGCGCTTCCATGGTTGAACCACCGACGTGTGGTGTCAAGATCACATTGTCTAGACCACGTAGCGGAGATTGGAATTCTTCACCATTGGCTTTCGGCTCTTTCGGGAATACATCCACTGCCGCACCTGCCAAGTGACCTGATTTTAAGGCATCAGCCAAATCTTCGATCACTACACATGTACCACGAGCCGCATTCATAAAGATTGCGCCTTCTTTCATTTGCGCAAATTGTTCTTTGGTAAAGAAGTAACGTGTAGACGGTACATCAGGCACATGTAATGAAACCACGTCTGCATTAGAAAGTAATTCACCCATCGAACCGACTTGACGTGCATTACCGAGTGGCAGCTTCGTCACGACATCATAATAAATCACGTGCATACCCAAGCTTTCTGCGATCACAGAAAGTTGCGAGCCGATCGAACCATAACCAACGATACCCAAGGTCTTACCACGGGTTTCAAAAGAACCCACAGCTGACTTGTCCCAACCCCCACGGTGACAGACCATATTTTTTTCAGGGACACGACGAAGTAGTAAGATCGCTTGCGCCAAGACCAATTCTGCAACTGAACGGGTATTCGAATACGGTGCATTAAATACTGGAATACCACGCGCCATAGCGGCTTTCAAGTCTACTTGGTTGGTACCAATACAGAAGCAACCAATGGCAATCAACTTATTCGCCGACTCAATGACTTCTTCAGTCAACTGGGTACGAGAACGAATCCCAACGAAATGCGCATCTTGGATCGCCTCTTTCAGTTCATCACCTTCAAGCGCAGTTTTACGATAATCGATATTGGTATAACCTGCTGCGTTCAAAGTATCGATGGCATTTTGATGCACACCTTCTAACAAGAGGAAACGAATTTTATCTTTTGGAAGTGAAAGTTGGCTCATCACGACTCCGCTACAAAGGCCAAAAATTGAATCGCAGTATGATATCATATACCGCTGATTTTGAATCATGTCTTTTTCATCGATATTTGGGTTGAGCCCTATGAATGCTTCTGTCAATTTACCGCCTAATTTTCTTACCGCTATTCAAAACATTGTCAGTGAACAACGTGTCAAAACTGACACCGACGCACTGATGACGTGGGGTAAAGACTGGACCAAACATTTTGAGCCAAACCCAAGTGTGATCGTGTTTCCAAGCACCACACAAGAAGTGGCGGATTTGGTTAAAATAGCCAATCAATTCAATATCGCCATCACACCATCTGGCGGTCGCACAGGCCTATCTGCGGGTGCAGTCGCAGCCAATGGCGAAATGGTGGTGAGCCTTGATCGCATGAATAAAGTGCTGAACTTCTACCCTGCCGATCGTATGGTACATATTCAAGCCGGTATGGTGACTGAGCAATTGCAAGACTACGCCGAGTCGCAAGGTTTATATTATCCAGTTGATTTTGCCTCAGCTGGCTCAAGTCAGATCGGTGGCAATATCGGCACCAATGCCGGCGGGATCAAAGTCATCAAATATGGTATGACGCGTAACTGGGTGCTTGGTTTGACCGTGGTCACGGGCAAAGGCGATGTATTACATATTAATAAAGGCATGATCAAAAATGCGACAGGCTATGCGCTACAGCATTTATTCATCGGTGGTGAGGGCACACTGGGCATCGTCACCGAAGCAGAAATCAAACTGGAACGTCAACCGCAAGACTTACAAGTTTTGGTGCTTGGTGTACCAGACTTCGATGCGGTGATGCCTGTATTACACGCCTTTCAAAGTAATATTGACCTGACCGCATTCGAGTTCTTCGGTGAAGTCGCCATGCAAAAAGTCCTTGATCATGGTCATGTACAACGTCCATTTGACAGTGAATGTCCGTTCTACGTGTTACTTGAGTTTGAAGCACCGTTTGAGCCGATCATGGATAAAGCGATGGAATTGTTCGAGCATTGCATGGAACAAGGTTGGGTGCTTGATGGGGTGATGAGCCAAAATCTTGAGCAAGTCCAGAATCTTTGGCGACTACGTGAAGACATTTCCGAGTCGATTGCACCATTTACGCCATATAAAAATGACATTTCCGTGTTAATTACCCATGTGCCTGCATTTATTGCTGAGATCGACCAAATCGTGACAGAGAATTAT
>NZ_JAYROT010000057.1:0-10674 GCF_041911495.1 Acinetobacter sp. | reverse complement strand
GCTATTATGGCAGCAAGCAAAAAATGGACGATGCCTATTCAGAATTGGAAAGCTGCCATGAATCGCTTTAGTATCATTTTTGAAGAGCGTGTAACCAAGTATTTTTAAATCTGCATTTACACAGAATTATTTACACACTCTTTTATATATTTTAGTGTTTTCTATAAGTTTTACAGTTGTTTTTATCTGTTTATCAATGATCGTTGTACCTTACAAATTTGTATATGAAAACACTTTTGACTTTATCTATCCAGTAGTTGGGGCTTTTATTTTTAGTATTGTGCTTGTAATTTCTATTGGTATAGTTCGACTTTATCGGCAATTCTTTTAGCATGGAAGATTTATTCTTTTGGTTTTTAGTGAATGTACTAGATGGTGAGTTGGCTCATTAGATTGTGAGTAGAGGCAAAAAGTACAATGACCTTTTTTCTTAATATATGCACTTACTTTCACAAGTATTTATACAACTTTCTTAATTGTTCATGTTCTAAAAGGGTTTTCAATCCCTTGGTTTGGATTGGGGGGAACAAGTTTATCGGTTGCTTTGAATGTTGCGAGCCTTTTGTGGTTGGTTGATCGTTTTGGAAAAGGAATTTCGGTTAAATTAGTTCGGATAAATGATATGAAAAACAAAATGTTATATTTTATCATCTGTTTGTTGATAGTTAACGCAAATGCCACACCGATTTACTTTAACCAGCATCATCAGCCAATCAAAGTTAAATCATGGAAAGAAATTCGTGATGAAAATATTGTTAAGCAAGACCTAGATTATTCCTGTGGTGCGGCTTCGATTGCAACTTTATTGAATGGTTATTTTCAACAAAATGTGAGTGAAGAAGATGTTTTAAAGCTGATGGACACTGGTGACATGATGGCTTCTTTTGAAGATATGCAACGTGCATTAGGCGAGTTGGGTTATGAGGCAAAGGGCTATGCAGTGTCTTTTGAAACCTTGCAAACCTTAAAAATCCCAGTCATTGTTTATGTCAAACATCGTAAAACCGATCATTTTAGTGTAGTTAGTGGAATTAATTTACAGTTTATCCGACTCGCTGATCCATCTTTAGGTAAGACCACATTGTCTAAACATCAGTTTTTAGAGATGTGGAATACCCGAGATGATGAAACTTTTACTGGAAAGATTTTAGTGATTTTACCAAAAAATCATCTACAAGTTCAGGATGATCAGAAGAGTACATTTTTCACCAAGCAAGTGAAACAACTTTCGGTGCAGTCTTTACGATTTTTATCTTCTCAATAAATCCAATAATATTCGTAGTGATTTAGGGTGAGGTTCACCCTAAATCTTGCGGATCAATATCCAAAGTCAGACGCAGTTCAAACTTACGTTGTTGTTTAAACAGCCATTGCCACCACGGTGCAATCTGCCGTTGTAGCTCGATACGTGAATCACTAAACAAGATTAAATGCGTCCGATAAAACCCTGCTTTCTTTGGCATCGGCGCATGGACAGGCCCCCACACATCGACTTTTGCCTCGCCAAAACTCGCCCAATGTTGCAAAGCAAATTGCAGAAAATCTACGTTGTACAATTCATTCTGACTTTCCGCTCGGATCAACACGCAGTAGCGATAAGGCGGAAGATGCCCAATCTTACGCTCCGCCAATGCCTGCTTGGCAAAACTTGCATAGCCTTTGGTCACCAAACTTTGTAATAGCGGATGATCGGGACGTAGACTTTGCAACAGCACTTCGCCTTTGATTTGTCCACGACCAGCCCGTCCAGCGACTTGCATGATCAGTTGCGCTGTGCGTTCAGGCGCTCGAAAGTCTGCACTCATTAGCCCAGCATCAATATCCAAGATCGTCACCAAGCTGACATAGGGGAAATGATGACCTTTGGCGAGCATCTGTGTGCCCAAGAATATCGCCGCACCCGAACGATGAGCACGTTGATAAATCTTCAGCCAACTGTCTTGGCGTGTGGTGGTATCTCGATCAACCCGAATCACAGGATAGTCGGGGAAGAGTTGATTGAGACTTTCTTCAATCCGAGCCGTGCCGTGTCCGATCGGAAGCAACTCTTCATGATTGCACGCAGGGCAGACTTTCGGCACAGGCTGCATATAGTTGCAGTGGTGACATTGCAGGATCGGGCGAGGCTTGAGGTGATAGCTGAGATGGGTATCACATTGCGGACAATCCGCTTGCCAAGCACACGCACCGCACATCAACACAGGCGAATAACCACGCCGATTGATAAAGACCAAGACTTGATGTTGTTTTTTCAGTTGCGCATCGATGTGTTGTATTAATGGCTCAGCAAGTCCAAATTGTTTTTTCTGCGCTTTTAGGTCAATCAATTTGAACTGCGGTGGCTGTGCCTGTCCTGCACGTTCAGTCAAAGTTAAATGCTGTAATTTCTCTTGCTCGACCAAGTGCAAACTTTCAAAACTCGGTGTGGCAGAACCGAGAATAATCGGACAATTCTGCTTAAAAGCACGATATAACGCCACATCACGAGCATGGTAACGCATGTGATCTTGCTGCTTAAATGACAAATCATGCTCTTCATCGAGAATGATCAAGCCGAGCTTTGGCAAAGGACAGAAGATCGCCAAACGTGTACCCAAAATAATACTGGCTTTACCTGTCTGCGCTTGTTGCCATGCTTGCAGCCGTTTGGTGTCACTCAAACCTGAATGCAATAGCACCACATCCGTATGAAAACGCGCTTTGAATCGGTCAATGGTCTGCGGTGTCAGTCCAATCTCAGGCACGAGGACGAGGACTTGTTGTCCTTTTTCCAGGACTTTTTGCATCACTTGCAAATAGACTTCGGTTTTGCCACTGCCTGTAATACCGTCAAGTAGAAAGCCTTGATATTTGCCAAGCGATTGACTGATTTTTTTAATCGCTGACTTTTGTTCGCTGTTGGCATCCAATGGCATTTGTGCGAGTTGCATTGCGGTTGGCTGAAAGTCAATCGGTTGTTGAAAGCTCTCGGCGAGCCCACGTTTTTCCAGTTGTTTCAGCTGTGCCGTACTGATTCCTGAAAGATTTAAAATCGCTTCAGTTGCGCCGTTGCGATGGAGTTGTAAGGCTTGATAAGCAGCGAAAAGTTTTGAAGTTTTTTGTGGCAGTTTTACCGTGTCTGCATCATTTTCTTTGATCGTCACCGCTCGCCAATGATATGCAAGCAACAGATAAGGGCGACCTTGCTTTAAGAAATTGGGCAACGCAGACAGCACCACTTCTCCAACTGGTGCTTGATAATATTGCGCCACCCATTGCAAGAGATGCAACACCTGCTGATCAATTAGCGCAGGCTCATCAAATAGTTTTGTAATGGTTTTGAGTTTAAATTGCCCATGAAATGGCGTGTTGGTATCGAACTTTTCCACGATGATGCCGATCAACTGCCGATTCATAAATGGCACTTTGACCCGTGCACCAATCACTGCATCATTAAATTGCTCAGCACTGACTTCATAATCGATCAAATCATAAATATGCACTGCGATCGCTAAACGCAGACGATAAGGATATACAGTGTGTTGCGAAGCTGACGTTGGTGGTGTCACATCTGTCATACAATAGGCGACCTAAATAGTGGATCGAAAAAAGTGCATCGAAAATAGTCGAGCGAAAAATCTTAAACAGACATGGCGCAAAATACGATACTCAGTTATGCTTGAGTCCAAGTTGTGATGGATAGATTTAAAACGATCTAAGCGATACATTTGCAAGGAAAAACTGCAAAAGTCCATCACCGAGATAATGGCATAATGAAATCGAAAAGTTAAGAGTTGGCAATGCCTGCGTATCAATATTCAGCGCTCGACGCTTCAGGAAAACAGCATAAAGGCATCATGGATGGTGATTCTGCAAGGCAGATTCGTCAGCAGTTACGTGATCAAGCACTGACGCCATTACAAGTCGAAGCGGTACAACACAAACAAACTGGTCAAAGTCGTTGGTTTCAAAAGAAACTTACCGCTTATGATTTGGCACTCATGACACGTCAATTATCGGTGTTAATCGCTGCCAGTATTCCTTTAGAAGAAGCTATTCGAGCCGTCGCAAAGCAAAGCGAAAAGAAACACGTTGAGAGTTTATTGCTGTCTGTGCGAGCCAAAGTCTTAGAAGGGCATTCGCTTGCCAAAGCCCTAGATCAAAGTGGCAATTTTCCAACCCTTTATATTGCCACCGTCGCTGCGGGTGAGCGTTCAGGGCCTTTGGATTTGATCTTGGAACAGTTGGCCGACTATACCGAAGGTCGTTTTGCCATGCAGAAGAAGATTCAGGGAGCAATGATCTATCCTGTGATTCTGATGCTGATGTCTTTTGCGATCATCATGGGGCTGATGACCTATGTGGTGCCTGATATTGTCAAAGTCTTTGCCAATACCGATCAAGCCTTGCCGTGGATTACCCAAGCCTTGATGGCGACTAGTGATTTTATCCGTAATTATTGGATGTACATGTTGGTACTCGGTGCTTTGGGATTGTTTCTGCTCGGTCGATTTTTACGGACGGATGCAGGGCATTACACACTTGATCGTTTTATCCTCAAGTTGCCATTATTTGGTAAATTATCTCGTGGTATCAACTCGGCACGCTTTGCCAGTACTTTGTCTATTCTGACTCGGTCGGGTGTGCCTTTAGTCGATGCCTTAAAAATCGGTGCGGCGGTGAGTAGCAATTGGGTGATTCGAGATGCCGTCAACCATGCGGCAGAAAAAGTCGTGGAGGGTGGTAATCTCGCCACACAGCTTGAGCGTTCGGGCTATTTCCCACCGATGATGGTGCAAATGATTCGTAGCGGTGAAAACTCAGGCGAGCTAGATCGCATGTTGATTCGTGCATCAGATATGCAAGATAAACAAATTAGTAGCCTGATCACGACATTACTGGCTTTACTTGAGCCGTTGATGTTGGTATTTATGGCAGGAATCGTTTTAGTGATTGTGATCGCCGTGATGTTACCGATCGTGAATATGAATAATTTAATTTAAGATTTTGGAGTTGTATTTTATGAGTCAAGCGATGCGCCAATTAGTCAAACAACAACATGAACAATCTGTCGATCATATGAGCCAACACGTCACCGAAGTTGATTGCCCAAGCACAGCTTGTGCCCTTGCGACACGGTCGAGCGCTGCTCGACTACATCGTGTCTCAGGCTTTACCCTGATCGAAGTCATGGTCGTGATCGTGATTCTCGGTGTTTTAGCAGCACTCATCGTACCGAATGTCATGGGTCGAGGCGAAAAAGCCAAAGTCGATACCACAGAAATCACCTTGAGCGGTACAGCAGGCGCACTCGATCAATATAAACTCGATAATGGTCGCTATCCTTCGATGCAAGATGGCGGACTCGAAGCTTTAATCAAACAACCTGCTTCTGCGAAAAACTGGATGCAAGGTGGCTATGTCAAAGGTGGCTACCCAACGGACAGTTGGGACAACGATCTGCAATATACCATTCCAAGTACCGAAGGTCGCCCTTATGATCTCTATTCGTTTGGCGCAGACGGTCAAGAAGGTGGGGAAGATAATGATGCTGATATTTATTATCAACATTAAAAATATAAATAGATTGAAAAATAATCATGAGATTCGGCTTTGGGAAAATACCTAAAGCCGAATTTAAATATAAGAAATATTCGATCGTAATAATAATTAAAATAAATCAAATCTTATAACTTAATAAAAATCAGTGTGATGAAGCTTATTTAACAATAATTATTAATTTTGATAGCTACAATTTTGATGAATTATGAGTAAAAAGAGAAGTACTTTCTAGATTGATTTTTTGCATAATTATTAAATACAAAATAAATCATTTTCTAGGAGGGGGAGATGTTTGAATTTTTAGTTCAAGACAAAGTCAATCATTTGCACTGGAAAATGATTAAAGTCAATTTGATGATCTTATCGAGCTTTGCGATTTCAT
Organism: Acinetobacter sp.; assembly: GCF_041911495.1. Lineage (GTDB taxonomy): Bacteria > Pseudomonadota > Gammaproteobacteria > Pseudomonadales > Moraxellaceae > Acinetobacter. The sequence goes on along the minus strand of NZ_JAYROT010000057.1, from coordinate 4,751 downwards.
TATTTTGGATAGATTTGCTACAAGGCGCAGAAGGCAGTAGCCAAATTGTGATTGGTTTTTTTGCACTGAGTTTTATTTTTGCAAGTGGCTTAGTCGCATTGTTGATAGCATTGCAAGTATCGACTTGGCAAGCAAACTTTACACAGAATGCACTTGAACAGTGGTTGTTTAAGTTTTATCGCCAAGTGCCGATGGCATTTTTTAGTAGCTTATTGATTACCGCATTTTTGCAGATTTAAAGCGCTACTGTGAATCTTCCCCTTGGAGTAATGCTGATCAGTTAAGCGTAATTTTTATTATACTGATTGATAAATCTCCCCCATCGCGAATCAATGTTTCTCATCTTTAAAAAACAGGGGAGCACCATTGAATTGTGCACTGTATTGCATGTCGAAATACTCCCTCCTTTGAAAAAGCAGGGCTTGGGAGGATTAAAATGCTTAACTGGCTGGCATTATCCCTTTTGAGGGGAGGAATTATCGTAGCCTATCTAAGTTAGCGACGCTGCTTAAAGCGAGTGTCAACTACTTTGGGTTTATAGATCAAACCCAGGATCAACAACAATGCACAGAATAACAAAATCGCCCAATCACCCAAACGGCTATACAGCGTTTGACCTGTAAAGGCAGGCAACTCACCACGTAGCACTTGACGCAAATCCATTGGAAGTTGGCTGACGATATGCCCTTGTTCATTGATGAACGCCGTCACACCCGTATTGGTGGCACGGATGATCCAACGCCCATTTTCTTTGGCACGCATTTGTACCATTTGAAGGTGTTGCCATGGGCCAGCTGTACCTGTAAACCACGCATCGTTGGAAATCGTGACAAGGAAGTCGGTATCCAAAGCATTTTTACGGGTGATATTCGGATAAGCCACTTCATAGCAAATCGCAGAAGCCAAACGATGATTTTTGATCATCAAAGGTGGCTGTTGATCATGCCCTGCGCTAAAGCCACTGAGCGCCAAATCATTCGATACACCTGGTACGACCCAAGATAATGCGCCTGAAAATGGAATGTATTCGCCAAAAGGCACAAGGCGTTGTTTGTAATACATCCCTTGAGATTCTGAGCCTGTCGCCATGATGCTGTTATAGTACAGTGGCTTATCAGTCGTGGAATTATTTACATCCCAATACGGAATACCCGTGACCCAAGCCGAACCTTGCGATTTGGCATGGTCGCTGATGATGTCTAAAAACGGTTGAATATCGGTCTGAAACATCGGAATCGAGGCTTCAGGCCACACTACGAGATCACGTCCCCATTCAGTTTGGCTCATCGTTGCATAGATGCTTAAAGTCTGTGCTTGGTATTCCACCAACCATTTCAAATCTTGCGGAATATTGCCTTGAATCAGTGAAACAGACAGAGGTAGTTGATTTTTCGGCTCGACCCATTGTAATTGTTTTGCACCAAAAGCGCCTGCAATCAACAGCAGAATCGGTAAAATCCAAAAGCGTTTACCGAATAAACATTCAGTCAATGCTGAAGCGATCAGAATGACAACGAAAGATACGCCAAAAATACCAAACAATGGTGCGTACTCATCTAAGCCATAATTGGTAAATGCATAACCGGCAAATAACCATGGAAATCCTGTAAAAATCCACGTTTTTAACCATTCAAAAAACACCCAAATAGGTGCGAAAGTTAGTGGTGTTTCAGGAAAAAATCGACGATAAAACCAAGCTTGCACCGCACTAAACACGCCCATGGCAATCGCCATGAGCGCAATGAGAAATACTGCGATATAGGCAGGCGTGTCACCATAAACATGGATTGATGTATATAGCCAAAATGCACCGACGAACCACAACCCGATACCATAGCTCCAGCCGATGAAAAAGGCATGTTTGCTACTACGTTGATGTAAGCAAGCATAGAGCAAAGCAGGCGAGAGAATCGCCAACCACCAATAATGATAAGGTGCGAGTGCTAAAGGTAAAACTGCCCCTGCACAGAGCGCAATTAAACATACCAAACCCAACGAAAAACGATGGTTTTGTGCAAATGCAGGTGGTGCTTTTAATCGTTGTATAAATTGAGAAAAAGCATTACTCATGCGCGTACAGCTCGGATACGTTGGATACTACGTGTGTCCGCCTCAATAATGGTAAAACTCCAATCCGCAAGTTCAATCACTTGACCTTGCAAATCACTCACCAAACCAATCTCCTGCAGTAACAATCCGCCCATGGTTTCCACTTCATCATCAGGGAACTTGCTTGCAAGAATTGTATTGAAATACTCAATCGGAGTCAGAGCTTGCACGATCCAAGCGTTTTGTTGTTCAGACTCAGGATCAGGTTGAATAAACTGAGCAAATTGATCGACTTCATCATGTTCGTCTTCAATCTCACCGACGATTTCTTCTAAAATATCTTCTAAAGTCACAATGCCAGAAGTTGTGCCATATTCATCAATCACGATCGCAAGATGCGACTGCGTGTTTTTCAGCATACGCAATACTTGGTCAGAGCGTGCGCTTTCAGGAACGAATAGCGCTTGACGCATTAACGTTGGAATATCAACTTTACGATTAACCTGATTTAAAAAAGGTAAAAGGTCTTTTGCCAGCAATACGCCAACGACTTTGTCGCTATTTTCCGCTGAAAATACTGGGAAGCGAGAATGTGCAGACTCAATCAAGACATGGATAATGTCGAGAACGTCATCATCTTCTTGTAAACTGACCAACGAGGTGCGCGGTGTCATGACTTCACGAATCTTGGTCGCAGGCAAATCAAGCACGCCTTCAAGCATTGCCACTGTGTCGGGCTCAAGATATTGCCGTGAGTCTTGTACCAGTTTTAATAATTCATCACGTGTTTCAGGTGCAGTGTTTAACCATTTTTTTAAGCCACGTGCCCACGAGGGGCTTGATTCGTCTTGCATGACAGATCCTAAAATCCCAACAAAAATTGTCTAAAGGTGAGCTCATCATACCGAAGAAAGAAGTGCTATGCATCTAAAAACATGTGGAAATTTATTGCAATGTGTTTGGCGATCCACGTTGTACTTTTGATCAGTGAGTTTGTGGTAGAATTCGACATCTTTATTGAACACAAATGTCCCTGTAATGAAATCTAATGAGCCAATACAGAAAATTGCTAAACAACTGGATACACGTGGTTTGCGTTGTCCAGAGCCTGTAATGATGTTGCATCAAGCCATTCGTAAATCTGTAAAAGGCGATGTTGTCGAAGTTCTTGCAACAGACCCCTCGACATCTTGGGATATTCCTAAATTTTGTATCCATCTTGGACATGCGTTATTGATCAATGAGCAGCGTGAGCTTGAAGGGCAATCTATTTATTATTATCAAGTGCAAAAGCAGTAAGCCGATTCTATATTGATACAGATCAACAGGTTCTAATATGCCTGACCAAAAATAAAACGGACAAGATGAGTCCGTTTTGAATTGTCGATTTTTTTAAATTGACTGGTGTGGTTTATACCGCATCTTCATGTAAAGCTTCGTTAAGCTGATCGACAACAATCGTCCAGTCATCATCTGTAATGGTTTTTTCTGCCAATAATGCACGCTGACCCACACTCCAAAATGGCGCATCACAAATATAGACGCAAGCTTCCAGTTGATGTGCTTTGATAAACTCCTGAATTGACGCTTCATCAGACGCTAAACCAAGTTGTTCAAATAAGTTTGTCATACTTGGCTGTGATGTGTTCATCATGGCGAATCTCCATTTTTATCGTAAGTATTTACACACCAACATAGCATAGCTCATCAATCGAAATATAGATGATTTGCAAAACAATACAAAAAAGTAAATTCAATTTTTTCAAGGTGATTCACCGATTTAAAAGTTATAATAAGAAAATTTTTTTGAATCACAAACACATGCCTATTGATGATCAATTCGTCTACGACCCACCAACAGCACCCTTAGAAATTTTATATGAAGACGATGACTTGATTGTTATCAATAAGCCTGCTGGCTTACTATCGGTGATGGGGCGATTGGCAGAACATCGAGATAGTGCATACTGGCGAATCCTTCAACATTTTCCCAACGCAAAAGTCACTCATCGCTTAGATATGGCAACGTCAGGGATTTTGATTTTTGCGAAAGATCGTGATGCTGAAGTTGCAATGAGTCGGTTGTTCCAACAGCGTGCTATCAAAAAATATTACACAGCACTTGTAGAAGGAAAGTTAATCGGGCATGGGTTAATAGATGTGCCAATTATTACAGATTGGGAAAATCGACCACGCCAAAAAATTGACTATGACATTGGCAAGTCTGCGCAAACGAAATATCAAGCTGTTAGGTACATGAGAGAATATCAGTGTACTGAAGTCAGTCTTCAACCAATTACAGGGCGATCACATCAACTACGTGTGCATATGCTTTATCTTGGACACCCGATTGTTGGAGATAAAATCTATAACTCAGAGGCAAAAAATGCACATACAAATCAAATGGCACTTCATGCTAGTCAAATCGAATTCATACATCCATTACAAAAGAAAGAAATATTGATTAAAAGCCATCCAAACTTTTAGAAAAAGGCAGATTTCTGTCCAATAAACAACCACTCGGTATAAAAAGTTGATGTTTGGGGTTGAATTGGAATTGTGATGGTGTAGAATGCGCACCTACCGGCGGGGATGCGGATAAAAACTTGTTGATTAACAGTTATTTAGCTTGATGGTTAAATTTTTTGGTTGATTGGATGGGTTTAAAAATTATCTGTAATTTCAGTTGACTTTTTAGAGAT
>NZ_JAYROT010000056.1:0-7926 GCF_041911495.1 Acinetobacter sp. | reverse complement strand
GGTGCGACGAAGGCTTGAAAGGCATGACTAAACAGCACCACAATCGCACTGAGTCCACGTAAACTTTCCAGTTGCAGAATGAATGTTTTGTCTAAGGGTTGATAGCTTGATGATTTAATGTTTAGCGAGCGAATTTTTTCAAACATATTGATTCGTCCAATTAACTCACCACGTGAATATCACTCGCACCCGAGCCGAGAGGTCGCACCTGTATTTGTACTGGAATGCGTTCGTGCATCTCTTGAATATGTGAAATGAGGACGACTTTACGCCCTTGATTTTGCAATTGATCCAACGCATTCATCACCATGTGGAGCGAAGATGCATCTAAGGTGCCAAAACCTTCATCGATAAATAAGGACTCGATTTTCATTGAACCCGAAGCCATATTGGCAATCGCTAAGGATAAGGCGAGAGAAGTCAAAAATGACTCTCCACCAGAAAGCGAGGCAACTGAACGTGTTTCGCCATCCATATCATGATCAATAATTGCCAGACTCAGTGAATTGTCCAAACGTTTTAAGGTGTAGCGATTGGATAAAAGTGTCAGTTGTTGATTGGCATATTCCAATAAAATATCGAGGTTATATTGCTGTGCCAAATCTCTAAACTCTTTGCCTTTGGCATCACCAATCAAGCTAGAGATTTTATTCCAACGATGTTCTTCTTGTTGGATTTGCTGAATTTGATCTGCGAATTGCTTTTGTTTCGCAAGATTGCGTTGATGGACTTCGAGCTTGAGTTTGAGTTGATCTCGTGCTTCAAGCTGTGTTTTTAGGGCAACGCTATTCTCTTGCATCAATTGTTGTAATTGTGCCCAATCCATCTCAGGTTGATATGCTAAGTGTTCCGTCAATTGTGTTTGAATGGTGTTGAGCACAGATAGGGCATCATTGAGACGTTGTTCAGCATTTTGTATTTGCTGACGAATCTGTTGTTCCTCAGCAGGGCGAATCTGCGATAAAGCCCCTAAATCATGTGCCTGAAACTCACGATGCTGTTGAAGCCAAGTTTGGATTTCAGCATTCACATGGTTTAAGTTGTTCTGAGATTGTTGTTGCTGTGCTTGGAGCTGTTCGAGTTGACCTTTGAGTTGTTCAAATTGTAGGCGCACCTGATCATAGCTGAGCTTATGTTGTTGATATTGGCTTTGGAGTTGTTGCCGAGTTGAATCATGTTCAGCCAGCCATTCATTGGGTTTGACCTCAGTTAAACCTGTCATCGTCTGAATCAATTGTTGCGCCAGTTCGGTGTTTTCTTGCCCTTTTTGTTTGATCTCTTTCAGACTGTGCTGTGCGTCAGCCATCTGTTTGTCGAGATGCTCTAAATTGAGCTGTACAGAAAGTCCTTGCTGTGTGGCGTGTTCAAGTCGTTTTGCGGATTGTTCTAGCTGATTAAGCTGTTCAAGACGTTGCTTTAATGTGGCGTAAATCCGTTGTGCGCTGTTCACAGGCTGTTGTTGCCAATGCTGTTGTTCAACGCTAGATACGCAATGAAAAATATGCTGTACGTGTTGTTGTAAGTTCTTTGCTGTCGATAAAACATGCGCAAGCTCTTGAATGCTTTGCTCAAGTTGTTGCTGTTGTTTATTGGCTTGAGTGATGTTATTCAGCTGTGTTGCAAGCTGTTCAATGTCTGTTTTAAGTTGTTGAATAAATTGATTTAATTTGTCTTGAATATCAGTCTGCGATTGCGCCAAATCCAGTTGAATATTGGCGTTATTCAGTTGTTGTGTTAGTTCATTTTGCGCTGTTTCTACTTTGCTAATGAGTGATAAATGTGTCGCCTTATGTTGCTCCACTTCACTTTGCGATTTGGTCAAATTTTGCTGAGCGATTTGCCACGTTTTAAAATACTCTTGTTCTTTGGTAATGGCTTGTTGCTCTTGCTGTTGTTGCAATTCAAACAGTGCTTTGGAGGGCAGAGCATCATCAGTTTTAAACGGATGCGTTGAACTGCCACAGACTAGACAGGCTTCGCCATCTTGCAGTTCTGCTCGTAAATGTTCAATATTTTCCGCATGGAGCAAGCGTTGCTGTTGCAAGATGTTTTGGATTTGCTGACGTTCATTTTGCGTAGCCTGATAGGCTTGTTCCGCTTGTTCAGTCGCTTTTTTGCGTTGTTGTACTTGTACAGTTGCATTGTTGAGTTTGACATGGATTTGTGCAGATTCATCTTTTAAGACAAACCATTGTGCGATTTTCTGTTGCATAAAATCGAATTGATTCAACTGTTTTAAACGCATCTCACGTTGTTGTCGCACTTGCTCAAGCTGAGCTTCAATTTGCTCAGCGTTGCCATATTGCGAGATGTTGCTTTGTAGGGATTGTTTTTGTTCAGCAAGTTGCTGTTCAAGCTGATTTAAATCCTTGCATTGATTTTCAATTTCTTGATATTGAATGATAAATTGATCTAATTGGTGCAGATGTGCAGTTAAACCTTGATCTAGACTATGGAAATGTTGACTCGATTTAAGCTGTTGCTTCAATTCATTTTGTTGTTGTTTAAATTGTGAAAGCTGTTGCTCAATCTGTTGTTTTTGATCGAGTAATGGCTGTTGTGACTGTGCTAAATCTTGCGATTTAAGCTGTAATTTTTTAAATTCCGCACCGATAAAGTCACGTTCTTGCACGCATTTACGGACATCATTCAATGCATTTTGATTTTTATGTTCAAAGTCTTGGAGCTGATTTAAAGCAGATTCGGTCTGCTGATATTGCGTTTTTTTAATTTTAAATTGCTTTGCTAAATCATCAAATTGGCTTTGCTTTTGCGCAATCTGCGGGCGAAGTTCTTGCTCGGTTTTTAGCAATTGCTGTTGTTGAAATACATTTGGACGAATGTCTGAAAATATTTCTAATCGTTGCAATTGCACTTTTTCAGGTGCTAAGTCTTGCTGTGCTTTGCGATGAATATCGACAGTTTGTTGTTTGAGGATGATGTCGCTATCCAATTTCTTTTTACGTTCAAACCATTGCTGTTGTTGGTGAAATTGTGATTTTTCCAATTCCATTTTTTTATATTCAGCATCTATCAACTGAAATTGGTGGGTAGATTCAGCAAAGTCGTCATCAGATAAAATCTCGATATGCCCAAGGAAATTTTCCAATTCTTTACGTGCGGTGGCAACTTCTTTGGTCTTGGCAAAAGCCAATTGTCCAATCTTGGCAAAGATGGAGGAATTGGTTAAATATTCAAGTAGTTCACCACGTTCATTGTCACGTGCCTTTAAGAATGCAGTGACTTCGGACTGTGCGAGCAATACCGCTCGGGTGAATTGTTCAAAGCTCAGTTGGGTGATTTTTAAAATATTTGCATCGACCGATTTGGCTTTGTCGGCGATCACCACATCATCGGTTAAGCATTTGAGATAGCGTTGTACATTTTGCAGTTTGCCGTCGGCTTTTTCACGGGAACGCTTCAACTCCCAGCGGGCGAGATAATGCTTCTGATCTTGCGCCACGAAACACAATTCTGCAAAGCCATGCGCTGTGCCACGACGCAATACCGTCAGTGGCGAATTGGTCAACAGCTCGGTGCCATCCACATCGGTGAGTTTGCCATCACTGTCTTTTAAACGAGGAATTTTATTAAACAGGGCAAGGCACATTGCATCTAAAATAGTCGATTTTCCTGCGCCTGTTTTGCCGATAATCGCTACCAAACCAGCCGATGCCAACGGTTCAGATTCAAAATCTATAAAATGCTCACCTGAAAGAGATGCCAAATTTTTGAGTCGGATAGATAAAATTTTCACGGCAAATCCTTAACTGCTTTGATCATCTTCAAGTGTTTTCTGTGCTTCTTCGACCAAACTCAAAAAATCCTGTTGCACCAAATCATCTTCGGCATAACCATGCTTTTGCCAAATTTGTTGAAAGAGTTTTTCAGGTGTCGGTGGTTCTAAATTAATCGTTTTGGCGATGTTTCCATCATGTTCAGTGGCTAAATATTGCCGAGCAATACGCACTAAGCGATAGCGATTTTTCGGCAAGGCATCTTCGAATTGTTGGCGCAAATTCGGCTGTGGTGGCACATTGGTGTGATATTCGATATCGACATATTCACGTTGATCAATATGTTCAATTTCACCTTGTGGTAAGGCGCTGAGTTGTGTGAAAACCTCAGTCAGTTCACCTTTTATTTTATGTAATTGCACACTGCGAGGAATCAAAATCGGTTCTAAAAGTAGGCGTGCATGATCACTTTCTTCGGTGCTGTTTTTTTGAGAAGAGTGTGCTTGCGGATCAATGGTCACTTCAAGAATCTGATGTTTATAATTGATCTCACCAAACGACAGCGGAATCGGCGAGCCACTATAGCGAATATGCTGTTCTTGGACTTTTTGCGGTTTATGCAAATGCCCCAAAGCGACATAATCAATCACCTCATCGAACAGCGCAGTAGACAGCGCTTCCTCATGACCGATAATAATTGGGCGCTCAGAATCAGAAGTTTCACCGCCTTGCATGTGCGCATGTGACATCAGAATCAGCGCTTGCTCAGGCGTTTTCTTTTTCTTTGCTTCAGCAATCAGTTGTTGATGCAGATACGCAATCGCATTTTGACTATTACTGGTCTGTTCATTAAATCCTGTAATCTCCGCAGGACGCAAGAAAGGCAGGGCTAAGCACCACGCCACAATGACTTGATTTTCATCATAAATCGGCACAAGTAAACGCTCTAAATCAATCTGTCCGTCGTTATTTTTATGGATAACGCCAACGGCTTTGGCATTGTATTTGGCGAGTAATGGCTCAATTTGCTCAATGCGATAGCCTGAATCATGATTGCCTGCGATCATTAAGGTTTGCATATTCGGTGCAAGGTCATGTGCATCGGCTAAGAATTGATAAAGCTGTTTCTGAGCAGAAGATGCAGGATTAATCACATCAAAAATATCGCCTGCGATGAGTAGGGCATGCGGTTGTTTTTGCTGAATTTGCTCAAGTAACCATGCTAAAAACTGCTCATGTTCATACTGACGAGAATGTTGATAAAAAAATTGACCCAAATGCCAATCCGCAGTATGAAAAAAACGTAAAGTCATCGAAGTTACTCAGCCCAAACCATAAAAATCGCTGATGTTAAATTAACATAAATCGCGTGCTGAAAAATGCTTTTCACAGTGATGTGCGACATATTCAGTCGTCATAAAATTGTATTATTTTGAAGTGGCAAATTTGAAACAGTGCTTAGCCTTGTTTTAACTGGTTGAATTGTTGCGCGACGACTTTCAGCGCTGCGGTTTCATGTGACCAACGATATACCGTGTCCTCAAGTTGTTGTACATTGTCCAGTTTCTTAAAAATCAGTAGATCCCCTGAACCATTACTGGCGATAGCAATCGCATCAATGGGAAAGCCACCCCATTGTTGGGCTTGTTTAGTTTCATAAATGATGTGGTTGCAAGTTCGCTTGATGCGCTTTTTATCCGCTTGATCGAAAAATGGAAACAGTTGCCATAGATCATCATCGGCAACGACTTCACCACCATTCATTTCGATCATTTTTGCTTTAAAACAAGGTGGGAAAGTCAGTCCGAGTTGTTGTTCCGTTTGTGCGATGTATTTTTCATCAATTGGAAATGGCATAGATCGAGATTCTCCGAGTGTGATTTTAATTCATTTTCAATCGGTCAATTTATTGCGCCGACTCATCCACTTCAAAAATCCCAAACACATTATTGTCAAAATCCACAAAATAACCTTGCCAACAACGTCCTGCGATGGCAAATTTTGGCATGGCTTCGAGTCCGCCTAATTCTAAAATTTTCTGTGCTGTTGCATCAAAGTTTTCCATTTGAATCGAGCACGTATAAGCATTGGTGCCGTACTCTACAGGCGGGACTTGGCAAGGGCGTTGTAGCAGTCCGCCGTGCATACCATCGCTTTCGATGCGATAATATTCAATCGGCAAACCCTCGACTTATTCAACGCGCCAACCGAAAACTTGCTGATAAAATTCGGCATCACGAGATGGGTTAGACGATTGGATTTCAAAATAAGCGATCGAATTAATTTTATTTTCCTTGCTGGCTAATAATGCCATGTATGTCTTTTTCAGGATAGACGAAATAGGTTATGATTCGCTATTCATTTTTTAGACCATAACATTACGATGCAACCATTTGTCCTGTATAACTCTGAGCAACGTCAAAAAGCCACATTCCAACCGCTACGTGAAGGCGAAATTAACCTTTATGTCTGCGGGATGACGGTGTATGACTACTGTCATATTGGGCATGCTCGGGTGATGGTTGCATTTGACTATATTACACGCTTCCTGCGCAGTCAAAATTGGAAAGTGAACTATATTCGTAACATTACCGATATTGACGACAAGATCATCAAACGTGCTAATGAAAATGGCGAAACGATTAACGAGTTAACCGATCGTTTTATCAAGGCGATGAATGAAGATGCGCATGCGCTTGGCTGTCTTGATCCTGATCAATCGCCACGTGCTACGGATTATATTCCGCAGATGCAGGACATGATTAATCAGCTCATTGAGAATAATGTGGCATATCCTGCACCGAATGGCGATGTCTATTATGCGGTGGAAAAATTTGCCAAATACGGTCGCCTATCAGGTCGTAAGCTTGAAGATATGCAAGCTGGTGCGAGTGAGCGGGTCGATGTTGAAGTGCAAAAGCAACATCCATTTGACTTTGTGCTGTGGAAATCTGCAAAACCCTCAGAACCATCTTGGCAGTCACCGTGGGGAAATGGTCGTCCAGGTTGGCATATCGAATGCTCTGCGATGTCAACGTGCTGTCTAGGGAATCACTTTGATATTCACGGTGGCGGTGGCGATTTGATCTTCCCGCATCATGAAAATGAAATTGCACAAAGTGAAGGCGCAACGGGCGAGCAATATGTGAATTATTGGATGCACGTTGGTTTCGTCAATGTCGATGGCGAAAAGATGTCAAAATCATTGGGCAATTTCTTTACCATTCGTGATGTGATGGAAAAGTTCCACCCTGAAGTGATTCGTTATTTTATCCTGTCATCGCATTATCGTAGCCCGATCAATTTCTCAGACAGTGCGCTCAAAGAAGCTAAAAACGCCTTAACTCGCTTTTATCAAACCAATAAAGCGGTGCAAAATAGCGATGTAGTACAGCAGATTTTAGCCTCGATTAAACTCGAATCTGTGCAAAGTGCAGATGCCTATCAACGCTTTGTCAAAGCCATGTCAGATGACTTCAATACACCTGAAGCGTTATCCATCTTGTTTGAACTGAGTCGTGAAACCAATCGTGCAATCAAAGCTGAAGAATGGCAACAAGCAGCGACTGCGTATGCAACGCTCAACGCCTTATGTGAGATCCTCAATATTGCACAGCATGATAACGATGAATTCTTAAAGTCAGACGTTGGTGCAGAAAATAGCTTATCTAATGACGAAGTCGAAGCTCAGATTCAAGCCCGTGCTAATGCCAAGAAAGCCAAAAATTTCGCTGAAGCAGATGCAATTCGTCAGGCTTTACTCGATCAAGGTATCGTGCTTGAAGATAGTCGACAGGGTACGACTTGGCGCCGTGTTGATTAACTATATCAGGCACTTTAACTTTGCTACTGCGTTAACCTCACTCGAAGTACGACATGTACCTCATCGCTTGGTTGCCTTGTAGCAAAATGAAATTGCACTGATTATAGGTTCGAAGGCGGTATTTGATAAAAATTAAACTGTTGTGCTAAAAATTCGTCAATCGGCTGAATAATATAAAAAAGTTGTTGACGGTGACAATATGATGACTATAATAGCGTCCACAAAGCGGGAATAGCTCAGTTGGTAGAGCACAACCTTGCCAAGGTTGGGGTCGCGAGTTCGAGTCTCGTTTCCCGCTCCAAATTCTAAAAGCCTCAATCAAAAGATTGGGGCTTTTTTTATGCCTGCTTTCAATCACTTAGAAAG
>NZ_JAYROT010000055.1:0-33041 GCF_041911495.1 Acinetobacter sp. | reverse complement strand
TTAAATCAAGTTGCCATGTCACTGAATACTCGTCCTAGAAAAGCGTTAGATTGGCTTACACCATTAGAGAAATTTGCTCAGCTTGTTGATTATCATAAGACTTTTCAAACTGTCGCACCTCATGTTTGAATTCGCCAAGCATAGGAAACGGCATTAACATTAATTTTTAAATCATTAATAGTTAAGGAAAACTCAGTAAGGGCATGATTTTCTATAAATGTTTTGATAAAGATTAAAGGTTAGTTAATGGTTAAGTAGTATATAAAACGCAAAAAACGCTCAATGGATGATTGAGCGATTTGAATAACTGAAAATTTTTGCGTTAAGGCAATAATGCTAAATATGTTGAAGGATTTTGGCGTTTATCGTTTTTAACCACTTCAAAGTGTAAATGTGGACCTGTACAACGACCTGTACAGCCAACATTAGCAATATGCTCGCCAGCATTGACATAATCGCCAACTTTTGCGATTAGGCGTGAAGCGTGCGCATAGCGTGTCTTATATCCGTTACTATGATCAACTTCAACATAATAGCCATAACCACTGCCCCAACCTGATTTAGTGACGACACCAGCACCACTTGCATAAATTGCAGTACCAGTCGGTGCAGAAAAGTCGATGCCAGAATGTTGGCGTGTTGTACCCAACAAAGAACGCATACCATAGTTTGAGCTGACACGTGCATCAGGAACAGGATGAGCTGTCATCCAAGTCCCTGTTGACGCACTTGCATATTTGCTCAACGAGGCATTATTAAATTCAACCGATTTTTGAGATGCAGATGCCAAAGTTGCATTGCTAATGGTTTGTTCATCTTGTGAATAAGAGCCTTTCCCAAGTGTACGAGAAAGTTGTTCTAAACGATCCATCGACTCGATGCTGTTTAAAGACTGATAGTCGGCAAAAGCGACAGACATTGCAGAACTAGCGAACGACAATGCAAGTAAAAAACGACGAATGTGCATAAATAAAAACCTCGAATTCCAGATCATCATGAAGAGGACTTGCGAATAAATTTTTCGGGACTAACATATAACGATCAATCATCGTAGATGATCAGTCTATGCAACAGTCCAAAACATTATTTCAAGGGCTTCGTCAGCCATCTTCACAACGTGTCGGAAATTTTACATTTCTACAAAAGCAAGTTGAGGCTTGGCAACAACTTACAAAATTAATTCAACCTTTATTACCCCTTGAGGGCTCGTGGCAGGTTGTATGTTATCAGCATGGCACGCTTATTATTGCAGGTGACAATCAAGCTTTGATTAGTCAAGTGCGCTATTTGCAAAGCCAATATATTCGGAATCTAAAAGCAATCCCAGCTCTAGTCGATGTGCAACAAATCAAAATAGTTATGCAATCAGTTTCACAACCACCTAGTAGCAAAAAATATACACGAAAGAAACGATTGTCAAATCAAATTCAAGAAGAGATACAACAAGCAGCTCGAATCGTGAAGGATGCCAAGCTTAGCGAAGCTTTAATACGTTTGGCAAGTCAAGATCAGGAGTGAAATGTTACGAAACCATGAAATAAGAGCAAAATCAATATAATAAAAGTCTTTGTCAAATGTAATATTATAACATTTAATTCAATGCTGACAGTTATTTAGCCAATCGGGACATATTTTATTGGGCATTGTTCTTGGTTACAAAAAGTTACAATTTCAAAGCTACTTGGATCTGCTTGAATGGCACGTAAAAGCTTGTTATTGAGCGAATGTCCTGACTTAAACGCATCAAATCGAGCGATGATTTGGTGACCAAGTAAGTATAAATCGCCAATCGCATCTAAGATTTTGTGGCGAACAAATTCATCAGAATAACGTAGACCACCTTCATTAACGACGCCATTTTCATCAAGACCGATGGCATTCTCAAGATTGGCACCTAAGGCTAAATTATTCGCTTGGAGTTGTTCTAAGTCTTTCATGAAGCCAAAAGTACGTGCTTCACTGATTTCAGCAACGAAATTTTCTGTAGAAAATTCGATTGAAGAAGATTGATGGCGTTTATCAAAGGCAGGATGATCAAAATCAATGGTAAAGTTAAGTTCAAAACCATCGTATGGGCGAAATGATGCGGTTTTATCCTCAGTTTGAACGTGTATTTCTTTTTTAATTTTGATAAATTTTTTGGCGTGTTCTTGCTCCGTGAGTTCACCTTGAAGTAATAAATAGATAAAAGGCCCTGCACTACCATCCATGATGGGAATCTCGGCAGCGTCGATTTCGATAATGAGGTTATCTATACCCAGTGCGGCAATCGCACTCATGACATGTTCAACGGTGCCGACTTTGACCTTACCTTTCACCAAGTTTGAGCACATAAAGGCTTCTTGGATCAGCATGGCTTCGGCAGGAATTTCAACTACTGGGTCGAGATCGATGCGACGAAAGACAATTCCTGTATCACATTCGCTCGGTAAAAAGTTGATTTTGACTTTTTTCCCGCTATGTAACCCGATACCGCTCGCACGAACGACTCGGCGGATTGATCTTTGTTTAAACATATTTACTTACAAGATGAGCAATTGTAACTAAGGTAGCACAAAATAGAATGTAAAAAAACATAAGGATCATTGCTGTAGACAATGATCCTTATGCAGAATACAGGTTATTTGCGTTGTTGTTTTTGCAAGTAGTCTTGAATGCTCATTGGCGCTGGACGTGGTGAACCCGAACTTTGTTCGGTTGATGCTGAATGGTTATTATTAGCAGCAGGATTACTCTGTGCTTGACGACTGATTGCAGGAACATCTTCTTCATCAGTTGTGCTTTGAGCAGGTTGATTTGAGCGTTGTGTGGTTGTTTTTGGCGTTGATGAAATGTCATCATTATTACGTGTCAAACCTGTTGCCACCACGGTGACACGGATCTCGTCACGTGCATCAGGATCAATTGCTGTACCGTAGAATAATTGCACTTCGTCTTCATCGACGATTTGCGCGACATAATCGGCAATCGTTTCAGCTTCACGTAAAGAAACGTCTTCACCGCCAGTGATGTTGATCAACACACCTTTGGCATCGCTGATATTAACTTTATCAAGGAGCGGGCTACGAATCGCCATTTCAGCAGCTTGTTCAGCACGCTTTTCACCACGACCAATCCCTGTACCCATCATGGCATAGCCACGTGTGCTCATGGCAGTTTTTAAATCGGCAAAGTCAAGGTTAATCAGACCAGGATTAACCACAAGGTCGAAGATACTGCGTACCGCATTGAGCAGTACATCATCGGCTTTCTTGTAGGCATCCTTCATCGAGATATCGCCATACACATCTAACAAACGAGAGTTTGGAATGATGATCAGCGAATCAACATGTTTTTCTAATTCTTCAATACCCAGCTCAGCCGCTTTGATACGACGCCGGCCTTCAAAACGGAACGGCGTAGTGACTACGCCAACAGTGAGCAAACCCATTTCTTTGGCAATCTCAGCAACGACTGGCGCACCACCTGTTCCTGTACCACCGCCCATACCTGCGGTGACGAAGACCATGTCTGTACCTTCAAGATGTTGACGAATCGCATCACGAGTTTCTTCGGCAGCAGTACGACCAATTTCTGGGTTGGCACCAGCGCCAAGACCACGGGTGCTTTGTTCGCCGAGTTGCACTTTGTTTGGTGCAGACATGCGATCTAGCGCTTGTTTATCTGTATTAGCACAGATAAATTTCACCCCTGCGATTTTTTGTTCGACCATATTTTGAACGGCGTTACCACCACCACCGCCAACCCCAAAAACGGTGAAGCGTGCTTGTCCGTAACTGTCCATTTCGTCATCATCTATATATGTAATTGAATTTGTAGGCATGACCTTCCGACTTCCAAAATTGTGTTATAGCAGTCACTTATGCCCGTATACTGCCTGAAATAAAAGCTAAATATTAGCACGCTGTTTTCAGTTTGTAATATCTCATACTCAATTTATTACAAACAAAAAAATTTCCTTACCAAAGCACTGTTTTTTGTGCAACAAAAGCCCAACGACTTTTTAGAAAAAGTTTTTCAAATTTGAGAGTAAGTCGTTGCTACTGTTGACCATTCTCTTCCAAATTGAAGATGTATTTTGATTTTCATCAATGACGCTTTCTTGTGCTTCGCTTTGGCTAAACATCAGTAATCCACTCGCCGTGGTATAAATGGATCGACGTAACGCAGCTAAAAGTTCATCTTTGCTATACACCTGCAATGGCGGATTACCGAGATGGGCAGATACGCCAAGCTTACGACGTGCATGACTGACTGCACCTTCGATTTGGCTAGCGTCACCTGTCAAGACCACGCCATGATAAAGATTGGCAAGCGCTCCATTGGTATTGAGCTCTTGATAGACACGATCAAAGATCTCATCGTAACGCGCTTTGATAATGTCTGCGAGTTCGATACGGCTAATGGTTTGAGGGCCATCAATACCTTGTACTTGGATCATATGATCTGGCTTGATCGCGCTATGATCAACACAACCATGCAAATGTTTAATTCGCTCGGCTTCGTCAGTTGTCAACTGTAGTACAGCTGCAATATCACGAGTAACGTGTTCTCCACCTAGAGGTAATGTGCTTGCAAAAGCAAGATGCCCACCGAGATAGACTGCAATATTGGTCGTCCCTGCACCGATATCAATGAGGCAGACGCCATACTCTTTTTCATCTTTGAGTAAGCTTGCTTCAGCGGTTGCAAGGGCTGAAATGACCATCTTTTCCACACCAATACCTGCACTTTTCAATGCTTTATCAAGGTTTTGCATGGTGCTAATCGGGAGCATCATCAGTTGATAATGACCCGTTAAAGTTTGCCCAGTAAACCCGATAGGATTGTGCACCCATTCGTCAGTATCATCAACGGCAAAGCCAAGTGGCACAGCACTGGCAAGATAATAATCTGGAATGAGATGATTGGTTTTGGCAAGCTCTAAAGCACGGACGACTTCATTGGTGCTAATCGAGCCATCTGCACTGGTAATTGCTGTGCGTCCAGAAGCATAGAAGCTACGTAGGTCGGTACTAGGAATAGACACCCAAGCACTATTGATACGGCATTCAGCTTGGTCTTCGGCTTCTTGCACGGCATTTTTAATCGCAGAAACGACTTTATCAAGGCTGACAATTTTGCCTTTACTCATGCCACGATTGCGAGCATGTGACATCCCGATGACTTCGATTTTGTCTGGTGCGTGAACCTTGCCGATCAACACCGTCACTTTATGTGTTCCAATATCTATGGCCACAACTGATGGCACAGCTTCACTCATTGTTCATTACCATTATGACTTTTATTATACGGTTGCGATGCAGATTGCTTGGCGCAGACCGTATGCTTCATCTGTTAAAAAAATGCCCTATTATGGGCTTGATTGGGTTTGCTCCGCAACAGTTACACCAGGTGTTGGAATGACAAACTGTCCATTATGAATATTGACAGGTTGAGCATTCTTCCACTGTACAGCGAGACCGTTGCGATATCTTAAATCTATCCCAGCGATATTGTCCCAAACTAAACCTAAATCTGTTTTAGCAATTTCGCTTAATCTTTGTAACTTGCCCATCGTCTGATCTTGATCAACAATCAAACGCATACCGTTATCAAACTGCATAAACCACGTCATACGCTCTGTCAGATATAGCTCTTTAAGACGCATGTTCATTGGGCTAAACATTTGATTGATATCACGATACTTGGTCATCATCATGCGTGATTGCGAGTTCGGACCATGCAATAATGGCAAGTTTCGATGATCGAAACCTTGTACAGGCTTAAATACCACACCATCATCACTCAAATAACGACCTGTCCCCCAACGTGCAACCGCATGCCGTGGTGTAACACGCAGAACGATTGCATTTGGCCACGCACGAGATACCACCACACGATCTACCCATGACAACCCTAAAGCATTGTCACGAATCTGTTCAAGATCTGTGGTGAAATAACCGCTCGCTGTATCTGCTTTGATATGTTTAATCAACGCTTTTTGCGCAGGCGCACTGACACCAACCACATCAACATGCTCAATTTCTGCATGCATAAAACGCTGATACAACGCATAACCACCAAAGACAAACACCAAGATGGCAAATATCAATAATAGCCAACTTCCCCACGACAACAACTTTTCACCAAGACTTGGTGGCTTGTCATGTATTGAGGTGGTCGCTGCTTGACGACGTCGCAGGGACAAGGGAAGTTGTGCCATATTAAATGTTTTAGCCCAAAGTCTGCTCTAAAATTGTCAAACAGAGTTGATCGAAGTTGAGACCAATGGCTTGTGCTGCTTTTGGTACAAGAGAGTGATCGGTCATACCTGGAACGGTATTCACTTCAAGTAACCAAAAATTACCTTGCTCATCACGCATGGCATCAATACGCCCCCAACCTGATGCACCAACGGCTTGAAAAGCACGCAGTGCCAATTCTTTCAAATGCTTCTCGTCAGCATCAGAAAGTCCTGATGGAATGCCATATTGGGTATCGTTACGTTTATATTTTGCTTCATAGTCGTAGAACGCCACATCTTTCGGCGGTTCTAAGCGAATCACAGGTAAAGCTTCACCATTTAAAATGACCACAGTATATTCGGAGCCTGTAATCCATTGCTCCGCCATGACGATCGAATCGTGCGTGGTAGCTTTAGATAATGCCGTAGAAAATTCTTCAGTTTTTTCGACTTTACTCATGCCGATGCTTGAGCCTTCGTGTACAGGCTTGATGATCAATGGTAGACCAAGCTTATCAATCACTTCATTGAGGTTGGTATCTGCGGTGATCAAACGATATGGCGCAGTTGGCAATTCGCTACCTTGCCAAATTTGTTTGGTTTTCACCTTATCCATGCCGATTGCAGAGCCTTGCACAGGTGTTCCTGTGTAAGGAATATTGAGCCAGTCCAATACGCCTTGAATTTGACCATCTTCACCGCCACGACCATGCAAAACGATAAATGCACGATCATACGCTGTCAGCTCGGTCACAGGGCGAGTGAGGGGATCAAAGGCTTCCGCATTGACACCGCTACGAAGTAAGGCATCGAGGACAGATTGTCCACTATTGAGTGACACTTGGCGTTCCGCAGATTTTCCACCGAGTAATACCGCAACTTTTCCAAATTTATCTTGCACCTGTGACACGGTGAATTCCTTATTTCAAACAACTAAAATTTTAAAATTTGTTCAATTGACTGGCTAAATTTCACGACATCAATTGAATCGAAATCTCAGATAACACGCAAATCAAAACATTTATGTATTGAGATAAAGTTCATTTTGCGCCAATTCTACCGAAATTGCGCCGACATTACCTGCGCCTTGTGTCAAAAGCAGATCATTCGCTTGTAACAAATTCTTTAACACACTCGGCAATTGACCATCAACAGGGTCGATGATAATCGGTTCAACTTGTCCACGCAAACGAATTGCCCGTGCAAGACTGCGACTATCTGCACCGACGATTGGTTTTTCTCCCGCAGGATACACTTCCATCAACAGTAGCGCATCGACTTGTGACAGCACATCAACAAAGTCATCAAAACAATCACGTGTACGGCTAAAACGATGCGGTTGGAATAATAGCACTAAGCGACGATCAGGATGGCTTTGGCGAGCTGCTTTGATGGTCGCTTCGACTTCTTTTGGATGGTGTCCATAGTCGTCAACCAGTTTTACTGTACCATTGTCTTTGGCATATTCGCCTTGGACTTGGAAGCGACGACCTACGCCATTGAAACCTTCTAATGCACGAGCAATCGCTGCGTCTGACACACCTTCATCAGTGGCGACACCAATCGCTGCCAACGCATTTAGAATGTTATGCATACCAGGTTGATTAATGGTCAGGCGCAGTGGCTCACGATCTTTACGCAGTACGGTAAAGTGAGATTGCATACCGTCTTGCTCAACATCAATCGCACGAATGTCATTATCTTCTTCAAAACCATAAGTCAGCACAGGACGACCGATACGAGGCATGATTTCACGGATATTGGCATCATCGCCACAGACCACGGCTAAACCGTAAAACGGCAACTTATGTAAAAACTGCACAAAGGTGTCTTTAAGCACATCAAAGCTACCGCCATAGGTGTCCATATGGTCGGCATCGATATTGGTCACAATCGCTGCCATCGGCTCAAGATAGAGAAAAGAGGCATCAGATTCGTCTGCTTCGGCAACGATATAACGACTTGCACCAAGTGCAGCATTAACTCCAGTACGATTCAGCAAACCGCCGATCACATAAGTTGGATCAAGGTTTTCCTCAGCAAGCATACAGGTCAGAAGACTGGTCGTTGTGGTTTTACCATGTGTCCCTGCGACCGCAATGCCGTGACGATAGCGCATGAGTTCACCGAGCATTTCAGCACGGCGTACCACAGGGATACGATGCTCATTTGCGGTTTGAATTTCAGGATTTTCTAGATCAATCGCTGTGGATACCACTAAGACATTGGCGCCATCAATATTACTTGCTTGATGCCCGATAAAGACTTCGATGTCATTTTTTTCAAGTTGTGCGGTGGTTTTTGAGGCTTTAATATCTGAGCCAGACACTTTATAGCCTTGATTTTTAAGTACTTCGGCAATTCCACACATGCCTGCACCGCCAATCCCAACAAAGTGAATATGCTTGATACGGCGCATTTCAGGGATTTTAATCAGTTGTTTGGCTTCTGTTGCAGTAAATGTGGTATCTGACATAGTTCTTTCTCTAAAAAAGTCGTTCTCTAAATTCGGGCTCTAAATCGTTCTCTGAATTTGCTTGGACAAGTGGCTTTATAAGCTTTCAACAAGCTCAGCAACATGTGCTGTCGCTTGGCTTTGCGCTTGTTTTCGGGCTTTGCTTGCTATACTTAACAGAATATCTCTCGACATTAATGGCGTAAGCAACTGTTGTAAACTTTCAGCAGTCATCGTTGCTTGTGGGCAAATTTGTGCTGCACGGACATCTGCCAAGTAATGTGCATTTGCGGTTTGATGATCGTCGACCGCAGATGGCAACGGAATGAAAATCGCTGCAACACCAGCGGTTGCAACCTCTGTCACCGTCAGCGCACCCGCACGACAAATGATTAAATCAGCTTGGCTATATGCAAGCGCCATATCTTCAATAAAAGGCAGGACTTGAACTTCAAAGCCATCAACTTTTTGCAGGGCCTCATAGCGCTGCTCTGTAGATTCAAGTTGTTGTTGACCGCATTGATGACGCACTTGCATCGGTAAATTCAATCCAGTCAGTGCAGCAGGAATATGTTCATTCAATGCTTGTGCACCAAGTGAGCCACCAACAATGAGAATTTGTAAGGCTCGCTGTTCTGCATCACGTTGTTGATAGCGCTCTTCAGGCGCAGGAATCTGACAAATCTCTTGACGTACAGGATTGCCAGTAGTGATCAGCTTTGAAGATTCAGGAAACGCTTTTGGAAAAGCTTGACACACGGTTTTTGCAATCCGTGCAAGTTGTGTATTGGTAAAGCCTGCAACCGCATTTTGCTCGTGGATTAATACGGGAATACCGAGTAGTCGCGCAGCCAATCCGCCTGGTCCAGATACATAACCGCCAAAACCTGCAACTGCATCTATTTTTAATGATTTCATGATCCGCATCGCTGCGATCGTCGCGCCAAGTATTTTAAATGGTGCTTTCAGTTTGCGAACAATACCATTGCCACGCACACCTTGAATGTCGATTTGATGAATTGGAATATTATGTTGTTTTAAAAGACGATTTTCCATGCCGTTTGGTGTGGCAAGCCAAGAGATCTGATGACCACGTTGTTGTAATGCTTTGGCAACCGCAAGCGCAGGGAAGACATGACCGCCAGTACCCGCTGCCATCATCATAATATGTCGGCTAGGTTGTCTAGGTTTTGATTGTGGATTTGAATGCTCAGAAGTCACGATAGGGCTTAAATGATTAAATGTGGATTAAACGAATTATTGTAATCTCAATGCGAGTGAACGCAAGCGAAATATTGCGCTTTGACAAATTGTCACAGCGCAATCTTTATAATCAATTTGCAGGTTTATTATTTCATCAAATTCTCAGCACGAAGCGCCGTCAAAATACGCTGACCTGCACGACCAGTCGTCGGCAGTCCAAGACGTTGTTGTTCTATGCGAATTGCCTGACGGCTTTTGCTACCGATCAAACCATCAACATCGCCGATGTCATGACCACGTTGAAGTAATAAGGTTTGGATTTCACGACGTTCTGCACGAGAGGTGCCTGCGTCATCGGTTGGCCACGAAGCTTGGATGCCCGATTTACCTTGTAAGCGATCTGAGAGCATGGCAATGGCGAGGGCATAGCTTTCAGCAGCATTATAGCTATACAGTGCATCGAAGTTTTTAAAGACTAAGAATTTCGGACCATTCTCACCAGCAGGCGCAAGTAAACCTGCTTGGCTTGAACCACTTAAATTGCCTTGAATCACTTGAGAGCCATCAATACGTGTGACACCTTTAGCAACCCAATAGCTGAGAGACTTTTTATTACGACGACCTTCACCGCCAACATAATAGCCATCAGGCACACTCACCTCAAAGCCCCACGGCATGCCCGATTGCCAACCTGCTTTATCTAGAAAGTTTGCAGTGGAAGCGAGCGCATCAGGAACGCTTGATACTAAGTCACGACGACCATCACCATCAAAATCAACTGCTAAACGATCATAAGTCGAAGGCATAAATTGGGTATGACCAAATGCGCCTGCCCATGAACCTTTCAGTTGATCTTCGGTGAGATCGCCACGTTGTAAGATTTTCAAAGTCGTGAAAAACTCACCACGAAAATACGACTGACGACGACCTTCACAGCTGAGCGTACCCAGTGCTTGTAAAAGCGGATATTTTCCTGAAATATTGCCATAGTTACTTTCTACACCCCATACCGCAGCAATGGTTTCGGCAGGTACGCCATATTGTGCGGATGCACGATTCAGTGCGCTACGATGTTGTGCCATATTTTTTTGTCCATCATCGACACGTTCTTGATCAACCAATCCTGACAAATAATCCCAAATATCGGTACTAAATTCGGGTTGATAATTTAACTTATCAATTACCGAATAGTCAGGCGTAAGAGATTGGGTATAGCGGTCATAAGTTGCACCTGATACACCTTTGGCAATTGCACTTGAGCGCAAGTCGGCAAGACAGCTTTGAAAGTTGTTAGGTGGTTGATATTGTTGCGATTGATAGATTCCTGAACTGTTGCTTGAATTTGATGAAATCATTATTGAAGTGTTATTTTCATTAATCGTAATCGGTACAGGCTGTCCATTAATGGTGAGCCCAGCATGTGCACTGCCACTTACAATAGCGACACCCGCCACGACAATATTTAATCTTGATAATGCAAAACGCATAGTAAGCCTCAAAAATTATTCTTAAATTTCATCGACCTTAACATGATTTTTTGGGTAATTCAGGGTGGATTGCGTAAAGGAATATTGCATTGTCTTCATTTTGACTCCTTATTTTGACTCCTTTTTTTAATTCTGAGATTGTTTAAGTCTAAGAAATAAAGCCCTCACCACATAAATGAGAATTTCTATATGCAAATCGCAATCAACAGTGCAATTTTAATTGAAATTTGTTTATAATAGCGCACGGAAATTACCAGTGAGATTGTTATGCTGACCATCGTTCAAGAAGCATTGACCTTCGATGATGTCTTGTTACTCCCTGCTTACTCTACAGTCCTCCCAAAAGATGTTTCTCTAAAAACACGCCTGACTCGAGATATTCAACTTAATATTCCGCTTGTTTCTGCGGCAATGGATACGGTGACAGAATCCCGTATGGCGATTGCAATGGCACAACACGGCGGTATTGGTATTTTGCATAAAAATATGGATATCGCTGCGCAAGCTGCAGAAGTACGCCGTGTGAAAAAGTTTGAAGCAGGTATGGTGAAAAACCCAATCACTGTTACGCCAAACACTACCGTGCGTGAGTTGATAGAAATCACCCAAGCCAATAATATCAGCGGTGTACCTGTGGTTGAAGGTGAAAAAGTGGTTGGTATCGTGACGGGGCGTGATACACGCTTTGAAACCAACCTTGAACAGCCTGTTAGTAATATCATGACACCACAAGATCGTTTGGTGACAGTGCGTGAAGGTGAGTCTAAAGAAAATATTCAAGCCTTATTACAAAAACATCGCATTGAAAAAGTCTTGGTGATTGATGATCAACAAAACTTAAAAGGCTTGATCACTGTCACTGACTTTCGTAAAGCAGAGCTTTATCCAAACAGTTGTAAAGATGACTTGGGTCGCTTACGTGTCGGTGCTGCAGTCGGTACAGGTGCAGAAACACCAAGCCGTGTTGAATCATTGGTCGATGCTGGTGTTGATGTGATCGTAGTGGATACAGCACACGGTCACTCTGCGGGTGTCATCGAACGAGTACGTTGGGTCAAGCAAAACTTCCCACAAGTGCAAGTGATCGGTGGCAATATCGCAACAGGTGATGCAGCATTAGCACTGCTTGATGCAGGTGCAGATGCCGTCAAAGTCGGTATTGGTCCAGGTTCAATCTGTACTACACGTATTGTTGCAGGGATTGGTGTACCACAGATTTCTGCGATTGATAATGTCGCTCAAGCCTTGAAAGAGCAAATTCCTTTGATCGCTGATGGTGGTATTCGCTACTCAGGTGATATTTCTAAAGCGATTGCCGCAGGTGCAAGTACCATCATGGTTGGTTCATTGATGGCGGGTACAGAAGAAGCACCGGGTGAAGTGGAGTTCTTCCAAGGGCGTTACTACAAAGCCTATCGTGGAATGGGTTCACTTGGTGCGATGTCTGGTTCAAGTGGCTCAGCAGACCGTTATTTTCAAGATGCCAAAGCAGGTGCGGAGAAACTGGTCCCTGAAGGTATCGAAGGACGTGTACCGTACAAAGGGCCAATGGGCAATATCGTACACCAAATGATGGGTGGCTTACGTTCATCTATGGGCTATACAGGTTCTGCAAGCATCGAAGATATGCGTCAACATGCTAAGTTTGTCAAAATTACTTCGGCAGGTATGAAAGAGTCGCATGTACATGACGTGACCATTACCAAAGAAGCACCGAACTATCGGGTGGGCTGATTGGTTTAAGTTATATTATATATTTTGATATCATAGCCACCTCATGCAGGTGGCTATTTTTTGATGTAGAATGCATACAATTTAATATTAGAAAGATGAAATTAGAGATATTCGATGAGTTATTTTGGAACAGATGGAATACGTGGACAGTTTGGTCAAACACCAATTACCCCAGAGTTTGCTTTAAGGCTTGGTTTTGCCGCTGGATCTGTGCTTAAACGCATTTTTCCAAAGAAAAAGCCAATTGTGGTGATGGGTAAAGATACAAGGCTGTCAGGCTATATCTTGGAATCTGCATTACAAGCAGGATTAAATTCGGCGGGCGTATACGTACATTTGCTTGGTCCATTGCCGACTCCTGCGATTGCCCATCTTACTCGTGCGCTACATGCCAATGCAGGGATTGTAATTTCGGCATCACATAATCCTTATTTTGATAATGGTATTAAGTTTTTTTCCAATGAAGGAAAAAAGCTTGCAGATGAAATCCAAGAACAAATCAATCAAGAGCTTGAAAAAGACATTTTCATCCAAGAACCTAATCAGTTAGGTAAAAGCTTTCGTGTCGATGATGCGCAAGGGCGCTATATCGAGTTTTGTAAATCAACCTTCCCATATCATCTGAATTTGCAAGACTTTACGATTGTCATGGATTGTGCCAATGGTGCGGCTTATAGCGTGGGTCCTGCGGTATTTCGAGAGCTTGGTGCAAAAGTCATTAGCATTTTTGATCAACCGAATGGCACCAATATTAATGAGCAGTGTGGTTCGACCCACCTTGATAATTTACAACAGGCGGTTATTAAACATCGTGCCGATTTGGGTATTGCCTTTGATGGTGATGCAGATCGTGTGATGTTAGTCGATCGAAATGGTCAGCTGATTGATGGTGATCATATTTTGTATATTCTTGCCACGAAAGGTAAAAAAACACCACGTGGTATCGTCGGCACTGTTATGAGTAACATGGCGCTTGAGCTTGCCTTAAACAAAGTGGATATACCATTTATTCGTGCCAAAGTTGGTGATCGCTATGTACTTCAAGCGTTGGAAGAAAATGACTGGTTTATTGGCGGAGAGCCATCAGGGCATATTCTGACTTTAGATCGAAGTACCACTGGCGATGCGATTATTGCTGCATTACAAGTGATGCGTGTTTTGGTTGAGCAAGAAACGAGCTTAGATGAATTGGTTAAAGATTTTAAACTTTTTCCTCAAGTCTTAGAAAATGTTCGCCTTGCACAGATGATAGACCCATTTGCTGATCCTGTACTTGTGGCAGAGTTTGAAAAAGCCGAGCAACAGCTCAAAGGGCGAGGTCGCTTGCTGATTCGTAAATCTGGGACTGAGCCCGTGATCCGAGTGATGGTCGAAGGTGATAATTTGGATGAAGTCAGCCAATTGGCAAAACATTTGGAAAATAGTATCCGTCAACAAGCTGATATGCACGCAGAATAAGAGATGTCTAAGCAAAGTATTGAAAGTTCAAGTATAAAAGATCTGAGCGAATTACGACTTTCGTATCAGCGTGGGGAGTTGCATGAAGATCATGTGGCGCCAATACCACATGAGCAATTTTTATTGTGGTTTAATCAAGCGCTGACCTGCGACCTGCATGAGCCGTATGCGATGTATTTGGCAACGGCGAATGCACAAGCTTTACCGCACGTGCGTACGGTACTACTTCGTGGTGCAACGAATCAAGGCTATGATTTTTATAGTAATTATGATAGTAAAAAAGGGCTCGACTTAGCGGAAAACCCACAAGCGCAGATTTTGTTTTATTGGGCTGAGCTTGAGCAACAAGTGCGGATTTCAGGTCAAATTGAGCGTATTTCCGAAATTGAATCGACTGATTATTATCACAAACGCCCTCGTGATAGCCAAATTGCAGCGCATGTCAGCACGCCGCAAAGTGGTGTGATTGAAAGCCGAGAAGTGCTACAACAACGCTTTGACGATGCAGTACAGCAGTTTGAAAATACGGAACAGCTCGATAAACCCAAGTTTTGGGGTGGTTATCGCTTAGTACCTGATTATTATGAGTTTTGGCAAGGCCGACCAAATCGTTTACATGATCGAATCTGTTATCAAAAGCAGGGCGATGATTGGTTAATTCAACGTCTGATGCCTTGATTAGTTCTATGTATGGACTAAAAAATTTGTTCTAAATAGCCAATTTATCAGATATTTAGAACATATACTCCTATAAGAAATCTAGACTTTGATTTTTGCTTGCTGAATAGCTCTAGAAAATAAAGGATTAGCTTCTTTATAAGTAAAGTGACTGCTAGATGGGTGAACAATTTGGCAGACTTGGATATGGTCAGGTAGTTTTGGAATATGAGAACCTAATGCTTTACCAAGCACTAAAATGACTTGTGGTGATAATTTGGTAATCATATACAAAAATGGTTGCTGAGCCGCAGTCCATAATTCGGATGTGGGGGATATTCTTGCTTGTGTACCCACATAGTCTTGGATGTAATTATAAAAAGCAATATGTTCCCATATTTCCCCACGAGTATAATCATCCAACTTACCACTTTCTAAGCCAAGCAAAACGCTTGAAACTTTAGTAAAAAAAGCATGTCTATTCTCTTGAGCAAGCAAGCGGACAATTTCTGTGGTAAATTCTGGACGATAATCAGCAGGATCACCATAATGTGATTCACCGAGTACTAGTACACGTAAGCCAAAACGATTATTCGTAAAATATTTACTTCCAATCCATGGTTCAAATTTAATTTTTGACATTGTTGTTTTATCCCCCTGCTTATAAATTCGATAGCCATACTGAGGTGTAAATTTTGCTTCACAAAAACCTTGCTGAATAAGTGTATCGGTGAGTTGTCTAGCTTGTTGATAACCGATCATAAATTTGCGTTGTAAAGATGATACCGAAACATAACCAGCATCTTTGGTAAACGCTTTCGCTTGTTGTAATAAATCTTCATGATTCATTATGATGACCTCGTTTTAAACGAATTAAAATCATACTCACATTATCGTAAGCATATTTTTGATGCAATGCAGTTTTCATTTCCATCAACCATGTTTTTAAAGGAACTTCAGCGCATAAAGGCAGCCAGTTGGAACATTCCAAAATATCGTGAACACCATCACTGCAAATCAATAACGCATCTTCGTCGGTTAAATATTCTTCTTTGGGTGGAAATTCGGGGATTTCATGTAATGAATCGGCACAAAAACAATGATTGAGCATATAGTAGAAACTGGCATATTCTTGCCCTACGATAATTTCAATTTCGCGATTTTCAACCATTTCATTTAAAAAATTATGGTCTTTGGTGAGGGCATACCATTGCTGATTTTGCCCATTAAATAAATAAACCCGACTATCTCCCACATGCTGAATATTAACAAAACCTTGTGGGCTTGCATGACTAACTAAAGCCAATGTTGCACTGGCACTATATGTTTTTGGATTGGCTGCTAAGTGTGTACTTAAATCCTCTTGAACCTGTTGTAAAGAAATCCGCTGTTTTGCTTGGAATTGTGCCAACACGCTTTTTAAGACACTTTTTGAGGCTTTTTCTGCTTTGGGACTACTATTTACCCCATCAGAAACCGCAGCACACCAATCTTCACTGGCAGGATAAATATAGCGTTTACTGATGAGTCCATCATGCTGGATAACGCTGTGACCAATCAAAATTGCATCTTGTTGGATTGGAGGTGTTGCTCGCCATGTTAAAGCCTGCATTTCAAAGTATTGTTGATTCATCAAAATGCCTCATGATAGAATGAACATGTCATTTATAACGTTATCAATGTAGAAAAACAACTTAGTTGTTTCTAATTAACTATTTGATATATAACATTTATTTGTTTTGTGTGATATGCGTGGTTTTTTATGGACAAAGCCTCTGCAATTACGCTTTTAACAGCCCGCTATCGTTTTAATTCTTCCTGATATAAGTAACATAATATTGCCAATTTAAAAAATCTTTAACCTAATCAATAAGTAATAAAATATAAAAATAATGCGTGTTGTAATTAATGAGTATATATTTTAACCATGTTGGTAATTAAACATTTCTAAATAAGAAATAATTTACCTAATTGTAATAATTCATTTCAAATCAATAGTACTAAAAATAGGACGAAGACTTTAGTTACTATTTTGAACCTTATACTGGTAAAGACTACTTTCCTAATCCTATATCAATCAATGAATATAAACGATACCCTAGGTAAAACCTTTAAAACCATGTTACTTTAATTCATTTTAAACTAGCATGTTCCCATTGAATCATTCAATTACCCAACAACGCCCCCTACAACAGCCCTTACAGCAATATGAATATCTTGGTTCAGACACATTGGCACGGATTTTATCAGCGCGTGACACGACAGTTGAACAACTTGATTTACAATTAAAACACTTGTTACAACCTGATTTAATGGGCTTGGATAAAGCAGTACAAATCTTAGATCAAGCGATTGATAAAAAACAAAAAATACTCATCGTTGGTGATTATGATGCCGATGGGGCAACCAGTACCGCACTTGCTGTTTTAGCTTTGCAAGCGATGGGTGCAACGGTGAATTATATCGTGCCTGACCGTTTTAAATATGGTTATGGCTTAACACCTGCGATCGCAGAACTTGCTTATGAACGCTTTCAACCTGATGTATTGATGACGGTGGATAATGGTATTTCCAGCCATACAGGTGTAGAGCGTTGTCATGCGCTCGGTATGCAAGTCATTATTACCGATCACCATCTCACCACGAAAGCGACGCCAAAAGCCGAAGCTGTGGTGAATCCCAATCAATTGGGTTGTACTTTTGCCAGTAAGTCTTTGGCAGGCGTTGGCGTAGCGTTTTATCTTTTGGCTCGGCTTGCCACGCATCGACAAAAGCTCGGTAAATCGAGCGTGCGCATGACGCAGTTCCTCGATTTAGTCGCATTGGGTACGGTTGCCGATGTGGCGAAGCTTGATTTTAATAATCGCATTTTGGTACAGGCAGGCTTAGAGCGCATCAGGCAAGGACAGTGTCGTGCAGGGATTTTGGCATTGATCGAAATCGCAGGAAAAAATGCAGCGCAACTGCAAGCCAGTGATTTTGGTTTTGTACTTGGTCCTCGGATCAATGCGGCAGGGCGTATGGATAGTATGCAGATCGGTATTGAGTGCTTACTTGCACCTGATCTGAATAGCGCTTATCCATACGCTTATCAGCTTGATCGGCTGAATATCGAACGTCGCCAAGTCGAGCAGGGGATGCGTGAGCAAGCCTTTGATTATCTGCAACAAATCCATATCGAACAAGATCAGCTTCCTGAGGCGTTGATACTCTTTGAGCCTGAATGGCATCAAGGCGTGATCGGTATTGTCGCTGGGCGCTTAAAAGAACATTTTCATCGTCCGAGTATTGTATTTGCACTCGATGAAGATGGAGAGCATCTCAAAGGTTCTGCACGTTCAATCGCAGGGATTCATATCCGTGATGCGATCGAAGCAGTAGCAGAACAACATCCACAATTGGTGAAATTCTTTGGTGGACATGCTATGGCGGCAGGTTTAACCATTCAAAAAGAAAATTTTGATGCGTTTCGACAGGCGTTTATTGACGTAGTTGCTCAGGTCAACTCTGAAGTATTTCAAGCAAAAATCTATACGGATGGCACACTCAAAAAAGACGAGCTGAATCTTACTTTTTTACAATGCTTAGAACAACTTGGGCCTTGGGGACAAGGCTTTGAATCGCCAATATTTGAAGGAATATTTCAGGTTGCTGATTATCAATGGCTTAAGGAAAAGCACTTAAAACTAAAATTACAGATTGATGCAAATCACAGTATTGATG
The DNA here is from genome assembly GCF_041911495.1 of Acinetobacter sp. Taxonomy (GTDB): domain Bacteria; phylum Pseudomonadota; class Gammaproteobacteria; order Pseudomonadales; family Moraxellaceae; genus Acinetobacter. The sequence continues at coordinate 14,098 of NZ_JAYROT010000055.1, read as the reverse complement.
CGATTGGATTTAATTTTGTTGAAAAAATTGAGCAAGGTGAAATAGCACCAAAAGTTAGAATTGCTTATAGCTTGGAAAAAAATGAATTTCGTGGGCAAATAAGTTTGCAGCTGCGATTGATACATTGTGAAAATGTGCTTTAGAAAAATTCACTGCGATGCAAGCCACAAAAAAATCGCCCAATTGGGCGATTTTTAGTTTCATCAGCGATGTGGAATTAGAAGCGGAAAGTTCCGTTAATACCAACAGAATCAACGTCATCCGCTGTGGTGTATGCAACACCAACTCCGATTTGTGGTGTAAAGAATTTTTTCGCATTGATGCCGAAGATAGTTTCTGATTCATCAGCTGTAGAATCGGCAAAAGACGCACCAACACTTAATGTTGGATCAAGATACAGATCACCACCAAGTTTATAAGCTGTTTCGTCACCAAAATAGACTACACCTTCAAAGTTGGTGTAAAAGCCACCGATCTGAGTCACGTACTTACCACGAGTGCTGACGGTTGTGTCTTCACCAACTGCACCCACATAACCTAAAGATGTAACGAAACCATTCTCTGCAACAAGTACAGGATCTAGACTTTCTTTAGACACACCTAATGCGAGTAATAAACCATTTACTGGTAAGTAACCAGCTTCTAAAGAATAGCCAGTAGTGTCATCAGATTCATCATAAGTAAACCCAGGAGCACGTGCGCTAGCTGTATAATCCACTTGGTTTAAACTACCAGAAATATAAAATTGAGAGTTAGGAATAAAGAATTCACCATTAACACCAATAATCTCAAACTCTTCTTCTGCATTAATACCAGCTTCGCTCAATTCATTTTGAGCATTAACGTATCCTAAACCAATATTACTAGCTTTATTTAAAAAGGCAGCTTCAGCTAGAGGAGCATTTTTAGTATTTACGGTATTTAAGTAGTATTTACCGTTAACAAAAAATAAATCCCCATCAGAGTCAAGTTCAAATCCACCTAGATTATTTTCAAAGTCAGTATTTTCATAACCAACATTAAGTTCATATTGATATGCATTTGCACCCATGGCAAATAGTGAAGTGATTAGTGCTGTAGCAAGACTCAATTTTTTCATGGTTATTCCCCATAAACGTTGTAAAAATTGTTAAAATATTCTGTTACATATTACAGTTTAGTGAATTTTACTGATTCGTCAATAGCACTTTATCACTTTTTATTGACCAGTTATCCTATCTATGCGAAATCTGAATATTTTTTGGAAATTTATGATGAAAATTTATGGTATTAAGAATTGTAATACGATGAAGAAGGCATTTACAGCTTTAGATCAGCACGGCGTGAGCTACGAATTTCATGATTATAAAAAGCAGGGTATTGATGAAGCGACATTAAAACAGTGGCTCAAACAAAAAAATCAAGATGTGATTTTGAACAAAAAGGGAACCACGTGGAAAAAGCTCTCTTCTGAACAACAAGCCTACGCACTTGAAAATGAAGAACAGTTCATCGAAACATTGATCGCCAACCCAAGTATGATTAAACGACCTGTGTTGGACACAGGATCGGGCATTTTAGTTGGTTTTGACGAAGCGGAATATGCCAATTTGGCGAAATGATAGACATAAAAAAGCTTGCGAAATCGCAAGCTTTTGATAACACCTGATTAGATCAGAATATTATTTCACACGGTGCCATGTTTGGTTGCGACCCAAAGCGGCTACGCCGATAAATCCACGAACTTTCAATGTTTTACCATTAGAAGCCATTTCAGCGTTCATTTTGTAGGTTTTGCCTGACTTCGGGTCAAGAATCGTACCGCCTGTGTACTTATTGCCTTTGTCTAGTTTCAGGTTTTGAACGATATCTAAACCTTCTATCGGTTTATTTTTTTGACTACCAGAGCATTCAGTACAAACTGCTGTATTAGCTTTTGGGTCAAGTAGTTTCTTGATTGTAGCAGTATAAGTACCATTTGAACTTTTTGAGAATTCAACCAAAGCTTTCGCTTTGCCTGTTTCATCATCAACGGTTCTCCACTGAGTATTGTTTAGGTCTGCTGCGAAAGCTGAAGTTGCCAGTACACTGCTAAGTGCAACAAATGCGAATTTTTCCATTTTTGGTTTCCTTGCGAAGGTTTTCCTGAGTTCATCAACGATAAGTCATAAACGAATTTCTATTATGATTTTTTCGTTTATAATTGTAATTTTATAAGCTTCTTTTGTGAATAGCTAGTCCAATTGTGGAAAAATTATATGCCTGCTTCAAATCCATTCAAAACTTTTGCAATCGAAAAAATATTACGAATGTGTGTGCACTTTCCAAGTCGGCAAGGGTTTTCGGCACATGTATTGCGCAATTTGATGAATAAAGCGGGGAAATTATTTCCTGTGGATCAGCGTTTGGCATTTCGCCAGTTACATTTGGCAGGCATGCAATGTGAGGAAATCCGCCATAAACGAGACCCTGCGACGCAACTGATTTTTCATATTCATGGCGGAGCATTCTTTCTCGGCGGTCTGGATAGTCATCGCGGGTTCATGTGTGATTTGGTGCGAGCTACTGGTGCACAAGTGATTCATATGGATTATCCACTGGCGCCTGAACATCCTTTCCCTTTTGCATTAGAAACTTTACAAGCTGCGTATCTTGAAGCACTTGAGCAGGGCATTTCGGCAAAGAACATTACTTTATCAGGTGATTCTTGCGGAGGAAATTTGGCATTAGCATTGTGTTTGAAGTTAAGAGATGAAAAATTGCCGTTGCCAAATGGTTTGATTTTATTATCACCATGGCTTGATTTATCACTGAGTGGCGCTTCAATAAAACGTAATGCAAAGCATGATGCCTTATTGTCTGAACAGCTGTTACGAGATGGTGTAAAGTATTACTTGAATGACAATGCCAGTGTTGATGAGCCTTATGTTTCGCCATTATTTGCCAACCTCAAAGGATTGCCAGAGATGCTGATCCATGTTGGAAGTAAGGAAATTTTACTTGATGATGCAAAGCGGCTGAAAGATGCGGCAGATCGTGCCGATGTCGATTGCACATTGACGATTTATTCAGGCATGTGGCACAACTTCCACATGTTCAATCACTGGATTGCACCAGCCAAAAAGGCACTGAGAGACATCACCAAGTTTGTTGATCGTATGGATCGCTAATTTGAGTTTCGATTGGATAGAATTAATGTTCCACGTGGAACGCTAATTAAGCCATTTATACATGACTAAGGCATCAACAAGACCTTGTTTGAGGTGGTTGAAGGCTTTTGGCAAGCGACCAACGATATCAAAACCTAGCTTTTGCTGAAGTCGAATTGCACCATCATTAGTTTTCACGACAAAGTTAAATTGCATCGCAAGATAACCGAGTTCACGTGCGACCTGTTGAGAGTGATCACACATTTTGGCAGCGACGCCGTGAGCTCGTGTGGATTCGGAGACCATATATTCACAGTTGCACACATGCGATCCGCCACCACTTTGATTGGTTTTGAGATAGTATGAACCTAGAATTTCTCCGTCTTTTTCATAAACATAAGTTCGGTTGGGCAAAGTCATCCAAATGTCAAAAGCCTTGTCTTTCGATACTTCACGATCAAAAGCATAGGTTTCACTTGCCTCAGCGATAGGTTTAAAGAAGTGCCAAATTTGCTCAAAGTCGCCAGTTGTCGCTATGCGAATCATCATCATGTTCATTGAAAAAACAGGTCAGATTATAGGTGAATACATCTTTGAAAAGCTGTAATACAAAAGTGTAAACCATAAAAATGACATAAAAAAAACTGCCCCGAGAGGCAGTTTTATGAAAAAGATAAAATCTTGAGTGTGAATTATTCACCAGCGAGTGAACATTCAAAATTTGACTTATCAACGCTACAACGTGCTTTTTTCAACACAAACATCATTGATTTGTCATAAGTGCCTTGCTTAGTCAAAGCAATACGTGATTCACACATCATTTTTTGATAACCAATCTGGTCGTCAGCTGGAATGTTCATTTTATATTTCGCAGGAATACCAGCTTCAAGCTTAGAAATCGTGCTAAATGCTTTAGGCAATTGCTTCACGAACCAATCACGTGATTTTTGACCAAAGCCAGCAGGGAATTTACTTGGATTGATCACAACATTCGCTGTGACGTGAAGAATTGGGAAGTTAATCATTGCACCTTTTGAACCCAAACCTTTGTGAAGCTCAAGTGGTTTGAATGCATATGCAGGCGCACCAATGATGTCTACCTGACCGTTGTTAAATTTCGATGAGAAATTGGTTACGTCAGATGAAACAGGTTGTGCACCGATTTGTTGAACCATTTTCTTTTGTGCAGAATCATAGTCTAGAACGGCAATTTTTTTACCTGCCGCTTTTGCAACTGAGTTGATGTTGCGATCGTTAACGAATAAGTAAGCAGAACCCATTGGGGCGATACCGACGACTTCGTACTTTTTGTTTGAGCTAACCATTTTGCCAGCATTACGAGAGTTCAAAGTGAAGCTGATTGCACTTTGCGCAACTTTATTGTTTGGTACTGCACCAATAGAATCAATAGAACCTACGAATTTATTGAATTCACGAGCACGCATTGCGGTGATGCTAACGCCATCACATTTGCCTGCTTTGAAATCTTCATTGGCAACACGCTCATCGGTGTAAGCCTTTAATTTAACATCAGCACCCCAAGATTTCGCTTGTAACGCCCAGTCTTTCATTTGCTGATAAGCTTCACCTGAAGCACCAAGTAAGTCAAATACACACATTGTTGCTGCTTGAGTGCTCGACATTGCACCCATAGCGGAGGTTGCCACGATGGCAAGTGCAAGTTTTTTCATCTTTGCATCATTCAATTGTTGTTTTTTGGCGGGACTCATTCCCAATCCAACTTGAGCAGAATAATATCGTGCTTACACATAAATAATAGAGTAATTGCTCCAAATTCCAGTTTATTTTGTGTGAATTTGTTCACAATAAGTAAAAATGTGCATTAAAAATGAACGCCAAATCAGTCTAAATAAACCCCACAATAGGGTGTCTCAAACTAGACTATGGACGATTTGTAAAATTGTTTACAATAGAGATCCTCAACACAGTGAAACGATGATGACACATGATCCAACTTGAAAATTTTAGCATCCGACGTGGCGTCCGTGCTTTATTCCAAAATGCCACGATGCAAATCCATCCAGGTTGGAAAGTGGGCTTAACTGGTGTCAATGGTGCAGGGAAGTCGTCTTTATTTGCTGCGTTACTGGGAGAGCTAGGTGCTGATGAAGGGCAATTGACGCGTCCTCAGAGCTGGATCGTGGCGCATATGGCGCAAGAGATCGAAGCGTTGGCCGTACCTGCGCTGGATTTTGTCTTGTCAGGTGATGCGGAATATTGGCAAATCCAAAATAAGTTAGAAAATAGCGACCAACTCAGTGATATAGAACTTGGGGAGTTGCATGCTCGCTTTGATGAAATTCATGGCTATGTTGCACCTGCTAAAGCAGCACAATTGCTGGCAGGTTTAGGTTTTTTTGAATTTCAGATTCGTCAGCCTGTACAAAGTTTTTCCGGTGGTTGGCGTATGCGACTGAATTTGGCTCGCACATTGATGAGCCGTTCAGACTTATTATTACTCGATGAGCCGACCAACCACTTGGATTTAGATGCGATTTTGTGGTTAGAAGATTGGTTAAAAAGCTATGCAGGTACGCTGGTTTTGATTTCGCATGATCGGGACTTCTTGGATGCAGTGACCGATCATATTTTGCATATTGAGAATGCAGAATTAACGCTATATTCAGGCAATTATTCCAGTTTTGAAACCATTCGTAGTGAACGCTTGTCACAACAACAGCAAGCTTTTGAGAAGCAACAAGAAACACGAGCGCACCTGCAAAAGTTTATTGATCGCTTCAAAGCCAAAGCCACCAAAGCCCGCCAAGCGCAAAGCCGTATTAAACAGCTTGAACGTATGCAGAATCTTGCGCCTGCGCATGTGGATACGCCGTTCACCTTTAGCTTCCGTGAACCGACTCGGATGAGCTCGCCATTACTCAGCCTAGACGATGCAACGATTGGTTATAGTGCAGAGAAAAGTATCGCTTCAAAAGTAAAATTGCAAATTACGCCTGTAACTCGCTTAGGCCTACTCGGTATGAACGGCGCAGGAAAATCGACACTGATTAAATCATTAGTTGGTCAGTTGCCTTTACTCACAGGTGAACGTCAAGCTTCTGAATTACTGAATATCGGCTACTTCGCACAGCATCAGATGGATGCGCTGGATGATCAAGCCAGTCCGATGTTACAGCTTGCTCGGATCGCAGATAAATCCATTAGTGAGGCTAGTTTGCGGTCATTTTTAGGCAGTTTTGGTTTTAGTGGCGAGCGCATGGATACACCGTGTCAGCGCTTCTCGGGTGGTGAGCGTGCTCGCTTGGCATTGGCATTGATCGTGTGGCAAAGTCCAAATGTATTGATTTTGGATGAACCGACCAACCATTTGGATTTGGACATGCGTCATGCGCTGACCATGGCACTACAAGACTTCGAAGGAGCGGTGGTGTTGGTGTCGCATGAACGTCAATTGATTGCGACCGTGTGCGATGATTTATTGCTCGTTCATGATGGGCGAGTGACGGAGTTTGACGGTGATCTGCAAGAATATAGTCAATGGTTACGTCAAGCGCGTCAGCAGATGTTGCAAAAGCAACAGGACGACATATCAGCGACAGCCAGCGCAACGACAGATTCTACACAAACTGCAAAAGCAATAGACAATCCAACAGCGACAACTTCCAATGTCAAAGTCGATAAAGAAGCACAGCGCAAAGAAAATGCACGACGCCGTGAGCAAACTCGTCCACTGCGTAAGAAAATGGAACAATTAGAAAAGTCGATCGAAAATGCGCAAACACAACTTACAACCATTGAAAATCAATTGGCGGATAGCGCAATCTATGAAGCTGATCATAAAGCCGAGCTATTGCAATTAATGGATCAGCAGACGTCGCAGAAAACAAAATTAGCAGAAGATGAGGAGCAACTGCTTGAATTGATGATGGCGCTTGAAGAGCTTGAGGCAAGTTTCGAAAATTAAACTACAAAAATCGCTTTGTTAACTTATGTGATAAAAATAATGAATGAGTTCATGTAAAGATTCGCCGAAAAATCGTCTTTGTGGAATTTTAACGACTAAAAATGAATGTCTTAGCAAAATATTAAACATTTATGTGATGCGCTAGCTTTGTACATATTGTATGTATTCTTTACATACTGCTTAAGATTGGCAACTTTCGCTAAACAGTGTTAATTGCTAGAAATCGGCATAATACAGCTATTGATTCGATCGAATGAGACACGATCAACCCTCAAGGATGTCAACAAAACATCCTTCTTCTCAAAGCCTAGGCTCTCCCCAGACCTAGGCTTCTTTTTGCCTATCATTTGCGGATTAGTTTCACTTTTTAAAATATGAGAAAAAATAAAACCGAACAATGATGTTCGGTTTAAATCATTTAAGTAGTTGGATATATTAAATAGAAAAAGCCTAGATCGAAAACGATGAGCCACAACCACAAGTTGTTGTTGCATTTGGATTTTTCACAATAAAGCGAGAACCTTCTAAGCCTTGGACATAATCCACTTCTGAGCCTAGAAGATACTGATAGCTAAGCGAATCCACGACCATTTTGACATCGCCATTTTCAAACTCGGCATCGTCATCATTAACACTTTCTGCGAAGTTAAAGCCATAGGAAAAGCCAGAACATCCGCCACCTGTCACATAGACACGAAGCATCAAATCCGCATTGCCTTCACTATCACGCAGTTGGCGTACTTTGTCGGCAGCATTATTTGTTAAAACTAAGGCTTGGGCAGTCATGATGATTTCCACCAATAAATCAGAACACAGTTATTTTACCATATCTGTGCGAATTTGTGATTTACAAGTGGAAATCAAATCAATGGGCTTATTTTTTTGAATATTGCTCATCTTTGAGTGAACATTCGAAGTTTTGACGGTTTTCCGCACAGCGAGCACGCCAAAGTAGCTCCATCATTTTCTTGTCATAAATGCCTTCTTTGGTGAGCTGAATGCGGGCTTCACGCATCATTTTTTGATAACCCAATTTGTCACCCTCAGGGATTTGCATCCAGTATTTTGCAGAAATGTCATCTTTCATTTTACCAAGAATAGTGAAGGCGCGGGGTAATTGTCCTTTAATCCAAGTTCTTGATTTTTGACCAAATCCCGCAGGAAATTTTGCACTGTGAATGATCAGGTTGCCTGATACTTGCAGTAGTGGATAGTTGGCAATCGCACCTTTTGAACCGAGTCCTTTATACAGCTCTAAAGGACGAAACACTGCAGCAGGTGCGCCAATGATATCGACTTCACCATTGTTAAATTTTGAACCAAAATTGGTAACATCGGCGGAAACGGCTTGTGCGCCAACTTGTTGTACCATTTTTTTCTGCGCTTGATCGTAGTCTAACACCGCAATTTTCTTTCCTGCTGCCTTGGCGATGGTATTGATATTTCGATCGTTTAAGAATAAATACGCATCACCGACTGGAACAATGCCGACGATTTCATATTTACCTTGTTTCATGTCTTTGGCAAAGCGAGGATCAGCCAAGGTTTGCATAACTTTCACCGCCAGTTTTAGGCTTGGAATTGAACCAATCGAGTCGATTGAACCAGTGAAACTATTGAACTGACGACCACGCATCCCTGTGATACTGGCACCGTCACACTTGCCAGCTTTAAAGTCTTCGGTTAGCACGCGCTCATCGGTGTAGGCTTTAAGCTCGATATTTGCACCCCATTTTTTTGAAGCAAGTTGATAATCTTTCATCAAGGCATAGACATCGCCTTGCGTACCAACGAGATCAAATACACAGAAAGTTTGCTTAGCTTGCGCAGTATTCATGGCGAATGCGCTCATAGCGATCGTAGTCAGACCGAAAAGTTGGGTGATTTTTTTCATTGATATTTCCTTATTGAGTTGCATTCGTGCAGTCTTTCCGTGACTGCATTTTTGTTTTTCAAAGCGATTGGATCAAGTATATGCGCTGAAATGCTGCCCCACATTGGTCAAAATGACATGCGGTCACATGTCATTCGCAATGCTTGTCTTCAATATCAGTCGATTTTTATTGGCTCAGTTTTTGGCTTAATGCGATCAGCTGGTTTGCCAAATCATTGAGGACATTGTATTCAGTTTCATTTCCTTCAAATGGGTTTGATTTTGTGCGTGCGAAAATATCACGAATGAGCAAGCTGATGTTGCTATCAATCATCCCAAGTGCGGTGGTAACTTGACGGATTTGTGAGATCGAGCGTGCGCCATTGACCGAACCATAGCTGACAAAACCGACAGGTTTGCCACTCCACTCTGTACCGAGATAATCCAAGGCATTTTTTAGCGCAGGTGAGTAGCCATTGTTGTATTCAGGTGAAATGAGGAAATAGGCATCGCCCTCAGTAATTTTCTCAGACCATTTTTTCTGTAATGGGTCGCTATAATTACCTTTTAATGACATCGGTGACGCACCGCTAAACATCGGCAAATCCCACGTTTTTAGATCGACAATTTCCACCTCGGCATCAATGTCTTGTAAGGCATTTTGCATCCACTCGGCGACGTGAATCGCCACACGATTTTCCCGAATACTACCAACAATAATTTGAATCTTCATTGTAATTTCCCTGTGCTTGTTTTATGGTTTGAGCTTAGCAAGAAATTGGTCATGGAAAAGTAAGAATATGTCAAATTTGCAAGATCCACGTGTGTTATTGGCTTTGGAACGCACTGTATTGGCGTGGAATCGGAGTAGTTTGGCGTTGATTGCTTTTGGCTTTGTTATTGAAAAATCAGCCTTTCTAGCACAACTGGTTGACCCTGTGAAATATGCCGACAAGATTGCATTTAGCAAATGGACTGGGGGCGGGGTGATCGTTTTGGGGATGATTATCTGTCTGATCTCGGTGCAACAATATCGCATAGCGCTACGTTCGATTACCGATGCGGAAATGATGGAAGGCTATAAAACCAATCAGCCGATGCTCTTGGCAGGGTTTAGTATTTTGGTTGGAATGTTATTGATTATTTCGTTTTGGGTTTAGTTGGATTCACGACTCAAAAGCTTAACTCGCCAACTGATTATGATTAACGTGTTCCAAACTTGCATTGATGACACTGAGTAGCTCATTGAGCTGTTGCCGACCGATACGTGTTTCGAATAATGAGGTCAGCCATTTGCTTTGATATTGGCGTAGTTGATGCGTATTCTCTGTATTTCCTATCGCAACGATCAAGGCTTTAGCCATCAATCCACAATACTGCTGAAGCGTTTGTTGCATTAAATTTTTCACTTCTTCGAAACTAATCGTTGCAACACTTGGTTTTTCTTCAGCGATCTGTTCAGGTTTTGGCGGAATTGGCGTCGGTGCTTTGAATGGGGAAGCAGGTTCAATGATTTTGGCTGATTGAGCTTTAGAGTTAGCTGTTCTTGTGTCATCAAGTGTTTGTTTAGCGGTTTCTTCTTTTATAAGATTTAATGTTGTATCAAAGCGTGGATTGTCAGTGTTTTCTTGTACAACTAATTTTCGCTCAACTTTTTCTGACTGCAAGGCTTCATTCACTTGAGAGAGCGTGCGTGAGACTTTAGATAAAAAATTAGGCTTTGGCTGAGTATTATTATTTGTAGGTTCAGTTGCTAAATCATCTATGAAATGCGTTTGCGAGATGGATTCTGCCTGATGATCAACGATTTCATTTGTAGACATTAAAGTTGTCTGTTGATGAATCGTCGTGTCATATATCAAACCAAGATCCAGCAAAGTCTGGAAATTTTCTGCGCTTGCGATTTTATTGGAGGCATCAGCGCTAAGTTGTTTGAAATTATCTTTTTCAATTAATAACAATAAAGTTCGTGCGCGTGCATTGATTTTGAGTTGTCTTTGCGTCAGTTCACGAGTGCCTGCTTCTGTACGTTTATACTTGCTTTGATTGTTCATCATGGAACGCCACCCCCAATAAATAAGCGCCAAAAATATCAGTCAGAAATGACAATGCCGTGACAGGGAGGTGAAAAATTATTGATTTGTGCAAACGCTGAGCAATTTGCATTTATATTTATCTACTTAAGTCGAAGGTTGCATATTTTTCTACTATGATGAGAACAATTAAAGGAGCAAATCATGACGAAACTTTATCTTGAAGATTTGGCTGTCGGTCAAAAATATCAGAGTGGCGAATATGCGCTGACAGAAGAAAAAATTAAACAATTCGCCTCTGAATATGATCCGCAACCCTTTCATCTAGATGAACAATCTGCTTTGGCACATCCTGTATTTCAAGGCTTAGCAGGAAGTGGTTGGCAGACGGCGGCGATTACTATGCGTCTATGGGTAGAGAGCTTTCCTGTGGCGGGTGGTTTGGTCGGTTTTGGTGGAGAGGTGTCGTGGAAACGTCCGACGCGTCCAAATGATGTGCTTCATGTTGAATCAGAGATTACCGAGTTACGCCGTTCACAGTCCAAACCGAATCAAGGCGTGATCACGCTATTTAGCCAGACCAAAAATCAAAATGATGAGGTAGTACAAGAGTCTACTACTAAGATTTTGGTGTGGAGCAAAGACTCGGGCGTGCAATAACGATTTTACAAACAATGATTTTACAAACTTAGGCAAGCAATACATCTATTGATGCATGCTCGCCAGTTGTTTGCTTTGGTTTTTATTGTTAGGACTTTGATAGAGTGAAAACCCCATCTTCTGCATACGGCGCCCTTGATTTTGTAAATATTGACTGAGTTTGGGACTACGCTTTGCGCCAGTATATAAAATCAAATTGCGCATGATGAGATAATAGGCAAACCACGATGCAGGGCGAGTACGCAGACCGAGGCTTTGCATACGTTTTTTACCAATGAAAAATTGGGTAATTTCCAAATGTTGTCGATATGCCAACTTCTGTTGTAATGGGCGGAAGTGGCGATATTCTCGAAAGAACGGCTCTTTGGACAAACTTGCGCCCAAAGCGGCACTCGATTCATCAGAAGCAGGATGGGAAAATTGCAACCAATACATCATCCGCCAAGCTTCTGATTCTTTGTTAATTAGCCATTTTTCTTCAACACCCATAAGCCAACCGACATAGCGCCAAAAATGCAAATATTCATCGACTTCGGTTTTATTTGGGAAAATACCTAAAGCTCGAACACCTAACAGCACTACATTTGAAAATGCAATATTGGTCATGGCGAGATCATACTGATTGATCGGTACACCCCATGTCTTGCTATCCCAACGCTCAGATTTTTTTAACTGATGGCGTACCAACGCATGAATAAAGCGCACATAAATGGTTGAAGTAAAACCTGAGTGAAAGCGTTGTAAGCCATCAGTTTCTGTAATATCAATCCACCATTTCGTCGTTTCTGCTAGGCGTACATTGACTTGTTGCTTTAATGCGCCCGTCAGCACTAAGGGTTGATTAAAACCTGGGAACATATAACCTGCCATCAAAGACACATCACGCAAAACAAAACCATTATTGATCCCAAGACGATGAGTGAAATTGACCGCATTTTGAATTTTCTTTTGATCGACCCACGACGGTATTTGTTCAACTTGAGCAAAGAAGTCATACAGTACTTTTACATCATCGTGAGTATATTCAGTTGCATCACCCTGTAAATGATCAAGTCCTTGAAATAATGCTGTTTCAAATAATTTACGGCGTTCTTTAGGAGCTTGCATGACCCATTCAATAACTGGATCCATCAACCGATCACCATCATTAATTGAGCGTGCAATCTGACAATGTTCAGCATAATTAGGCTGAACAGGTGTATCGCACAAATGATTTAAAATCTGCGTCATCCAGTTGCTACTTTGGGTATGCTCAAATGCCATAAGGCGAGTCGGATAGGTCAATGACATGATCTTTTACTCTGTTTAAGATTTAACCATATACTAATATGAATATTTATTCGCATTCAATTCGCATTCATGGAAACACTCTGCCATACAATAGGCAGAGTGGTGTTAGCGATAAGGCAAGGAAGCATAGATGAGAAAAAGACCACAGCAACAGCGAGCAAAGCGCATCGTCGATGATATTCTCGAAGCGACATTATATTGCATTAGTCAACATGGCGTGCTTCACACCACTACACCCAAAATTGCTGAAATATCAGGTGTGAGCGTTGGTTCTATTTATCAATATTTTGAAAATAAAGAGCAAATCGTCGAAGAATTGCTCATGCGGAAAAGTGAAAAGCTTGGGCTTGGATTTAAAGCCTTAGTCATGGAAGAACAACACAAAACCATCAAAGAAGTGATTCAAAATAGCATCGAATTCGGATTTGAGTCGCTTAAAGCAGATCAAGGCTTTCTGATCGAAATCCTAAAAAACTGGCATGAATACAGTGAGTCCGAATCTGCGCAAGTGCTTGAAAAACATTTTTTTGAAGTCGGGCTCTATGTATTTAACCGCTTTTATAGTCATTGGAATTTTGAAACCTTAAAACATAAATCTTTTGTCATTATCAATAGTACGCTCTTCACCATGATGCGCTATGTTAGTCACAATCAATTTTTAATCGAAGAAGCACGACTGAAAACAGAGCTTTTAACAATGCTGTTGGCATATTTAGACAGCCCAAATACAGAATAATATCCAAACAATGATGCATTTGATTCAGAAATGAGCAATAAAGCAAAGAAATGAACATGAAACAACCACTCGGTATAAAAAGCTGTTGTTTGGGGTTGAATTGGAATTGTGATGGTGTAGAATGCGCACCTACCGGCGGGGATGCGGATAAAAACTTGTTGATTAACAGTCATTTAGCTTGATGGTTAAATTTTTTGGTTGATTAAATAGGTTTAAAAATTATCTGTAATTTCAGTTGACTTTTTAGAGATAGAGAGTAATATAGCCGACCTAGCTTGATGCTGACGAAGTATTGAGTGATTCATTAAGAGTTAAAGAAGAACAACTTGTGTGGATTTTTACTGGTTGATTGATCGAATATATATTCATTGATTGAATTGGTAGAAATTTCTCGAAGTTTATTTGAGCGAATTTTTAGTCAGTAAGATTAAT
>NZ_JAYROT010000054.1:0-27093 GCF_041911495.1 Acinetobacter sp. | reverse complement strand
GGTCAGCTTCTGTTTTTAGGTTTTTGGCAAATTCTTTAGCTAATGCCAACATTGCTTCATCTTTCATGGTAAACACCTGTGTTACCCCCAACAACGTTGAGGGATAGTTTAAGCGTTTACACAGTTTTATTTACAGTCTCCATAAAATGCCAAGGTGCGATATCCATACATAACCATAGATTCCCACTAGCAAATAAGTTAATCGCCTCGGTCACCCCAACGTTATAACCAAATATACTGCTCCAATGCTTAAAAATTGCAGCTACAGTCTTAGATGCAAATGCCCCTAAGCCCATCCAATAATAACGCCCAATAAGACTATCATTACCATTGATCTCTTGCTCTAGATAAATTTTTGCATAAGTTGCAGCAATTCGCCTAGCTCTAGCTTCGTATCCAGGCTCAAGTTTATATCCGTTGTTTTTTTGATTTTGAACATTGGAAAGTCGTTTCATGACCTCCTGTTGGTAGATTTCCCACATTGTTAGGCAATCACATGTTGCATTTTGGCAGCTGTTTTCGGTGGTATTAGTATTACTTGTCCAATTCAAACCATTCGTCATACACTTTCACCTTTATCAACATCCACACCCGATTCGGCTTCATCAGACCGCTCTAGATCCATCCATAAAAGATCTAACTTTAATGCCTCTTCTTGTTTAGAATGAATCTCTTTTGTTTTTCCAACATCATCAGACTTGGCGAAAATTTCTTTTTCAGAATTAGATACTTTATAGTCGACAAATGATAATGGTTCACCCGATGGCAGAAACATTTGAAAGCGTTCATTAAATATTTCTAGTGCAGGTAGATCATTTATATCTACGCCAATACTTTGGGGACCTATAAATTTATGCTCACTAGCTTTCGCTTCAAATTTCCCACCTGTATTGATCTTTACACCATCAGCAATTTCTATCTGCGAACCACCCGCATTCAGCTGAATACCTTCTTTTGCAATGATTTCTACTCCTTGCTCAGTCGAGATAATTTGTATACCTAATCTCGCAATGACATCCAGCACCCCATCCTGTGCTTGGATCTCTAACTTGTCCTTCCCTGCAAATAATCTTGCACCACCTTGTTGCGTAAACAAGCTTATCCCACTCACGGTACTGGCAAATAAGCGCTCTCCACTGGCGATACTTACGTCAGCACCACTGGTCAACGCAATGTGTGACTCACTATTGAGGTGGATGCTTTGTTGGGCTGCGATGGCTACGCCTGCAGGGGTACCCAGTAGAATATGTGCTTGTCCGAGTTCGCTGTATTTGCCTTTGCTGTTTGTGCTTGTCCCTTTCCCTTCAATCTCTTGGCTTTGTTGTTTTAGTTTCGTTTGTGCTGTGGCATCAATGTTGCGTTCATCTGCCTTTTGGTTAATCGCCACTTCGGTTTGCAGTTTGTGTTGTTCGACTGCACTTTGTAGTTGACTGGTACTTTCAGCAATGTCTTTGATGTAGCTTTCTGCGTTGTGTTTACCGTGGGTGGTCAAGACTAAGCCTTGATCACTACGGATTACCCCATGCCCATCGGTTCTCAGTTCAAAGCCTTCCCCTCGATAATCCTTGCGTCCGCTTGGGTCAGGAATGCGAGTAATGTAGCCTAGATTTAGTTCACTGCTCTGGTGGTCACTTTTCAGGTGCACTTGAATTTGTTCAGGGGTGTCATCCATCACCAGTTGGTTGGCTTGGCTTCCGCCCAGTTCTTTGGACTTGATCCCTGACAGTGCCTTTTGGCTTGGTAGTTCCCACAGTGGCATGTGTTCAGGGTTGGTCAAGCGTCCTGCAACATAGGGCATGTCTGGGTCGCCATTGAAGAAGTCAACAATGACTTCTTGTCCAATTCTCGGCAGATGGATGGTGCCGTAGTTGTTCCCTGCCCATGCGGTAGATACTCTGAGCCAGCAGGTGCTGTCTTGGTCTTTGGCACCCAGTCGATCCCAATGGAATTGTACTTTCACCCGTCCGTATTGGTCGGTATAGATTTCTTCGTCTGCAGGACCGACGACGGTGGCGGTTTGTGGGCGTCCTTGTGGTTTGTGTTGGGTACGGTCAGGTCTTAAGGTGTGGTCATCAGGTTGTACGAGGAATTCGACTTGTCCATCGTAGAATTGGTTGTCTGATTTTTCTTCACTCAGGTCTTGGATGGTGGTTTGGGTTCCCAGTACCAGCCAACTGCGATTGGATTCACTGTTCGGGTGGTTATTGAGCTCAAAGCGGTAGCCTGTTTGTAGTCCTTTTAGGCGTCCTTTGCCTTGGGCACGGTAGCCGTGTTGGTGTAGCGCTTCGATGCGTTGTTTGGCTTTGTCTTGTCCACCATCTTCTGCACTGATAAAGTCGCCTTGTTGCCATTCGTAGATTTCTTGTTCTGCGTAGGCGTGTTCCCAGAGGTATTGGTCTTGCGCAGTTTGGGTCAGTTTGGGTTGTTTGAATTGGTAGTCGCTGAGTTGGATTTTACCACTGACCAGTTGTTGTGCCGCTTCAAAGTGTTCGATGTATTCTGCACGATTAGGGAAGCGTTGGTTCGGTGGGTAGATACGCAGTTGTTGGTAGCCACTGGCTTCCATTGTTTTGTATGCGGCATTGTGGTCTGACAGGACTAAGGTCAGTTGGTTTTTGCTATGCTCAAAGTGGAAGTTGATGCCGTGTTCTTGCATCAGCCGTTGGATAAACTGGTAGTCGGTTTCTCCGTATTGCGCTTGGTAATCCAGGCTTGGATAGCTGCCACTACAGCGGTAGTCTACTGGATAGGGGTAGTTGCTCAGGACTTCTTCGATGATCTCAAGCGCACTTTTCTTTTGGTAGATTTTATAGTTGCTGCTTTTAGTCAGTAGCCATAGCCATGGCACGAGGGTGATTTTATAGCTAGCATGACGGTTGCGTACGGGTAGGACTTCAACTCGATTGACCAGTCCTCGGTAGTAGCGTACGCCATTGAGGGCATTTTGTTGGGTGTGTTCACTGCTGTTGTGATTGATCTGGTCGAGCTGGCTGTATTCGAGCATTAAGCCATCTAGGCGGATTTGGATCGCAAGTTCCGTACCAATCAAGCTTTGTAGGTTGAGGTCTGAGGCAGGGGTGCCTCCTGAGCTTGCACTATGTTTAGATACATACCCTTCTAAGCCCGCATAGCCATGTACTGGATTGTGGTATTCATCCCGAACTTTGACCACCAACTGGTATTCAAATAGTTCGTTGAGCTTTTCTACCCCAGTCAAGGAATCAAACCAAAAGTATGATGTCCCGTACGCACTTAATGGCAACGCTTCGCCATGTAATTTTATCTGATGATTCATTGTTTATTGTTTATGAAATTTTAAGCAAATCTATAATATCTTATTAACACCCCTCATTCTTTTTATCTTTTGTAAGTTTTTTTGATAATTAATGATGAACTTTCTGACTATAATTCGTCTGCTTTAATTGGATAAGTGAACTTCAATCTCAACCATACAAATAAAAACAACACCAAGCCACAGGTCAAAATTTCACAAATTCAGAAGACTGCTAAGTGTGTTTAAATTCACTTACAATTATAGAGATTTATAGCTAAGCCCTAACACGCTCTAAAAAATTATATGGATCTGCTATCAATTTTATCCACCACGCCTGCCCCATCAACCCACTTTAGTGCTAAAATTTATCGCTAAATCTGTAGTCAGACAAAATCTCCAAACTACTTTTTTGATCGTTTAATTTCATGCAATAGGCATACGGCAATATGGCAGCAACGGATTCCACCGCAAAAAAAACGAAGAAATCGAGCAATACCGAAATCTCGGAAAACAATCCGAATCTTCGCACCCCACCGCACAACCTGACGATGGAGCAAGCTGTTCTCGCTGCGTTAATGACAGTTGCCGAATCTTGGGAAAGTGTTGCTGATATTTTGCTTGAGAATGAGTTTTATGCGACACGTCACCGCCATATCTTTCGTGCGATTAAAAGTCTTGCAGATTCAAATCAACCTTATGATGCCGTGATGGTTAATGATTGGCTGACCAATCAACACATGCTAGAGGATGCAGGCGGTGAAGCCTATCTGATGCAACTCCTTGCGGAGTCACCACCGTCGCTATTTAACTTACCTGCCTACGCAGAAAAAGTGAAAGAAACAGCAACTTTGCGCAATATGATATCCGTCGGCAATGAAATCCTACGTACAGCTTATGATCCAAAAGGTCAAAGTGTCCGTGATATTCTTGATCGTGCAGAAACCAATATCTTCTCACTTGCAGAACAATATAATAACCGTCAAAGCCAGTCAGGACCACAATCTATCAGCGATGTCACAGCAAAAGTCGTGACTAAACTCGATGAGCTTTCCAAACTTGAAGGTAACATTACTGGTTTGACCACAGGTTTCTTAGAGCTCGATAATAAAACTTATGGTATGCAATCTGGTGATCTCATCATTGTGGCAGCTCGTCCGTCGATGGGTAAAACGACTTTTGCCATGAACTTGGTGGAAAGTGTATTGTTTAACTGCGACCTGCCTGCATTAGTTTTCTCAATGGAAATGCCTGCGGATTCGATTGCCATGCGTTTAATTTCCGCATTTGGACGAGTTAATCAAGGGCATTTACGTTCAGGTAATTTGGATGCAGATGAGTGGTCAAAAGTGACCAGTAGTATGGTTCATCTTCAGCAAAAGCATTTGTATATTGATGATTCTTCAGCACTTCCGCCAACAGAAGTCCGTGCGCGTGCACGTCGTATCGCCAAACAACATGGTGGCAAACTCGGCTGTATCATGGTCGATTATCTACAGCTCATGAAAGTACCAGGTATGGGCGATAACCGTGTTGGCGAAATTTCAGAAATTTCTCGAAGTCTAAAAGCTTTGGCAAAAGAAATGAACTGCCCTGTGATTGCCCTTTCACAGCTCAACCGTAGTCTTGAGAATCGTCCAAACAAACGCCCTGTCATGTCAGACTTGCGTGAATCAGGTGCGATCGAGCAAGATGCGGATTTGATTATGTTTATTTACCGTGACGAGGTTTATAATAAAGAGTCAAAAGAAGCAGGCACCGCTGAGATTATCATTGGTAAACAGCGTAATGGTCCAATTGGTACGGTTCGCCTTGCATTCGAAGGTCAATACACCCGATTTAGTAACCTCTCTCCAGAGTTCTATAGTCAATTCCAAGACGATGAATAAAGTCATTACGAACTCATTGTCATTACGGTTTTAAGGAAGTTATAGTGCGTCACGCTGTTATTCGTATCCGCAAATCTGCGCTACAACACAATCTACAACGCGTTCGACACCTTGCACCAAACAGCAAGGTGATCAGCATGGTGAAAGCCAATGCTTATGGTATTGGTGTACAACATGCGGTTGAGGCATTTTCAAATACAGATGCTTTCGGTGTTGCAAGCCTTGCTGAAGCACTAGAAATTCGCACTCTTGGTAATGACAAACCAATTACATTGATTGAAGGTGTATTTGAAGCTGAAGAAATGTCGATTGCGATTCAACAAAAATTTGAATGCGTCATTCATCATCAGCAACAACTAGATTGGCTACTTGAGCATAAAGACAATTATAAAAATGCAGGCTTAAAAGTTTGGGTCAAACTCAACAGTGGCATGAATCGTCTTGGCTTTAAAGCCGATCAAATTATTGAAGTGATTCAGCACTTAAAAAATGAAGGCTTTCACTGCGTACTTGCAATGCACTTTGCCAATGCGGATGTCCCTGACCACCCAATGAATCAGGTGCAAATTGAGCAACTTTTATCCATCAAACAAGCTTGCGCACCGATCGAAGTATCATGTTGTAACTCTGCGGCGATTTATAATTGGGCTGATTTGCATTTTGATTATGTCCGTCCCGGAATTATGCTGTATGGCGCTTCCCCGTTCTTTGATCGCACGGCTTCATCTTTAGGTATTGAAGTGGTGATGCAGTTTGAAGCACAAATCATTGCGATCAATCCAATTAAGACTGGCGAACATGTTGGCTATGGCTCTAGCTTTACTTCCGATCGTGACATGACCATTGCCGTTGTTTCTATCGGTTATGGTGATGGTTATCCACGTTCTTTATTTGCGCAAAACTTCATCGCTATTGCAGGTCAAAAAGTACCTGTAGTAGGTCGTGTCAGTATGGATATGATCACGGTTGATGTGAGCAGTATTAAAAATCAAGTGAAATTAGGCGATACCGTAGAACTTTGGGGAGATACGCAAAGTATTGACGAAGTTGCACAGTGCAATCAATCTATTGGTTATGAGCTACTCTGTCGATTGACCAAGCGACCGCAAGTAATTGTTGAAGACTGAAGAAATAGTCAGAGAACTTAAAGCAATGATCATAAAAAAACGCATCCATTTGAATGCGTTTTTTATTTTCACTTAATTTTATGACCGATTAAGGATTCACCGACACCAAAACACGAATCGCTTCAGGAGAAATGGTGAGCTGTTTCAGTAAGCCCAAACCTTCTTGTTGATGCTTGACCAAACGATCCACTTCATCTTGGCGAATGCTTGGATTATGCTGTTTGAGATAATTCAAACGATCAATTTCTTTTTGCCAACGCTTCTCATAATGTTCCTGTGCGCCTTCTTGAATCTGTGGCAATTGTGCTTTGACCATGTCTAGCGCTTGGGCATAACGTGCTTCAATCACTTCACGGCGAGCCTTGATCACTTGGCGTGCATTATTGCCATCAAGATGTTGCGTATACGGTTGCAAGATATGGGATGCGATTTTCTCTGACAAGTCTTGACCGTTCTCAGTCAATAACACACGAATCAATTGTTTTGGCAAACTTGCACCAAGATTTAAGACTTTCGGTGCAATCACATCGACTTTAAACCACATCTCCACCAACATGGTGCCTGCTTTGATCGCACTACTTTTGAGCAAGGCGACGTTGGT
This sequence comes from Acinetobacter sp., assembly GCF_041911495.1. Classification (GTDB taxonomy): domain Bacteria; phylum Pseudomonadota; class Gammaproteobacteria; order Pseudomonadales; family Moraxellaceae; genus Acinetobacter. The sequence goes on along the minus strand of NZ_JAYROT010000054.1, from coordinate 20,205 downwards.
GCTACCAAAAGATTGGGTGTTGATCAGCTCCATGACACTTTCCACAAATGGATGCTCAAGTGTTAAGAACTGACTATCTTCACGTGTCTGCGCTTGATCACGGTAGAAGGTCACGGTCATGCCGTCTTCTTCGAGTTGCAAACCTTGCACTTGCATTTGATCGGTCGGTCGAATGATCACTGTGCCGTTACTTTGCTCATCAAAGTCGATATTGGTCGCCGACATAAAGCGTTTGATAAAATCTGGCACAAGTGAATTATCTTCATAATCTTCAAGTGCTTTGACAATACGTTTCGCCACTTGCGGACGGCACGAGTTGTATTCGAGTAGACGATCTCGCCCTTCTTGCATCGCTGCTTCAAGTTGTAGACGTTGCTCATTGACTTGTTCAAGCAGTGGTTCGAATTCAGGTGTATCCGCCAATAAGTTTTCTTTGAGCTCAACAATAAAGTTTTCTTGCAAAGTCTGCGCTGTCGGTGAAATCTGACTAAAAATATTCAGCCCTTCGTTATACCAGCGGAACATGCGCTCTTGCGCTGTGCCTTCGATATACGGCACATGGATTTGGATGCGATTTTCCTGACCGATACGATCAAGACGACCAATACGCTGTTCCAGTACATCAGGGTTGGCAGGCAAATCAAACAACACCAAATCACTGGCAAATTGGAAATTCCGTCCTTCCGAGCCAATTTCAGAACAGAGCAGAATCTGTGCGCCATAGCTGTCTTCGGCAAAATATGCCGCCGCTTGGTCACGTTCAAGCAAGCTCATACCTTCATGGAACATTGCAGTGCGAATGCCTGCATGGATACGTAGTGCGCTTTCGAGTGACTCAACCACAGGACCACTACGAGCAATCAATAAGACTTTTTTATGCTTTAACTCATGGCGTAATGCATTCATTAGCCATGACACACGTGGATCATTTTCCATCCATGCGCCATCAATCTGTAATTCTTCAGGCCACATTTGCTCACGCAGTTTACCTTCGGTTTGCCAACCATCTGGACGTGGTAACGGCACAGGCAAGCAATCACGCCCAGGGAAACCTTGAATCGCTTCACGGGTGTTACGGAACAAAATTCGCCCTGTACCATGGCGATCAAGTAACTCATGAATGGCACGATAGCGTGGTTCAGGCTCATCTTGGATTGGATGACCTAATAATTGTTCGAGTGAAGCCAATTGCCCTTCTTCTAAAGGCATATCTGACATCAATACTTCGGCGATTTTTGCAGTTTGCTGATATTGTTCTTCTTCTGCCAAGAAGCGATCAAGATTATTAAAACGCTGTGGATCAAGCAAACGCAAACGGGCAAAATGACTTTCTACCCCAAGCTGTTCAGGAGTTGCAGTCAGCAGTAATACACCCGCAGTTTTATTGGCGAAATCTTCAACCAAATCATAGCGATCATTACCGCCTTCTTGCTCGGACCAAATCAAATGATGCGCTTCATCCACTACCAACAAGTCAAAACCTGCTTCAATGGCTTGTTCATGCAAATCAGGGTGATCGAGCATCAAGTCGATACTGGCGATAATGCGTTGTTCGGTGCTAAACGGATTCAGCTCAGGATCATGCTCTTTGATTGATGCAGTACGTGTCAGGTCAAAAATCGAAAATGGCAAATTGAAACGACGACGCATTTCAATCATCCATTGATATTGCAATGAATCAGGCACCAAAATCAGCACACGTTCACTACGACCAGTTTTCAGTTGTTGATGGATAATCAAACCTGCTTCAATGGTTTTACCCAAACCGACTTCATCAGCAAGCAAAACACGTGGCGCTAGTCGAGTCCCGACTTCATTGGCAATATACAGCTGATGCGGAATCAAACCGACACGTGCACCGAGCAAACCACGTAGTGGACTACGTTTCATGGTCGCTTGCATCATCAAGGCTTGGATACGCAAGTCGTACCATTCTTTATAATCGACCTGACTGGCAAGCATCCGCTCCAATGGCTTAGACAGTTGGATGTGCGCACCTAGACGGGTTTCATTGAGGTCTTTGATAACCTCATCGCCGTTCTCATCGTTACGCTTGGCATGATACTTCATCACGCCACCACGATCTTCAACCGACAACACTTGCCATTCAAGTCCTTCTTGATCGGAAATCATATCGCCGACATTGAACACAATGCGTGATAAAGGTGCATTGCTTCGTGCATAGACCCGTGTTTCATCACTTTTTGGGAACAGAATACTGATTGCTCGCTCATCAACATCAATGAGTACGCCCAGTCCAAGCTCTGATTCCGTATCTGAAAGCCAACGTTGTCCGATCGCAAATTGTTGCAAGTTTTTCACCTTAATCAAAAAGTTGAATGTATTTTATCGTATGTAAAAATCAAAATGATCAATCAGCCGATCAAAGCAATAATAAGCAAAAAGTATGACAGTCGAGTCCCTGCTTTTTGAAAATTATCATTCATCCATAATCATAGCCGATTGCTATCTTGCATTTTAACCGATTAAAAAACCATCATAAAAGTCTAAAATGGAGTTTGACAAACAAAGTTCAATGTTTGCCCTGTAACAGGATGTACAAAACTGAGCTCCGCCGCATGCAAACACAGGCGCTTAGCAAGCGATTGCCCTTGTGCTGTGGCATATAGCGTATCGCCGACTATCGGATGACCGATATACTGGGTATGTACACGTAATTGGTGCGAACGTCCTGTAATCGGTTTTAAGACAATCCGACTCACAGGCACATCCTCAATATAAAAATTTTCGACTATTTGATAATAACTTTGCGCAGGTTTCGGATGCGATTCATCGGCAATATGCAGTGGCGGATGCGCTTCGTCATAACGTACAGGCACATTGATCTCGCCAAAATCTTTAAAATGATCAATTAAATGCCCTTCGACAATGGCGTGATATTTTTTTATCGTTTGACGCTGTTGGAATTGAATGGATATATGACGCTGTGCTGCTTTATTTAAAGCAAAAACTAGAATGCCTGAAGTATCTCGATCAAGACGATGAATGAGGAGTGTTTTTGGTTCTTCTTGTAGTAGGCGTGTCTGTACACTGTCAGAGAGTGCTTCGCCTTTTCCTGGCACACTGAGTAGACCTGCAGGCTTGTTGATGACCATCACATCGTCGTCACGATAAATCAGACAGTCTTGCAAAAAGTTCGGCAACGCCTTTCCACCTAATGATCATTAAAGTTCGCAGGTGCAGATGATAGTAACTTAGGCGATACTGCGCAAGTAAATCTATCTAAAAATATCTGAATAGATAGTCAAAGCGACCGACAGTTTCAACATAACAATTTATCATATAAAAATGATCTACAGTACTTGAACTTCAGGGCGTGCATGGTTAAGCTCAAAATTAATCGTCTGATAATATCTGCATTGAAAATGTCTAAATCTTCACATCAACATTCACATGACCATGCAAGTGATCATCACGATCATAAGCATAACCACGACCATAGCCATATCCCGAATAATAAAAAAATCCTGACCATCAGCTTTATCCTGATCACCATATTTATGGTGGCAGAGTTTGTCGGTGGCTATATGACTAATAGCTTGGCGCTGATCTCTGATGCAGGACATATGCTCAGTGATTCTGTGGCACTGGGTATTGCTCTCTTTGCCGTTTTTCTCGGTGAAAAAACCAGTAATGCTCGTAAAAGTTTTGGCTATCAACGCTTCGAAATCCTAGCCGCAACCATCAACGGCATTACCCTTGTGGCGATTTCGATTTATATTTTTGTTGAAGCGATTTTACGGTTACAAACACCTGAAGACATTCATGTGCAAGGCATGCTGATCATTGCCACTTTGGGCTTATTGATTAATATCATCGTGGCGTGGATGATGTTTCGAGGTAGCGATACTGAAAATGATCTGAATATGCGTGGTGCATTTTTGCATGTGCTGAGTGATCTGCTTGGTTCGGTTGGTGCGATCATTGCGGCGCTGTGTATTTATCTCTTCTCATGGCAATGGGCAGATACGGTGGCGAGTGTATTGGTGGCGCTCTTGGTATTGCGTAGCGGTTGGAGTGTAGTGAAGCAATCAACGCATGTGCTGATGCAAGGTACACCTGAACGATTCGATGTTGCTGAGATTCAAGCGCAAATCATGGCAAATGATCATATCTTTGATGTGCACGATCTGCATATTTGGAGTTTATCGAGTAAGCGTTATATCTTGAGTTGTCATATCGTGGTCGATGATCAGATGACCATGCAAAACGTCCAAAGTCTGCTACATGAGGTCGAGCAATCGTTGCAAGCGATCGGTATTGAGCATGTGACCATACAAACGGAAACTCGCAATCATCAGCATGCTGAGCTTGATTTTTAAAATGCTTGATTTTTAAAATGCTTGATTTTTGAAGCACTAGGTTTTTAAATGATGGATTATTAAAACGAGTTATGCTTTAATACGCTTAGTTTGAGATGAGCCTCATACAGTATACGGCTTGATCTGTATACGACTAGCCCTGCTGATGTGGGGCTTTTTATTGCTTAAAATTTCTTGCAGTCACTTTGTTCGGTAATGTGGATCTTTTTTCCAAATAATCTGATTAAAATAAAGTTCAAAGAACATTGCGATTTTCTTCGCAATAGAGGTTTTAAACAACTTGGAATCCATGTAAATCATCGGCTGATCTTTTTTAGTATTGAAAATTACACGACCTCGTGGAATTTCCTCATATTCGATATATTGTAAATGCGAATTTTCCACACGCAACTTTTCCCAATACTGCACATGGTTATAATCGCTGTCGATTAAACCCAATGAATCTGCATCATTTTGATCAAAATGATGCGCTATACCAATCACTCGATCTTGATCATACCAAAAGATACCGATTTTCAATTATTTACTCGGAAGAAGTTCTAAAAGTTTATTGCGAGCAATTTTTGCTTCTTTTCGCCCTCTAATCGTCGATGGATGCTGAATCCTGAAACATTGATATTTATCATTAAAGTTAAATTGCCATAGCTGATTTTTCGTAATGCCATTACTTTCAAAGGTTGTTGAGTCTTTACACTTATCTAGCGGAAACATTTCACGTCTATACTTAACAGAGGATAATCCATTCGCCAAGATAATGAAATTTGGCTGAAAATAGTCTAATTGAGCCTGCAACAAACTTTTTGAAACCTCATGAATTTCTTTAAAATATTTCGTTTTGATCGGACTTTTCTGCCTCCACGAAAAAGCAAATAAATTACAATACAACAGCCCATCACTTCCACTTCTTTCAGAAACAGCTCTCGTGAAATCATGAAAAGTAATTTTTCCTGTATTTTTTAACGACAATTGTTTCTCAAAGAAATTCTTTTGCTTAGTTATTGAACGATCAATATAATCTGTCAAATTCGAATAATGACTCTCTCCTTGTACATCCCACCCTCGCGTTTCTGCACCAATGATCATAATTTTATTTTTTGCTTCAAAGTATTGATCAGGCTGGCTTGGCAAAAACAGCCCTGATAGACCTGCTTTTTCATGATATTTCGTTTCGGGATGATTTTTATCAAAGTAACTTTCATCTAAATTTGAAAGTATGTCTAAATATTCATTCTTAAGAGTGTTTGCGTTTTTCATACTGTTTCCCTATTGAAAAAAATAAGTAAATCACATCATTTCTTTTAAACTTTGCATTGCATCGTTCTGATATTTTTTAGTAAATTTTCCATAATAACTTGGATGATATAATCTAATACCGTTAAATCCACATAATTCAAGTTGTGCTATTTCACGAATTGAATAACCATTTCCAAATTGGCTAATCTTTATTTCTGGAAAATGAAATCTTATGTCATGGTCTCTATTTGGTCCAGTCATAAATATACATAAATCAGGTTTGATAATTTGTAACTCATGGGAAATGACAGAAAAATTTTCACGTTCTATTTTTCTTATAGCATCAAATATTCCCGATCCCAAATTTTTAGATTTACCTATTTTAGAAATATTATTCCAAATAAATACTGGTGACTTTCCCTGATCTAAAACAGCATTTGAAAGTTCTCTTTCAAAATAACGGAATTTTTTCCAAAACGAACTTTTAGAGTATCCCTCATAGAAATTACGTTCTAAGAAAAATTTTTCGTACTCTGACATCCCAATCTCTATCCACTCTTCTAATGTGCGGTGGTCATACCACCCTAGAGTTTCTTGCCCAAAGATAATAATTTTATATGCGGTAGGATTATTTATAGCTTCAGGAACTTTAATCAAGAAAGGCATTGCATACTTTTTATTCTGATTTTCCAGCGCATTAGATATATCATCCCAATGATTTCTATATAACATTTCTAATTGTTCATTCTGATTCATACGTAAACTCATACTTCGGATTATATTTCAGACAAATCATATAAAAAGTCTGATACTTTATTTGCAAGTATTTCATGTTCATCTTGTAATTCAACAATTTCCACCATCAAATCATCCAAGCCAGTTTGCTCTTGAATGCTGACACCTTGAATTTCCAAAAAAGTCAGCATCACCGCCAATCCAGTGCGCTTATTCCCATCAACAAAGGCATGACCTTTAGAAATTGCTATACCAAACCACGCCGCAATCTCGAACAAATCTTCGACTTGATTGTAGTACATTTGCTGTTCGATTCTGCCGAGGACACTTTCTAATTTCCCAATGTCACAACCCGCACGACCAACACCAGTTTGACGCAAAATTTCATCGTGTACCGCAACGACGAAGGTCAGATTAATCAGACTCATTTATATGCCAACGCTTGTAATTCTGCTTTATGTTGTTGAATGATACGTTTCGCACTATGCATTACCACACGTTTAGTCGCTTCATCATCACTAAACTGCATCTCTAACACCTGTGCTTTGATGGCAGATCGCTGTTTACGATCATCAGAATTATATTTTTCAAGGCGCTTATTCATATCATTTCTCACTCTTAAATCTCTTCAAAATATAGCATAGTAAAATGAATTATAGATTGTCATTTTTATTACTGCCAAAAAATAAGGGCTGAATCATCAGCCCTTATCTTTACTCAATTCAATCTATTTATCAATAGATTAGGTTAATTGAGCTGCTTGGATTTTCTTGGTATCTACAGTGTCAGCAGCTTTGGTGTAGTCAGCCATTTGATCAAAGTTGAGATACTTATAGATGTCACCTGCCATGCTGTCGATTTGCGACGCATATTGCTTGTATTCTTCAGGTGTAGGTAGTTTACCTAATACCGCAGCCACTGATGCAAGCTCAGCAGATGCAAGATATACATTTGCACCTTGACCTAGACGGTTCGGGAAGTTACGAGTCGAAGTCGATACGACAGTCGCACCTGGTTTCACACGTGCTTGGTTACCCATACACAGTGAACAGCCTGGCATCTCTGTACGCGCGCCTGCACGACCATACGTATTGAAGAAACCTTCTTCCATCAACTGTGCTTCGTCCATACGTGTCGGCGGAGCGATCCATAGTTGCGTAGCGAGTGAGCCAGCAGGTACTTTCTCAAGCAATTTACCCGCCGCACGGAAGTGACCGATGTTAGTCATACAAGAACCGATGAATACTTCATCAATCTTGTCGCCTTGTACTTCAGAAAGCAATTTTGCATCATCTGGATCGTTCGGGCAGCAAAGCACTGGCTCTTTGATGTCGGCAAGGTCGATTTCATAGACTTTGGTATATTCAGCGTCTGCATCAGCCTTGAGCAACTCTGGATTTGCCAACCATTTCTCCATGTTTTCGATACGACGTGCCATAGTACGTGCATCGCCATAACCTTGTGAAATCATCCACTTGAGCATAGTGATGTTTGAACGTAGATATTCAGCCACTTTCTCTTCTGACAATGTAATCGCACAGCCTGCAGCAGAACGCTCAGCAGAAGCATCAGACAATTCGAATGCTTGTTCAGCAGTCAAGTCTGTTTCCATTTCAGTCAAGTCGATCTCAAGGATACGACCAGAGAAGATGTTTTTCTTACCTTTCTTCTCTACAGTCAAGTCGCCTTCTTTAATTGCATAGTAAGGAATCGCATGCACGAGGTCACGTAGGGTGATGCCCGGTTGCATTTTACCTTTGAATTTCACCAATACAGATTCAGGCATATCGAGTGGCATTACACCTGTTGCTGCAGCGAATGCAACTAGACCAGAACCTGCAGGGAATGAAATACCGATTGGGAATCGTGTATGTGAGTCACCGCCAGTACCTACGGTATCAGGCAACAACATACGGTTTAACCAAGAGTGAATAATACCATCACCTGGACGAAGCGATACACCGCCACGGTTCATGATGAAGTCAGGTAAGCTGTGTTGCATTTCCACGTCAACTGGCTTTGGATATGCAGCCGTGTGACAGAAAGATTGCATTACAAGATCCGCTGAGAAGCCCAAGCACGCCAAATCTTTCAATTCATCACGTGTCATTGGACCAGTGGTATCTTGCGAGCCCACAGTCGTCATCTTCGGCTCACAGTAAGTGCCTGGGCGAACGCCTTGACCTTCAGGAAGACCGCATGCACGACCAACCATTTTCTGAGCTAGAGAGAAGCCTTTGCCAGAGTCAGACGGTTGAACTGGAGTACGGAACAATGTAGATGGTTCAAGACCCAATGCTTCACGTGCTTTATTGGTCAAACCACGACCGATGATCAAGTTGATACGACCACCTGCACGTACTTCATCTAGAAGTACAGGGGTTTTCAATTGAGATTCAGCGATTTGCGCACCGTTTTTGAACGCAGTCACAGTTGCTGTGTCTTTGTTCACTTTTAGGGTCACTTCGTCGCCCATGTTCATGTCGTTCACATCAATCTCGATTGGCAATGCGCCTGCATCTTCCATCGTGTTGAAGAAAATCGGTGCGATCTTGCCACCTAGACACAAACCACCATCTTTTTTGTTTGGAATGTGCGGAATGTCATCACCGAAGAACCACAATACAGAGTTGGTTGCAGATTTACGAGAAGAACCTGTACCAACAACGTCACCTACGTAGGCAACTGGATTGCCTTTTGCGATTAATTCTTTGATTTGGTTGAGTGGACCAACTTCACCAGGTTGTTCAGGTTTGATGCCGTCACGTTCGTTTTTCAGCATTGCATTGGCATGTAATGGGATGTCTGGGCGACTCCAAGCGTCTTGTGCAGGTGACAAGTCATCCGTATTGGTTTCGCCAGTCACTTTGAATACTGTGAATGTAATTTCATCAGCAACGTCTTCACGGCTCGTAAACCATTCTGCATCTGCCCAAGATTGAACAACTGCTTTTGCATTGGCATTACCTGCTTTGGCTTTATCAGCAACGTCATGGAATGCATCAAATACAAGCAAAGTCTTTTTCAACGCTTCAGCTGCAAGTTCTGCAAGTTCTGCATCATCAAGAAGCTCAACCAATGGCGCTACATTATAACCACCGAGCATAGTGCCAAGTAGATATACAGCACGTTTTTTGTCTATTAAAGGTGAAGTTGCTTCGCCTTTTGCAAGCGCTGCCAAGAAAGCGGCTTTGACATAAGCAGCTTGGTCAACACCTGCAGGAACACGGTTTTCAAGCAAATCAACGATATACTCTTCTTCACCTGCTGGTGGATTTTTTAACAATTCAACCAAGTCAGCTGTTTGAGTGTCGTCAAGCGGCTTCGGTGGGATTCCAAGTGCGGCACGTTCTTCTACGTGTTGGCGGTAAGCTTCTAGCACGGTGTTATTCCTCTTTTTTAAAAAATTATTTGCGTTTTAGGTGCCTTAAGGCGTCCCTGCAAATAATACGGACGGACAAATTGTACTAAATTTGACGATAAATGTTAATGCAATCATTGTGCACAAAACTTGATGACGATTATTTTTTAAGAAAATACCATCCATCAATTTGCACTATTTCTGAACAATAACCACCTTTACTACAAATCAATTCGACGCTATTTTTACCAAAAATAATTTTGCCAAAATTTGATCAATAAACAACTACGACCTTTAGCGATGCGTTGTATCAAAATGTGTTCGCTCTATATTTAGAGATGTCAAGCTTTCATCAATCTTTAAGTTCAAACCTGCGATTGAGTATCACAGGTTCGAACTATTTCCTAAAATTTCCAGTTATAGAACACATCAATCGCACGCTCTAGCGATGAAGTTGCTTCCAAGTATAGACGGCGGTTGACTTGATAACGCAAGGTCAAAGTATTGACAGGTGTAAAGATACCGACACCGTAGCGTAGGTACAGATCAGGCGTGATATAGCCTGTCACACTCACTTGGGTATCATTACCCGAACCTTGTGCATCAAGCGCCAATCCGCTTAGACCAAAGCTTCGTCCAATTTGGTTGGTAAAGGCTCGTGTCCCACCAAGGCCCATACTGATCCCTGCTGCTGCAATCGTGTTATTGACATCAGACTTAAAGCCTTCGGTATTGTTGACCGACCCTGCACCTGAGCTAATCCGACCTGTAAGCAAGGCATTGAGCGCTTCCTGTTCAGTCAAACCTGCATCATTGTAGATTTGGATATTTGGGCTAGAGGCTTGCCCTGTGATACGCACACCGACGGTGCTATTTTGCACATCTTTATTGGCGTCAATATCAAGGCCAGGATTGGCAAGCTCACCACCAAATCGTGCAATCGCTCGGTTGAGTTCTAGGCGCTGACCATACGCTTCAATCATGACCTGACGACTGACACCGATTGCACCATTGGCTTGCAATGCAATCTGAGTCCCTCGCTGACGTAGATTAATTCGACCCAGTAATGGTATGGTACTATTAAAGCCTCTGAATATGACTGCATCACCTAAGTTCAGTGCAACATCAGCATTGATACGCCACGGACGTGATGCTTTTAAAATTGCCAATTGATCTTCGTTGCTACGCACTACACGAACATCACTCGATGTCCCAACAACATTCGCACTACCTTCTGGCATCGAAATAACTGCACGGGGTACCTTAATCTCTCCATTAACAACTAGCAAATGCTGTGTAGGTCTAATTTCAATATCAATATTTGGAGAAACTGAAGCACTAATCATCGGCGGTTGCGCAACCAGTAATTCTTGACCACTAACATTCAACTGTATTCTAGGTGAACCAGCCCATGTGGCAAGGCCTGTAATTTTCCCTACACCTTTTCCTGCATTAAATGCACCCTCTAGAGTAGCTCCCGTATCACGAATCGATGTGGCAAGTTGAATATTTTGCAAATTTAACGGCACACTAATCATCGCAATCTTGCCATCTTTTAAGCGTACTTCTCCATTAAAGCTTGGTTGCTGTAATGTACCCGACAATCGTCCTGCAGCAGATAAAGTACCATCTAACTCACGAACATCGGCAATAAATGGCTTAAATAGATTCAGTTTTACTTGATCAAGTGCAACCTGTCCAGACACCGATTTATTTTCGCCTTGTGTCCCCACTAAGACATCTACATAGCCTGTACCCAGTAGTGGCGAATCTGCATTGAGCTTGAGTGCTAAAGCCTGTGCTTGAGTTTTTGCACTTAAACGTACTTCTCGATATTCAATCAAGGTTGGTGGGATACCTTCCTCATTAGAAAGCCCAATATGCCCCTGACGTGTCACAAGCTGAGCATCGACATCCATTGGCTGACCTTCACGCCAAGATACATGCGTATAGCCATTGAGCTGACCGTCAAGAGCTAGACCTGAAGGCATGAATGCTTGAAAGTCGGCTAGTTCGAGGTTCTGCATTTTTGCGGAGATAACACCTTGTGCTTTGTTTGCGATCAAAGGTTGATCAAGACAAATTTGGCTTTGCTGACGACTTTGACTCATCCAACAATGCGCTGTCACTGTGATTTGTCCTTTTGCTTGACGATAAATAATCGAAGCATTTTGATTTTGTGTCAAACGGACACGCTGTGAATTGAAATCGCCTTTTTGGATTTGTCCAAGCCAATCATTTTGTGCATTAAAGCCACCTGCCATTTGCACATAAAATTTTGACTTATCATTGTTACCATCAAGCTTGAGCAAGTGTGCTTGTCGTGTGCCGACGAGTTCTGCTTTGACCTGATCAATACGACGCTTATTACTAGTAAGCCCTTGTAGATTAAAGATCAATTGCGAAGCAGTTTGACCTGTTGGCAACGTCCCGATCAGTGAAACTTTCTCCACATTGATCTTATCTGAATAACTCAAATTCTCTGCGATCAGATTCGATTTTGCTTGAATCGTTGGCTGACTTTGTACTGATAAGAAGCCTTTGATTGTTCCACCAAGCCCTGCATAAAGTTCATCTAAGTTTGGCGCATTGACGTTAAGTTGAAGTCGTTGAGCATTGCCTGCCGCATGCAAAATATTATTGGCATAACTTAACACCAAATTATTTGCTTCAAACTGCTGCGGGACAAAACTATAATTCTCACCGAAACTCACACTGAGATTACCTTTTCCAAGCAAAGGTTTATTGTTGATATTGCCTCGAAGGTTTAAGTTTTGTACCGAGATATTTTTTTGTTGCTCAGACCATCGTCCCGACGTATTTACCCGACCCGTTACATTGCCTGATACATTGCCGACAAAGTATTGTGGTTTGAATTGATCCAATACAGCCTGAATATCCCAACCAATACCATTTTCAAGATTAACCATGCCTTTTGCATCAAGCTTACCTGCCGCACCTTGATGAAAGAGTTCATTGATTTTAATGAGCTTTGGCGTACCTGAAACATTAATTTTTAATGGGCCTTGACTATAATTTTGCGCATTCAGTGACCCATCATATTGCACGGCAAAGCCTCTTAAACCAGACTGTGACTTGCCATCATGCATTAATAAAACAGCTGTAGACTGCCCTGTCAGCGCTATCGTTTGCGTTTTATTGCCTTGTGGAAGCTGTCCGATTAAGTCAATACCTTTAAGCTGTATCACTTGCTTATTCGGTTCAGCATAGCCTGTTGCATGGATGCTACCGTCCAAACGGTTGACTGGCGCACTTGGGCTAATCGTTTGCGGATTAAACCGTTTTGCAACCAAATCTGCTTGCCAACGTAGCTGTGTTTTTTTCGTTGGTAAATTGACTTTTGCTTTGCCACTAAGCCGACCTTGTCCTTGCGTCAAGCTAAAGTCTTTTACATTTAAAATATTGTTGGCAAAATTTAATGTACTTGCATATTGTCCTGCTGGCAGACTCGATGATTCATGCTCACGAATCAAGGTCGCTAAGCGAATATCCTGCCCCTTGTCAGAAAGCGCTAAATCGACGTCCCCCTCTTGGCTATTCAACCATCCAATATATGGAAACTTGCGATCAATATCTTGCCAAGCGACTTGCACTTGCCACGGCTGAGCGATTTTTTCATTATTGGCATTTTGTTTAGCAGGATTTTGGTGAAGCTTTACATCCCAACGCTCATAACGATCAAAATCAACCATAGCGACAATGTCTGAAGCATTTTTCATGCTTCCTTTCGTAGACAATTTTGCACTCATATCAGGTGGTAGAAATTCACGAATTGAGGCAGGAATCACTTCGTCATTTGGATTAATGCCGTTTAAGCGACCATTCAAATCCCAACTCACACCATCTTGCCATCCGACAAGCCCTGCAAGCTCAACTTGACCACTCATCAGCGAACCGACAAAATCTTCGATGTTGAGTTGTTTTAGATCAGTGTGCATCTTGGCTTGATAATAACCTTGCGGAATTTGTTTACCACTCAGATCGGTATCGACATTGATGTTAAGCTTTTTGATATCACCATCTAAGTTGACCTCACCCGACTCAGAATACAGCTCCTGCTCAGGCGCTACTGGCCAGTGATATTTCGACCAATAAACTTTGCCAAACATCGGTACATTTTTACGTACAGGATGGAGCACCATATATCCTGAGATCACATCAGGACTCGCTGCTGCAAATCCTGCTTTCAGCGTATCGACATCGCCACGAGCAACCAATTTCAGCTTGTTCATTTTTAAATTTTCTAAGGCAGGTATCGTCGCATCTGCACTTAGGCTGAGTGGATATTTACCGTCAAGTTGCAAATAGCCATTGATATTATCTGCTTTGAGAAAATCCATCGCCATAGATGAATTAACCAACTGAATCTTCGCACCGGACCATTCGCTTTCATTGAGCTGAATATTATAAAATTTGGTGGTAGATGTTGTCGTTTGTAAGATCAATTGCTTGATATAAGCTTCATCCATGCGAAGTACAAAAGGTAACTTTAATTCTTTAAACTCAAACTCTTTGTCTGTAGGAGCTGCATGATTAATCACATGTACCGTATCAATATTGGCGTGCATCAGATGAATCTCTTTTTTCACCACAGCACGCCAACCGAGATGTACATCCGCACGATTGATTTTGACCTCAACATCTTTGACCTTGACCAAGATATTTTTAATGATGATCCCTTGGATGAGATTGCCATCTTCATATTGATAAGTAATCGTTTGCTGACGATCTAAGACAAATTCTAGTAACCATTTACTACCACGATCTGAGCTTGCAAAAAGACCTAAAGCAACAATGATCAGCAACAATAAACCCAATAGACCAAACAGCAACCATCGTGCTGTACGAACAGCATGTGTAGGTATCTTTAGTTTCGTCTTTGGCTGTTCTGGCGGTTGCTCAGTCATACGCTTTTCTTTTTCCTAAAATTGTCTTCGTTCACTATGTTATGATTTATAAAGGTGGTCCGATGAAGAAATGTAGACGAATCGGTACGCTATCTTCACTCACACCTGCCGCCACATCGACACGAATCGGTCCTACTGGAGATGCCCAGCGTATACCAAGACCAACGCCATATTTTGTTTCATTGCTAAAGTTTTCATCATAGGCATTACCTGCATCGGCAAATACTGCGGCACGCCAACCTTCACGAAATTGATAATTATATTCCAGCGAGCCGACCGCAAGTGTCTGACCACCTAACAGCAATCCATTTTCTTCAGGCGCCAAACTTTCGTAATCATAGCCACGTACACTTTGATCACCACCTGCAAAATAACGCAAGTTGTACGGCACACGATCAAAATTGTCTGTCACGATATAGCCTAGATCACCTCGCCCAACGAATTGATGATCGGCATTTTCACCTAATGAATAAATAAAGCGCCAACCTGCATTCAAGATGGCCATATCAGTTTCAGTCAATAAGCTTTCCGAGCCAACTTCTGCTCGATAAAACTGACGAAAACCTTTGGTTGGATTGACATAGTTATTCTGATCAGTACGACTGATCTCATAGCCAAACAACAGTGACTCCTGCTCAGGGTCGGTACTTACTACTCGAAAGGCATCTGGCATGTCTGCAGGATCAACATTGCCTGTTGCCTCGATACTATCTAAGCGATAACGCACAGACATATTGTGTTGCCACTGCCCCATTGGTTTTTTAATGGTTCGTTCCGCACCAATTACAGCCGATTCGATATTTAACTCGACACCTTGACCAATTTTATCTTTGATCTCACGCTCATAACCGCCAACAACACTAAAATAGTCATTTAATGGATGTTTATACGGAATGTTGTAACGCCCATCAATGGATTGATAGTTTTCAGAAAGTTGTAAATTGACATCCAAGCTGTGTCCACGATCATTGACGATGGCACGACGGTATTGAGAACGCAGACGTACGCCTGTGTCGGTGCCATAACCGATACCCGTTTCAAGGCTATTTGGATTATCTGCATTTAAGGTCACGATCACTGGGACTTGCTTTGTTTCACGTGCTTGCGCTTTTAACTTTTCGGTTTCTTCAGCGCGCTTATCCGCTTCTGACTGACTCTTTGCTAAAGCTTGCTTTTTGCTATCGTTTTCATTGCCATCAGCTTCGTCTTGTTCCGCTTGGTTTTCATTGCTTACTGATTCGCCGCTTTGTACATCGATATTTTGTGTTTCATTGTTTTGCGCTTCATTGCCTTCTGTACCGATAAACTCACCTTCATCAACGACATTTTGACTTTTTACTTCAACGCCGTCAGTGATTGGTGGTGTAGGCGCTTGGGATTGCTGTGCTTCATGCAATGCTGCCAAATCAGGTGGTAGTTCTAAAGGTTTAGTGATTGGATCAGGCTTTGCGACATTGACAAGCGTGTAATTAAAATAACGACTATTGATGAGGTTGCTTGATAATAAATTACTACGCCATTCTGTATAGTCATCACCCTCTTTGAACGGAACAAGCTGTTGTAAGATCTCTTTACGTAGTGGAAATTCCTCATTAGGATCACTCATGCGAAACTCGACTGCATTGAGTTTGTAGCGTTCACCTGTTTCATATTTCATCAAAATATCAGCGGTATTTTCAGGCAAAGTCACTTTGACATCACGCATACGCCAAAAACCATCAAAATAACCACGACTATCTGATGCGTTATCAATACGTGTACGCATATTTTCATAATCGCCATGATTCAGAATATCGCCTTCATTTAAGTCAGGTACAACACTCACGACTTGGAAGACTGGCTCTTCTGCACCATCACCAGTGAACTCAATCACAGGTTGTTCTGCAACTAAGACTGGCTCATTTTGCACGACATCTACGATCAACGTATCTTCATCTTGCTTACTAAATTTGAACTCTGCTTCATAGTAGCCAACCGCTTGCGCAGCGAGATTAGCCATTTCTTTGATTTGAGGTAATGCAACATTAAACTCTTCGAACGCTTCTTGGGTAAAAGTAGACAGTTTCCCGTCTAAATTCTTCTCAAGTTTTTCATCAAGCTTTCCTTCTGCACTACGAACTTCAACCTTAATTTTTGGTAATTTTTCCAAAATACTGTCATCTTCATCACGATTAAACAGTCTTGCGAAAAAGCCTCTTTCCTTTTTTGGTTCAATATTCGTTGCCTGTGCTTGGCTTGGATCAGCAGAATTCTCTTGAAAATCAGGCACAGTGACTTGCTGTTGCTGTAGTGTAGTTACAAGTTGATCAACGTTCACCGTTTCCATTTGACTTGTTGTCGTTTGAAATTCACTTGCCGTCGTGCTTTCTTGGTTTACCTGAATCTGTGAAAGACTTGGTACAGAGCGCTCTTGTTGCTCAGCATCCTGCTGCGCTTGTGAAGCGATTTGATTAATCTCATTCAGCATTGCCTGATCGGGCGCAGGAATATCGCTGTCTTGCAGTTGATACACTTCATCTGCCTGAAATTGATTAACCGCTTGATCTAGACCTGCTTGTTCCTTCTCGACTTCTTGCTTATCTTCAAGCGCTTCATTGATTTGTTCTTGTTGCTCTTGTTCTTCTTTCGCAATCGCTTCATCCACAGCTTCTGCATTAGGGTTGGAAATAACCAACTCATTCTCAGCATAGCTCAGTTGCACAAAAGCACAGCTCAGACCAAACAATAATGCAGACGGCGCCGCATGCCTTGTCATAATCTGTAAAACTGACTGATTCAAAACATTAAAAGAGAATAATTTTTTGTTTAAATCTAGCATACTGCACTCAAACACATATACGCTCAAACTGAGCATTGGATTTGCATAAATTAATCAAGGATAAAAGCTTGATTATGTCGGTCTATAGTTTTAACTAAAGTTTTTACTAATAACGCAATAAATGATTGAAATGCCAATAGACCCTCAGCACTTCGTCAAGCTTTTTAGATTGTCTTAAGTTATTGTAAAATTGTAAAGTAGCTATACCCCAAAAATACAATCTCTATTACACTTAAATACAAAACTTAGCCTATTAACGCTAAATACTCGTATTTTATCGTGAATCAAAGAAGATTAGTGAGTCATCGCATGTCCTCATCGACACCATTCCTACTTGGCACTCGTCGCTTTGCACCAATGTTCGCCACACAGTTTTTTGGCGCATTCAATGACAATATTTTTAAATATGCGTTACTGATGGTCTTCACCTATGGTTGGATTCCAAAAGGTGACATCAGCGTCAGCACCCTCAATAATGTAGCAGCCTTATTATTTATTTTGCCTTTTTTTATCTTTTCTGCAACTGCTGGACAGATTGCTGACCGCTATGAACGCTCAAATCTTATTCAATGGTTAAAAATTGGCGAAATCGCAGTGATGTGTATTGCAACTGTTGGTTTCTTTATTGGCAATATTTGGTTGTTACTTTTTGCACTGTTTATGATGGGCGCACAGTCGGCGATTTTTGGTCCGATTAAATATGCGATCTTGCCTGATATCCTTGAAGAAACTGAACTCATGACAGGTAATGCCATTTTCCAATCAGGGACTTCTCTAGCGATTTTACTTGGGATGGTCGTTGGTGGCATTGTTATTTCTTTTTCTTTAGGGAATATGTGGTGGATTTGCTTAACCCTGATTGGTGTTGCCATATTAGGTTATTCATCTAGCCGAATGATTTTGAAACAAAAAATTGCAGATCCAAATCTCAAGGTCAATTGGAACGTATTTGTCACTAGCTGGCAGATCGTGAAATTCAGTTACGGATTACCGCTAATCTTTTTAGTGTTACTTGGCAACTCATGGTACTGGTTTTATGGCGCAACGGTGATTACACAAATCCCGCAAATGACCGCACAATATCTGCATGGTAATGAAAATGTGTCGAGCCTAATTTTGACTTTCTTTTCTATCGGGATCGTTATCGGCTCTGCACTGTGCAAAAAGCTAAGTGGTGAACACGTTAATATTAAGATGGTGCCTTTTGGCGCTGTGGGTCTAACCATTTTTGCGTTGTATCTTGCTTGGGCATTAGCTCAACTGCCAAGTTTTCAAGGTGAGCTTTTTAATATTACTCAAGTCTTTGCACAGGGCATCAGCTTTTATCATGTCTTCTTTGCCGTGATGTTACTGGGTGTGAGTGGTGGTTTTTATATCGTACCACTGTACGCTATGATGCAAGCCAAAGCCCCTGAAAGTCATCGTGCCCGAGTGGTGGCAGCCAATAATATTTTTAATGCAATCTTTATGGTGGTGGCTGCGATTTTCTGTATTATCATTTTAAGCAGTTTGAACCTAAGCCTAGTGCAATTGTTTGGCATTACAGCAGTGATTAGTGCAATCATCACCTGTCTTTTACTCACGTCACTACGTCGTAAACTTCGCATCGGAGAATCTTAATGCGCCAATTTAGCCCATTCGATCAAATGATTAATTCTTTCGATCAAGCATTAAGAAGCCTTGTCCCAGGTGTCACCAATGCCAATCGTGAAAATCCTGCACAAGAGCGCACAGCAGAACTGAGTATAAACGAATCTCGTCATGTTGCTGGCTTGATGCGTGTTAATCATAGTGGTGAAGTCTGTGCGCAAGCGCTCTATCATGGGCAAGCCTTAACGGCGAAATTGCCAAGTGTACGCATCGAAATGCAACTCGCTGCGCAAGAAGAAGAAGACCATCTTGCTTGGTGTGAAGATCGCTTAAAAGAGCTCAATAGCATCCCAAGTCTGCTTAATCCTGTTTGGTATAGTTTATCTTTTGCAATGGGTGCGGTTGCAGGTATTGCAGGAGATAAATATAGCTTGGGCTTTGTAGCTGAAACAGAGCGTCAAGTCAGCGAGCACTTACTCTCTCACCTATCGCAACTGCCTGAGCAAGATCAGCGATCTAAAGCGATTTTGGAACAAATGAATACGGACGAATTGCATCATCGAGATACTGCTCTTGAGGCAGGTGGTGTCGATTTACCGAAGCCTGTACAAATTTTAATGACGGTAATTTCCAAGACTATGACGAAGACGAGCTACTATATTTAAATGACCGTCACTTAAGTAAGCAACCTTCATTTAAGTGATTTGGGTTTAAGTGATTTGGATTGAAATTATCATGATTTCAATCGCCGTTATAAATCGTATTTTAAGACTACAATAGCCTGAATTAATCAAGCTATTATTCCGCTCAAATTTTCATTTCAAATACTTCAATTAACGTGAATTTAAAGTAAAGAAATTTTCTGAAATTGCAGATCATATTCTAAATATTTCTGCACAAAAGCGGTCTTATTCTCACATCGCTGCATATTATGATGAATAATCTCAGGCACACTGGTATATATCGCTCCTGTACCATCATTATAAATCAACTTCAAACTTCTTGACCAAAAGTCATACTTCATCAAAATCACCTGTAGTTCTGTCATAAGCACCTTGTAATGGTCAAGAAAAATCAGACACCACAATAGAGAGATTGCTGTTATTTTGTTCAAAGCAATTAGGTGATAAATATCCCAGTTTTGAATGTAGTCGAACCTGATTGTAAAATACCGTGATGTAATGACTAACATCTTTC
>NZ_JAYROT010000053.1:0-3642 GCF_041911495.1 Acinetobacter sp. | reverse complement strand
GGCATTTGGCATTTGGCATTTGGCATTTGGCATTTGGCATTTGGCATTTGGCATTTGGCATTTGGCATTTGGCATATTTTACTGCTCTGGCTGGGATGTAAAAGGCATCTTTGAAGGTATGAATAACTGCTATCGAAGTGATACTGAACACTAAGGGGATGCTGCCAGAATGGAGGTGGTGGTGTGTAGCTTAGTGTGCATCCCCAATAGGAAAGTTACACCACTCATTTTTATGGGTACATAACACCTATATCAATCGCTATTTTTGTGATTTAAATCAAGTTTTCATTAGATAATTAAAGATCCATTTGAGGCTAATTATTACCCTTTTGCATTGCTCATTTTTTGAGCAAAAATTTTTAAAGGGCTTTCTTATCCCAAAACCGTTTTAAAGCACATGGCATGCCATTTAATTGATTAAAAAACATACTAATCATATGCCATTGAAATCGTGGATGAAAATTGCAATTGTATTTGTGCAGCCGATGAACTGCACATATGAACTGCGGCCAAGCACTCAGATCTAGGAAATCAAGGAGTACAAGGCCGCATAACGTTAATCACTAATTTAAAGGTGTCCCTATGGCTAAGCCAGATGATTTTTTCACTACCCCGAAAAATGATTACATCCGTTTGTCTCTGATCAGTGCATGTTGTTTGTACCCTAATGCTGGCGTTATGCTTCTTAACAGCGAAGGTAAAAAATTATTTTGGATCAACGAACCAGATAATGACAAGGCGACAAAAATACGTGATGAAATTGTTGCCAAACTAACTGCTTAATTTCTAACACTAATAAAGACTCTCCTCTTTGAGGGGGAGAGTCTTTATTTTTATCAAAAACTAGTTGGAGAAAAAAATGGAAATATCTAGAGGCAATATTATTAGCCCTCCAAGTGGTGATGTGTGTATGTTTTCAAACACGCCGCCCACACAGGCTGAAATAATGAATGAGACATTATCTGATCTAAATTCAGATGATGAATCGATTTATTCAGCTAAGGAAATATATAAATTACTTTTACAAGATCAGCAGCAAGATGATAATGTCTCACCAATCATCTCAGACGAAACATTAACTTTCGCATGGGCATTGGGCACCGCAGTATGTTTAGGCATTGATTGTGAATATGTATTTGATGCTATAAATAAACGAAATCAAGTGATCAGCTACCAATATTGTCTAATCGTCAACAGTATTGTTTTTAAAGGTATTATATATCCAAAAAACTTAGACGATAAACATCGGTTAAAATTTACCTACTTCATTGGTTATATTCTGCATCAAGCCAAAAAGGAAGGCGTCATCAGTGAATATCCTGAAACAGTCTATATTTTTGGACATTTCTTACGTGCTGATTTTACCCATTTTGCGGATTTTTGGTCTGCCTATAAGACCACCGTTTCAGGTATGCGACGCACTATCACATCTCTCAAAGATGGATATGGCGTCAATATCGATGCAGTAGAGTCTCGCAAAGCTGGAAATGAGCCCGTACTGCTACGGGACCAAAACCGTAAAGGCATCCTCTGTGGTGTTCGCTTCATTGACACCCTACCGTTGACACCCAATGGTGCCGGCTTATCCGCTGTAGGTGAGTTGATCGGTTTGCCCAAGCTTGAGTTACCCGCAGGGTACACCAAAGACAATATGCACGAATTTAAGCAGGAACAACCCGCTTTATTTGAAGAATATGCCATCCGAGATGCCGAAATTGCAGTGCGCTATGGCATGCTGATGCTTACATTTTCCGAAGAACTTAAACTTGGCAAATTACCCTCTACTATCGGCGCTATTGCCGTTTCTATTTTCAAACAAACCTTGCAAAGTGATGAGACCCTTGATTACAAACTCATCTTTGGTCTTGTGCTTGAAACAACCGAGCACTGGAACAAAGCTAAGGGCCGACCCCATACCACGAAACAGCTAGTCCCAAGTCCAACCCGGATCCTGTTTGAGGAATTGGTTATCCGGTGTTACCACGGCGGCCGTAATGAATGCTTTACTTGCGGACCAAGCCTTGTTGGAGAGTTCTTCGATTTTGATCTCCAGGGTGCTTATACCACTGGCATGTGTGATTTGCTGATATTGGACTATGGCAAAGCCTATATGGTTACAGATCCGCATGAATTTAAAGGCCATACCTGTGGTTTTGCATTAGTCAAATTCAAGTTTCCTGCCGCTACACGCTTTCCTTGCTTACCTGTCAGGCATCAACGCTATGGCCTGATATTCCCTATTTCAGGAACATCCTACTGCACAGCACCTGAAATTGAAGTTGCTCTAAATTTGGGTTGTGACATTGAAGTAGTACAAGGCGTCATCATTCCTTGGGTATCCAATAGCAAGCCGGTATTTGAGCCTTTTGTGCGTTTAGTTCGTCAAAAACGCACTAGCTATCCGAAGAAATCTTTCGAAGAGTTGCTGTGGAAAGAAATAGGTAATTCTCTTTATGGGAAAACAGG
Organism: Acinetobacter sp.; assembly: GCF_041911495.1. Taxonomy (GTDB): domain Bacteria; phylum Pseudomonadota; class Gammaproteobacteria; order Pseudomonadales; family Moraxellaceae; genus Acinetobacter. The sequence continues at coordinate 1,176 of NZ_JAYROT010000053.1, read as the reverse complement.
CCAAGGGCTGAAAGAACGTACGGCATTTGATACTACTTCAGGGTTATCGAAGAAGATCCCTCCATCTGCAATTACCAACCCTTATATGGCAAGCCATACCACTGGATTTATCCGTGCTGTGGTTTCAGAAATATTAGCTTCTGTTCCATCAAACCGCAGTGTTATCAGCGTCACCACTGATGGTTTTTTAACTGACGCTACCGAGGCTGAATTGGACCTTACAGGCCCTGTATGCAGTCGTTTTAACAAACTTTGTCAAATTATTGGAGACTAATGATGAAGAAGATCCACCCCAATGTAATTGAAATATTGTGCAATAAATACCGGTTAGCACTGAAAAATGCGCCTACATGGAACTGCAAAAGCGCTAAAAATTATTTTGAATATATCATGAATGCTTATCTAATTGAAAATGAGAATAAATTTCTATTACAGCTACGGGTGATACAACAATGTTTTTATCATCAGATAGATACAAAAACCAATTGGGGGAAAAAACAGTTAGTTGATTTATTAAATGAAACTCTGAACAAATACCAGGGAGAGTGATTATTATGTTGGTGCGAAAACATCGTATCAAACAGGTCATAGCCATGAAAACCCGAGGCCAGCTAACGGCTGAATGTTTTTCTGGTGAGCCCGAATTGTTGGCTAAAGCGGGAGTCAAGCCTCCATGCCCTGCTCCTGAACACAATGAGTATATGCTTAACTTGTATTTGACCCGCGAGCCTGGCCAAATGACTGATAACAGCCATCTGATTTCAACATCTGAGCAATGGCTAACAGAATCAGATTTGATCATGTTGCAAAAGGAAAAGCGCCTCAATCTGGAATTTGACTGGAAACGGAAATTGGTCAATCCACGGATGGTTAAAGTCAGAGATACCGAACATATAGCTTTTGATAGCATTCCTTGGGAATCTGTCGAACAGGGTGAACAAGCTCGTACTCTTTTTGATGGCTGGCGCGAAGATAATTGCTTGATGACACTGGATGACTGGGAAAGCTGGGAGGACTACTACGAAAGTGCAACATCGGGCGCTGTTCCAGTTACGTGTTGGTGCATGATCTATAATTAAGTTGGGTATTCTAAACAGGAATTCGCATGATGGACTCCAGCGACTTTTTGGAACTACTTCGCGCCTTGACTCACCTGTCATCCACCCAACTTGAACG
>NZ_JAYROT010000052.1:0-11748 GCF_041911495.1 Acinetobacter sp. | reverse complement strand
TTCAAACTGTCGCACCTCATGTTTGAATTCGCCAAGCTTTGTTGCACAAAGCCATTCTTCCAGGTTTATTGAGCAATATAATTTCCAGATTAAGACACCTGCACCTAACATTTACCGGACAACCAAGCTTTAATCAAGCGAAGTAATATCTCAATTTGGTGTGATTCTAATACCCAATGGTATGCACAACCATAAGGCAAGCCTTCTAAAACTTCCAAATCTTATAGGTTCATGAAGTGAGTTTTTTTAAGTCCACCAATATTTTCTTTCAACCTATTGAATTTTAATAAAATATTTTTAAGTTTGTTTATGAGCTATACTTTAGGTGAACATAAGTTAAATAACATCTCTACGACCACACCCTACACAATCTACCAATCGTTTTAGCACTGAAACGGACAGGCTAAAAGCGCTGGCACGAGCTGAAGTTGATGACTTTTGGGTTACCCATTACAAGGTTCTTGAGAATGAGCCCTTTAAAGACTGGGGTCTGCTTGGTGTCCGTATCAGAGACTTTAAGTATGGCTTTGGCATAGAGTGGTACATCAACAGTTTTCACGGTCAACGAGGCAAGCGCGTGGTCTTTTGCAAGGGACTGCGTATTTCAAAGACGAAGCTGAGATACTCATTTTTGGACTGCCAAGCTCTAGCTAAAGAATGGGAGTTAGCGCTGGCCATGGAGAAAGAAGAATTCTTCAGTGATGTTCGACGCCATGTCGATAAGCTCAACATGCTGCGTCGCAGAGTGAACGCTTATTACTAAGTTGTAAATGGCTATAAATGGTTATATCATTCAGTTCTGACCTTGGGGAGTAGTCTGATAGTTTTTACTGTGATAACCGTCAACAGTCTCCGAACAGCAGTTCGTGGCGGTTATGTCCATACTTGGATTGACAAGACTTAAGGCAAATGGCGCTCTCGGGGTGGAGAGTCTCGTTTGACTTTGTCTAAACCACCCCAAGGAAATACTCATGTCACAGCTAATCATCGTTATTACGATCAATCGATTGGCGTCTTATGCCACTGGAAATACTCGTAAATTTTCATTCAGTAAAGCCATTAAACAACTTCCAAACTGCATCTCCTTTGATAACAAAAACCATTTTACAAATAGGAGTGTCGTCTAATGTTAGTTTCTTCTTTAGCCATTTTAGGTGGTTTCATTCTATTGGTTTGGAGTGCTGACCGTTTCGTTGAAGGTGCTGCTGCTACTGCTAAACATGCTGGCATGCCGTCATTGCTAATTGGAATGGTCATTGTTGGTTTCGGTACGTCTGCACCTGAAATGGTTGTTTCTGCAATGGCGGCCATTCATGGCAATCCAGATTTAGCCCTCGGTAATGTGCTCGGCTCGAATATCGTCAATACAGGTTTAATTCTAGGGTTAACAGCCATTATTACTCCAATATTGGTGCAATCAAAAATAGTCAGAAAAGAGATCCCTATATTATTGCTTATTAGTTCTGCGCTCGGTTATTTCCTTTGGGATGGCTCGCTAACACGTTTTGAGTCTGTTCTTCTTCTGGTGGGGTTCTTTACCTTAATTGGCTGGAGTATTTACTCTGCTATGAGAGGAAAAGGGGATAAATTAGAAAGTGAAATGGATCAAGAACTGGTTGAGCACGAGATGCCTATCAAAAAAGCTATTTTTTGGCTGGTTATTGGCTTGATTCTTCTGATAGTGAGTTCACGATTACTCGTTTGGGGAGCAGTGAGTATCGCAGAGGCGCTGGGTGTTAGTGATTTAATTATCGGCTTAACGATTGTTGCTTTGGGCACGTCACTCCCTGAATTAGCAGCATCCATTATTGCAGTTAGAAAAGGTGAACATGATATAGCTATTGGAAATGTGGTGGGTTCTAACATGTTTAACTTACTCGCTGTCGTTGGTATCGCGGGCGTTATATCGCCGATTACAGGTATGTCTTCCGAGGTTATGTCTCGCGACTGGTTAGTTATGATGGGTTTGACAATCGCCTTGCTATTTATGGCCTATGGATTTCGTGGCGCTGGACGGATTAACAGATTGGAAGGCGCAGGTCTGCTAATCGCATTTTGTGCTTACAACACTTGGCTAGTTTCTTCTGTGATTTAATCACGACATCAAAAAGTATTAAATATGCATGTGGACTCAACTCACATGCGCACAATGAAAGAGAGAAGTAAAAAAGATTCACTTATTCAATTTTGGCAAAATCATTCAGAGGCAATAGCAGCGCTTGGTTATAATTTAATCTTGGCTATTGTTATTTGGGTGGCAAGCTCACTTATTGCAAAAGCAGTGTGCAAAGCGATTCAAGACACTAACTCTACGTTGAATAAAGTTGACGCGACCCTGATACCAATATTTTCAACCGTAGCCAGTTACGCGGTTTATGTCATTAAAGAGATAAACTTATTCATTACAGTGCTTGAAACCATCGATGGTTTGTATATTGCCTCATTTGAAAACTAAATATATAAATGCATTGTGACTCATCGTTTTAGTAGATTTTGGTGATTAAAAATGATTAATTTTTAACGTATTTTGCCCTCGCCTGATGCAACTTTTTATAGCTTTCAATCAAACGCAGATGACGATCCAAGCCATCCAGTTGCATATTGGTTTCGGTCAATCCGTAAAATTTCACTGTGCCATTGACTGAACCTAAGACTGCATCCATGCGTTCATCACCAAACATACGGCGGAAATTCACTTCAAAATCGGCGATGTCCATCTCATCATCGAGCATCACTTCGAGCACCACATCCATACATTGATAGAATAAACCACGCTCGACCGTATTGGTATTGTATTGCAAGAAGGTTTCCACCAATTCTTTGGCTTCTTCAAATTCTTCTAAGGCCAGATAAATCAACAACTTTAATTCAAGGATGGTGAGCTGACCCCACACGGTATTGTCATCAAACTCAATGCCGATCAAGGTGGTAATATCAGTATAATCATCGACTTCTACATCTTCCAAACGCTCAACTAAGGCTTGAAGTTGCTCATCATCTAGGCGATGCAGGTTGAGAATATCTTCACGGAAAGCCAATGCTTTATTGGTATTGTCCCAAATCAAATCTTCTACCAAATACACTTCGGAATAATCAGGCACGATGATACGACACGCCGTTGCGCCAAGATGCTCATAGACTGCCATATACGACTCTTTGCCCATGTCTTCGAGAATTGCAAATAGTGTTTCTGCCTCTTGAACATTGGTATGAGTGCCGTTGGCAGTAAAATCCCATTCAACAAAATCATAATCAGACTTTGCACTAAAGAATCGCCACGACACCACACCGCTAGAATCAATAAAATGCTCAATAAAATTATTCGGCTCTGTCACAGCATTCGTGCTAAACGTCGGACGTGGTAAGTCATTTAAGCCTTCAAAGCTCCGCCCTTGCAAGAGTTCAGTCAGACTACGCTCTAAAGCGACTTCGAACTTTGGATGTGCACCAAATGAAGCAAACACGCCACCAGTGCGTGGATTCATCAAGGTCACACACATCACAGGGAACTGACCGCCGAGCGAGGCATCTTTGACCAAGACTGGAAAGCCCTGCTCCTCTAGTCCTTTGATCCCTGCCACAATGCTTGGATATTTGTCTAAAACAGCTTGTGGGACATCAGGTAGCGTGATTTCATTCTCGATAATTTCACGTTTGACTGCACGCTCAAATATTTCAGAAAGGCATTGTACCTGCGCTTCAGCTAAGGTATTGCCTGCACTCATGCCATTACTGAGATATAGATTTTCAATTAAATTAGATGGAAAATATACCGTTTCACCATCAGACTTGCGCACAAATGGTAAGGAACAAATGCCACGTTTGGTATTGCCTGAGTTGGTATCGAATAGATGTGAACCACGAAGTTCATTGTCAGGATCATAAATTTCTAGGCAATAGTCATCCAAAATCTCTGGCGGTAAGACATCATCTTTGCTCGGCTGAAACCATTTTTCATCGGGATAATGCACGAATTCAGCATTGGCAATCTCTTCACCCCAAAACTGATCGTTATAGAAGAAATTACAATTTAAACGCTCAATAAATTCGCCCAAAGCCGATGCCAACGCACTTTCTTTGGTTGCGCCTTTACCATTGGTAAAGCACATCGGCGACTGCGCATCACGAATATGCAACGACCAGACATTCGGCACAATATTGCGCCATGAAGCAATCTCGATCTTCATGCCGAGATTCGCTAAAATGCTCGACATATTGGCAATGGTTTGCTCAAGTGGAAGGTCTTTACCTTCAATAAAAGTTTGGTTATCTGAAGTCAGGCTCGGCATCAACAAAGCCTGCGCATCAGCATCAATGCTTTCCACTTCTTCAATGATGAATTTAGGCCCTGTCTGAATGACTTTTTTCACTGTACATCGGTCAATCGAACGCAAAATCCCTTGACGGTCTTTATCTGAAATATCTGCTGGCAGTTCGACTTGGATTTTAAAAACCTGTTTGTAGCGATTTTCAGGATCGACGATATTGTTTTGTGAGAGGCGAATATTGTCTGTCGGGATATCACGCGCCGCACAATACACTTTGACAAAATATGCTGCGCACAGCGCAGAGGATGCAAGGAAATAGTCAAAAGGTCCTGGTGCAGAACCATCGCCTTTGTAGCGGATCGGCTGATCTGCAATCACGCTAAAATCATCGAACTTGGCTTCTTGGCGAAGATTGTCGAGATAATTGACCTTGATTTCCATGTTTTAAATACCCAAAATTTTACTGATTAACTTAACGATGAACTTTGCGAAGCGTTATTACCAAATTATTAATTTCTATTTTTCCGCCTTCAACTGTTCTGCAGCCACTTCCGCAAAATAAGTCAAAATCCCATCTGCACCTGCACGGCGACAGCACATCAGCGATTCTAAAATCACACTCTCGGACAACCAACCATTCTGAATTGCCGCCATGTGCATGGCATATTCACCGCTGACTTGATAGACAAAGGTTGGCACGCCAAATGTATTTTTCACTTCACGTACCACATCAAGATACGGCATACCCGGTTTGACCATCACCATATCTGCGCCTTCTTGAATATCTAAAGCCACTTCATGCAAAGCTTCTGCTCGATTGGCAAAATCCATTTGATAGTTATATTTATTAGCGCCTTTGAGATTGCTCGCTGAACCGACCGCATCACGAAATGGTCCATAGTAGCTTGAGGCATATTTTGCCGAATACGCCATGATATTGGTATAGATATGACCACTTTGTTCTAAAGCCTGACGGATTGCGCCGATGCGTCCATCCATCATATCACTTGGCGCGATCACATCACTGCCAGCTTCGGCATGGCTCAAGGCTTGTTTGATCAGGCATTCTACCGTTTCATCATTCAGCACATAGCCTGTGTCATCAATGAGGCCATCTTGTCCATGTGTGGTATATGGATCAAGTGCGCCATCAGTGATGAGTACCATTTCAGGGAGTTCTTTTTTCAGTAAACGACAGGTTGTTTGCACCAAACCATCTTCACGCCAAGCAGATTCAGCACCCAGAGATTTGTCTTCTTGTGGTGTGACTGGAAATAAAGCCAATTTTGAAACGCCAAGATTGAGCAGTTTTTCTGCTTTTTTCAGTAATAAATCGGCTGATAGGCGCTGAATATTCGGCATACTGGCGATGTCTTGTACTTGATTTGCACCCGGTAAAACGAATACAGGATAAATCAGATGATCTGATGTGAGCTGTGTTTCGCTGACCATGTCACGTATGCGATCATTTTTGCGGATTCTGCGCATACGAGTGGAAGGAAATGCAGGTCGATTGAACGTATAAGTCATTACAAAGCTCTTCTGATCTATTACTATACGGACGTTATTGTACGCCTTTGCGATCATTGCTCGCAAAGTATTTGCTTTATTTTATGTGAGTTTAAGTATGCTTAATGATCAACAACAACAATGGACTGGTCATATCACTGCTGAAAATCAGAGTGATATCAACATGATCTTAGAGCAACTCTGTATTGCTTTTAATAGCTCACCGTTTTATACCCACAACAATCTCAAGATGCGTGTCGTTGATGGACAGATTGAAGGCTATGTTGAAATGGATGCGCATTTGATTGGTAATGTGAAATTTCAAATTCTGCATGGTGGCGTATCCGCAACCATTCTCGATAGTATGGGCGGTGTGGTTGCAATGAGCGAATTATACCGTCGTAGCACTCCTGAAACTTTTGAGGAAACGACTAAGAAAGTTGGAAAATTAGCTACTTTGGACTTGCGTGTAGATTATCTTGCACCGGGTCGTGGAAAGTACTTTATTGCCAAAGCACAAGTGGTGCGCCTCGGTCGTAAAAGCTGTCTGATGCGCATGGATTTGCATAATGATCAAGGCACACACATTGCGACAGGTACAGCTTCTTATGTGTATTGATTTCTAGGGTCTGTTGACATTTCAGCCATGCATTGCGTTATCAGCTAAAACCACAGAAACGAGGCATGAAACGAAGGGAATGGTCACTCCCTTGCCAAGTTTCATAACGAAGTTTATGGCAGTTTTAGCGATAACCCTTCGGGACTAGGATGTTTTTTGACGCTACGTCGTTAGGAACGAGTCATTTAGAATGACTAAACTTCCTCATACCTGCCTAGTATCGCCTAAAAAACATTCGTAGTCGCAAGCATCTGTGAAAAGTCAACAGACCCTAAATATTTTGATAGAAATGGCGACAATTGTTCGCCATTTTTTTACATCTCATTTTAACGCTAAGCTAAGCCAAATGCGCAGGAAAGCTAATCACTTGCTCTAACCGCATTCGTTGCATCGCAACCATTAGTAAACGGTCAATTCCGAGTGCAATCCCAGAACAAGCAGGCATAAACTCCAGTGCTGCAAGCAATCGTTCATCAATCGGCATCGCCTCTAAACCTTGAGCAAGTCGTGCTAGATTATCTGCTTCAAAGCGCTGACGAAGCGCATTTGCATCACTGAGCTCATCATAGCCATTCGCAAGCTCTAGACCTTCAATGTAAACCTCAAAACGTGCAGCGACTTGCTCGCCATCTTCATCAGTTCTGATCTTGGCAAGTGATGCCATCTCAGGTGGAAAATCCGTCAGAAAAACAGGTGTATCAAAGCCCAAACTCGGCTCAACCAGATGCGAAAATAGCAAATCCATATAGGCCAAGCGATCATCGCCAAGTCGTACATTCAAGCCAACTCGCTGAGCACATTGCTTTAACTCCTCACAACTGGCTTGCAACGGATTGATGTCCAAACGATCTTGGAAAGCATGTTTATAGCTGAGCAACATTGGGCGCACTTCATCGATACGGTCTTGCAGGCAAACATTCAATAAATCTGTGGTTTCATACATCAAATCTTTGAGATCAAAATCAGGACGATACCATTCCAACATGGTAAATTCACTATTGTGCTTACGACCATGTTCATCATCACGGAACACTTTGCAGATTTGATAAATTGCGCCACTACCACTAGCAAGTAGTCGCTTCATGGCAAACTCTGGCGAAGTATGTAGATAATGCGATGCTTTTACGCCGTTGACATGACGCAAGGCTTGCACCGAAGCAAGATGCACATCTGTCGTTCCTGCTTGAGATAGCAATGGCGTTTCAACTTCAAGCACATTACGCTCAGCAAAAAAAGTACGAATCCGTTGATACATCTTGGCACGCGCTTTTAACGCATCCAGATCACAAGTCATTTTAAAATGTGTTTCAGTCAATTTTTCTTTCTCAACAGCATGATTGTTTACGATAGTTCTGCACCAAAGGCAGACCATTCACGGCGTAACGGATAATTTTTTCTAAGATCGTCAAAGGCTTTCTGCTGAATCGCACCATCTTTTAAACATGCACGTAAGACTTGATCATCACGGCGAATATCATAAATCGTGCTTAGGTTTTGCATAAGTTGTGTTTTTAATTCGGCTTTGGCATTTTCGGCATCTTCATTTAGCGCTAATAGTGGTTCACAAGTTTCAAGTAATTGTACAAAATCTTTATCTGCTGTTTTGCTAAAAACTTCACAAAATGACTGATAAATCATTTGCGTGCCTCTCGCCTTACCTTCTAGACTATAACCTGCAATATGCGGTGTGGCTAACGCCAAAGCATTGAGTAACTCTGCGGAGATTTGTGGTTCGTGTTCAAAGACATCAAGCACCACTTGACGCTTATTCTTCTCAATATCAGCAAGTAAGGCTTGTTCTTCAACCACTGAGCCACGTGCGCTATTAATGAGGATTGCATCTGTTTTCATTTGACTCAAAGTGCTTTCATTAAACAAATGATGTGTGGCATGTCCTGCTGATACGTCAGTTTTTTTGGTTAAAGGGACATGGATTGATATTGCATTAGATTGATTCAGCAAGGTCGAGAAATCAACTTGTTCAACCGAAGCATGCGCCACATAAGGATCATAACCAATCACACGCCAATCTAAAAACTGCGCCAAAGCCACCAGCCGTGTCCCGACATTTCCCAGACCGACCACACCCAAGCAAAACGACTGCCCTGCATCAATCATCTCTGATCGAAGTGTCAGCAATGCCGTCACCACATATTCCGCCACCGCTTGGGCATTACAGCCTGCGGCATTCGCCCAAGGTATGTGATGGCTATCTAAAGCTGAAATATCGAGATGATCTGTACCAATAGTGGCACTACCGACAAATTTGACTGGCGTATTTTTGATGAGATCAGCATTGACTTTGGTCACGGAACGTACCAAAAGTGCATCGCAGTCTTGCAGATCATCGTTAGAAATGGTGCGCCCTGCCAAGCTTTGGATTTCGCCAAACTCTGCAAAAAAATAATCGGTAAACGCTAGATTTTCATCTGCGACAATTTTCATAACATTGATCCAAAAGCAATTTTAAAAAGAACACGGAAACAGTCTAAATATTCGCCAATAAACTAAATACCACGCCAATCCACTCTGGCATTGCGCTCCTGCTCATAAATACGCTGTACATATTGCCCAAGTGGAATTTGCGATAAATAATGCTGAAACGCTATCACCTCAGGCGCAGTTTCACTGTGTTGCTCACGCTCCCACGGCGTGCCCTCAATCATCATCAGTGGTGCAATCATGCTACATACCGCAATATCGGCAAGCGTGAGTCGATCTGCCACCATATATTGCCCGCCATTATCGACCAAGATTTGATTGAATTGTTCAATCATCGCATCGATTTTCTGCTTGGATTCCAGTGCGGTATCACCTGTAATATGATGATAATTATTAATGGCAAATTTAATCGTTGGGCGAGCTAGAGCCTTGAGATCACGAAGCCAGCCTCGTTCGCCAAGTATGACTTCGATTGCCGAATTATGCTCAAACTGCAAGATAAAATAGAACAACCAACGTCGCACATGGATGCCAAACGCTTGACTTAAGGTATCAATTTCTAAAATTCGTTCTCGCAGCTCAGGCTCACTGCGAATCAAGGCATGTTCTGGATAGTAACAATCTAAATAATCAGCAATTTTACTGGAATCTGCGATCCACTTATTATCATCTTTAAGTACTGGTAAATGTTTGCTTTGCGTATGGTGTTGCGTGGTTAAGCGATGAAAACCTGGCGTCAAATTTTTCGCCACATAATGGAGCTCTTTATGATCAAGCAACCAGCGTGCCTTCTCACAAAACAATGACAGCGGAAATTGATACAAAATACGCATGTAAACTCCGAAGATGGGTTTTCTGTGATTTCAATCAAATGTTTGCACATCGAGTCGTGAAATCTTTTCTTACATGGCATATTAAACCGATTTTACCAACTGCGCAAAAGCCAAATACAAAGCAATCCTATAATTTCAATGAAAAAATACAAATGCCATCACACGGATCAATTTTCCTCAGCACTTTTGCATGCTAGAAAAATCATCTTTTGCAAAGTGCGTTTATGACTGACTTCATGAGCAATTTGCTGTATGATGTGGCGCAGTAAAAATAGCGTATTTGAGTAGATTTTATGGGCTTTAATTGTGGTATTGTCGGCTTGCCAAACGTGGGGAAATCCACTTTATTTAACGCACTGACCAAAGCAGCCATCGCCGCTGAAAACTTTCCATTTTGTACCATCGAGCCAAATACGGGTGTGGTGCCTGTGCCCGACGACCGCATGGATAAACTCTCTGCCATCGTCAAACCACAACGTGAAATCCCAACTTCGATGGAATTTGTCGACATTGCTGGATTGGTTGCAGGTGCATCGAAAGGTGAAGGTCTAGGTAACCAATTCCTTGCTAACATCCGTGAAACTGATGCGATTGCCCATGTGGTGCGTTGTTTTGAAGACGAAAATGTTATTCATGTGAATGGAAAAATTGATCCACTCGATGATATTGCAACAATCAATACTGAACTTGCCCTCGCTGATCTAGAAACTGTATCGAAAGCAATTACACGTTTAACAAAAACTGCTAAAGGCGGTGATAAAGAAGCGATCGCAACTAAAGCTGTACTTGAAAAAATTCAACCATTACTTGATGACGGTCGCCCTGCTCGTGCTGCAGATTTGTCTGATGATGAGCGCAAACTGATTAAGGGTTTTGGTCTACTGACTTTAAAGCCCACCATGTACATTGCCAATGTGGCTGAAGATGGTTTTGAAAATAATCCATATTTGGACTCAGTGCGTGAACTTGCAGATTCTGAAAATGCTGTCGTTGTTGCGCTGTGTAATCAGATCGAAGCAGAAATTTCACTGCTTGAAGAAGATGAACGTGCAGAGTTCCTTGAAGCAATGGGCATGGAAGAACCGGGGTTGAATCGTGTGATTCGTGCGGGTTATGCACTACTTGGTTTACAAACTTATTTTACCGCAGGTGTACAAGAAGTGCGTGCATGGACGGTGAAAATTGGCGCATCTGCCCCGCAAGCTGCTGGCGTGATCCATACCGACTTTGAAAAAGGCTTTATCCGTGCCGAAGTAATCGCCTATGACGACTACATTCAATACAATGGCGAGTCTGGTGCAAAAGAAGCAGGAAAATGGCGATTAGAAGGTAAAACCTATATCGTGCAAGATGGCGATGTGATGCATTTCCGTTTTAATGTTTAATTGAACGACTCTTATTAAATGTGATGTTCATCACAAGAATTAAGATTGATGTAGCTTTTTTTATCAAATCGTATATTATTTGGCTTCGAAACGGTTCGTCGTTTCGGATGCCATTTTATGAGGATTTAAAAATGAATAAACTATTGATCGCTTTAGGCTTAGCGTCTACTGTTGCTTTCGTTGGCTGTGCAAAAAAAGAAGAAGCTGCTGAAACAGCAACTGAACAACACGCTGAAGATGCTGCTGCACATGCTGGCGCTGCTGTAGAAGCTGCGGGTGATGCTACTGCTGCTGCAACTGAGGACTTGGCTACAGATGCTGCTGTTGCAACTGACGAAGCTGGTAATGCAATCGGTGAAGCTGCTGACGCAACTGCAACTGCAGCTGGCGAAGCGGCTGATGCAACTGTTGACGCTGCAAAAGATGCAACTGCTGCTGTTGCAGGTGCAGTTGAATCTGGTGCTGCTGATGTGAAAGAAGCTGCTCAAAACTAATTTTGACGCACTGTTTAACGAAAAAACCATGCTTCTGCGTGGTTTTTTTATTGCTTAGATTAGGGTCTGTTGACATTTCACAGATGCTTGCGACAACGGATGTTTTTTAGGCGATACTAGGAATGAATGAAGAAATTTAGTCATTCTAAATGATTCATTCATAACAACGTAGCGTCAAAAAACATCCTTGTCCCGAAG
>NZ_JAYROT010000051.1:0-15452 GCF_041911495.1 Acinetobacter sp. | reverse complement strand
ACGTAAAATTTGATGGGTGTAGGCTTGTTGCGCCATGAGATGACTTGTTACCATGAGAGAAGATGATGATTAAAATGATTGGATATTTCTCAATATGACGGTACAACGCTTACACGTTTCAAAGCGCTTTTCAGAAGTGGCGATTTCAGGCAACTTGGTACATCTTGCAGGGCAGTTGGCAACTGATTTTGACTTAGACATCAAAGGACAGACTCAGCAGACTTTCGACATCATTGATCAGTTTCTTGCCGATGCAGGAACAGATAAAAGCAACATTTTATCTGTGACGATTTATCTTAAAAATATAGAACAGGATTATGTAGCTTTTAATGAAGTTTGGGATGCGTGGGTCGCTGATATTGAAGCATTGCCACGTACTTGTGTTGAAGCGAAACTTTATGACCCACGTGTTTTGGTGGAGCTCACTGTCGTTGCAGTGAAGCCTTAGCTTTTCAGGTCTTAGTTTTCTAGGTCTTAGTTTTTGGCATTATTTCTTGGAAGTCTTGATGAAATAGAGCGGAAATTTTATTTTTTCAAATCGTCGTGCTTTGTCAATATATAAGTAATTCATTCAGTTATGCTAGTCCCACAATAAAAATCAAAGAGGGATTAAATGCCAAAGAGTGGCTGGGCTAAACAAGAAATTCAAATCGAAGCAAAAAATTTGGCAATGTTCGGATACGGACAGATGTCACATCGTGCTACACAAAAACTTACCGCATTATTTGCACGTACGATCTTGATTACGGTCGATGCAGATCAGGGGATGGGAGGTGATCAACCAATCATTTTTTGTTGTTTAGATTTGGGCTGTATCACCTTTGCGATGCGAGATGGCATTGTTCAATCATTATCAAAATACACTTGGTTTGATCAAGAAAAACTGGTGTTGATGGCAACGCATACGCATTCTGCACCCGGTGGTTGTAGTTTTGATGCGTTGTACAATATGCCGACGCCAGGCTTTGTTGCAGAACATGTCGATTTGATTGTGCAAGCAACTGTGCAAAGTATTGCTGATGCGTATCACGCGATGGCAGATTGTGAGGTTCGAACAGCACAGAATACCTTTGCGACGCATATACCTGTGGCATGGAATCGCTCTTTAGATGCTTATAACCAAAACCCTGAAGTCACACAGCGGAAGTTGTCTGAAACCCATCTTGCTTTAGATCGTGAGATGAATGTATTGGGTATTTATCAGAATGATCAATTGTGTGCATTGATGTCATTGTTTGGGGTGCATGCGACCTGTTTGGGCAATCAGCTTGATGCTTATGATGGCGATAATAAGGGTTATGCTGCCGCAAGTACTGAGCAATACTTATCATTACAGAGCACAACATCACAGAGCTTGTCATCTCAAGGTGTGCTTTCGCCAGTGGCGATCTTTGCGCAATCTACAGCAGGGGACGTGTCGCCACATTTTCATGGTAAAGATCAGCTGAAAATCCGCAATAAAATTCAAGGTGAAGCGGAATATCAATATGCTGAGCGAAATGGTCAGTTGCAAAGTGAATGTGCTTTACAGGCGTTGAATCACTCGCAAGCGTTGTCGTTATCAAAAGTCAAAGCGGTGTTGCAATATATTGACCTGTCGAATGTCGATGTCGATGCTGAATTTAGCCGAGGAACTCAGGGTGCAAAAACCAGTCAACCTTGTCATGGTAGTGCATTTTTTGCAGGGACACCTGTCGATGGGCTGGGCACCGCAAAGCCCATCGTGATGGCAATGAATCTACTCTCTAATCAAGTTCGAAAAGCACGGTTGAATCCAAAGCATCCTCAGTTTGAAAAATATCAAGCCTTGTACGCATCACAAGGCAATAAGCCTATTGTACTTGAGGCAGGTGAAAAGAAAATATTAGGACAACGTTTAGATATTGCTCCGAGTTTCGTTGATCCTTTAATCGCTGAAATGAATCGACAATACCGAGTAGGTGCAATTCAACATAGCCAACTTGTCCCAACCATTGTCCCGATTCAGCTTGTACAGTTGGGTGGGATTACCATCGTATGTTGTGCAGGGGAAATTACCACAGTTGCAGGACAACGCCTTAAGCAAACGGTTGCCAAAGCTCTAGGTGCGCAATCGTCCGAAAAGACATGGCTGATCTCGTATTGCAATGACTATATGGGCTATGTCACGACCAATGAAGAATACCAACTTCAAGCCTATGAGGGTGGACATACACTGTATGGACAATGGACAATGGACATTGCAAACACGCTTTTCGACACTGGCACAGCAGGTGCGTTTAGAGAAAGTTGATCGCAAATATGATCAGAACTTGCGACCACTGATTCCACCCAAGCATGAGTTAGCAAAACGAACAAACAATATTTATAGTCAATAGCTATAGTCAATAATTACAGTCGAGGATGACAGTGATGACACAAACATGGAAGAATTGGTCGGGTAGTCAATCTGCAAAACCACAAGACATTTATTATCCTGATCGCATCAATGCCTTACAACAAATTGTGCAATGTCATTCAAAAATCCGAGTGGTCGGTGCGGGGCATTCTTTTAGTCCTTTGGTCGCAACTAATGATACGCTGATCTCACTGGACAATTTGCAAGGTTTAATTTCGCATGATAGATCGACTTGTCAAAGTCAATTGTATGCAGGGACACGCTTGTATGCTTTGGCAGATATGCTTCATCCTATTCAGCAAGCACTGATTAATCAAGGGGATATTGATCAGCAAAGCTTGGCAGGTGCAGTGTCTACAGGTACACATGGCACAGGGGCGAGTTTGCAATGTCTCTCGGCAATGCTTGCAGGATTTGAACTACTCACAGCTGATGGAGAACTACTTTGGTGTGATGCCGATGCACATACTGAGATTTTCAATTTAGGACGAGTGGCGTTGGGTAGCTTAGGCATTCTGACCAAAGTCACCATGCAAAACCGTCCTGCATATCGCTTATACGAACAACAGCGTTTATGCCCACTTCGTGAAGTCTTAGACAACATCATGACATGGAAAGATCAGCATCGACATGTTGAGTTTTGGGCATTTCTCCATGCAGATCAAGTGATTCTCAAAACATTGGATGATACGACAGACGAGATTTTGCCTAGAAAAGAACCATTCCCATCCGATGATACTATTCTGACTTTGTGCTGTGAGTTAGTTCGTTTGTTTCCCAAGTTGAATGCAACGCTTCAAAGCACATTAAAGTATTTTGTGAAGCCGACGCAGGCAGTCGATTGGTCAGGGAAAATTTTTCCAACGCCTCGCAATACACGGTTTAATGAAATGGAATATCAGATTCCAGTAGAGCAAGGTATTGCATGTTTTGAAGAAGTGTTGGCAACACTTCAACAACATCACGTACCGATGTTCTTTCCGATTGAGTTTCGTTTTGTCAAAGGTGATGATATTGCGCTCAGTCCTTTTTATGGGCGAGATTCGGTGTCGATTTCGATTCATCAATATCATAAACAAGATTATCAGCAGATTTTTTCATTGGTCGAACCAATATTTTTGAAATATCAAGGGCGACCACATTGGGGGAAATTGCATACGCAAACTGCAAAAACGTTGCAAAATCTCTATCCAAAATGGGATGAATTTCAGCACTTGCGTCAGCAACTCGATCCATCGCAAAAATGGTTAAATCCACATTTGCAAAATTTATTTTTAGATTAATCTTGGGTTGCGATAAGGAGATTTTGTAAATGCTTAAAAATAAGAAAAAGATCAATAAAACATATTTCCAAAAGCTTACTCAAGACTTGCAACAGCAGGGCACAGCGATGCCGCAGTTGATCGTCGATATAGATGCTTTGACACAGAATATTGGACAAGTTGTGCAGATGCTTGCTCGCTCTGAGACATTTAATTCGCAACAACTACAGCCACGCCTTGTAGTCAAATCTTTGGCTTGTATTGAGCTTCTACAAATTATTGTTAAGCAGTTTCAAACGCAGGGTTTAAGCTGTGATCGCTTTATGGTATTTCATGCCGTACACTTGGATGCAATACTGCAAGCTTTTCCTGATGCAGATATTCTGCTTGGTAAGCCGATGCCTGCAAAAGTCGTCACGGATTTTTATGCGCAGTTTCCACACTATCGGCAGTCAAATATTCAATGGCTTGTAGATAGCACAGCACGTCTTCAACAATATCTTGAGATTACTAAGCAGCAGAGTAAGCAATATAATTTACAGCTCAAAGTGAATATTGAAATTGATGTCGGTTTGCATCGTGGTGGCGTGACGACAGACGATGAGATGCGTCAGCTCTTAAAGTGCCTTACGGAAAATCCACAACATCTGCGATTCACGGGACTGATGGGTTACGATGCTCACGTTGCCAAGATTCCAACGATTTTGCAAAGTATGGATGAATCTTATCAACAGTCACAGACGACTTATCAAAACTATCAACAACTGATCAAAGCAGAATTTCCGACATTATGGCAAGAAGATTTATGCTTTAATGGCGCAGGCAGTCCGACGTTTGCACTGCATTGTCAGAGAACGGTCTGTAATGATATTTCCTTCGGGTCAATGTTGTTAAAGCCGAGTGATTTTGATTTAAAGACCTTACAAAATTTTCAGCCTGTCTTATGGATAGCGACACCAGTGTTGAAAGTATTGCCTTTTAGCCAAATTCCGGGCTTCCCGATGCTTGATCGTTTGCCACATCGCAAACAAGCGGTTTTTGTCTATGGCGGTTATTGGATGGCGGAATATCATTATCCACAAGGTACTGCGCCACATGCGCTATATGGGCGAAGCAGTAATCAGGAAATGGTACAGATTCCAAAAAATAGCGTAGCTGCAGATGATTATGTGTTTTTGCGACCACATCAGAGTGAGGCGGTTATTCCACAATTTTCTAGTTTATTCGCATATCAATCAGGTCAGTTTCAGCAATGGAAAACGCTACGAGAATAAGTTTTCTGAACCCAAATTAATTGATTTATAGCAAATTACTATTCACAGCTTGGATCGGCGCAGGGGTGGCTTTACCCAAACTACTGAGCAAATCAATTTCAATGGTGCGCACCATCGAGTCGAGCGGTAAGTCGTTACTTTGCGTACCAAATGGTTCTTCAATCTCTGAACTTAAGGCATCAAGCCCTAAGAAAGTATAAGCGAGAATACCCACCAAAATCGGCGTAGCAAGTCCTAAAACACTGCCTAAACTAAACGGCAACAAGAAACAGAAAAAATACACAGTACGATTGAGCAAAACAGAATAGGCATAAGGAATCGGCGTCGTGGCAATCCGATCACAACCTGTATGCACAAGACTCAGCTCATGCACGTGTTGATTCAATTGGGCATAAATAATGTCGCTAATTTCACCTTCTTTTAATGCTTGCATAAACTCCCACTGGATCAGACTCAGTGTGTACTGCGGTGCATTGACATGTTGCGAAAGCAAGCGAAATTGATTTTCACTCATTCCCGTGATTTCGTGCAGGCTCATCGGATTATTGGTTTCTTGGCGTAAGCGATCACGTAATACATTGGCAAAGACGATGATCTGTTGTACGGTGCGTTCACGACGTGCTTTGGACAGCACACGGCAATCACGGTCGAGATGTCGAGCTGTGGCAATCAAAATACCCCACAGTTTACGTGCTTCCCACCAACGGTCATAACATGCCGAATTTTTAAAACCCAAGAAGATCGAAAGCACCAAGCCGATCAAGGTAAATCCCATCAGTGGTAACTCAGGGAAATGATAAATATTGTTATATTCCAAGCCACCGACGATCGCCGATAGAAGCATTACTACACCTAAGGATGGCAAAATTTTTGGTAATAATGTGCCTTCCCAAGAGAAAAGCATTTTAAAGGTACTGGTGGTTTGGCGAATGATCATAATTAAAACATAGGAATTATCATGTAATCTAAGGCATTAAGCATATTACGACTGGATTTAATCCGCAATCATACCTTGCTCGGCAAAGGAGAAATATTCATTTTGACTAATAATAAAATGGTCAGACAGTTGCATATCAAGTAGTTTGCAGGCTTGCGCCAGTTTTGCAGTAAATTGTAAATCTTCGGGCGATGGCAGAGCGTGACCTTGCGGATGATTGTGCACCGCAATCAAATGATGTGCATGGTGATCTAAGGCATAGCGAATAATTTCTTGCGTTGAAACAGAGCATTGACTCAATGTACCGTGAAATAGGACTTTAAATTCAATAAATTGACAATGTTGATTGAGCAACAAAATCGCAAAAAGCTCTTGGCGTTCAGCGCGCAATTTCATCTTAAGAAAATCGACAATGAGTTGCACATTATCTAAAGATTCCACCGTTTGTAATTGCTCTTGTAAATAACGCTGAGCAAGCTCTTTACTGGCAAGCAATTGCGCCGATTTCCCCATGCCCATGCCTTTGAAAGCGATAATTTCCTCAGGTGTAGCATCAAGTATTTGCCGTAATCCACCAAAGTGATGCAACATCTGCCGAGCCATTTCTACTGCACTATGCTCTTTATAACCTGTACGTAGAAAGATCGCCAACAGTTCTGCATCAGAGAGTACATGACCGCCATGCTGTAATAATCGCTCACGAGGTTGTTCACCCGCAGGCCAATGTTTGATGGATTGTTTAGATGGTTGAAGTACGGTTAAATCATTTGATTTCGTCATTGTTTTACTTTGCTTTTTATCAATTATCGTGAAAAATTATGGCTTGGGCAATTGCTTATTTAATGCTATTGTGAGCGCCGTTGCAATGTTTTATAAAGCATGATTTATATAACACGATGTATCACGCATAATTTCACTGTGCTGATTTAGCAAGGATTAGGCTCGAAATGAAGCTCGAAGCAGAAGCGTTAAAAACTCGTCGTATCGTCCTCGGTGTTACTGGTGGCATTGCCGCCTATAAAAGCGCCATCTTGGTGCGTCGCTTAAAAGATTTTGGTTTTGACGTGCGTGTGGTGATGACCGAAGGCGCATTGGCGTTTATTACTCCGCTGACTTTCCAGGCTTTGTCGGGCAATCCTGTGCATACTGCGCTTCTCGATCCTGAGGCTGAAGCAGGCATGGGACATATTGAGCTGGCGCGCTGGGCGGATTTGTTATTGATCGCACCTGCCAGTTGCGATACCTTGGCGAAGTTTGCCAATGGCTTAGCGGATGACTTGCTCAGCACCTTATATCTTGCGACCAAAGCACCTGTCTGGGTTGCGCCTGCGATGAATCAGCAGATGTGGGCAGCCAACTCGACACAACGTAACCTGACCACATTGGTGCAAGATGGTGTGCATGTGGTGATGCCAGAAGCAGGCGAGCAAGCTTGTGGTGATGTCGGTCTAGGGCGCTTGGCTGAGCCTGAAGATATTGCGCAGTGGGTCAATGATTTCTTTGCCCAAGCTGAGCGTGAAATCTCAGAAAAATTCGGCTTACTCGCAGGGCAACATGTGGTGATCACCGCAGGACCAACTCGTGAAGCGATCGACCCAGTACGTTATATCTCCAATCATAGTACAGGGAAAATGGGCTTTGCCATTGCAGAAGCATGCTATGCGGCAGGAGCAGATGTGACTCTGATTTCTGGACCCGTGAGCCTTGATACACCAAACGGCGTAAGCCGTATCAAAGTGCAATCGGCACAAGAGATGCTCAAGCACAGCATGCAACTGGTGGAAAATGGTACGGATGTGTTTATCGCTACCGCTGCGGTAGCAGACTATCGTGTGGCGCAAGTTGCAGAGCATAAAATCAAAAAAGCAGGGGATGAGCTACAAGTCGCTTTGGTGAAAAACCCTGATATTGTGGCGACCATTGCACAATTGGATAAACGTCCATTTACTGTGGGTTTTGCGGCAGAAACGCAAAATGTTGAAGACTATGCACAAGGCAAACTGACTGCGAAAAAGTTGGATATGATCGCATGTAATGATGTATCACGTGCTGATATTGGTTTTGCCTCGGATGAGAATGCGATGGTGGTATTTTTTGCAGAGCAATATCAGATGCAGAAGCAAGAATTGGAAAAAGCCTCAAAGCATGAGATTGCCAAGCAGTTGGTTGAGGCGATTGCAAAAGCCTTGGATAAACATGTGCCTGTGTCTTAATTTGAAGCGTTGGACTTTAATTTTTTGAAGATAAAAGTGTTAATCTCAAAAGGCTAATTAAAGCGCCAAGCGTAAAGCTGATGATACAAAAATAGAAAATAGATGAGTAAGGCACCAGTCCCAAGAATGGATTGTCTAAGCTGAATGGAAAGAATGGGAACATATCAGCGTGCATCATCGCATCTAGAAAAACATGGCTAAAACTACCCAAGAATGCGCTGATGAGGGCGCATTGCCAAGAAATTTGCCAATGTGTGTAATGAAACCTTTTGAGTACCCATTCTGAAATTGGTTTTCCAAGAAATGTTGAAATAAGTCCAATAAGTAATGCACCAATCAGATTATGTGTATATAAATGAAGCGTTTGCCATTTTAGCAATATGCCGAATAATGGCTCTAAATCCATAAAGACTTGTGTGCCTGCAAAAATTAAGAAACTAAAACGATGATTGGCTACCGCTTTACAGCAAGTTGCAATACCCAGATGTAATGGTGTAAGTGGCATGATTTACTCAGGCTTTGAATTTTGAATTGTATTGACTATAAGCTGATGGCTTGAGCTTTATCTGAAGATTTGATGAAGAATCGAAGAAGTTTAGAATATTTTGTTGGCTTATATAAAAAACCACAGATTAGGCTGTGGTTTTCTGCATTAAAAACAACGTCAGTGCTTAGGCTTGACCTTCTGCATCCGCTTGCTGTTGCTGTGCACGTTGCATATTCGCCTCAAACTCAGCATCGAAGTTGATCGGACTAAGTAGTAGTTGTGGGAAGCTACCTTTACATACCAGATCATTCACCGCTTCACGAAGAAAAGGGAACAAGATGTTCGGGCAGTATGCGCCAAGAATGTATGGCATACGCTCTTGTTCTACATTTTCCACCAAGAAAATACCTGCTTGAGTGGTATCTGCGATAAATGCAGTTTCGCCACCATTTTTTGCAGTGACTACGACTTTCAACGCCACTTCATAATGGGTTGGATCGATTTGTTCCGCCGCAGAGGTAAGGTTGATGGACAACTCAGGTTGCCATTCTTTGGTAAATACGCTTGCCCCAGGCACTTCAAAAGAAGCATCTTTTAAGTAAATACGTTCTAATGCCAATTGTGGTTGTGCTTGTTGTTCTTCGCTCATTGTCTATTCCTATGTACATTGTTGAAGGATGAAGTAAATGCTTTATTTTAACTTGAACACATTGCGCTTCGGTGAATTTTAAATTCTAAAAGAAACACAATGTGATATTAAAACCTTTAAAAATTAAGAAGATGCGTTGAGTTTGCTATCCAGTTGACCATCACGCTCTAGCGCATACAACTGATCAAAGCCACCGATAAACTCATCATTGATAAAAATCTGTGGCACGGTGCGGTGATTGGTGCGTTGCATCAATTCGATACGCACTTCAGGTGCTTCGGTAGACAGGTTAATTTCTTTATATGCTACGCCTTTGCGCTCAAGAAGTTGCTTGGCACGAACACAATAAGGGCAGACCGAGGTTGAATAAACGATAACATTTGCTGTCATGTGATGCTCCTATTTGTGAGATTTGCTGTTTTTGCCTTCAGCCGTTTTGACTAATGGCAGACCTTGACCTTTCCAGTTCATGATGCCACCGTCCAAACGATAGCTGTCTGCATGACCGACTTTTTGCAAGGCTGTGCCTGCGACTTGACCAAGATTACAGATGAAGATCAGTGGACGATCACTGGCTTTGAGCTCCTCAACGTGTGCGTCGAGTTGGCTGTATGGAATATTGCGACTACCGCTGATATGACCTTGTTTAAAGTCTTTGCCATCACGCAGGTCGATTAACATTGCATTTTGTGCTTTGGTCAAAATGCCTAAAGATTGTGGGGAAATTTTGCGACCACTACGACGACTTTCCATCACAAAAAACAGGACCAGCAATACCCCTAAAATACCAAATAAAATGGGATGATTTCCCATAAACTCTAACCAACGTTCCACATTTCACCTTATGTCTTTTTCAAAAGCGAGCACAGTATAACGCATATATAGTGATGGAACAGCGAACTTCAAGCGTGCATGTCGAAATAGTCTAACTTTTTTCCGATTCGCTAGATTCATTGAGCAGACGAATCAAGCTATCCAAGCGACGTTGATCGACTTTGCCTTGTTCGGCAGCGAGTTGTAAGGCGCAGTTTTTTTCATTTTGATGAGTACAATTGCGGAATTGGCATTGTCCATAATAGTCATCAAACTCTGGAAATCCTGACAAAATCGCATCTTTGGACAAATGCCATAAGCCAAACTCACGAATCCCTGGTGAGTCGATAATTGCCGAGTTGTCATTGAATTGAATCAAACGGGTCGAGGTCGTCGTATGCTGACCCAATGCGGAGTTTTCCGAAATGATATTAGTTTTTTGCGCTGCATCAGGAATGATGGTGTTAATTAATGAGCTTTTACCGACACCTGATTGCCCAACGAACACCACCGTTTGCCCAGCAAATTTTTCCAGCAAATGCTTTGGATGGTATGGACTGTCTTCATCCGCTTCACTTTGGCTAATACACGTTTCATAGCCAAGATCCTGATATTGCTTTAATAATTGTAAAGTCGGTTCAGATTCGACTGAATCGGATTGTAACTGATTTGATTTTAACAAGTCGGCTTTATTAAGTACCAATAACGGTTGAATATCCGCATCGTGACACGCCACCAAATAGCGATCAATCAGCATCGCAGACGGCTCAGGCATCGGCGCAAAGACGATCACGATCAGGCTGACATTGGCTGCCACAGGTTTCAGTTTGTGATAGCGGTCAGGTCGGCTGAGCAGAGATGTACGTGGGTGAATGGCAGTGATCACGCCTAAACCCGTGTTGGGGTCGGCTTGCCAAGTGACGCGATCACCAGTCACCAAACTGTCGAGATTGGTTCGGGTATGACAACGCCAAATTTCCCCTAAAACGATTGGACGCCAAAAGGCTTCGCTTTCACCAGTTAAATTATTGTTGTTTAAATTTTCGGGTTGTTTTGGCTCTTGTTGCGGTTGTAGTTTCGGCAATGAGCAGACTTGCACTTCGAGCTGACGTCCGTAATGTTGCACTACCAAGCCTTCAATGTCGAAATCGACATCAAATTCTTCTTGACGGTTTTTTTGTTGCTTGGCGATACGACGTTGCTGTTGATCAGTCAAACGACGTTTACGGATTAAAGCCATCCACTTATTTCATTCAAAATATATAGATTGGCAAAAATACCACGAAGCGAAGACTTTCGCACAACGGAAAATCATTTTTTTTAGCCATAAGTTTGTTAGTATGTAAGGCTAAAATTTACAGATAAGCATATTATTCATGACGAGCACTGCTGATACACGTTTGATTTGGATTGATCTTGAGATGACTGGTTTGGATACCGACAATGATCAGATTATTGAGATAGCGACCATTGTCACCGATGGTGATCTTAACATTTTGGCAGAAGGTCCGATGCTTGCCATTCATCAGTCGGATACGGTGCTGAACGCCATGGACGAGTGGAATACCAAGCAACATGGTCAATCTGGACTCACCGCTCGTGTGCGTCGTAGTCAACTCTCAACACGTGATGCCGAAGTGCAGACTTTAGAATTCTTAAAAAAATGGGTCAACGCCAAAGCCTCGCCGATGTGCGGTAACTCGATTTGCCAAGATCGTCGTTTTATGCATCGTCTGATGCCTGAGCTTGAGCAATTTTTCCATTATCGCAATCTTGATGTGTCATCGGTGAAAGAGTTGGCGAAACGCTGGCGCCCTGAAATCATGAGTGGTTTGAAAAAAGATGCTTCGCATTTGGCACTCGATGATATTCGTGATTCGATCCGTGAGTTGAAATATTATCGTGAATACTTTTTTCGCATAGAATAAGTTGCGATAGTTAAATATTTTTAAAAATTCAAAGCATTACATTGTGCAAAATAAAGCTACACAGGGTCTATTTTTGTGTGTTAAATTAGCTTGTAATTAAAGTTATTTTATCAAACTCAATAGACTAGTTGTCTGAAAAAATGGCGAAAATGTCCATTAAACAGTTCACTTTAGTCCTTTTCGTATTAGATCAATACAGGATTTAAATAGGATAAAAATTATGCAAAGTAATAATCCAATTTTTACCCGAGCGGAAGTCTACGCTGATCGTGGCAACCCGATGACGGTTGAAGGTGCAGTACAAAAGTCGGTACTGATGACTGTGATTGCAGCTGTACTCGGTATTGCTTTCTACATCTTCTGTAACATGACGGGGAATAGCAGTATTGCGTTTGGCGGTTTAGTTGTCGGTGGTATTGGTTCTTTCGTTGTGGCTTTAATTGCGACTTTTAAGACCAATCTTGCACCGACGCTTGCCATTCCTTATGCCTTGCTAGAAGGTGTGTTCTTAGGTGGTATTTCGTTATTCTTTGAAGCTCGTTTCCCCGGTGTTGCTTCACAAGCCTTATTGGCAACATTTATCACGGCATTGACCATGTTTGCGTTGTACCGCACAGGTATTATCCGTGCGACGGCAAAGTTTAAAGCTGTTGTCATTTCGGCGACTTTTGCGATTTTGGCAGTGTTTGTGGTGCAGTGGATTATGGTGTTGGCATTCCAAAGCACCATTCCGGGATTGTTTGAAAGCACATGGTTAGGTATTGGTTTTGCGGCTTTTGTAGCGATTATTGCATCACTCAACTTGATCTTAGATTTTGATTTGATCGAAAATGGCGCAGCGAACGGCGCACCAAAAAGTTTTGAATGGTTATGTGGTATTGCGCTACTTGCAACATTGGTATGGATGTATATTTCATTCCTACGTTTGATTGGTTTGCTGAGTAGCGATTAATTTCAAATCAAATTGCAGCAAAATGAGAGCCTTGCATTTGCAGGGCTTTTTTATGCGTTGTTTTTCTGCTTTAAATAAGCAAAACAATTTTCAATAATTTTGGAAGATTTCAACCTTTACAGCATGTGGCATAGTTCGGCATCATACGGTTAATTTAAATATAATAGATTGGTGTAAAACATGAGTCACGGCTTACTCGCAGGAAAACGTTTTTTGATCGCAGGAGTTGCGAGTAAATTATCCATTGCCTATGGTATTGCACATGCTTTGCATCGTGAGGGTGCTGAGCTTGCTTTTACTTATCCCAATGAAAAGCTGAAAAAAAGAGTTGATGAGTTTGCTGCACAGCTTGGTTCAGATTTAGTTTTCCCATGTGATGTGGCAGACGATGCACAGATTGATCAAGCCTTTGCTGATTTGGCAAAGCATTGGGATGGTTTGGATGGTGTGGTGCATTCGATTGGCTTTGCACCTGCGGAAACTTTAGATGGCGATTTTACCGAAGTGACCAGTCGTGAGGGCTTTAAAATTGCCCATGATATTAGTGTATACAGCTTTATTGCGATGGCACGTGCGGCACGTCCGTTATTGACAGCACGTCAGGGTTGTTTGCTGACGCTGACTTATCAAGGTTCAGAGCGTGTTTTACCAAACTATAATGTTATGGGATTGGCTAAAGCTTCACTTGAAGCGAGTGTACGTTATCTTGCCTCAAGTCTTGGCGCAGAAGGCATTCGTGTCAATGCGATTTCTGCAGGACCTATTCGCACTTTGGCAGCTAGCGGGATTAAATCGTTCCGCAAAATGCTTGATGCCAATCAAAAAACTGCGCCATTACAACGTAATGTCACCATTGAAGAAGTCGGTAATGCGGCATTATTCTTATGCTCGCCGTGGGCGTCAGGGATTACAGGGGAAATTCTCTATGTCGATGGTGGCTTCAACACAGTGGGTATGAGTAGCGCACTCTTAGAAGATACTGGCGAATAAATTTTAAGAGTCTTAATACACAAACAAATTAGTACACAAACAAAAGCGCCTAAATCAAAACATGATTTGGGCTTTTTTATACGACTTTTAAAACATATACCACTATAATAACAATCTAAACATTCAAAAGATTGAGTTTACTCCGTTATGTCTTTAGACACCGCACTTCCTGCTTGCCCAAAATGTCAATCCACCTATACCTACGAAGACGCAGATCTATTGATTTGTCCAGAGTGTGCGTATGAATGGCGAGAGGGCGAGGCACTTGAAGCGACATCTAATGTGATTAAAGATGACCAAATTCAAGATGCTAATGGCAATGTGCTTAACGACGGTGATACGGTAACGGTGATTAAAGATTTAAAAATTAAAGGCTCATCCTCAGTGGTCAAAGTCGGTACCAAAGTCAAAAATATTCGTTTAATCACAGATGCATCGGATGGACATGATATTGATTGTAAAATTGATGGTATCGGTGCGATGAAACTTAAATCTGAATTTGTAAAAAATGCATAACTCAAAGCTATAGAGCTGATGTATAGAGTAGAACGATGACGATTCCTGAAGTATTAAAAAGTGCACAACAACAAATTCAAGTAGACTTGCAATTTTGTCTTGATCAATTTGCATTAACCAGCCCACTGAAAGAAGCAGTGCATCATGCGGTGATGCTTGGTGGAAAACGAGTTCGTCCTGCGTTATGTTATGCCAGTGCTGAGCTGAATGATTTAGAAAAAGATCCTAAACAATTCAATCCTGCGGTGCGTCGTGCGGCGGTGGCAGTCGAGCTGATTCATTGTTATTCATTGTGCCATGATGATTTGCCTTGTATGGACAATGATGCCTTGCGTCGAGGACAACCGACCTGTCATGTGGCTTTTGGTGAATCGACGGCGTTGTTGGCAGGTGATGTCTTGCAGTCGATGGCATTTGAAGTTTTAGGTAGTCGATTGTTTGAGGATATGCAGATTATCAGCAATACCGCAAATCATGATCGAATTCGTTTAAGACAGATGCAAATCCTCGCTACGGCAAGTAGCAAAATGGTCAATGGTCAAGTTATGGATTTGCAGGCTGAAGGCAAGTTGGTAGATCAAAATCATTTAGAGCAGATTCACCTGAATAAAACAGGTGCGCTCATTCAAGCAGCGATTATGATGGGCGCAGTGACGGTATTGCCAAAAGCAGATCAAGACTTCTCGGCACTGCGTCAGTTTGGTCGTGCGCTAGGGCTCGCTTTCCAAGTCCAAGATGATATTTTGGATATTACCGCAGACACCGAAGTGCTCGGGAAAACTGCAGGAAAAGATCAGCAAGTGGAAAAATCGACGTATCCTGCCTTGATGGGCTTAGACAATGCGCAACATTATGCGCAACAATTGCATGATCAAGCGATGGATGCGCTCAATCAAATGCAGGGCAATAAGCAGGCTTTACGAACCATTGCTGAGTTTTTGTTGACCCGACAAAGTTGAATTTTGGTTTTAAATTATTGGTGCCGAGTTTATCCAGTTTGGTCTAAACGTGTGCCCAAAGTTTCCAAATGGGTTGGAAATTGATCTGTATTTTT
>NZ_JAYROT010000050.1:0-13528 GCF_041911495.1 Acinetobacter sp. | reverse complement strand
TAGTGGTTTGATTTCTCAAGTCTTACAAGGGCAAATGCAATCGCCTGCTGTGTGGTTTTTACTTGGTTTATTCATTACACCATTTTTCTATGCGCAGATCGTTCAGCCTGATATTGAACTAAATAGCCATCCAATATTATTGATCATTGCAGGGTTATTGGTTGGCTTTGGCACTCGAATCGGATCTGGTTGTACGAGTGGTCATGGTATTTGTGGTATGAGTCGGCTATCTATTCGCTCAATTGTAGCAACTTGTACTTTTATGATTGCAGGTTTTATTACGGTTTACGTCATGCGCCACCTAATGCAAGGAGGAGTGTGATGAAAAATCTATTTGCAATGTTATTTGGTGCGCTATTTTCAGTCGGCTTAATGTTTTCAGGCATGTCGAACCCAAAAAAAGTATTAGACTTTTTAGATGTTTTTGGTCGTTGGGATGCGAGCCTTGCCTTTGTCATGATTGGTGCAATTCTTATTGCTTTTGTACCATTCCAACTCGCAGTTCGTAAAACATCTCCACGCACTATTTTCGGTGAAAAAATCGCCCTTCCAACAGTTCAACACATTGATCGCCGATTGATCATTGGTGCAATATTGTTTGGTGTTGGTTGGGGGCTGGTGGGCGTTTGTCCTGCGCCAAGTTTGACATTGATCGGCTTAGGCTATTATTCAGCGTTATACTTTATCATTGCCATGTTGCTCGGGATGTTTATTGCCAATCGGTTTGGAGGTCGTTCATGAGCACGACGAGCCAAGCAAAAATACAGTCATTCTTTCATCAAGACACGAATACGTTTAGCTATGTGGTGAGTGATCCTCATAGCTCTAAATGCGCAATTATAGATTCGGTACTGGATTATGATGCGGCGTCGGCATCGACTTCAACGACGCATGCCGATCAGATGATGGATTATATTTTATCAGAAAAGTTATCCGTACAATGGATATTGGAAACCCATGTCCATGCTGATCATCTCAGTGCGTCGCAATATTTAAAACAAAAACTGGGTGGCAAAGTCGCCATGAGTGCAAAGATTGGCATTGTACAAGAGACATTCTCCAAGATTTATCATTTAGACATCAAACAAATCAATGCCACACAGCATTTTGACTATCTATTTGCCGATGGTGAGGCATTCGAAATTGGCAATCTAAGCGGCTATAACATTCCCACACCAGGGCATACGCCTGCTTGTTTGAGCTATGTGATTGGCGATGCAGTCTTTGTCGGCGATACTTTATTTATGCCTGACTACGGCACGGCACGTTGTGACTTTCCAAAAGGTAGCGCAGAGCAATTATTTGATTCGGTGCAACTGCTGTATCAACTACCTGATACGACACGTATTTTTCTTTGTCATGATTATTTACCTGAATCACGCCAAAATTTTCAATGTCAGACGAATATTCATGCGCAAAAAACTAAAAATATACACATCCAAGCTGACACTGAAAAATCGGCCTTTATCGAGATGCGAAATGAGCGAGATGCGACGCTTTCTATGCCACGACTGATCTTACCTGCGATTCAAATCAACATGGTGGCAGGGCATTTCCCCGAGCCTGAAGAAAATGGACAGCGTTATTTAAAATTGCCACTGAATTATTTTTAATCGATGATGTTTTTAAAACTGTATTTTGCCTCGTGAAACTGTGCTAAAAATGTTTAGCATATTTTAAGAATTGGGGTTTATTAGGATCAGATCGTCGATGGTTTGGCGTTGCACCTGAGGTGTATACTCCGAAAGGGGCGCAACGAGGCAATGAATTTTTGACCTTCAGCTTATAGCAAAATTTTCTATTTTGGCACTTGTAAATATATACGAAATTTATTATTTTAAAAATAAGGTCGCCTACCGTACTTACGCATGAGTAGAAAAGGGATAAAAAACTATAGGTTTAATTTTTAAAGCTATATCTAAAATTTAATTTTCTTAAGTATCAACTCGTTTGGTTCTTAGCATTTAAACATGCGTTGCTAGAAGTCTTATGACACCAAGTATTCTTTGTATAAAGAGTTTAGAGTTGGAAGTAGAGAAAATTATGTCTATTCAAGAATTCGCATTTCAATTATCTAAGAAAATTCAGGATCAGCATTCTGTAAAGATTAGCCGCTCACATATCTATGAATTAATTGCTTTAGATCAAGACTATAAGACTTATAGCTCTTTTGTTGCTCAAAATCTTTTACTTGAAGCTCAATATGATGATTCTGAAGAATATTATCAGCACGAATTGGTTGATGCTCTAACTCTAGAAATATTGGAAAATCCACCTGAAACAGATTATTTAAATTATAGTGAAGATGACCTTCATTGGGATGATTATGAGGGTAATGCCTTACTGGAGCAGATTAGAAAAATTATTATAAGACTTAAGGTTTTACTGAAGTTAGATGCTTCAGAAGAGTTTTATTTGTCGATTTCTAAAACTGTCTATCAAGAACTTCTATGGCTTAACTTAGAAGTTATTAACTTCAATGCAGTAAGAGAAGAAATAAGTTATATTGATTTTGAAAATGGTGAAGTGGATGAGCTAGAATTTGAGGGTAATTATTTTGAGTTTTCAAAAATTGGGGATAATTTTGAGAAGATTTTATCTTATGCGAAAGATCGTGGGAACGTTGATGCTTATGCTGTACTTGGCGGGTACTATCGTTATTTAGCAAATCAGATTGCTCCTTATGGTCTACATGGCTCAAATTTTGGAAGTCGTTGGGACAATCATAAACAAGAATATATCTATTCTAATAAGACTAAGAAAAATAAAAAAAAGTTTGAAGAATACATAAAGCAAGCTGAACACTTTGAATCTTATGTTAAAAATTCACCTATGAATCTTCATGAAATTAATTTGAATGCAGACAAGGAAACAGTTTACAACCAGATTTTGTACCTGTGTAATCGTGGTGATACGAGTGCAATTGAATACTTCCTTTATGAAAAAATATTCAAAAATCATGGCGAAGCATGGTTATACATCTACTTAGCTCAAATGTGCGGAGTTGATTTCACGCAGGATGATTTTAGAGCGTACAATGCTTATACAGGTGAGGATTATGATGACTATGGACCTATGGAAGTCGCAGGTCGTGAGGCAATCCAATATGCTATAGATTTATCAGAACTAGATGCTGATAAAGATAATTTGGCTAGGAAGGTTGCTACAGAGTTATTTGAGAAAATTTAGTTCATAGTCTTATAAAATAGAAGGCTTATAGCTCCTTTTTATCAGATTACACCGTTCCAAAACAAAGTAACCTTTCATGATGAGGACGAATCATAAAAAATCCGAGCATTAGCTCGGATTTTTTATTAGTAATCAAGTTACATATTCGGATGTGAGAGTCATTGCCTCGCAAGATGAGGCATGGCAAGACATTGTCTTGCCATGCCGCAAGTGAAAAAGTAAATTTTTCAGCCTACATATTCGGATAGTTAGGACCACCGCCACCCTCAGGTACAACCCAAGTGATGTTTTGTGACGGGTCTTTGATATCACAGGTCTTACAATGTACACAGTTGGCAGCGTTGATTTGGAAACGCTTCGAACCGTCATCATTTTCCATGATTTCATAGACACCCGCAGGGCAGTAACGCTGTGCAGGCTCATCCCATTTTGGTAAATTCACATCGACTGGAATATCAGGATTAGTGAGTTTCAAATGAGCAGGTTGATTTTCTTCATGCACCGTATTTGATACAAATACCGAAGACAAACGGTCAAAAGTCAGCTTGCCATCTGGTTTTGGATAGTTCGGTTTAAAGCTCACCGCATCGACATTTTTCAGCACCGCATAATCTTGTTTTAGATCATGCAAGGTAAATGGCACTTGGAAAATGTTTTGATCAACGAAATTAAACGCACCACCGATCCATAGGCCGAATTTATGCATTGCCGCACCGAAGTTACGCGCACGATGCAATTCTTCTTTGAGCCAGCTATTATCAAACTTCTGCGTATAGGTCGAAACTTCTTTGGCAAAGTGATCTTCGCCTTCAAGCACACGCGCAACCATGAGGTCGCCACCTTTTTCAGCGCCTGCTTTGATTTCATCAAAGATCGCTTCAGCACAGAGCATGCCTGACTTCATTGCAGTGTGAGAGCCTTTGATTTTTGAGAAGTTCAAGAAACCTGCATCATCCCCAATCAAGCAACCACCTGGGAAAGTCAGTTTCGGCAATGCGTTGAGACCACCTTTCACCACAGCACGTGCGCCATAAGAAATACGCTTACCACCTTCTAGATACTGTTTGATCAGTGGATGGGTTTTCCAGCGTTGCATTTCCATGAATGGGTACATGTGTGGATTTTCATAAGATAAATCCACGATCAAGCCCAAAGTTACTTGATTGTTTTCTGCGTGGTACAACCACCAACCGCCAGATGAACCAGTTTCCGCCAAAGGCCAACCTGAACCGTGCATCACCAAACCTGGTTTGTGTTTTGCAGGGTCGATTTCCCAAAGTTCTTTAATGCCGATACCGTAGTGCTGTGGATCAGCATCTTTGTCTAAGCCAAATTTTGCAATTAAGCGCTTACCAAGATGTCCACGGCAACCTTCTGCGAATAGCGTGTATTTTGCATGAAGCTCATAGCCTGGGGTGAAGTTATGGGTTGGTTCGCCATCTTTGCCAATGCCCATGTCGCCAGTTTGGATACCTTTGACCGTACCATCTTCATGATACAAAATTTCCGAAGCGGCAAAACCTGGGAAAATGGATACTTCAAGTTCTTCTGCTTTTTGACCAAGCCAACGAACCACGTTGCCGAGTGAAACCACATAGTTGCCATCGTTGTGCATGGATTTTGGCACCATCCAATGAGGCATTTTTTGTGATTTTTCTTCAGACAATAAGAAGTAAGTTTCGTCTTCTTTGACTTCAACAGTGACAGGCGCACCTTCTGCTTTCCAATTTGGGAAAAGTTCATTTAAGGCACGTGGCTCAAGCACTGCGCCTGAAAGAATATGGGCACCGACTTCAGAGCCTTTTTCCACCACACATACTGATAAATCAGGTAGGTTATTTTCGATTGCAAGCTGACGAAGACGAATCGCCGCAGCTAGACCAGATGGCCCTGCACCGACGATTACAACGTCAAACTCCATTGATTCACGTTCGATGTGCTCCATGTAGGACTCCTCAAATCATTGACGGTGGCAACCGCATTGTCGAATCGTTTTTTTCAACTCGGTGCTGCCATGAATATTGGGTATTTGTCTTGCTCCATCCTTGACTCAAGGGGATGAAAACCAACAAACTTGGATAAGCATAGACACAAAACTAACATCGTGTCACATAAGTATTGCGCTATTATAATTTCAAAGGGCAGTTTAGCCAATTGGCAAGCACAACTAATTTTCATGTCAATCGTGCATAAGTGTTGGAAAAAATGGATTTTTCAGGTGCTAATGACGCACGAGTCAGAGGATGTAAATTATGGCAGTTCAGGCAAATTTTGAAAATATTGCCAGTTATCTACAGCAGTTTTCGCATGATCGCAGTATTCCACCGTTGGAAAAGTGGCATCCAGAATATTGTGGCGAGATGGATTTGGTGATCAAAGCCAACGGTGAATGGTGGCACGAAGGGCGACCGATTCGACGTCAAAAGATGGTCGATCTATTTGCCAAAATATTATGGCGAGAAGGTGACGAATTCTTCCTAAAGACGCCAGTAGAAAAAATCAAAATCCAAGTGGAAGATGCGCCACTACTTATCAGTGCGGTCGATCAAATAGAAGTCGATGGGAAGCAATATCTGCAAATGACCACGCAAAATCAGGATGTCTTTGTTCTTGATGCGGATCATCCGATCTATATGCGAGCGTTCGATGACGAAGTGCGCCCTTATGTCAAAGTCCGCTACGAACTCGAAGCATTAGTACAGCGTAATGTATTCTATCATTTGGTGAATTATGGTGAGCTTTCTGAAATGTCCGATGGCACGTGTTTAAAACTGCGAAGTGGGGATATCGAGTACGTCTTGGGTATGTCTGAATAAGTGGTTTATCAAAACTTCAAAGCTTTGCTTTTCTTTGCATGAAGATAACAAATTCAGCTATGGTTTCTTTGCAAATTCGGCGTATGATGCCTACAGTTTATTCAAATTTTTATCATCTATTTTTTAGTCTTATATGTCTGCTCATTCGTCTTCACAGTCAAGCCTAAGCTCTGCATCAAGCCAAGCCCTTGAGCATGATGTCGCATTGCCAAATGGTGCAGATCGAAACTCACCCATTGGGATTTTTGACTCAGGCATTGGTGGTTTGTCTGTGGCTATGGATGTGCATCACTATTTACCGAATGAACAAATTCTCTATTTCGCCGATACAGCACATGTGCCTTATGGCGCACGCAGTGATGAGGAAATTCGTCGCTTTACCGCACAAGCGATTGATTGGCTCTATCAACAAGGTTGTAAAACCGCGATTGTTGCTTGTAATACTGCATCGGCATTTAGCTTAGATTATTTACGCCAGTATTACGGCGAGCAGTTTCCCATTATTGGTTTAGTCCCTGCAGTTAAGCCTGCAGTGATTCAGTCACAGACCAAAGTGATTGCTGTACTAGCAACACCAGCGACCTTACGAGGCAAGTTGATTCAAGACGTGGTGCAGCATTTTGCTTTGCCTGCGGGTGTCAAGGTGATGAATACCACCTGCACGGACTTGGTGCCTTTGGTTGAGCAAGGTAAAGTCTTAGATGCAGAATGTATGATTGCCTTAAAACAATGCTTACAGCCTGTGATTGATGCATGTGCGGATCATTTGGTACTTGGATGTACGCATTATCCATTCTTAAAACCTGCGATAGAGCGACTGTATGGCGATCGGTTGGTCTTGGTCGATTCAGGGCAAGCAGTGGCACGGCAATGTGGTCGAATTCTACAAAAACATCAGCTCACCCGAGAAATGGCTTTAGATCATTTTGAGATTCCGTGTGTGCTGAGTGGTAACAACGCACAGCAAATGCAAGCTGTGGTCACGCATCTGCTACAAAATAAAGTGACTATCCGACTAAGTGATCTTTCTAATTATTAAGATTTCAGGCATGCTAAACAGGCGATTAAGAAAAGCACAATAGTTGCAGTACAACAATTTAAATACAGCAATCTTTCAAAAGTGTGATAAAAGTCGCAAAATTAAAGGGGTAATGATTTTAAAAATGTTTTAGAATCATTAGTAGTGTGTTGACCTAAATCCGTCTTGATGCGGTGTCGTGCATCATACAAGTCTGATTCATTTTCAATTTTCATTCCGAAATAAATGAATGGCAACGGTTTAGGTGATAAGGAATTTTCATGTCTGATAAGCGTTATCATGTATTTATCTCCACGGCATTTCAAGGTGTCGAGGCGGAGCGTTTAAAATTAGAATATACATTGCTCAACTTAGGGGCATTTCCGTGGCAGTTTAATGAAGCTCGCAACTCACTGAACACAGCACAAGCACGCCGTCAAATGGATGAGTGTGACTATGTGGTTTTTGTATTGGGTGATGAGTATGGTGAGTTATCCGCTTCAGGGATTAGTTATTTGCATCTCGACTTTCTGTATGCAGTCAATAAGCAAAAGCCAATTTTAAGCTTTATCAGCACCAAAGCGAGTACGGATAAAGATCCTGAGATTATTAAAAAACGCACAGGCTTTGTGGATTTATTAAAGTCTGAAAGTAAATATTTTCAAGAGTACAGTAGCTTACTTGATTTTGAACGTAATGTACGAAATGTCTTCCAAAAAGCCAAAACGGAATATCCAGTGCTTGGCTGGATCAGACCAAAATCCAATGATGTATTGCAAAACGAGATCGTGCGCTTACGTGAAAAAGTTGCGGAGCTAGAACAAAATCTGATTCGTACACGTCAAGAAGCGTCATTTAGCCAGTCGGATCAAAATGAGCAACAGAAGTTTAACTTACATTATCGCACCCAAGCTTATCAAGACGGTAATCTTAAAGACATTACACCACAAATAGAGCTGACTTGGCTTGAAGCGTTAAAAATCTTGGCGCCACACTTTAAGCAACCGACGCTAGAGATGAACTTCATCAAAGTGATGAACAGCTACCTTGAAGGCATCGCTTTGGAAGAAGCACGTAAAGTCATGCCCCGAGTACATGCGGTATCTAGAACACATGTCGATACTCGAAGTTTGCAACAGCTCAAACTACAAATGAAATGGAATAATTGGATTATTCCGCAGGCAGATATGGGTTCGGGTACTCGTGTCTATTGGCGCTTAACTGATGATGCAGAGCGTGTGTTGAGCCGTCAGCGTTGAAAATAAGCCGTCAGCGTTGAAAATAAGCCGTCAACGCTAATCGACAGTATCTATTTTGATGTAAGCGTTTGTGTTGATTTATTTTTTCTATTTCGATGATAGAAATTAGCGGAAGTCTATTTGCTGAAATTTAAAGCCAATTGAATTAATATAGTTTGAAACTCTTTGTGCAATTGCTTTTATGAAACCTGCTATGAAATCAGCTCAACCTCGCATCGTGATCATTATGGCGAATCTCGGCACACCTGATGCACCAACGCCACAAGCGGTTCGTGCCTTTCTTAAACAGTTTCTTTCTGATCAGCGGGTAATCGAGATTCCCAAATTGCTGTGGCAGATTATTCTCAATCTCTTTGTTTTACCGTTTCGACCAAAAGCTGTGGCAAAAAACTACGCCAGTATTTGGCAAGATGACTCGCCAATGCGCAAGATATTGAATCAACAAGTCGCATTGGTTGAGCAATCATTATTGGCGCAAAATCCAGATTTAAATCTGCAAGTCATTCCTGCAATGACTTATGGTCAGCCTAGTATTCACAAGGTATTAGCACAACTCAGCGATGATATGCCTGATCAAATCATTTTGATGCCATTATTTCCGCAATATTCCGCAACCTCAAGTGCGCCACTGTATGATGCACTGAGTCAATGGGTATTAAAACAACGCAATTTACCTGCACTTTCCATTATTCGGGACTATTATCAACATCCTGACTATATTCAGTCGCTTGCGCAGAGCGTACGAGATTTTCAAACCGAACATGGTCAAGTAGACAAATTACTGATGTCTTTTCATGGTATTCCACAGCCTTATGCAGATAAAGGCGATCCTTATGCTGATCGTTGTCGAGAAACTGCTCGCTTAGTTGCCGAGCAATTAGGACTATCAAATGAGCAATGGGCGATTAGCTTTCAATCTCGTTTTGGCAAGCAAGAGTGGGTCAAGCCTTATACCAGTGAGCTGTTAAAAGAATGGGCGAGTCAAGGTGTGAAATCTGTACAAGTGATGAGTCCTGCATTCTCAGCAGATTGCTTGGAAACGCTTGAAGAGCTTGAGGTGGAAAATCGTGATATCTTTATTGAGCATGGTGGACAAAGCTATGCCTATATTCCTGCCTTAAATGTTCGAGATGATCATATTGCCGTATTTACAAAGCTGATTCAGGCACAGTTGAATGCCAGTCGTGAGCAATTACTATCCTAACTTTTAGGCTCGTAGTTTAAAATTATCCAAAAATCACCGATTGATTGACTAGAGGTTGTTTATGTTACGTTGCCAAATTATTCCTGTGACACCTTTTCAACAGAACTGTAGCATTGTATGGGATGATGAGAGTTTGGAAGCGGTGTTGATCGACGCAGGTGGTGAAGCGGAAAAACTTCAGCAAGCAGTCGAAGCACTCGGTGTCACAGTGAAAGCATTATGGAATACCCATGGGCATGTTGATCATATTGGCGCAGTCGGTGAATTGGCAAAAGTCTACGAAGCACCTGTGATTGGACCACATCGTGAAGATGAATTTTGGATTGATGCGCTACAAGATATTTGTCGTCAGTATGGCTTTCCTGTTGCCGAAAAAGTTGTGGTTGATCAGTGGCTTGAGGGTGGCGATACCTTGACTTTGGGGAAATATACTTTTGAAGTGCGCTTTGCACCAGGGCATACACCAGGTCATGTGATGTTTTACTGCGCCGAGATGAATATTCTATGGACAGGTGATGTGATCTTTAAAGGCTCAATTGGACGTACTGATTTTCCAAAAGGTGACTTTGATACTTTGATTGAATCGATCAAAACGCAAGTCTATACGCTACCTGATGATACTCAATTTATCTGTGGGCATGGTCCAACCAGTAGCGTTGGGCATGAAAAGCAATTTAACCCATTTGTATCGAGCAAAGCTGGCTAACTCTTTATTTCAGTAGCATGATTCACATATTAATTAGGCAATTGTGAAGCGGTTTTTTGCATATTTTGATAGATGACATCGGTCTGTGCATTGAGCCGTTCAAAAGTATTGCGCTGAGAAGACGTTGTCTTGTCCAAAGTGGCAAGTTTAAACACGTTTTGATATTTGGTTGCATGATTCGTCATACTTTGACGTAGCTTCACTGCGGTTTGATTGGATAAAACCAAATGCTTCAATAAGGCTTTGGATTGCTCCAAATTGCGATTGAAGGTTTAGACACGTGCATTGCGTTTTTGTTGATCTTTTTCAGCTTGTAGGCTTGGAATTTCCTGATTCATTTGCTGAATATTTTTTTGATAATCCTGCCAAATCGTTTTTAACTTTTGCGTATCAATGACTTCTTGCTTGGCAAGACTTTGTTTCGTCAAAGTCGTTGCGTTTGTCTGTGATGTACACATTGCAAAGAACGCAAATCCCATAGCGAATAAGAATTGACGCATCGTTTTACCCCTAATCTTGAAACTTTTTACACGCCGTTGTGTAAAGTATTTATTTCATTAGCATTAATTATTTTGGCTTGTGCATAATGCTAATTTAATCTTGATCAGTGAGTA
Organism: Acinetobacter sp.; assembly: GCF_041911495.1. Taxonomy (GTDB): domain Bacteria; phylum Pseudomonadota; class Gammaproteobacteria; order Pseudomonadales; family Moraxellaceae; genus Acinetobacter. The sequence goes on along the minus strand of NZ_JAYROT010000050.1, from coordinate 2,722 downwards.
GAGTCATCCCCCATAGCTTTTACACAATGGTTGGGAACTAAACAGAACTGATCATTTTTATGAGAAACGACTATACAAAAAAGAGTTACTTACTGACAATATTTGGCGACAAAACTAATACGTTGTAACATTTTGGGTTTGGACATATTTTGAATGAATGCGCTGTTAGTCTTGATCGTGCTCAGGCGTGACACGTGATGGGCTGTCTTCTGATGCGACCTTGTAGTCCTCATTTGCCCATGCAGAAAAATCGACCATCTTGCAACGCTCAGAACAGAATGGGCGGTAAGGATTGTCTTGCCAACGGCTTGCTTCACCGCAACGTGGGCAGGGAAAAGATTTTGGATTTGCTGAAGTTGAGGTATTGTGGTCAGTCATAATTTTACGAGTGAAAGATGAGATAAGAAAAATAGATAACTTGCGTAGAAGCACAGACAAATTGTAGCGCACTTGCTAGACTGACGCACATCCAAAGCCGTATTTAAATGTATTTGCCGTCCATGACTTATCCTGATATTCGCCCATTTCAAGCACACTACTTAAAAGCACCTCGCAAATTTCGACCAATTGAAAATCAAGTGGTGGAAAATCATCCAGTTTGCCTCGAAATCGGCGCAGGCAAAGGAAAACATGCTTGTTTATTTGCATCGCATCATCCAAATCTGCAATTGATCGCAGTCGAACGCACGGCAGAAAAATATCAAGCGATGCAGAAGTCACAGCGTGAAGCAGGCTTAGAGAATTTAACAACGATTCATGCCGATGCGATTCCGTGGGTGGTGCATGCGCTGTATCCTGCACAGTTACAACAGATTTTCCTGCTTTACCCAAATCCTGAACCGCATAACTCAACACAGCGTTGGCTGAATATGCCATTTTTTGAATATTTACTGTCACGTTTGCAGATTGGTGGCACGATCACTTTGGCGAGTAATATTGTAGAGTACATTGCGGAAGCGGTTGAGCAGTTAGAACAAGTCTGGAAATTACCCTTTGAAGTACAAACCATCCCACAAGACTCTGCACGAACGCACTTTGAAATAAAGTATTTAGAGCGTGGCGAATTGTGTCAGCAAATCATCATCACCAAACCACAAGGCTATCAAACTCGATTCGATGATGTACCGCCACGCTTAGGGCAAGACAATGATAATAAAGCGTAAAGTCGCCATCATCGGTGCAGGACCTGCGGGATTGGCGTGTGCAGAGGTTTTGGCAGAACGTGGCGATTTTGACATTAGTATCTATGAGCAAAAGCCATCGGCAGCACGTAAATTCCTCATGGCGGGCAAGACAGGGCTAAATATTAGCCATAATGAGCCACTTACGGATTTTATTGATCGTTACGATCATGCCGAGTGGCTTCGTCCGATGGTCGAGGCGTTCCATGCTGAGCATATTCAGGCATGGATGCAGGGCTTAGGCATCGAGTCCTATATCGGCAGTTCAGGGCGGATTTTCCCCAATGAGATGAAAGCAGCGCCACTGCTTCGAGCATGGTTAAAACGACTGCAAAATCAAGGGGTAACTTTTCACTATCGTTATCTAGTCAGTCATATTCAAGATGGTGAAATCACCGTCATTGACTTGAAAAACAGTGATCTCAAAAATAATCAAACTCGTACTGAACAGGTCGATGCTATCGTGTTGGCATGTGGTGCAGTGTCGTGGTCACATCTTGGTAGCGATGGACGTTGGCAGTCGTGGTTAGATGATGCGCAGATTGAACCGTTCCAAGCCAGTAATGTCGGTGTCTGTGTGGCTTGGTCAGACTTTATGCAGGCGCATTTTGGACAACCGTTAAAGCGCATTCGTGCATGGGCGGACGGTGATGCGCCACAGTTTGGTGAGATGGTGATTAGCCATTATGGTCTGGAAGGTGGTTTGGTTTATCGCTGTAATCGTGCCTTGCGTGAACAATTCAGCACGAGTGGCGACAGCTTGAAAACAGCAAAACTTTATCTCGATCTGCTTCCTGCATTCAGTCAGTTCGAGCTTTTGGAAAAGTTACAATACGGCAAAAAGCTGTCTTTAAATACGCTATGGCAACGTATCGGTTTGGATAAAACCAAAATTGCGCTGCTGCGTGATGTTGTGGAAAAGTCCGACTGGAACGATCATGTGAAAATGGCACAACACATCAAACAGCTTGCCATCAATGTGCAAGGCTTTCGTCCGATCGAGGAGGCGATAAGCTGTGCGGGTGGTATCAAGCAAAAGGCTTTGGATGAAAATTTAAAGCTAAAAAATAGCCGTGCGATCTATGCTTGCGGTGAGATGCTCGACTGGGATGCGCCGACAGGTGGCTATCTGCTGACGGCGTGTATGGCAAGTGGGCGATGGGTAGGTGAGCATTTATTATCGGGGCTTAGAAAGTTAAAGTGAGTTAATATCGAGTAATTTAAAGAGAAATAAGTCGTTTATATTTTGTATATTTTATAGTAATATGAAGAAAAATTTTTAAAAGAAATAAGATAGTGGGATTAAACAGATAGTATGCTAAAAAATGGTAATAATAAGTTATTAATTCTATGTAAAACTTATCCCAGTCCGAGTGGAAGATATAATGAAACCTCCTGTGTAGCTTGGCGAATTCAAACATGAGGTGCGACAGTTTGAAAAGTCTTATGATAATCAACAAGCTGAGCAAATTTCTCTAATGGTGTAAGCCAATCTAACGCTTTTCTAGGACGAGTATTCAGTGACATGGCAACTTGATTTA
>NZ_JAYROT010000049.1:0-24658 GCF_041911495.1 Acinetobacter sp. | reverse complement strand
GTCCCGAAGGGTTATGGCTAAAATTGCCATAAACTTCGTTATGAAACTTGACAAGGGAGTGACCATTCTCTGCGTTTCATGCCTCGTTTATGTGATTTTAGCCTATAACGCAATGCATGGTTGAAATGTCAACAGACCCTATTTAAAATCACTTAAAATAAATTCGATTTAAATAGTTTTGAAACAAAGTCAGCTTGCTTGCAAAATTCTTGTTAATTAATTTGTAAACTGATTTTTCAGCATACAAAAGATAAGGTTTCAACTGAAACAATCAAGCAGGCACGCCACTATGAAAGCGAAATTGTTTATCTGGACTTTGAATTAAATCCGTTTCCACCTGACGAATATGTGCAATGCGCTCGGCGATGTCTTCATCAGGATTTTTCATCTCTGCGGTGGTTGCAACATCTTTTGCCAATGCTAAATAATCTTCAAAATGTCGTGCTTCGGACTTGAGTAAATAACGATAATAACGCCCAAGCTCCTCATCCACGATCGGCGACAATGCAGCAAAACGCTCGCAGGAACGAGCTTCCACAAACGCCCCGATGATCAACACATCGACCAACGCCTCAGGTTCATAGGTACGAATCTCTTTACGCAGACCACCAGCATAACGCCCTGCACTCACCGCTTTCCATGCCTGTCCACGCTTCGCCATAAACTCAAGCACTTGCTCATAATGCAACATTTCTTCACGCACCAATTGTGCTAATTTGACTTGCAAATCGGTAAAGAAGCTATAGCGAAACATCAGATTCATCGCAGTACCTGCTGCTTTCTTTTCACAGTTGGCATGATCTTGAATCAGTAATTCTAAATTTTCAGTCGCCGCATCTAGCCATGCTTGCGGTGTACGACAACCTAGAAAGTCGTAGACAGGTTGCATTAAATTGTCTAAGCCACGACTGCTTAAATCATTGGCGTGCTTTAAATCATCAGACATAGGAAAAACTATTCAGTTTAAAATTGGGAAATGAATTAACGTGCAGCATGAATTGTAGCTTTCATCTGTTGCACCGCTTGCGCCAAGCCAACAAACACACTATCTGCAATGATGGCATGTCCAATATTTAACTCATGAATCTGTGGAAGTGCTGCAATTGGCGTAACATTATCTAGATTCAGCCCATGCCCTGCATTCACGATTAAACGACCTTCTGCATACTGCACGGCATGTTGAATACGCGTCAATTCATATTGTTGTACGTCACCTGTCGCTTCAGCATAAGCGCCCGTGTGAATCTCAATGGTCGGTGCACCACAGCGGATTGCAGCATCAATCTGCGCCGATTCAGGATCAATAAACAACGATACATCAATGCCTGCTTTCACCAAAGTCTGCGTCATGGCTTTGACTTTTTCAAAATGCGTGACCACATCCAAACCACCCTCAGTCGTGACTTCTTGGCGGCGCTCAGGTACGAGGCAGACATGTTGTGGCATCACTTCAAGGGCAATCGCTTGCATTTCCTCAGTCACTGCCATTTCAAGATTCATGCGTGTGGTCAACAGTGGGCGCATGCGATAGACATCCGCATCTTGGATATGACGACGGTCTTCACGCAAATGCAAGGTAATGCCCTCTGCACCTGCTTGCTCACAAATCAACGCTGCATTGACAGGATCAGGATAAATCGTGCCTCGTGCTTGGCGAAGTGTTGCAACGTGGTCAATATTGACACCTAAGAGAGCAGCCATAAAAATATCCTATTAACGATGTGAATTAACGACTTAGCATAAAATTGAACGTATGATGCTTATGCAAATTAATTCTGATGCAATTGACTCACCCAAAGTTGACGGCTTTTTAGCGGTTTATTCCCTAACAGTTCCGTCAGAATCAGTCGATATAGTTTAGCAAGTAAGCTCACATTTTCCGAGTTGATTTGCTCACTTTGCGCAAGATTCAATAAGTCCTGCCCTAAGAAATTTTGCCCATATTGCCCAATCACAAAACCTTCTTGCGGGATAAACTGATAATACACCGTCGGCGCTATGTCCTGTCCATTGGCATCTTGGCTAAAGTCGATCGCATAACCAAGCTCTTGCAGAAAAATCTGTTCAAATTGACGCAAGATCAATTTTAGTTGTAAATCTTTCGGATCATCTTTGGCGAGGTTTTTCAGCTTTTCTAATGTCGTCTGATAAGCCTGATAAGTGTCTGGCATTGGCTCTTCGGGTGGCATTAATCTTAATAAAATTTCATTGAGGTAAAACCCTGCAAACAAAGCTTTCTGCTGCAAATAAAATGGCTGACCTTGCACGTCGATTTGGCTAAAGTTTTTTAATTCTGATTTGCCAGTCGCTTGGAGCTGAGTGCGATGGTAAAGCGCAGGCGGTTGCTGTCGTGTCACACCATCAACACGCCCAAACTCTTCACTAAAAAAATGTAAAATATAACTGCGCTCACGATAGCGCCGTTGATGAATCGCAAAGCCTGTTAAGGATTGATTTCGCATCATGGCTTTGCTAAATACCTCAAAGTTTTTAATCAAATAATCATTGTGATAATTTCACTCAACACATGATTCAATACATCTTAATGATGGCTTTAGATGCGTGAAGTTTTAATCTTTTTCTTTCTCGTCTTCATCATCGCCATCTGGAATCACCGCACCTGCGACCGCTGCCGTACCTTTCACCACGCCTTTTGTGGTTTTGTAAACCACTTTGACTGGTACAGTGACGACTTTATGAATACAGCCTTGCAGTGCAAATACACTTAAAAATACGAGTAATAATGATGTTTTCACCTAACCTTCCTCTGAAGCATATTGATTCAAGTTAAATATCACTATAACCAAGGCTTTTCAAGGCACGCTCATCATCAGACCAACCACCTTTGACTTTCACCCAAAGCGTGAGCATGATTTTTTGCTCAAACATTTTTTCCATATCGGTACGTGCATCCATACCGATTTGTTTGAGTTTTTTACCTTTATCACCAATCACGATGGCTTTTTGCCCCTGACGCTCTACAAAAATCGTCGCATCAATATAAGTACATGCTTCTTTTAACTTCCCTGTCTTTGGGTTCACAGTAGGTTCTTCAGTTTTAAAACTTTCGATTTGTACGGTGAGATCATAAGGTAACTCTTCACCAAGCTGACGCATGATCTTTTCACGAATCACCTCGCTAGCAAGGAAACGCTCAGAACGATCGGTCACTTGATCCATCGCATACAATGGCGGAGAAAATGGTAAATATTGACCAATCGTGTCCCGAAGATGATCTAAGTTGGAACCACGGAGTGCCGATACAGGAACGATCTCAGCAAATTGCATCAACTTTGTACGTTGTTCAATCAGCGGTAAAATGGCTCTTTTATCCTCAAGCGTATCTACTTTATTGATGACAAGAATGACTGGCATCTCTGCATACTTGAGCTTTTCTAGCACCAAATCATCATTTTGTGTCCACTTCTGTCCGTCAATCACGAACAACACCAGATTCACATCTCGTAGCGCAGAGTGTGCAGCTTTGTTCATCATTTTATTGATGGCACGCACTTCTTTTTTGTGCATCCCCGGCGTATCTACATAGACCGCCTGCATATGTTCACGACTATCAATACCGATGATTTTATGTCGTGTAGTTTGTGGTTTACGAGAGGTAATCGAAAGCTTTTGACCGAGCAAGTGATTCATTAGTGTCGATTTACCGACATTCGGGCGACCAACAATTGCCACAAAACCACTGCGAAAATCCGCAGGAATCGGCTTCTTCTCATCATTAAAAAACTGATTAATAATGTCTTGTTCGCCAGAAGCGTGTTGATCTTCGGTGCTCATTTGGCCTGCTCCACTCGTTTTAAAATCTCCGCAGCTGCGGCTTGTTCGGCAAATCGGCGACTAGCACCTTCACCCTTCACATTCTCCATCCCTTCAACTTCACAGAGAATGGTAAAATGCTGATTTGGGGCATCGCCTTGTATCTCGATCACGTTATACTTTGGTAAAGGCAATTTTTGCCCTTGCAACCATTCTTGCAAGCGTGACTTTGGATCTTTCAGTTGTTCCGTCGGTTGAATCTGCTCAAGGTATGGCGCATACCACTGCAATACGATCTGTTGTAATTGATCAAACTGTTGACAATCTAAATAAATCGCACCAATGATTGACTCGACCACATCTGCCAATATTGACTCACGATGATGACCGCCTGATTTCAGCTCACCAGTGCTCAGTACTAATGACTTACTCAATTGTAAATCCTTCGCAATCTTGGCTAAAGACTCTTGCCGTACCAATGTTGCTCTCATCCGAGTTAGATTACCTTCTTTTTCTTTAGGGAATCGCTCGTATAAACACTGAGCAATGATCATCCCAAGCAAGGAATCACCTAAGAATTCCAGACGCTCATAATTATGACGCTGACTCACCGAGCGGTGTGTCAGCGCCAGTTTTAATAAATCAATCTGCCGAAACTGATAACCCAGTCTTGACATTAATCGGGGATCATTCACCTGTATTTGCAGACCTCTGATCAAAATCTTTTTGGAATGTCATCAATAATGACATATTCATCAAAAATGGCTTACGTACCTCATAGTCTTTTTTCACGGCGAGTCCCGCAGTATTAGTGACTTGCAAAATATCATCAACCTTGATGTCACGAATATTATTCATTTCTAAGCGTTGTGATAAATCTTGTTTGAATTTATTCTGCGTTGTATCTTTAGGCAAGGTCGCTAAAGCTTCTTCAATTTGAGAATTGATAATGTGATCATCCCAATATGCTGGCCCCACAGCCACAGCAATTTTCGCTGCCAAAGCAAATAAAATGATGGCAAAGAAAATCCCTAAATATGATGCACCACGTTGATTTTTCATTATTGACCTCTTTTCCTTATTTTCAACCCACACACTTGGATCTATCGCAATGGTTACGGAATACTGCCATTACGCTTAAAGCTCGGTAAATTTAATCCCGGTGCTTTATGCATCCACACATAGGTCGCTTTCCCCGTTAAGTTTGCTTCTGGAACAAATCCCCAGTAGCGACTGTCTGCACTTTGATCACGATTATCACCCATCGCAAAATACTCACCTTCTGGTACAGTCACTTCCCAATTTTGCTCAAGTGATAGCGGTGCTTTTTGTTGGTATTGCTGAATAAACTGCTGAGCAAGTCCATCAGACTGTGTCGCTTTAATATATTGCGTGATAAATCGATGTGATGCAATATTCACCACCCACTGCTGTGCATCAACAATAATTTTTTGTTGCTGACCAGAAGCATCTTGATAATGCACAGGCAAATCCACTTCATTACCTTTTTGGGAAAACTGCTTTTCACCATTAATGAATAACTCACCATTTTGATAAGAAATCGTGTCACCAGGCAAACCAATGATACGTTTGATATAGCTGATACTTGGGTCTACTGGATAACGAAACACTGCGACATCGCCATGCTCAGGCGCACCTGTATCAATAATTTTCGTATTAATTAGTGGCAAGCGCACGCCATAAGCAAACTTATTCACGAGAATAAAATCGCCTGTTTCCAAGGTCGGATTCATCGACTCGGAGGGAATATTAAACGGCTCAAATAAGAATGAACGCACAACCAATACGACAGCCAAGACTGGCCAAAAATCATAAGCCCAATTGATAATCGGATTGATTTGATGCGCATCGTGCGTAGCATGTGCTCGCACTGCATCACCTTTAGCTTGACTCAATTGATCACGTGCTTGAGTGACATCGACTGGATCATCAGGATTAGTTACTGCTTCTAATAAAGTAAGCTGTGGATATTTAGATTTTACTTGCTCAAAATTCTGTTGTTGCGATTGGATATTTTGATCCGCTTGCAATGCAGCTTGTTTCTTGTCTTTCAACTGTTGATATTGCTTAAATACCAACTTATCCAACAACCAAATACCGAAAAAGATCAGTGTTGCGGGTACCAGTATCCAGTTAAAATCAAAATCCATGCTACACCTTATTTTTTATCAACTTGGAGAACCGCCAAGAAGGCTTCTTGTGGAATCTCCACGCTGCCGACTTGCTTCATACGCTTTTTGCCTTCTTTTTGTTTGGAAAGCAATTTTTTCTTACGACTGACGTCACCGCCATAGCATTTTGCCAACACGTTCTTACGCATGGCTTTGACGGTAGAGCGTGCCACGATTTGTGAGCCAATCGCCGCTTGAATCGCCACATCAAACATCTGACGTGGAATCAAATCTTTCATTTTTTCAACAAGGGCAATGCCACGATGACGTGCATCATTACGGTGACAAATCATTGCCAAAGCATCGACTTTTTCACCATTGATCAACACATCAACTTTGACCAAGCTCGAGCTTTCAAAACGCACGAAATTATAATCGAGCGACGCAAAACCACGAGAACAGGACTTTAAGCGGTCAAAGAAGTCCATCACCACTTCCGCCATCGGAATTTCAAAGGTAATCGACACTTGCGCACCTAAGAATTTCATGTCTTTTTGAACGCCACGACGCTCATTACACAAGGTCATGACGTTACCCAAATATTCTTGAGGCGTTAAAATATGACACTCTGCAATCGGTTCACGTAAATCTTCAAGGGTCGAACCATCAGGCATTTTCGATGGGCTATCGATATAAATCGTTTCGCCTTTTTTGGTCACAGCTTCGTAGATCACCGTTGGCGCAGACGTAATCAGATCAAGATCATATTCACGTTCTAAACGCTCTTGGACAATCTCCATGTGTAGCATGCCGAGGAAGCCACAGCGAAAACCAAAACCCAACGCATCAGAGCTTTCTGGTTCGAAAAATAACGCAGAATCGTTAATTTGTAATTTTTGTAGCGCTTCACGGAACGGTTCAAAGTCACTGGAATCAATCGGGAATAATCCTGCATACACCTGTGGTTTGACCTTTTTAAAACCAGGTAAAGCAGTGACTTGCGGTGTATTTGACAAAGTAATGGTATCACCAACTGGCGCACCAAAAATATCTTTAATCCCCGCAATGACAAAGCCCACTTCACCCGCTTCAAGCAAGTCTGTTTCGGTATGTTTTGGACTAAACATCCCTACAGAAGTCACCACATGAGCCTGCCCTGTGGATTTAACCAACATCTTGTCGCCTTTACAGATTCGCCCTTCTTTGATACGGACCAAAGACACGACACCCAGATAGCTATCAAACCATGAATCGACAATCAGCGCCTGTAACGGCGCATCTCGATCACCCACAGGCGCAGGGATCACTTCGACCAAGCGTTCTAAGACACCATCTACACCAAGCCCTGTTTTCGCAGAGCAGGTCGGCGCATTGGTTGCCTCAATGCCGATGATTTCTTCAATCTCATGAATGACACGCTCAGGTTCAGCTTGTGGCAAGTCAATTTTATTTAAAATCGGTAAAACTTCTAAATCTTGTTCGATTGCGGTATAGCAGTTTGCAACCGATTGTGCTTCAACACCTTGCGCCGCATCCACCACCAACAAAGCACCTTCACATGCTGCGAGCGAGCGTGACACTTCGTATGAAAAATCCACGTGTCCTGGTGTATCAATAAAGTTGAGCTGATATTCTTGACCATTCGGATGTTTATAATACAAGGTCACCGATGCGGCTTTAATGGTAATGCCACGTTCACGCTCGATATCCATTGAATCAAGGACTTGCGCTTGCATTTCACGATCTTGTAAACCGCCACACATTTGAATAAAACGATCGGCAAGGGTCGATTTACCATGATCAATATGAGCGATGATTGAGAAATTGCGAATTTGACCGATTGGCGTGGATTTTTTAACTGCTGCCATGAACGACCTTAAACATCCAAATAATTACGTCTAAAAAAGACGAACTCAAAACTCAAAAGCGTGAGTTTTGACGAAGTTGAAAATAGACAGCAGTATAATCAAAAAGCCTGCGGATTGATACAGACATTCTAAGGATTACACATTTAAGAGGAACGGATCGATGCTTGCGTCTAAAGGTTGGTAAGCTTGACTAAATGTTGGCGACAAACGTTTCAGTCGACCTGTCGATATCTCAACACACCCCCACAAAGTATGTGCTTGAAAAACAATAGATTGATCACTTTTTCGGTAAAATAGATAATGACGAATCAAAGAAAAGGCTTGTTGCTCGCCCAGCCATGTGCGAAGTACCAACTCATCACCTGTAAAACAGGCTTTACGATATTTAACATGATGTTCACTTGCCACCATCGCATGGTTTAATCGAAGATAATCTTCTAATCCCAATCCTAAAGTTTGCGAATGTGCTAATGCCACATCTTGCATCCAAGACACATACTGTACATTATTCACATGAGCCAATTGATCTAAATGTTTTTCCTCGACCTGTTGTAGGATTTCAAATAATTGACTCAAATTTAATCCTTAACTATACGTAGCTTTTCTTTGTTCGTATGACCACCAACCGTATAATTAAAACGGTTTTCTAGAAGCTTCTCATCATAATTCTTCATCCAGGGGGATTGTCCATAATAAGCACCATTGAGCTGAGAATAATGGACTAAAGCATAACGAAAACGACGATAATGAAGACGATTAACTCGACCTGGATTTTTCCAAAATTGATCTAAGCCACCTTGAAAGGTGAGTTTTGGCAAATTATAAATCGCGCGCCCTAAAGCAATCACCGGTTTCCCATGATGAAGCGCTTGAATCCCTGTGGTGCTATTGATAGTTACAATCCCTAAACTATGCTTCATCAATGTTGGGAGATGCACATCACACACATAATGAACTCGCCCCTCCAAATCATACTCTTTAGCGAGTTCACGCAACAAATTTCCATAATGTCGGTAACCACGATCCATTGGATGATGCTTAAACACTAGATGTTGTAGATCATCACTATGGTTTGCAAATGATGCAGTAACTTCCTGAATAAAATCTCGCACATCAACATAATCACTATGCACTTGTACTTGCGAATCATTATGCACTTGTAAAGCAACAATGTAGTAGCGATCAGTTTGATTCTGAATCAAATTCAAAAACTTATGTGAATCAACTTGCTTATTAATCAGCTTGCGAACCCCTGCTCGTAGCCAATAAAAAACTTCGAAGGTAGGTCGAATCATACGGTGATGGCGGTAATGCGGATAAAGAAAAGTACACAATACCCACATCAAATAAAAAGTAATCGCTGTGCGTATTAAAAAAGAAAAATTAGGGTGTGCTTCTTGTGGGTGGTCAGGCAAAGGCAAGTCAGGAATCGTTTGATCTGAGGATTCGTAAAATTTCCGAAAATCAGAAAAGTCATTGACACCATTTTGCTCAAAAGTGAGGTAGTTCGGACGAACATAACCCTCCTCAAAGACAAAAAAATCAACTTTTAACTCTACTGCCACACGCTTTGCAATACGATGATAAAAACGGCAGTCACCAAAACACACTATTGCGTCAATCTGCTTATCTTTTATTTCAGAAATTAACCAATCATCAAAATATGAAAGTTTCCCACGATAATTTAAATTATTTAGACCTCGTGAAAAAAACCAATCACCACCATTAAAGTTAACTTTATAATATTGTTTATTGTGGAACTCTAACCACCTAGCAAGCTGAGTAAAGTAGTTACCCATAGGCCCTTGAAGGAGCAAAATACGCTGAGATTTCATCAATTGATGAATATGCAAAGACACATTCTCACTCCTCATAAACTTTAAATTTAAAGATGCACTAGATACATTAAAAATCTGAATTCAGATGCGTTTCAAATTAAAAGTACGAACAATTAAAAAATGTTACAAAAATCTAGCCATATAGTATTTTTGCACGTATTTTTGCGAAAGTCGACTGCAGTTTAGGCGAACTTACATTTTGTGACCGCTCATACACCAACTGCCCAACAACATCTTCGACATTTACTCTCGCCAATTTAAAACTATCCGTTTGTGGCAAGTTATAGGTCGCATATTCGATCAATACCCCATACACCAACTCAGATAGGGTTAGTTTTTTTGTTCGTCGTGTATTCGCTTCCACATCTATCGTTAGCCCCCACCCCGCATAAAATGGCATACCATAACAGTATACTTTCTTGCCTCGAAGAAGCGCCTCAAAACCACTTAAAGAGGTTATGGTATGTAGTTCATCAATAATTTCAAAACATTCCACAATAGATGCATCCAATTCCACAGCATCTGCATATTGCTTTAAATCTTGATCTTGGATTTTTCCTAAGCGAAGACCCGCATGTACATCAGGGTGCGGTTTATAGATAATATAAGCATTCGGATTTGTGCCTCGCACATGTTTAAGCAAGTCCAAATTGGTTTTAATATCTAAACTACCCAAACGAATTGACTCATCATCTTCCACCTGTCCAGTCACCAATATCACCAGATCATACTGAGGTCGGATGAGTTTTTTTCTTTCACCAATATTATATTTACTGATCTCAAGTTGTATGAGCTGTTTAATCAGCTTTTCACTGCGCTCTACTTGGTGTTGATTCAGATGTATTTGATTTAAAATCAACTCTAAGCGAGAAGGTTGGGTGGCATCATAATAAATACCGATATCATCAAGAACCAATGAGTATGGTCGAATGAGGTTTGCGCCTAAACCACTGGAGCGAATAAAACCATCTTCGACTGTAGTTACGCTCTGAAAACCATCATCCTTTAACTGACGTGCTTTTTTCCCCCACGCAATTACTTGCTGATCTCGATTTGGCTTGTTCAATGACTTAAAATGAAGCGATAGATTGGGAAAATGTAAATATTGCGGTAAAAATCGCTTTTTCCAACGTGAAAATCCATAAGCAACTAATCGATTTGGAAGTTCTTTTTGTGCTGTGACATTCACTTTAAACAATTCAAGTAAATCTTCTAATTCACATCGCTTCCCCGTCACTGGCGAAATATACCGTGCATATTTCAAATAAGCACTTGAAAATAAATGGGTAATCGATCGGCTAATCTGCCGACGCTCCGCCAATATTGATAAAGGTGCATACTGATCATTAGTCACCCCCCAACCTGCATACCACGGCACACCAAAGCAATGGACTTTTTTCCCGCAAAGCAATGCTTCAAAGCCCATTTGTGAGCTGACCACATATACCTCATCCATTTGCTTTAATAACGCTATTGGGTTGACATGATCAGCAAATAATTCAACTTGAGGATATTGTTTTAGATCCGACAAATGAAAATGCCCTTTCGCCTTCCCCCCAATCACATCTGGATGTACTTTGAGCCAAATTTTCGCATCAGGATGAGAGTTGATAGCCACATCAAGCATCTTATGAAAACTTGCTTGACTTGCTCCTGCATAAGCAATGGACTGATCACCAAATGTTTGATCAATCACTAAAATATTCGTTTGACCCTGAAACTTCTTAAGGTCAATTTTTTGGAAATTTAAATTATATTTTGTAATTTCTGAACTAATAATCGTTTCGATGAGTGCCTCAGCACGTTGATTATCCACCTCACTCTCAGAATGTTCAATTAAACCTTCCAAATCAGATGTTTGTGTTGCATCAAAATAAATACCTTTTTTATCGTAAACTATGGATAGTGGCGGATAATTATCCTTGCCGAGTCCTATGGATCGAATGAAGCCATCTTCTAAACAAATCAGTTGCAAATCATGGTTTTGCGCATATTTTTGCGCACGAAAAAAACTATTTTTACGCCCCCAACCTGCAACAGTTCGATGCGTAGCTTTATTAGAAAAATTAAAACTTCGAAAATATTGTATGGGCTCATCGACCAATTGTGACAAGCCCTTTATTTCTAAAATACCTTTGGATGTAACTAACATATATTTTCTACAGCAAATCAATTCAAGAACAAATCAATCAAACCCATAGTCGATTGATCTACCGAATGACTTGCATCATGTTTTGTAAGTATTGGCATTAGATCTTGAGCGATGATCTTCCCCATTTCAACACCCCATTGATCAAAAGGGTTAATATCCCAAATCACAGACTGTACAAATACTTTATGCTCATACAGCGCAATAAGCGCCCCCAAATAATATGGACTTAATGACGGCATCACAATGGTTGTGCTCGGTTTATTCCCTGAATATTGTCGGTACGCAGGCATGTCGGAACCCCCTGCCACAGCATGACTTCCAAATGCAAGAAGTCGAGATTGGGCTAAACAGTTTGCAATGGACAATTGATGTTGCTGTTGGAACGCAAGTGTATGTTCAGATTCAAGCTGACCCGATGATTCGTGATAGCGCTGTTTTGCAATCATAAAATCGGTCGAAACGGTCACCGTGCCTTGATGTAGCAATTGATAAAACGCATGTTGCGCATTGGGACCAACCTCCCCCCAAATAATCGGACACGTTGAGTTTTCCACAAACCGTCCTGCTCGATTGACAGACTTCCCATTAGATTCCATTTCTAACTGTTGCAAATAAGAAGTTAAATACTCTAATCGACCATCATAGGGCAAGATCGCATGGGTGTGGATATTTAGATAGTTATTGTTCCAAATACCAATTAAAGCCAAAAGCACTGGTAGATTTTTGTCCCATGTTGCATTTTGAAAATGCTGATCTATTTCATAAGCACCTTCAAGCAAAGACTTAAAATTTTCCATCCCAATTGAAATCGCAATCGGTAATCCTATTGTTGACCACAAGGAATAGCGTCCACCAACCCATTCCCAAAGATTTAACTGGAGTTTCTCGGCAATGCCCCATGCTGTCATTTTTTCGGTATTAGTTGATACACCAATAAAATGACATTGCAAAACAAGAGGATTCATCCCTAAAGTTTCAGACAACCATGCTTTTGCAGTATCTGCATTGGATAGGGTATCAATCGTGGTAAATGATTTTGAAGAAATAATAAAAAGCGTTGAAGCAGGTCGCAGGTTGCGCACGATTTGGCTCAGCTGACTACCATCCATCGTCGAGGCAAAATGCACACGCACTTGATCAATCGTTGTAAATTGCTCTAAAGCATGACAGACCATTAACGGCCCAAGATCTGAGCCTCCAACGCCGATATTGACCACGTCAGTAATTTTCTCACCAGTCGCTCCTCGAAACTGCCCACGTCGAATTTGATGGACGATCTCCGACATCCGATCAAGTTGTTGATGTACTTTCTGATTAGTTTCAAAGTTTGGATCACTTGAATCATTCAGCTTAGGCATTCTAAGCGCCCAATGCATGGCGCTCCGATGCTCAGTGTGATTAATTGCTTCAGCTGAAAAAAGTCGCTTGATCCATTCGTCAAGTTTTTTCTCATTAGCAAGTTCAATCAGTGATGCAATAACCGCTTGGTCTAACCGTTGCTTACTAAAGTCAATAAATAAACCTTGATGCTCCACACTCAGCTGTTCAAATCGATGTACATTTTCAGCAAATAAATCATTTAAATGTCTGTTTTGAAAGTCTAAAGCTAGCTCTAGTAACTTAGACTCAGTATGAAGTTGATGATGCACTTGATTAGACATTTTAACGACCAATTCCTATATAGCGGAAACCTTGCTCTCGAACAAAATAAGGATTATAAATATTTCGCCCATCAATCAAATTGTGTTGTCGCATACTCTGTTTTAAACGCAAAAAGTCTGGACTCCAGTATTGCTTCCATTCAGTGATCAAACACAGTGCATCAGCGCCTTGTATCGCATCATAGGGTTCATCGCATAATATGAGCAACTCTTGGTCAGGATAAAGTGCTTTTAAATTTTCCAAAGCACTCGGATCATGCACCTTCGTCACAGCGCCCTGTGCCCAACATGCTTCCAAGATATTTAAAATTGGTGCTTGTGCGAGGCTATTGGTATTTGGCTTAAAGGCCGCTCCCCAAAAACCAATCACCTTATCACTCAATTGGCAATCAAATAACTTCCATAGCTTTCTAAAGATGATCTCTTTCTGATATTCATTAATATCCCAGATCTTATTCAACAACCCATTTACATTACCGGTTGACTGAACGACTTCTTTGAGTGTCAAAATATCTCGTGTCAGATTTCCTCCGCCAAAACCACAACCTGGATAAAGATACTGCTCACCAATTCGTGTATCCGTGGACATCGCGATTCGCACTTCCTCAATATCCACACCCAATGCTTCTGCTGCATTGGATAGATCATTCATAAAACTGACTTTGGTCGCCAAAAAACCTGAAATAGATAACTTAGTAAATTCAGCTGCGCGTATCGACATAAAGTTATACTGTGTGGGTAATGGGAAGATTGGACGGAAAACCTCCTGCACAAGGTGTTTAACTGTTTCATCGGATTCGCAGCCAACGATTAAACTACGTGTCAGAAAACTATTGATTACATTGCCTTCTTGTAAAAAGTCTGGAATGTAAACTATCTGTTTTGCACCAGTAACTTGCTGAAAAATCTCGGTTGTACCCATTTCAAGATGGGAATAATTGATCACCAATTGCGAATGATCAATCTCCTCTTGGATTCCATTTTCCCGAAACTCATCAAACTGCTGAGATGTTAATGCATATACACATATCTCAGGAGATTTACCTTTGACATTCTGTAATACGGTCAGCTGCTTACTTGCAATGTGCTGATAGATCTGCCGGCTAAGCGTTTGATCATTAAAAATCGTCGCCTGCTGAGCCACCAAACTTTGCAGCTGTTCATCCCCAATCAGCCAATACACTTGATGGCCAACTTCTGATAGGTGGTAAACCATCGCTACAGCATTGACTGAAGCACCAACGATCTGAATATGCATAGATTAAAAAACAGTCCTTTGTAGAGTGCTAAAGAATCGACTTGAGATAGGCACGAAACGTATCTTTTAGCTCATCTCGTTGCAAAGCATAGTGTGCAACAGCTTTGAGATAGCCAATCTTACTACCACAATCAAAAGTATCACCTTGCAGGGTAAATGATTGTATCTTTTGTTCATTGAGCAGCTTTGCCATAGCATCTGTAAGCTGAATTTCACCCGATTTATCAGCTGTTGTTTGCTTTAAGTATTTAAAAATTTGTGGCGTAAATACATAGCGCCCAACCACGGCAAGTGTAGAAGGAGCCTGCCCTACTTTCGGCTTTTCGACCAATTCAACAATATTATTCGACTGAACACCACTTTCTTCTGCGAGCTTTACAATCCCATATTGATCTACACGTTCAGGTGCAACATCTTCAACCATAATTTGAGAACAGCCTTTCGCATCAAACTGTGCAATCATTTGCGTAAGATTATTCTCACCCATAGAGTCAATCAATACATCAGGCAATAAAACCGCAAAAGGCACATCACCAATCACTTTTTCAGCACAAAGTACGGCATGGCCCAAGCCAAGCGGTGCAGATTGACGCACTGCAACGACTGTCACGTGTGCAGGAACGATTGATCGAATTTCGTCAAGCAATTGTGTTTTATTTTTCTTTTCAAGTAATGACTCAAGTTCGGCATTTCGATCGAAATAGTTTTCAATGGCTTGCTTTGCAGGGTGATTCACCAACACGATCGTATCAATGCCTGCCTCAACTGCCTCTTGAACAACATAATCAATCGCAGGTCGATCAACCACTGTAATCATTTCCTTAGGTATCGACTTACTAGCAGGTAATAGTCGCGTGCCAAACCCAGCTACGGGTAAAATTGCTTTTTTTACACTCATAAAAGCTCACTTTGCCTTAACATATTTTGGTAATGCCTTATACTATGCACTAGAATTTTTTCAAATTTAAGTTAATGTAAAGCATAGCGCATCAGATTAAATAAATCTTGTCTATATTACCGAATTCACCAAAATGATTTGCAAGGAATCCGAATGAAAATCAACTGTATAAAAGCATATGATATCCGTGGCGAACTTGGCACACAGTTGAATGAAGAAATTGCATATCGCATTGGTCGAGCATACGGCGACTTGTATCAACCAAAAACTATCGCCGTTGGTTGTGATATTCGGTTGAGTAGTGAGTCATTAAAGCAAGCAACAATTCAAGGACTCAATGATGCTGGTGTCGATGTTCTAGATTTAGGAATGACTGGTACCGAAGAGGTTTACTTTGCAGCATTTCATCTCGATGTACAAGGTGGCATCGAGATTACAGCAAGCCATAATCCGATAAACTATAACGGCATGAAACTTGTTAAAGAAAATGCTCGCCCAATTGGAATTGAAACAGGATTAAAAGAAATTCAAAGCATTGCAGAATCAGGAAATTTTAAAACGCCTTTACAAAAGGGTACAACAACAAAATACAATATTCTTCCAGAATACGTTGATCATTTATTGACTTATATTGACTTGAAACAACTAAAACCGTTTAAGTTACTAGTGAATGCAGGTAACGGCGCAGCGGGTCATGTGATTGATGAAATTGAACAACGCTTTATTGCTCAAAATGTGCCTATAAAATTTATCAAAATACATCATGAACCAAATGGACACTTTCCAAATGGTATTCCAAATCCAATCTTACCCGAAAATCAAGGTGTAACGAGTGACGCAGTTATTGAGCATCAAGCAGATTTCGGCATTGCTTGGGATGGTGACTTCGATCGTTGCTTCTTATTTGATGAAGACGGAAAATTTATTGAGGCATATTATATCGTCGGACTACTGGCTGCTGCGTTCTTAAGCAAATCCCCAAATGAAAAAATCGTCCACGACCCACGCCTCATCTGGAACACTTTAGACATTGTGCGCCAATATGGCGGTACTGCCGTACAATCCAAATCTGGACATGCCTATATCAAAGAAGTAATGCGCCAAGAAAATGCAATTTATGGTGGGGAAATGAGTGCACATCACTACTTTAGGGATTTCGCATATTGTGATAGTGGTATGATTCCGTGGCTACTAGTCATTGATTTATTATCAAAAAAAGATGAAAAAATTTCCACACTCGTTAATGACATGATTTCAAAATATCCATGCAGTGGTGAAATCAACTTTAAAGTCAAAGACACGCAACGCACCATCGACACGGTACTAACATATTTTAAAGATCAAAATCCCGCACTCGATTATACCGATGGAGTGTCTGCCGATTTCGGAAATTGGCGCTTCAATATTCGAGGTTCGAATACTGAGCCTTTACTAAGGTTAAATATTGAGTTACAAGATTCCAATGCCGAATCATTATTACCGAACATAACTAATCATCTTTCTGAATTGATTCAATACCACACATAAACTTAAATAAGTTACGATTACATAAATTAAAAAAATGATCGCACACGTAATTGCTAAGTAATCCTCCTGTAGAGGAGTAGTAATTCCATTTACAGTCTCTTTACAAACCGCTAACCTTTAATTACACTTTAGACATCACAAGTATTAACCTTCTAAAAGTGAGATGGCAATGAAGGCACAAATATTCATCACATTACTATGTACTAGTTTACTCCATGGGTGTGGTGATAATTCTCCGACACAGACACCGACACCGACACAGACACCGACACCGACACCGACACCGACACCGACACCGACACCGACACCGACACCGACACCGACACCGACACCGACACCGACACCGACACCGACACCATACTACTCAGAAGAAGTTATTATCTTAGGCAGTAGCACATTACAGTTTATGGATTCAGCTTTGCAACTTGATGGTCAGAATAATAATGTCACCGTAACCAATCTTGCCAAGGCAGGAGAGGAAATCGATAGCATGTGCATACGGATCGGAGCACTGCCCGCTTCTGCTCAGTTCGAAAACAGCATGCTTAATTCAGATAGAAGAAACTATTTTAACGCCAACTGGCCGTTAGATCCTGATCTAAAAACTTTTGATGTAAAAATTAACACCCTTTCAGGAGAAATTGGATATGATGCCAATGTTGGTAAATATTATTTTTTCTATAGCAATCAACCAAATACACCTATTGACACGCTAACCAACTATACCATTGAAGTACAAAAAACACACTTTACAGATAATCCAGTAGTTGTCGTAAATCTAGGGAAGAACAATATTTTTTCTACTGATTCTACGATTGGTGATATTGATTATACAAATAATAAAGCAAAGCAGTGTATCACTTGGATAGACAACAATATCAGCCATAAAATTTTGGTAGTCAATCACTATTCAGCCAAAAATGCCTCGACATATCTATTGAATAAAACTGACCTTGTTAATACCTTTTTGAAAAATAATTATCCGAACCAAATCTTCGATTTACAAGGTTATATTGTTGGCAACACTATTTGGGCAGAAACCCAAATTACACCAAGTTCTCTCGACTTAGAACAACAAAGCAAAAAGTGGCTTGCAGAATCATTAAGTTTAGATGCTTGGCATGTAAATAATCAAGTCAACCAAAGCGTATCTTATAATATTTTCGAAACGTTAAAATATAAGGGTTGGATCAAATAAAGCCTTAAAAACTTTAGGGTCTGTTGACATTTCACAGATGCTTGCGACAACGGATGTTTTTTAGGCGATACTAGGAATGAATGAAGAAATTTAGTCATTCTAAATGATTCATTCATAACAACGTAGCGTCAAAAAACATCCATGTCCTGCTTCGCCTTGCACTGCGAGTAAAGCAGTGCTTTACCCTTGTTCAGGTTATGGCTAAAATTGCCATAAACTTCGTTATGAAACTTGACAAGGGAGTGACCATTCTCTGCGTTTCATGCCTCGTTTATGTGATTTTAGCCTATAACGCAATGCATGGTTGAAATGTCAACAGACCCTAATAAGCCATCTAAAAAGCCTAGACTGACAAGTCAATCTAGGCTCATGTTGCAAATTATTCTCTTGAGCATTTGCTTTTAATAAAATCTCAGTTTTTAACTAATAACTCGTTCTATACCTTAATCATCTTGAGTAATTTGCCAATACTTCAAGCTATTATCGACCAAATGAAAGTTTGAATAGTAAGGATTCTCTGAATTAGCAAAATGCGTATGTGTTCGATCCCAAGCAATGTTTTTTTTCACAACTTTTGCAGGTATCCCCACAATTAATACATTGTTGGGAAACTTTCTCTTGACAACGCTATTAAAACCTACAACTGATCCATCCCCAACTGAAGCTCCAGATAAGATTGCTGCACGCTCCCCTACCCACACATGATGACCGATAGACACATCTTTTGATGTATTGACTCTCATTCCTGTCGTGACATCAAAAATCATGTGAGAGTCATCGCCTCTCACTAAAGTACCAGCAGCAAAAGTACTATCATCTCCAATCGTAATCGTTCCCGATTCAGAAACCGTGATATATACTCCAAAAGGAGCCGTGACATTATTACCAATAATCACTTTGCAATTATGTCCAACATCTATAGTACCATGGTGAATACTGCGTTGAATATCCTTAGAATGACCTATCCGAACCGTAGAATGATCCCCAACCAATCGGATATTAAAGTCTGATATCAAACAATGATCATCGATTACTAAATTGTTATTATGACCAATTAAATCCACATAAACATTGTTTAAATTTTCAGGTGCTACAATATCGTTCCCATTATTATCTGAAAAATCACCTTTTACTTGAAAAATCATAAATGTATCCCAACGAATTTAGAATCGCTTGCCGAACAAGTTGAAGTAAATTTTAACAAATTTTTTTTGAGAATCCATATAAAAAGCTGTTCGTGATTTCTCATACTTTTTCCTATACTTTCCCTTAATCACTTTTTTAAATACAGTGTTTTCAAGCTTTAATAACTGTCGTTGTATTTGTGCAATAAAAAAGACATCACTATGCCGAATACGTGTTTGACCGAGTTGCCAAGCAACATCAGAAAGTGTATTTTGACTATCTATAATGCATTTGTAGTTATTTGAAATAGAGTCATAATAAAAATTAATCTTATCAAAAATTTTAATATCCTGCTTATATATTGGATAATTAAAAAAATAATAAATTAAGAAAAAACTTTGTGATGCAGTCAGTTTCTGCCGAGGAAGAACATCAATCGCATCTTCACAATATTTCAAAACACCACAGTGCAATTGATTAACAAAGCCTTGACGCTTATTTCCATTTTCTTCAAAAAACAAAGGCTGCTTCGAAATGAGATCATAACCAATAAAACTTCCATCTTCGGCTGAAAAAAGCGACTCCAATAAAGCAACCTGTTGTGTGAAACCATACAAATTATCAGCTCGATCCCCCAAGTGAAATAAATAGCTATGAACCAAACTTTGATCAGAAACATTTTTCAAAATTTGTTTGAACGTTCCCAAATAAAATCCATATATTGGTTTAGCGGTTACATTTATTAAAAAACTCTGTGCTGTTCCTTCATAACCAACATCAAATACGCCTAATCTATCATTCACAGCTAGAAATGGAACTAAGTAATCCAAATATAATTGTCGAACCTGCTTACAATGATCAACCACTTCATCGGAAAAAAAATTAAAAAAATTAAAAACTTGTTGATATTGTTTGCCATTTATCCTTTGCTGCGAAGATAACTCACTATTTTCACCCAACCATTTAAGGTGTGACTCATTGAGTTCAGCATTACAAAAATATGAATATAGTTCATCCAAAGTATACTGTTCAAGCGCATTAAATTTCGAAATCTCTTTCAATAGGCATGCAGTAGAGCTTATAGAAACCATTCTAATAACTTTACGCGAAATATAAATATAAGAAACTGAATCTTTAAGTTCAGGATATAAAAGCACAAAGGCCTCATAAAAGACCTTACCATCACGAGATAAAAAAAGAAAATGACTGATCGAATTATCCTGAATTTGTTGATAAATCCATCGGCAACAATTCAGCACAAACCGACCAACAGCAATATACCCAAATTCAAAAGCTGATCCGTGATAGTTCGGATCAGCATAATTAAAATTTGGATATTCCTGCATTATTGGAAAATCCTTCATATCATTATTTACTTAAAAACATAATGAACAATAGGCCTAAGTAACTTTTCTTGTGTCGTATCTGGTTTGAATAAATAAGAAACTTTCTTCACATAACTATTTTTCGAATCATTAAAAAAAAGATACGGATTACGCTTAAATTTCCGTACCATTCTTTGTCCAGCAGTTAGGTTATGCTTATTTGCGATTCGCGCAGCAGTCATACTATGTCGGTTGATCACATCAATCGCAGTTTTGCTCTGATGACCTTCGAGAGAACTCACCACCACTTGTTGATGCGGAACTAGTTCTGAGGATGGAGTACTTTGTTGTGCCAAATAGTAATCATTAATCACCGCTGCCCCCTCTTTCCATGCAGATCGTTTAATATTTTCAGCAATACTCTGCTCCTCTTCACATTGAACCAAATATGCTGTGCTATGTGTGAGATCATCTTCAAACTCAATATGAGAGAAAATATCAGCGTCACGTAGTAAAGGGGATTTAAAGAACTCCATCAAGAGATGTGAACACATTATTGGAGAGAAGCTTAAAAACTTCTCAAATACTTCTGGATGCCTCTCTTTAACGTCTTTTACAAAATCAATTGCCCCTTTTTCAATTTGCCGGAAACGATTAATACGCTGTTCGGCATGTTGCACATCGACCAATGAAAATTCAAAATCATCATCAGTTTTTTTGACACTAGCCAGTGTGCCTTCTGGAGAAGAAAGCATTGCTTCAATTACTTGTACATATTTATTGATATCATGGCACATATTGATATTTGCAGCGTCATCATGATTAGCCAAAAAACCCTCAAGAATACAGTTTTTAAATCGTGTCCGTGTTACATGTATATTGCGAGTTACTAGATAATAACCATTGATGTTATCCGTATTAAATAGTTTCATAAAATTAAGTTGCATTGACGCACCATAGCCAATATCTACCAATGCCAAATTCTTAAAATCTGATTCTGAATTCAAACCTTCTTGATTTAAATATGCAAGATAATCTTGTTTAGCTTGACGAGTTCTTTTTAATATAATTGGTGAAATTTCTTTAAGGAATGCAAAAATACGCTTACGATCACTCATACGTGATATTAGTGATTTTTCAGTAAAATCATATTTTTTGAGTATCTTAACGGGGATATCCCTCCAATCCAACTCAAAACGAACAAACAACAGATCTTTAAGCAAACAATTATCAAACCAAAGATCAAATAGTTCAACAATATCATCCCAAGATTCAACCAATGCCATTTTGAATGCGCGACGAGAGCAATATAAGTATTTAGTTTCAATTCCACAATTTGGGTATAGGATTTCGAAATATTGTTTAAGCATCCAACCGTCGCGAGCCAAAAAATACAAAGTTGTCAGATTGTTTTTTTGAGCATGGTTGTACAACCACTGAGTAAAACCAAGTAATAATGGCCCCATTCCCATGTACCCAACGTTATACAGCCTATCCGAAAATAGAGAATCAAAGTTAATCAAATTTTGATGGTTAGAAAAGTATTTATTAGCAATCAATCCAGTTAATAATGATTGATTAATTGCATCATAAGCATGAGACATTGGAAAATAAGTATTAATCGATGAGTATCTGTAGTTCTCAATAGACTTGTTATAAACTACACTTTTCATGCCATATGATATCGGTGACTTACCATCAGAAATAGGATTATCTCCCACATGTAAAAAGTCGCTCGGAGAATACTGACCCTTTTCAAATGAATTCATATACTCTCTAAACAACTGACCATGATATTTCAAATAACCAAAAGTTCCTGAACTAAACAATTTATCATATCCTGTAATATTACAGTTGTTCAGAAAAATAGTCAGCTGTTCGTTGCTATAGTAAATATCAGAAATAATACTTACATAATCAACAAATAGTTTTGAAAAGTGCAACTCTCTAACCATTCGTTTTTTTGGGCGTATAAAATCTAACTCATACTTAATCTCGAGTTGCTTTATTATTTCGATTTGTTTTTTGTTAAATATCGCTGTTAATCGATCAAACTCTTCATAGATTTGATTAAAAGTAACTTCAAATTTCCAGTCACACTCTCTTCTCTTATTTTCTTCTGCAAGTTGCCTGAAATGTTTAAAGTTGAAGAACTCTAGATTAAACATGTCCTTAATATCACATTCAATCATAAAAAATAAATCAACAGGTTCTGTTAGATCACGCTCTACTATCGTATCAAACATATCGAATGAAATACATTTTGCTTGGGCTAAATTTTGCTTAAATGTGTCTGGATAAATTTCTATATTTAGATTCGCAATATTTTTTTCAAAAATTTCTAAGTCTATATTGCAATCAACAAACAGAGAATGTAGTAAATCCAAGTCTGGTTGATAAAAATCATTAAAAACACGTCCTATTTCATTTTTATTAGTTTTCCATGTATCTAGCAATGAAACTAAAACCTTATAATGAGGAACCTGTCTAGAAGATTTTCGATCAATAAATGAAACATTAGAAAAGAGGTCATTTAAAATATAATCTGACTGATCCATAAACTCCAAGCTATTTACATCATCAAGTAACTCAACGACAGTGTTTTTTGCATAAATCTCCTCAATATCAAAAAATTGAATACCCCACAAAGCACTATAAAATTTCAAAACTGAATCGCTTTGAGCAATCACCCCATCCATATAAGATGATAAAAATTCAAACCCACTTGGGATGTAATCCACATATTGTATATTAATATATTTTAGTTGAAGTTTTTCTACATCATCATTATGAAGTAATTTATGCGCATCATCTTCAGCTAAAATAATTCCGACATGCTCTGGGATTAATTGAACAATTTTATCAATATAATCAAACATGTTCTCTTTATTACTAAAACAATCTAATGCAATCAACAAATTATATTTATATTGAGAAGTTTGATCATCAATCAATCTTGCAGCACATAAAGGCTGATGTGTAGCAAAAGATTGCAAATACTTTCTACGCACTCGTTTTATGAAATCTTTGCCAGACACTTTGTTAATAAAGGTTGTTTTAGGCTGTATATGTTTAGAAATTAAATCAACCTGAAATGCTGAAGGCAAAGTCTGCCTATCAATGGGACTGCGTTTATAGCTCAATTGTAGCGCTGTACTTTTAATTTCAAAAGATTTACCAACATGAATCAAAATATCAGATGCACTTTTCTGAACTTTTGCTATCACATTATCCGCTTCAATAAATTCAACACTAATTTTTTTTGAAAATGCAATATTTTTAAAACTTCCGGCAATCATTGATTGATTAGAGAGTGGAGAGTCCACAAACAGCAGACAAACTTTTGCCTCCTCAATATGCTTAACTAGTTCGGAAATCTCAGTTAACAAATGATTTTTTATTGTGCCGTATTTATAACAGTGATCAAACTCTACAATAGGTTCATTAATAATGTAAGTTACATTCATTAATTTAGCATTTATCGAATTAGCATGCATTTAAAAACACCTTAGGAATAGACAGTATTAATTAGAATTAATTAGAGATCTAGCGCTACTTTAGCAGCAATAGCAATTTGGTATATGATTTGTGTTAAACCTCGGGCGACCTCAACACGTTTCGAAGATACTTTTGGCAACACCAATATCTCATCACCTTGACGAAGTTGATAGCCCGATTTCACCAATTCGGATTCACCACTTTGATGCACTATTATGACCTTGGACTTATTCGATTTCTGAGTAAATCCACCCACCAAATCAATATAATCTCTTGCAGTTAAACTTTTTTGCCACTCGACACCACTAGGGAACATTACTTCACCATGCACCATTATAATTGAAGTTTTTTCAGGTATATTTAATACATCTCCCTGCTCTAAAATCACATCTGAATAGGAACTT
>NZ_JAYROT010000048.1:0-15277 GCF_041911495.1 Acinetobacter sp. | reverse complement strand
GCTATTATGGCAGCAAGCAAAAAATGGACGATGCCTATTCAGAATTGGAAAGCTGCCATGAATCGCTTTAGTATCATTTTTGAAGAGCGTGTAACCAAGTATTTTTAAATCTGCATTTACACAGAATTATTTACACACTCAAAAATAATGGTCAAAGAGTTATTATTCAACTCAGTAACACCGAACACTCATCTTTTATGAAAAATCATTTGCCAGTGTCGGAGTTTTATGAGGATAAATTTGAATCACTGAAATATATTATTGACCACCATGAGGAGCAACTTAGAGGATGGAGTAATAAAAAATCTCCTAGACCCATCATGGATGTTGTTGAGCCGTTAATTTCTGCTGATTTTTTCTTTACAGATTACCCAATAACTGTGAATACCAATTATCCTGACCATATAATTGTTGAAGAAGTAAAGAAAATACTCGCTAAAATCCGAAGTAAGAAAGGTTTTAATAACAAGAATAAAGCACTCTCAAGAAAAGATCTAATTAATTGGGCTTCATATAGATTGCTCCCATATTTTGATTTGAAAATATTGGAAATTTATGAAGGTATCAAAATCACTAACTCCGTTATTTGCTCTGTTCTATATCCTAAAGGTGAATATGGAGAGGATAACTTGCGTAAAAGTGTAGAGCCTTTAATGAAAAAGGTTTTAACTCAAGTTGGTTTTGATGGTGCTGATAATGTAACAGAAATTAGCATATTCGATGCTTTGTGCTTTTTAGCTCATACGGAAATTAGTGAAAACGGAAAAAAAGAAAGTTAAAAATTTCTGTAAAAATCATACTTAGAAAATCTACGGATTATTTTGACTCTTTCGCATTCCTTTAACCCAATAAAAAACAAAAACATACTTAACCTATCCACCCAATGCTACTACTGGCTAGGACAATCACAGATAGGTGACAACATGACAGCACGATTTAATTCAGATCAATTTATCCGCATCTCAGAACTGGCGAACTCACCTGCACGCCTCGAACGTACCTACACGTACAAAAGTGGTGAAGTCAAAGCGGAGATGAACGTATGAAAGACTTGATCACTTCTCAATACAACGGTGTCAATTATCAATTCACTAATGACGGTTGGTTTAATGCGACACTCATAGTCAGTCAATTCAATACTTCAGCACATGATTGGATAAGACTTTCTGATACTCAAAAATACATTGAAGCATTACATCGCAAATACGGAAAAATCCCTTATTTGAAAACCACGCAAGGTAACAATGGCGGAACTTGGTTGCACCCAAAACTCGCCGTGCGTTTTACACAGTGGCTAGACATTGATTTTGCTATTTGGTGTGACGAGCAAATAGAGAGCCTCATTCGTGGCAATCACCCAACGATGGAGGTGCGTAGGTTACGCCATCAAGTTGCATCAACCTATAAGGCGGTGTGTGGCGTTCTACAAATGATTCGAAAGCAACAAGGCAAAGACACCAAGCTACATCATTATATGAATGAAGCTCGACTGATCAATTGGGCAATGACAGGTAAGTTTACAGGCTTAGACCGTGACAGTCTGAACTATGACGAAATGGACTTGCTCGCTGAACTGGAAAATCAAGACCTGATTCTTATTGGTTGTCAGTATAGTTATACACAGCGCAAAACCGCATTAAGTGCTTTTGCACAAAGCTATAAATCAAAACGACTTAAACAATCTCAGCAAGCTGAACTATTGGAGTGGCAAATATAAGTATTTTTCACCTGACTGGTTTATGGAAGAAGCTATAACCAAAGCCCTTGTACCACTTCTCCAGATACAATCACTTTCCCACTTGGTACTCTCACCAAACAATTGGCTTGCATTAGATTTGAAAGCATATGCGACTGCTGTTTTGCCAAGGGCTGAACCATTAAACGCCCTTGATCGAACGACAGCACCATACGAATAAATCGCTCACGTTGATCCGCTTTGATCGGCTGCGTTAATGTTGCACTAAACCATTGTAGGGTATTGCTATTGCCTTGTAAGGCATTCAACAACAGCTTGCCATAAACTTGCATACACACATACACCGCCGCAGGATTCCCCGGTAAACCAAGCAAATAACAACGATGATCTTGATTTTGAAAAGATGCAAAAAATAGAGGTTTCCCCGGTTTTTGTTTCACTTTCCAAAAGTGTTGCGCAAAGCCATTGTTCAGCGCACACGGTCGCACATAATCATAATCACCAACAGATACACCACCTGTGGTAATCAGCACATCATATTGGTTTTTTAGGCAATTAAAGCTGTCATTCACTACCGATTCTTCATCGGCAATATGCAAAATATCAACATGGAAATGATTCGACTGACACCATGCTTGAAGTAAAGGGCCATTAGCATCAAATACTTTTGAGCCGAAATTCGCATCCATTGACAGAACATTGCTTGAGGTTGCCACTTCATCGCCAGTGATCAACACCGCAATTTTCGGTTGCTTAAACACGCTAACGTCTAACACACCTGCCATACTCAAGGCGGCAATAGCACCAACATTCAGATATTGCCCACGCTCAGCCAAAAGTTGCCCTTTCGACACTTCTTCGCCGACATGACGAATATCCGCATCGGCTCGAAGCGGTTCAGTGATGGTGATTGATGAATGATTTACTTGAACAATTTCTTGTCGTGCAACCGTGGTGGTATTTTCAGGAACTTTACCACCTGTAAAAATCCGTACGGCTTGACCATGATGCAACTGAAATTGCTGATCACTGCCTGCTCGAATTTCTCCAATCACTTCAAAAGTTTGGTTTTGGAGAATGGAATCCTTTGCATTTTCATCATGAAAACACAGCGCATAACCATCCACCGCACTTTGCGAAAAGGTCGGTAAATTCACTTGGGCGTGAATATCTTCTGCCAAATAGTGATGCAAACTTGCCTGCAAGGCTTTCTTTTCAGTGCTTAAAGGTTGTGTCTGTTGCAGGATGATTTCAATCGCTTGATCAATGCTGATTAAACCTTGTTCCGCACCACACGCTGATACTGTCGCCACCATTTTAAATGACCTTATTGATAACCCTGCGCATGTGGTACATCTTGACTGACATCAATCAAATGCACCAAAGCAGGCAAAATCGCTGCCATCGACTCACTTGCACCGCCTCGACTTCCCGGAAAAGTAATGACAAGACTACGATCAATATAGCCTGCCACACCACGAGAAAGCGCCGCATACGGTGTGCGTTTCTGCCCAAAAGATCGTGCAGCTTCCATCAATCCCGGGATTTCACGTTTTAATAAAGGCTGTAAGGTTTCCACGGTAATGTCACGACTGCCTAGACCTGTACCGCCCACAGTAATCACGCAGGCGTAGCTTTTACTCAATTCTAATACAAGGCTTTTGAGTTGCTCAGATTCGTCAGGCAAGATTTGGTAATGGATCGGCTCAAAGCCTGCTTGCTCTAAAGTTTCAACTACCGACCGCCCTGCGGTATCTGGCTTGCGACCTGCTGCCACCGTATCGGATAGCACAATCACCGCCGCCGACACTGCACGACGTAGTGTGCGCTTGAAGTGAGATTTCCCACCTTTTTTCTGATCCAGTTTGCATTGTTGTAGCACTAGATCTTCAGGCTGACAGTGCGGTTTGAGCATGTCATAAATAGTCAATCCTGCCAAACTTGCCGCCGTCAAGGCTTCCATTTCCACACCAGTCGGACCAATGGTTTCCACTTCAGCGTAAATCACTACACGATCTTCTAATAGTTCAAACTCCACATCCGCCCGATAAATCGGCAAAGGATGACATAGCGGAATCAGTTCATCGGTACGCTTTGCTGCGAGAATGCCTGCGATCCGTGCTGTTTTTAACGCATCGCCTTTTTCAGTATTACCATCAGCGAGCAATTGAATGCAGTGTGCAGGCGCAAGCAACTCGGCACTGGCTTTGGCAATTCGATAGCTTTCAGGCTTCATGCCGACATTTTTCATGGGTAAATTTCCAAAAAATTAAAATCTAAAATGTATTATTCAAATGAACCCTTAATGGTCATGTGTACAAGCTGTATGGTCGTGCTGATGATGTTCATGTTTTGTCTCTTTTTTCTGCGCCACATCGGCATAGTCGCTACGAATACAACAACCTTCGACAAAGACACTTGTCCCATCAAGGTAAAATTCTTCTTTCCATACTGGCACTTCGTGTTTAACTCGTTCCACCGCCACTTCGCAAGCTGCAAAGGCTTCACGGCGGTGCGCAGCACGAGCTACCACATAGATCGCCACTTCACCAATGTCTAAATGCCCAATACGATGCACCACCCGCACATAAGACACGCCATATTTTTGCTCAATGTCGAGTTCAATTTCTCGGACTAAACGCTCTGCCATAGGTTTATAAGCGGTATATTTCAGGCTTTTTACCGCTTTGCCTTCATGATGATCTCGCACCGTCCCTGCAAATAGTGCTAAACCACCGCATTCAGGAAAATATTGCATGGCAAGCAACCGATTCAGATCAATCTCATGATCTTGAATACGTTCAATCTCAGCGTTAATTCTTAGGTTTAGTTGTTCTGACATTTTAACCCCCTGCGACTGGAGGAAGCAAAGCGATGGTCATCTGCTCGTCAATCATCAAATCACGATGTACCAATTGATCGCCGATCGCACAGGCACAGCGTTCAAGATTGTCATGAATTTGAGGTAATTGCTCAGCTAACTCTGTTAAGGCATCTTGTAGCCGAATTGGAAAAGTCGTTGCTAAATCAATGCTTGGTCGATCTGCTAGACTAGCTAGCCGACCATACAGTTCAAATCGGATTTCACTCATTTTTACGACTCTTTTCAAATTGGTTTAGCGCTGACTCATGCAAGGCACATACTCATGATAATGCACGTTGCACATCAATCAAAATGCACTAAGACCATGCAGAACACAACATATTCACTATTGCTGCGCTGTAAAAATGCAATCTTTATACCAAAATATTGACTTTAAACCGTTTCAAGCAGTTTAAATGAATGACACCCTGCACTGTGCCAAATTTCAGCACAGCGCAGGGTTTTACATTAGTTCATTAAGCACGATTTGAGTGCTTTTTCCCTGATGGTTTTTGTTTAGGATTTGAAGCATTTCGACCTTGCGCATTTTTCGACTGAGCTTTTTTTGCTTGATTATTATTGGTCGAACTTGAGCGATCCGTTTGCTCTCTTGGCGGCAAACCTGTGTGTTGGGTCAAGATTTGCCCTTTTTGAGGGGCTTTTTGTGATGTGCTTTGCCCGCCAGTACGTTTCACAGAATCACCTGCTTTCGAGGAGTTTTTCTTACGTGCAGACTGATACTCGCCAGTGCCTTGCGGTTGATAGGTCGGAATCAAATGCTGTTTAGAATTCCCAATCAAATCGGCACGTCCCATTTCTTTTAAGGCATCACGAAGCATCGGCCAGTTGTTGGCATCGTGGTAACGCAAAAATGCCTTATGCAAACGACGACGCTTTTCACCTTTGACAATATCGACATCTTCGGTATAGCGAGCGACTTTCGCCAACGGATTTTTACCTGTGTAATACATGGTGGTCGCCGTTGCCATCGGTGATGGATAGAAAGTCTGCACTTGATCAGCACGGAAACCATTTTTCTTGAGCCAAATCGCCAAATTCATCATGTCATAATCTGATGTCCCCGGATGCGCCGCAATAAAGTATGGAATCAAATACTGCTCTTTACCGACTTCTTTACTAAAGCGATCAAACATTTGCTTGAAGCGATCATAGGTGCCGATACCTGGTTTCATCATTTTTGACAAAGGCCCAGTTTCGGTATGTTCAGGGGCAATTTTCAGATAACCACCGACATGATGCTGTACCAATTCTTTGACATATTCAGGATTGAGCACAGCAAGGTCATAACGCAAGCCCGAACCAATCAGAATTTTCTTAATCCCTTTTAGACTACGAGCTTTACGATACAACTGGGTTAATGGCGCATGATCGGTGTGTAGGTTTTGACAGACACCCGGATAGACACACGACGGTTTACGACAATTCTTTTCAATCTCAGGATCTTTACATTGCAAGCGATACATATTCGCCGTTGGCCCACCGAGATCAGAAATAATCCCAGTAAAGCCTGGTGCTGTATCCCGAATTTTTTCCACTTCACGTAGAATGGAGTCTTCCGAACGATTTTGAATAATTCGCCCTTCATG
Source organism: Acinetobacter sp. (assembly GCF_041911495.1). Taxonomy (GTDB): domain Bacteria; phylum Pseudomonadota; class Gammaproteobacteria; order Pseudomonadales; family Moraxellaceae; genus Acinetobacter. Next base: position 9,111 of record NZ_JAYROT010000048.1, on the reverse strand, counting down.
CTCGGTAATGGAGCAGAAAGTACAGCCACCGAAACAGCCACGCATGATATTTACAGAGAATTTAATCATATCAAAGGCAGGAAAGCGCGCATCGCCATAAGCTGGATGCGGTAGACGTGCATAAGGCAAGTCAAACACATAATCCATTTCTTCAGTGGTCAATGGAATCGGTGGCGGATTGAGCCACACATCACGCTCACCATGCTTTTGTACCAAAGCCCGAGCGTTACCCGGATTGGTTTCAAGATGCAAAATTCGGTTGGCATGTGCATAGAGCACAGGATCATTCGCCACTTGCTCAAACGCAGGTAACCGAATCACTGCAAGCTCACGTGGTGGTAAGCGATGCTTAATCGCTTTTGACGGTTGTAACTGCACAATTTGCGTGTCAGATTCGAGGTCATCTGCTTGACGAATGATCGGATTAGTAACTGTTTCTTTTTGAAAATTTTGGTATTGGTTTAATGGACTCTTTTTATTCTTTTCAATGTCACAGCCTTCTAAATCTTCGGTCATGACATAAGGATTGATAATTGCATCGACACGTCCAATGGTGTCAACATCATTTGAAGCAATTTCGACAAACTGAGATTTTGAAGCACGATTATGCTTATTAATGATAAATGCTGTACCACGCACATCGGTGATCTCGTGGATTTTTTCACCTTTGGCAAGTCGATGCATCACCTCAATGATCGAACGCTCACCATTGCCGTACATCAGCAAATCTGCTTTGGAATCCATTAAGATCGAGCGACGCACCTTATCTGACCAATAATCATAATGTGCAATACGACGCAAAGACCCCTCGATACCACCAAGCAACACAGGCACATCAGGAAAAGCTTCACGCACACGCTGACAATATACCGTCGCAGCACGATCTGGGCGTTTATTCGGCACATTATCAGGCGAGTAAGCATCATCAGAACGGATTTTACGGTCTGCGGTATAGCGGTTGATCATAGAATCCATATTGCCTGCGGTCACACCCCAAGCAATATTTGGCTTGCCTAAAACACGAAAGGCCTCAACATCTGTCCAATCAGGTTGCGCAATAATACCTACACGAAAACCTTGCGCCTCAAGCACCCGACCAATAATACCCGAAACAAAAGATGGATGATCAATATACGCATCACCACAAACCAAAATAAAGTCGCAACTGTCCCAACCAAGCAAGTCCATCTCTGCACGTGACATTGGCAAAAATGGTGCAGGCTCAAAGCATGATGCCCAAAATTTATCATAATCAAACAACGCTTTTGGCGCAGTCTGCATGGTGTACGCAGTGCTCATAATTGGTAAATCTCGGCTGGCAAACTTCACTGATAACCGTTACTTAAAACATACTGGTTGAAAAAGTTTGGCTGGCAACTTTTGGTGGATTTCGATAAATAAATCAGCATGATCTCTAGCGTAATACTCAAAAATATTATGAGAACTGAGAGGATCAAATTGATGGGCTGAAAATGAAAGTCAGATATTTTAACATGAATTTGAAAGAATCGGATTGATTAAATTGTAGTCATTATTCTTGGCTTAGCCATGCTTGGATCTGTGCATAAATATAATCGCTATTTAGCCTTTCTTGTTCTAATCGATTTGCCTCGAAATCTCGATTTTTCAGTGCGTAAAATAAATTTTGCTCCGCTTCAGTCAATGCGATTGGTAGCTTTAATACCGAGCTCGGCTCATTCACCATCGCAGCATGATGCAATTCAACTGTGTTTTGATTCATCATCAGCGCCGTGAGATTCGGTAAGTGTGCTCGTGCATCACTCAGAAATGATAAGCCCCACGAATCAATATCTCCCCAATAGGCGATATTTTTACTGTTGAGCCAATCTGCTGTCAGCCAAGTCAAATTTTTCCCTGCGCCAGCGATTGCAACACAATCTGCGAGTTTCGGTAAAGCATAACAACTTTGCTCATTTTCAATGATGAGAATATTTTTTGCCGTAATTGCTAAATCCATAAGGGTATTACTGGCGATTTTCAAAATCTCTACACCACGATGCTCAGGATCTAAATAACGTAGTAACAACCAACCTTTCGGCAAATCCAAACAATTGAGCCATTTCAACAATCCACCTTGCTCGCTGACTGCTCCGTGATGTAACACATCTAGTAAATCAGCTAAAATCTTTTGATTATTTTCAATAAATTTGGTATCGACCCCTTCAATCACCAATTCACGAATATATTTATTTTCTGCCATATTGGCATGCAAACAACTCAATAGATTTTTTAGTTTTTGTAGATCCTGCACAGTATATTTTTGCAACACAGATAAATGTTGCACCAATACAGGTTTTAAATTGATATGAACATCCAATACAATCTGCATCAACTGCTGCCAGTGTTGATATTGCTGTTCAGCCTGTTTGCCCAGCCATGTCAGCAATTGCTGAAAGTTATCGATACACAAATGCGTTGGCATAGATTGCGTCAGACACGGTTTCTTTTTCTCCCGCCAAACGACCTGCTCGGTATCAGATACATTACGCCAAGCATGAACAAATTGCTTAAAATGATCCAAATGCGATAACGCCTGCATATCATTTTTAGGTGCATGTAAGGTAACTTGGATGGGAAATTCACGCTGCCCAAGCAGGTGTTGCTTAAGAACACGCCGATTGTGCCATTCTTTTTTGATCAACTCTTGCTGCACTTGTGCTGGCAGCTTCCCCCACGATACTTTATCCATCGACAGCACTCATTGAATTAGCTCCACGCCAGCTTGCTGAAGTGCCAACAAATGTTGCTGTTGTAATTGCTGATATTGTTCATCCAACTGTTGCCAAGTGACCTCCGAAAGGTGACTTACATGACTTTGAATATCCCGCTCTGCAATGATCAATGACCGTGCTGACTCCCGTGCCAAATTGAGATTCTTATACGGCGTAATCAGATTGATATGTAAATGTAATGCCTTAAAGACTTTCAACACCCGCTTACTCACCAATTCAGAGGTATTGGAAAACGCCTCATCTAAAAATATGGTGCTATATGTTGGGTATTCCTGACCCTCTGGCGTTAAGACATACGCTAAACTCGCTGCAACAATTGTCCCTGCAAATGCCTCTTTTTCACCGCCAGACTTACCACTTGAATCAGCCCAAACATCGATCAATTTTTCTGATGCTTGTTCAATTTCTTCTGCGGTAAATGACAATTGATAGCGTGGATCCAGCAAGCGCAAACTGTCTTGCCGTTGCCACGTTGCAGGATCACTGGCGACATCAAGCTCAGCAATCACATCATGTAATTTCTTATACAATAATTCTTGATTCTCAGAGGTGTATAAACTGGAAAGCACATCGAGCTGTTTTTTGAATTGTTTGACTTTAGGGTAGTTTTCAACTTTCACCTTGATGCGTAAGTACGTACCTTCTCGAAACTCAGTACGGGCAAGCACGTGATTGATGATATTAATGCGCTTTATAATCTCGCCTTGCTCATGGTCAATTTTGCTACGAATCCCAAGCAATGATTGTCCCGCATGTTTATTCAAGCGTTCTTTAAACTGCGCCTGCAACTGTGGCAGACCTTCTTGTTGTAATTGCTCAAAATAGCTTAAATATTCATCCAAAGCATCCAGCTTATTCCCCCAGTCCGAGGCAATCATCGCCCATTTGGTTCTAAAGACATTAATAATACGCTCAACACTACCTTTATGGTGACTTAAGCGCTTATTTTGACGCTCAAATTCTTGTTCATAGTGATTACGATAATGTTGTTCAAGATATTGAAGCTGATCCAAATCAGCCTGCTGTAAAGGCGTCATATGCTTGGCTAAAACCATTTTCACATCCTCCGCAATATCCTGACAAAGGTCTTGCTGAGTCTGCATTTGGTTTTGAGCATGCTGTTGATTACTTTTGAGTTGCGTAATCTGCTCCACACACTGTGTCACGAGCTGTTGTTGATGATTCCGTTGTTGCACCGTATCTTGCCAATACGCTTTGGTACGTGCCAAATCACCATCATCTGCTTGTAAGCGTTGAATATGTGATTGAAATTGCGCAATATCCTGCATCCACTTTTGCACATCAATATTCTGCCAACTGACCTGCTGAAGCTGTCGCCATAAACCCTGTTGCAACATGGATAATGCTATTTGATTATTGACCTCAGAAAGCTGTTGCTCCGACTGCTGCAACACTTCATGCAAATGCTGTAATTTTTCCTTTGCCAATTTGAGGCGTTGTTGGTTGGAAAATCCGATTTGCCAAGCACTTTGATCATCAATGCGTTGTTGATCTTTCTTTTCAAAGCGACCTTTTTCCAGTTGTACCAAACCCTGGATGGTCATGGAAAATGCCGTCTCGTTCAGCGCTTGGGTATCCGTAACACAATGTAGATCAAAGCTGGCAAGATGATGCTTCAACCAGTCTCGATAAGCATGCGAGCGCCACGCTAACTTACGCAGAAATCCATCTGACCAAAATTCGACCGTCTGTTTGGAATTTTCTAGAGCATGCTGCAACACCACCTGTACTCGGATATGTAGACCGAGATGATGTTGGTTGAGCCATTGCGTCACTGCTTTAAAATGTTGCTGTGATACCAATAGCGTATTTCTCAATCCACCCAAAGCGCGTTCTATCGCACCCTGCCAAACCTTATGTGCCTCACTCACATCGATCAGCTCGCCAATGAACATTAGCTCATGTTCTGCCAAGTTGAGCTGATCCAGTAAATGATCACGTAGTTGCTGATAGCGTGGTGCAATCATCGAATTTGGACGTGACGCAATGATTTGAATATCTTGCTGAGTTTGGTTGAATAACTGCAGCCGTTGTTGTTGCTCAGCTTTCAAGCTGACTTGTTGATCACGTTGCTGACTTTCCAATTCGACCAAACTGCTAATCTGGTGTAGTGCTTGTTGTTGATATTCTTGAAATAAAGCCTCGTCCAACCGACTATCTAGTTCCAGTTTATTTAAAATAGCTTGATATTGTTTGGCATTTTCATGTGCGAATTCTTGCTGTGCTTTGGCGTGATCGAGCTGGATTTGCAATTTTTCAATTTCTGCTCCACCAGTTTGCATATATGCCGCATAAGCCTCCGCAGTCTGTTGAGTGAGTTGCTCTAATAATTGTTCTGCTTCTAGTCTGTGCACTGCCGCCTGAAGAATGGCATGATGCAAGGTATCAATTTGCTGTTGCCACAAATCAACTGCTTGCTCCGCTAAACAGGCTCGAACAGCATCACGTTGCGTAACTAACTGCACGCACATCTGCTCAAGTTGTTCGATCTTTTGTTTCAACATCGGCAAATCAATTAGGCATTCATGTTGTTGCTGTGCGTCAAGCAACTGCCCATGCGTCATTTGCAAATCACTAAAACCCTCTACGACTTGGCGTGCATCCTCACGAATATCACTGGTTTCCAACACCAAATCACGGATCAAATGCGTTAAATTTTTAATTTGTTTCAAGCCCAAAGCCCGTTGTAATAAGGCAGGTGCATTTTTATTATGCAGATGAAGTACTTCTCGAAAATGCGCCTCATATGCTGAAAAGCGTTCCTCACAACATAAAATCTGGGCATCATGCTTTTGAAGCTGTTTAATTGCTCTGGATTGTCCTTCATTAAAGTGTTGAAAAATTTCAGCTAAGGTCAAATTACGCTGAGCAACCAAATACAAACGTTTGACATCGGCAAGTTGCTTGGTAGATTGTGTTGTCCAAAAAATACCGCACAGACTGATCTGTTGCCCATCATCCGCCTGATATAAAGCACGTAATGCTGAACAGCTTGCACCATCACGCTTACTTTTGAGTTTATTGTCCTGACCATCATAATCTGAACCAAAACTGCCTTGCATATATGAAAGCAAATTTCGGTCGCTTTTATCACCTTGCGATGCAGCCATATTAAAACTGGCTTGACCTGCGGGAATCAAGAGTGCCATCAAGCCATCGATCAGCGTGGATTTTCCTGCACCGTTATCCCCAGTAATCAACGTCCCTTCTGGATCAATATGTGCAGTATGAATTCCTTCGAATGATCCCCAATTACATACCGACAATTCACTTAAGCGTAACTGGCTAAACTGAAATAAATCATGACTCATCTTCATCATCCTGCGACTGATCATCACTTTGTATTGCACTGTGATTACTGGCAAGCAATTGCTCATACTGCGCCAATAGATTCTCTAAAACAGATGCATCTAAAACATGCCGAATAATTGGACTAATTTCAAAACGAGATTCTTCTCCTCGCACTGATATGAGCAATTTTTTTAACCGAAATTGTTCTAAAGCTGCAGCTAATTTTTTACGCTCATGACTTTGATAATTGCTCATCGCCAAAAAGGGTCGCATCGCATGATCAATCCGATCAATATCGATAAAGACATGATCTTCACCTAAGGCTTGTCGTTCTTGGTAAAATTTACGCAGAATAATCATTAAAAAACTATCATAAAGCGTCAAAGTTCGACTATTTATCAGCTGTAAAACCTCATCATCCTCATCTGTGTCTTGTTGTGCCTGTTGCTCGATATACGCTATCCCTCCACGTTCATCGACCCACAGTATTAAATAAATGTGTTGCAAGTATTGCGTTAGCTGTTGCTGATAAAGACAAACTATATGAAATAACTTAGGCTTTTGTGTCGCCAGAATCACACCGAACTTCAATAGCGATACTAGCGCTTGCCTCGCTTGTTGTGGTAGCTGTAATGCACTTTGTTGATCAGTAAAATCAGGATCATCAGCTAGAACGGGGCTATCAAGCCTAGAATCTGCGAAATCAGGATCAGATAAGGACTCACTTTTTTGCATCACTTGCTGTTGGTTAATTTGCTGTTGGTTAATTTGTTGCTGATTGCTTTGTTGTGGGTTTTCACTCGAAATTTTATATTCATCATTTATCATACTTTGCACCGATCAATGTCTATACCTAAATCGCAAGCTGTTCAATTTGCTCTGGAAAATCTACTGACCTGAGCACATAGTATGGAATTTTCGCTTCCAACCAAAATCCCTGTTGGTCACGAAAATATACTTTTTCAACCGCTGCTAATTCTGTTGCTTTGATCGCTTTGGCAATCCGTAAATAAGCCACCAATTCTTCCAACCCTTTATCGATTGGATGTAGCTCAATCAATTTCGCTATACTTAACTCACCATGCTGTTGCAAACTGTGTTGCACATGTCGAGCAATCTGGCGAATATGCACATTATCCAAATGCTTGAGCATGCTAGTGCTCGCATGCTGGGTATTGGTTTTCTCAATCATGTCCCGCCGATCAAGCACATCATCAGGTTGTCTGACACTCAAGCTCACAGGAGAATACAGTTTGGCATGTCCTGTATTGATAGATAAATTTAAACTGGTTTTGGTCGGCAATTGTTGTTGCACCAATTTCATCGCATTTTGTTCTAATTGTTGCAATAATCGGCTAACTCGTGCATTTTCAGAAAACATGCCTTTTTCCATATAACTGCGCAAACTCTCATTGGTTCGCTTACGAATATCGAAAATTCGTTGGCTTTCTTTAACCAACTCATGAATTAAACGCCCCAAATATTGCTTTTGTTTAGGCTCTAAAAATTGAGTAATCGGCTGTTCCAATAAATATTGTAATTGTTGATTCAGTACATCACGATGTGAACTATGACTCAATAGATTGAAAAAACTTTCAAAAGCCTGACCTGCGCTACTTTGTGACATCACATCTTCTTGATCAAATAAATTTTTTAACAATTGCCCACGATTGTCACCCTGCTCAATCATTTCACGACGAATTTTTTGATCTAACTGCAAGATTTCATCTTCAATCAAGCGAAAGTCTAATGATAGCTTTGCAGCAAGCTGATAAATCTTTGCGATGCGCTCCTGTTGCTCTTGCGTCGTCAGCGCCTCAATTTTTCCTTGCTCCAAGGCTTTAATTTTTGCATCAATATCCTTTTGTTGTTGCTTTAATAAAGAAATTCGTTGATTTGGATCATGATTAATATCAAATAATAACTTTTGCACTGCATCTTGTACAATTTGCAAATCTGAAGCTGTTGTACCTGTTTCACGTTGCTCCAAATTTTGCACAAAACGCAATGCTATATCACAGGCATCCGTTTTATTCAGTTGATCATTCAGTTCACGTAACCAACCTGATTTAATCCATTGATATAAATAATCTCGTGCCGTTACCGCACTATCATCTTGTTTTAACTGTTTAATCTGATTTAATTTCGCATCTAAACCAATTCTTGCCTGAGTAAATGAAATTTCATTTGTATCCGCAAACAAATCCTCTATGAGAGCCAATATCAAAGCCGCATGATCTTTGCGCAATAAACTCCACGCATCATGTTCATCTAATAGGCGCTGATAAGTGGTAAATTGGTTTAAATAATTCAAAGTATTGGTTACTCTTCATCGGAAACCTAAAAATACATCTTAAATAAGTATTATAAGAAAATAAACTGCAATTACTTCTTAAACGACATTTTGTGACGCCATAAAACCAAATGCATAAAAACCCCCCACCGAATACGGTGGGGGGTTTAGGAATTAAAAGCTGGCGATGACTTACTCTCACATGGGTAACCCCACACTACCATCAGCGCTAAGTGGTTTCACTTCTGAGTTCGGGAAGGGATCAGGTGGTTCACACTTGCTATTTTCGCCAGCAAACTGTTTATGGATACTTGTTTGGTCTTATCTTTATGCCAATACGTTTTCCAAATGAGTTTATTAACAGTATTAAAATTGAGTGCTGAATTTTATTGCTTTAGCGTTACTGAATCAAGTTATTTATGACGTTTCTGTCATTGGTATGAATCGATTAGTGCTTGTTTCAACTTTCGTTGATCTACAACAACCGCTTGGGTGTTGTATAGTCAAGCCTCACGAGCAATTAGTATTGGTCAGCTTCACACGTCACCGTGCTTCCACATCCAACCTATCAACGTCCTAGTCTCGAACGGCTCTTTAGTGGACATAAAGTCCAAGGGAAATCTTATCTTGAGGTAGGCTTCCCGCTTAGATGCTTTCAGCGGTTATCCCTTCCGAACATAGCTACCCGGCGATGCGACTGGCGTCACAACCGGTACACCAGAGGTTCGTCCACTCTGGTCCTCTCGTACTAGG
>NZ_JAYROT010000047.1:0-4965 GCF_041911495.1 Acinetobacter sp. | reverse complement strand
GGCAATGGAAGAAGGCATGGTGTCGATCGAGGGGGTGCGCCATCAGCTACCACAACCATTTTGGGTGATTGCCACGCAAAATCCGCTACAACAATCGGGCACTTATCCCTTGCCTGAGTCACAGCTTGATCGCTTCTTGATGCGACTGTCGATGGGTTATCCTTCAGCTGAGGCGGAGCGGGCATTATTACGTGGTGAAGATCGACGTAAATTGCTAGATGAAATTGATCCCGTGCTCTCTCAAGATGAGGTGCTACGTTTGCAGGCTTTGCGTGAGCAAGTGATTTTATCGGATGCCATTTTGGATTATTTACAACGACTCACAGCATGGACTCGCAGTAAAGTCACAGGTTTATCGACTCGTGGTTTATTGGCATTGAAACGTGCCACGCAAGCCTATGCGCTGATACAAGGGCGTGGTTATGTGATTCATGAAGATGTGCAAGCGGTGTTTGCTTCGGTGGTGGCGCATCGTATTCACCTGTCGGAGCAAGATTTAAAACAGGCTGTGCAGACGATTGAACTTTAAAAAAAATTAACGCAAATCCTGATTGACGATGACTAAATATGATTAAAAAACGATGGCAAAAATGGATTGGCAGACGCTTCAAGCTGACCGAGCAACGTACGCTCAAGCAAAATGACGTGTTTGTGTTTTTCAATCGGGAAGGTTATCTGTTTTTAGTATTGTTGATCATTACCTTTATTGCAGGGGTGAATTACGCCAACAACTTAATTTTGGCGTTGTGCTTTTTGCTCACAGGGATTTTGGTGCTGAGTTTTTATTTGGCATTTCGTCAACTTTATGGCTTAACGATTGATTTGGAAGTGGAACAGCTTGGTCAAGTTGCACAGCCGTTGACTTTAAAATTTCAATTTCGCCCTGCAAAAAATCAAATTCACCTGCATTTACGTTGTCAGTTTCAAAATACTGCCAAGAAAATCACCGTACTGAAATCGCCGATGGTCGTGCAATTTACCGATACACCGCTACAACGTGGTTTGCATCGTTTAGAGCGCTTTAATTTCTTTAGTGTTTATCCGTTTGGCATCATCAAAGCGTGGAGTTATGTCTTTCCGCAGCAGGATATTTGGATTGCACCTGCACCGATCGAGGTTGATTTACAGCATTATGGATTGCGTCAGCAAAATGAACGTGAACAGGTGGGTAATGAGGACTTTAGTCATCTGCGAGAGTTTCAATCAGGTGATGCGTTAAATCGGATTGCGTGGCAACAATACGCCAAAGGACGAGGCTTATTAGTCAAAACCTTTGAACAGCATCAACATCAGCAATTGGACTTTAATTACGCTCAAATGACACTGTCATTACATGAGGAGAAATTAGGTCAACTCATGTATTTGGTGGAACAAGCTTTTGACCAACATATGGCATTTTCTCTGCAATTACCTTCAGCTCAGCTTCCGCTTGGGATGGGTGAACCGCATTTTCATCAAGCCAAATTGATGCTTGCACAGGAGCCTTGATCATGGGAATTTTCAAGGCGAAGGAAAGCAAAACTGGTCAATTTGAAACTGCAATAGAAAATCAGCACAGCGAAAATGTACGTCAAGGCATTGCCTACAGCCCGCTCAGCCAAAAGAATTATCAATCCTTATTGCTCGCCACCTTTCTGGTGCTATTGCCACATTTTTATTATTTACCGATTGCACAGACGGTTTTAATGCTATTGGTATTGGCGCTTTGGCAATGGCAAATTTTCAAACATGGCACGATTGTACAAGCACAAAAGTCTTTAAAAATTAAGTTATTGCAATATGGTGTTGTTTTTACAGGCTTGACGATTATTTTTGCCCAGTATCGCACCTTTGTTGGTGTCGATGCAGGTTGTGCAGCTTTAGCTTTGATTTTACTGGGCAAAGGTTTTGAGCTAAAAAATTATCGTGATGGCATTATTCATTTTAATTTTGCCTTATTTGTGGCAGCAGCAGCATTTTTATATGGTCAGGGTATTTTTACCACTATTGCGGTGCTGATTGCGATTTTCCAATGTTTCTATGGCATGTATCAGCTGCAAAGCTATCACAGTGCTTATGAAGAAGTGTTGGTACAAGACGTGTCGGTCAAGCAACTACGACAACATGCCTTTAAAACCGTTTTAAAATTATTAGTGTTTGCTGCGCCGATCATGGTGATGTTGTTTTTATTTTTTCCACGGTTTCCACCGCTGTGGAGTATGCCAACCAATAATAAACAGGCGACGACTGGGGTCAGCGACAGTATGTCACCAGGTGATATTGCCAATCTGAGTCAGTCGAATGCCTTGGCGTTTCGAGTGGTTTTTGATGATCCAAATCAAATGCCACAGCCTAGCAATCTGTATTGGCGAGCAATGGTACTGGATGACTATGATGGTACGACTTGGACACCCAGTCGCATGACACGATACAACTATGGTGTGTTGCCTGAGCGTGGGCAAACGACATGGCAAATTCCAAATTGGTATCAAATTCCTAATGCTCAAACTGTACAACTTGCCAATTATCAACTGATTTTAGAGCCGACATTTCAGCGTTGGATTTATAGTCTTGATCATAGTGTGTCGCAGTTTCCACTGCGTATGAAGCCTGACTTAAGCATTCAGTCCTTTGGGGAAATTGCCCGTCGTGAACAGTTTGAACTTGCTTACATTCTGCCAAAACCACGTGCCAATATTGTGCTAGATGATTTAACTCGTCGGCACAGTTTGGCGTTGCCAGAGGGGCGTAATACCCAAACATTGGCTTTTGCACGGCAATTATTCCAACAGCAAGGCAATGATCAGAAGCGTTATGCTAATGCGGTATTGAGCTGGATTCGCACGAATCATTTCAGCTATACCTTATCGCCACCGTTGCTTGGTGATGAACGTATTGATGATTTTCTGTTTCGTACTCGAGCAGGATTTTGTGAGCATTATGCTTCAGCCTACACCAATATGATGCGTATGGTCGGTATTCCTGCTCGTGTCGTGGTGGGCTATCAAGGCGGAAAGTCTGCGCCTGATGGTGCATCGTGGGAAGTGCGTCAGCTCGATGCCCATGCGTGGACGGAAGTGTGGTTTGCGGGTGAGGGTTGGGTGCGTATCGATCCGACTGCTGCGATTGCACCTGATCGTGTCAATCTCGGCATGCAAGACTATGCCAATCAAAATGACACTGTATTTGGTGATACCGCACTGGGTAATTGGTCGGGTTCAAGTAACTTCCTGATGCAAGTACGGATTTGGATGGACTATGCCAGTTATCAATGGCAAAGCAAAGTGGTGGGCTTCGACCAAGGCACACAACGAGATTGGTTGAAGAAATTTTCAATTGATAATCTGTCTGAGCAGCTGATTGTACTCATTGTTGCATTGATCACAGCAATTGGGTTGGTGGTATGGTGGCTATCACGTCAGCAAAAAGTAAAGCGTTCGAAGCTCGATCAAGCACTTGATAATTTATCTAAGCGATTGCTAAAAAATGGATTGAATCGTCAGCCGAATGAGCCAGTCCTGACGTGGTTGCAACGAATACAACTTGATAATCAAACCAATCTACGCTTATCAGAACAGCAACAGCTTAATGAAATGATTCAGCGATATACGCAACATCTATATATTGCTACGCTTAATGAAGATGGGTTGAACGAACTGATACAGTTGTTGGCGAAATATACAATCACACCAAAAACTTAAAAAAATACTTGTCTATCTAAGTAATAGTGATATTATTCCGAGCACTTAGGCGTATAGCTCAGTTGGTTAGAGCGCTACGTTGACATCGTAGAGGTCTCCAGTTCGAGTCTGGATATGCCTACCAAGTTTCAAAAAGACTGATGAGCGATGCTGATCAGTCTTTTTTATTGTCTGTATTTACCAAAAATAAAAAAGACGCAATAAGCGTCATTTTTTAGCACATGAATCGTTGAGATTAATGTGGATTTGGCTGAATCACTTGCTGAATCTCTTTACGTGTATAGCCACGAGAGAGGAGTAGTTTTTTGAGTCCAAAGATCAGGTCTTGGTCTTGTGTATTACCTAATATTTGAAAAAGTTGCTCGCAAGATTTGCCAGCGTAGTCATTTTCAATGCATGCGATATGGTTGCGCTGTGTATTTTGATGTTGATTCGATAACACAAAACGATGCAATAAACTCATACAGTTTGGTTCTTTTGAAACAGATAGTGCGCACTATACGCCTCTTTTGTAAAAATTCAACACCAATTTATCAATGGTCAAGTTGTTGTAATTAAATAAGTTTATTGAATTTTATTGATGTTGATCACATAAATGATGGGTGTTTTTTACACATTTTTTACAAGTTTATAGAGAGTAGTGATCAACTCATAGAGTGCGTCATTTAATTGTGATGTGGACTGCCACCACTCTCCTAGACAAATATGGTCTATTCTTGGACTGCCACCACTCTCCTAGACAAATTTCGTCTATTCTTTTTGCATAGGAGAGAACATTATGAGTGGACAACGATACACCCCAGAATTTAAAGATGAAGCTGTTAAATTGATTACCGAACGTGGATATTCTGTCACTGATGTGGCTGAACGTTTAGGTGTATCACAGCACAGCATTTATAAATGGCTAAAGGCCGTACAGCCTTTACGCAACAACCCTGATGAACATGAACTACTCGAAGCAAAGAAAGAGATCCTTCGTCTTAAAAGTCAGCTTAAGCAAACTGAAGAAGAGCGAGATATCTTAAAAAAGGCCGCAAGGTACTTTGCAAGCCTGCCCGAGTAAAGTATCAGTTTATCCTTGAGTACAGCCATCAATTTAAAATTAAAACGATGTGTCGGGTTCTTAAGATTGCTCGTGCTGGCTATTACGCCTGGCTACATGAACCCGAATCAGGCAGAACCATTGAAGACAAGCGTTTATTACAGCTCATTCGTTCTTCTTATGATGCCAGCTATGGTATCTATGGTTACAGACGCATTACTTTAGACCTTAAAGAATTAGGTG
>NZ_JAYROT010000046.1:0-55631 GCF_041911495.1 Acinetobacter sp. | reverse complement strand
TTTTGGCAAATTCTTTAGCTAATGCCAACATTGCTTCATCTTTCATGGTAAACACCTGTGTTACCCCCAACAACGTTGAGGGATAGTTTAAGCGTTTACACAGTTTTATTTACAGTCTCTATTGAGATGTTCTATAATTCAAAACGCAGACATGGTTCCAATGGTCAGCGTTCGCCATTAGATTATGAAAAGGCCCATCAAAAGATGGTTATGTGTGTCTAGAATTTTGGTGGCTATTTAGCGATTTGATATAGTTTTTCTACGGTTAGATTGACTTCGCCACGTTCGATACGCCCTAAATAGCTGCGATCAATTTCACATTGGATCTTAGGAAGCTAAAGCGGATTATTCCGTAATAATTTGAGTAGTTCAAGATACAAATTATCATGGTTTCCCACTTATACGATGAGCACCGAAATACAACTTATCGAATTCAACAGCACCTTGTAAAGGTGATGTCATTTCACAATGTGCTGTAGTACCTATTTTTTTTATTCATATTACGGAGTTACCATAAAATGGTTTTATGTTCGCTTCCTAAGACCCTTTGGATAACAACTCGAAATATTTATAAGTACCTAAAGCCAAATGCATAAGCTACAATAATACTTAATGGAATTTTACATTTACTAACATTAGAGTACATACATGAAAAAATTATTGACCGCCACTGCCATGAGCATGGCGCTATTCCAACCCCACACAGGAATGGCTGCCACGGCGACAGAAGCCTCAGTCAAAGAGTTATTGCAAGTCACTGAATCTGAGCAGATGATGGATCATATGAATGCACAGATGCAAAAAATCATTTCACAATCCATTCAACAGGTGCAGCAACAACAAGGTCAAGCATTGTCCGATGTTCAAGTTGAAGTCGTGCATAAATATTCTAAAAAAGTCGCTGACATCATGGCAAAAGGCATGAAATGGTCAGACCTTGAGCCAGCGATGGTCAAGATTTATCAAGATAATTTCACACAAGAAGACATCAACGGTTTGATTGCTTTTTATAAAACACCACTGGGTAAAACCACAATCGAGAAAATGCCTTTGGTCATGCAACAAAGTATGGCAGTTGGGCAAGATGCGATGATGAAAGTGATGCCTGAGCTTACCGAAGTGATGAAAGGATTTGTATCAGAGTTACGTGCTGTTGAAGCGGATACGCATCAGCATGAACATGTGGAAAGTGGAAAATAATTACCCGAAATAATAGTACAAAACTAAACATTGCTTTCGAAGCATGGTCAACTAAACATCAGAGCGACTCATGCTTCGTACATGATTTATACTAGCTCAAACCTGATCTGATAGTTACCCATTTTTAGTGTGCCTGGCAGGTTAAATTTGATCTAGTACAGGATTTTATAAGGCTGTTAGCTCAGTCATCGGCCATCTCGGTGTGGTCGTGACGGCTAAATCATCTTGTTGCCCCGCTTTTAAGCGTTGATAGCCTGCAAAAGCAATCATTGCACCATTATCTGTACATAGCGCAGGCTCAGCGTAATAGACTTTTGCACCCATTCCACTCAGAGATTTTTCCAGTTTTTCACGTAAGCGCAGATTGGCACTAACACCGCCTGCAATCACCAATTGTTTTAAGCCTGTATGTTTGAGTGCTTTGATAGATTTTTTAACCAAAGTATCGACTACAGCTTCTTGAAATGACGCTGCAATATCTGCTTCACGCCCTTGTCCTTCGATTGCTTTGATTTGGCTCGATACGGCTGTTTTTAAACCACTAAATGAAAAATTTAAAGCCTGTTGCATCAATGGTCGAGGAAATGCGAAAGCGTCAGGATTACCCTGTAATGCAAGTTTGGCAATTTGTGGACCACCGGGATACGGTAAATTGAGCATTTTTGCGACTTTATCAAATGCCTCACCTGCCGCATCGTCAATCGACTCACCGAGTAATTCATACTCACCAAGCGCATGTGCAGCCATCAATTGCGTATGACCGCCTGACACTAAAAGCGCAACAAATGGAAATTGCGGTGGCTGTGCCGACAATAATGGCGCAAGTAAATGCCCTTCCATATGATGCACGCCAATCGCAGGCTTATTTAAAGCAAATGCAAGACTTCGCCCAAACAACGCACCCGTCATTAATGCCCCCATCAGACCCGGACCACGTGTATAGGCGATTGCATCTAACTCTTGTTTGGATAAATCACATTGACTCAGCAATTGATCTAATAGTGGAATGAGTTTGCGGACATGATCACGAGAAGCAAGTTCAGGAACCACACCACCATATTCTGCGTGGAGTTGAATTTGACTATACAATACCTGCCCACGAAGCCCTTGCTCACTGTCATAGATCGCCAGACCAGTTTCATCACAAGACGTTTCCAAACCAAGTACAATCATTTTCACCACGACCTAACTATTTTTACTAAAGCAATTTTTACTAAACCAAACTTACTTGACCAATCTGCCACAGCTCAATACTTACCGAACGAAGTACTTTTTAACAGAACTGAGTAATAACAACATAATAAATTTCTACAGCTTATCCATGAAAAACTGTTTTAACATTCATCCGACATCAATCAAGATGACAGCATTAAAACTTTTTCTCAATTTATCCAAATTTTTCGCTTATTCACTGAAAAACTTAGTTAAAAAGCCATCGGAGCACATTATAGACTTGTACTGATGTAAGTAAAGGCGTAAAATGTCGCACTCATTCACCGTATGTACATAGGGTACATACACATTATCCATAGTCTTAATAGAGGATTCTATATGCCACAAGTTAAATTGAAAGAAGGTGAACCAGTTGACGTTGCTATCCGTCGCTTCAAACGCTCTTGCGAAAAAGCAGGTGTTTTAGCTGACGTACGTAAGCGTGAATTTTACGAGAAACCAACTCAGGAACGTAAGCGCAAAAAAGCTGCTGCTGTGAAGCGTTATGCAAAAAAAGTTGCTCGTGAATCAATCCGCACAACTCGTTTGTACTAACTCGCTTTTATAAACTTGTAGTGACTATACTCAATAATTGAGTATTCAGATTTTAAATCGATAATTGATTGATGCTATGACCACTTTAAAAACGCAAATTACTGACACACTCAAAACTGCTATGAAAGCGAAAGACATGGCGGCCGTGACAGTGATTCGTGGTGTACAAGCAGCGATCAAACAAATTGAAATCGACGAGCGCATCGAACTCGATGATGCTCAAGTGTTGAACGTTGTTGAAAAACAAGTCAAACAACGTAAAGAATCGATCAAGGCCTTTCAAGGTGCTGGTCGAGAAGATTTAGCTAGTAAAGAACAAGCCGAACTTGAGGTCATTTCTCAATTTCTACCTGAAGCTATGTCAGAGGACGAGCTTGATTCTCTCATTGCGCAAACGATTGAAGCGCAAGGTGCTACTAGCATGAAAGATATGGGTAAGGTGATGAATTCTCTACGTCCGATCATAGCCGGACGTGCCGATCCAGCCCAAGTATCTAGCAAGATTAAAGCGAAACTCGCCTAATCTTTTCTAAACTCCCCCAGTTTTTTTAAAATTACTATTAATAATCATTCTTTTGATTCAAATCATTGGAACACTTACCTGCGCCTTTACACTTCGATTTATCATTGTATTATTTATATCGTCTAACTCATTAAATCAGTTAAATTTTAAACAAACAAACCAATTAACAGACCCAAAATCATTCACCTTTGTCTTAAAATGATAAGTTAAAAGCACAATACATCGTTTAAAGTAGCCCAAATTTGCATGATTTAACCGCACCCAGTTTCGATTACACATATTCTGACTTTATTTTCTATTCAGCACAATTTAAGATAGTTGCTCAAGGAAGCTTGAGTGAAGTCGTGAGATTTGCTCAATATGATAGGCAGAATGTTCCACCGAGTCAGTGCACGGAGATTTAAATGAAAAAGTATCAATGTATCGTTTGTGGTTGGATTTATGACGAATCACAAGGCTGGCCAGAAGACGGTATTGCAGCTGGTACAAAGTGGGAAGATATTCCTGACGATTGGACTTGCCCTGACTGTGGCGTTTCAAAAGCAGATTTTGAAATGATCGAAGTATAAGTCTTACCCGACTAGACCATGCATTGCATGGTCTTTTTTGTTTATAGAAGATATTTGAAGCGATTTTAAAAAATACACGGAGATAACAACATATGGCAACAATGCGCCCTATCATCATTGTCGGCTCAGGTATGGCTGGATATACCCTTGCACGTGAATTTCGCAAACTCAATAAAGAACAGTCGCTGATCATGATCACCACAGATGATGCAAGCAATTACGCCAAACCGACATTATCGAATGCCTTAGTTGGAAATAAGGCACCTGATCAAATTGCGCTTGGCGATGCAGAAAAAATGCGTACTCAACTCGATATGACCATTCTTACTGAAACTTGGGTTAAAGCCATTAATGCAGAACAACATCAAATCGAGCTTGAAACTAGCGATCAAATCAGTACTTTAGATTATGAGAAATTAGTGCTCGCTGTGGGTGCAAATCCAATTCGCCTAGCCATCTCTGGTGATGGTGCCGATGATATTTTTGTAGTGAATAATCTTAATGACTACAAAGCATTCCGTAGCCATCTTGATCAACGTGCAGAAAAGCGAGTACTCATTCTCGGTGCAGGATTAATTGGTTGCGAGTTTGCCAATGATCTGAAAAATACCGATCACAATGTCACAGTGGTTGATTTGGCACCACGACCACTTGGGCGTCTACTTCCAGAACATACTGCCACCGTTTTTCAAGAAAACCTTGAACAAGCTGGTATTCAGTTTGCACTTGGCACGACGGTTGATAAAGTCGTTAAAATCAAGCAACAAGGCGCTGATATTGATTATGAAGTGACCCTATCCAACGGACAGCGTTTCGTCGTCGATGTAGTCTTGTCTGCGATTGGGTTGCAGCCGAATATAAATTTAGCAAAATCGTCCAAAATTCATACAAGCCGTGGTATAATTGCCAATTCGCTTATGGAAACCAATCAGCCTGATATTTATGCCGTTGGTGATTGTGCAGAGGTTCAAGGAACATTGCTTCCTTATGTCATGCCGATCATGCAACAAGCTCGGGCTTTGGCAAAAACGCTGAATGGTGAAAGCACCCACGTTCACTACCCTGCAATGCCTGTTGCGGTGAAAACACCATCAGCACCATTGACGGTTTTGCCTGCGCCGACTGATGTCGAGGTCAATTGGGAAACTGAAGAGTATGACGATGGCATGCTTGCCAAAGCAATTGATCAAGAAGGTACTTTACGTGGCTTTGTGTTGCTAGGTGCAACCGCAGGCAAACAACGCCTAAGTCTTGCAAAGTTAGTCCCTGATTTGATCCCTGCACAGTCTAGTTAATACATTTTCATTAAGACAGATTGTTGCATACAAATGTTAAGGTAAGTTTACAACCATAGACTTACCTTTTTTACATTCCACAAGATATATGTAACGAATTATATTGACTCAAATCTAAGGGTCACAATGCGTTGCAAATGAGATGTATCGAGGACATTGCCGTGACAGCGACCGCTTTGCAAATGAACCAATCGCCGTATAGTGAGTTCATGCAAGAAACTGAAATTTTGCTACCAAACAAACAACGACTGCACGTTGAAATTGGTGGTAATCCTGCACATCCTACCATTATGTTAATTATGGGTTTAGGTGCGCAGATGTTGGTATGGCCTGATGCATTTTGTCGCTTACTCATTGACGCAGGTTATCAAGTAATTCGCTTTGACAATCGTGATATTGGTCTATCGAGCAAAACCAAACGTAAAGGCGAACGTCTAAATACATTGAAACTGATGGGTCGTTTTGGCTTAGGTCTACCGAATGAAGGTGCACCATATACCTTGTATGACATGGCTGAAGATGTCAGCTTACTAATTGATGCGCTACGCTTAAAAGAAGTGAATCTTATTGGTGCATCAATGGGTGGCATGATTGCGCAAATCGTGGCGGCACAATATCCTGAAAAAGTAAAAACTCTTGGCTTGCTTTTCACCAGTAACAATCAGCGTTTCTTACCTCCACCATTTCCAAAGCAGTTGATGAGTTTAATTGGTAAACCAAAATCTCACGATGAAAACGGTATCGTTGAGCATTCTATTCGATTATTTAACACCATTGGCTCACCGGGTTTAGTTGATCCGATTCTATCTGCAGAACATGCACGTAAGCTTTACAATCGTAGTTTTTACCCTGCTGGTGTATTACAACAATTCTTGGCAATCCTTTGTACAGGTTCGTTATTAGAACTTGACAAACAAATCGAACAGCCTACGATAGTGGTGCATGGCAGTCGAGATCGTTTGCTCCCGCCCGCACACGGCAAAGCTGTTGCAAAAGCGATCAAGAATGCAAAATTTGAACTCATTGATGGTATGGGACACGATTTACCACTTTATTACATTCCAAAATTAGTGCATATTTTTACTCAACAAATTAAATCATTGACTCCTTAGGACATTATGGCTGCTCTACCTTCTCTCCGTCAGCTTTCGTATTTAGTTGCTTTGTCTGAAACCCTACATTTTACCGAGGCAGCACGTCGCTCTTTCGTTACCCAATCCACGCTCTCGGGTGGCATTATGGAATTAGAGCGACTACTTGGTGGTGTATTGGTAGAGCGTGACCGCCAAAATGTCAGGCTAACACCACTTGGTGAAAAAGTCGTTGCACGTGCACGTGTTTTACTTGCTGATGCGCAAGATTTGATGCGTTTAAGCCGTGAGATGAGCGAGCCATTAACAGGTGATTTACATCTCGGTGTCATTCCGACTATTGCACCTTTTATTTTGACCCAGCTATTGCAAGCCGTTCAAAAAGAATTACCACGTATTCGCCTACATCTACATGAAGCGCAAAGTGAAAAAGTGCTTGAACGCCTTGAACACGGTCAATTAGATATCGTGCTTCTCGCATTGCCTTTTGATACACAAGGTTTAAAGATCAAAGAAGTCAATACAGAAAAGCTGTATGTGGTCTGCAATAAAAATGATAAAGACACCATCAAAGCCAAGAACCTTGATGATTTGGATTTATCAAAATTGATTTTGCTTGAAGAAGGACATTGCTTGCGTGATCACGTACTGAGTGCATGTCCGATCAAAGAACAAAAGAATGACGTTCGATTGAAGGCAAGCTCTTTACCAACGCTATTAGAAATGGTTTTGGCGAATCTTGGTTTTACCATGTTGCCTGAGATTGCTATTCAAAACGCAAGCTTAGTCACCAATGATCAGCTGATTATTCATCCTATTGATAACCCTCCTGAACGCACCTTGGCGTTGATTACACGCAAAAGTACGCCTCTACAGACTGAGTTTGATATTTTGCATGGTATTTTAACCACGATTACCACGCAAGTCTTATCAGACAATCAAAAGTATATTGCGTCACAATAAGCCATAGCTGTTTTGCACAGATATAAAAAGCGTTGGTATTTCCCAACGCTTTTTTCATGATGAGTGGCGTAAAATCCGATATCTAGTTTAAACGCCAATTACTAATCATTAGTTCTTTTGCTCTTTACGCTCAACTTTTGCTTGACTGCGCAAATATTCAATATAGTCGTTCAATTCATTTTGCCCACGTGGATCAAAACGATTTACAACTTGCATTTTTTGCTCATCAGTTAAAGTAAAGGCAGGGTTTTGACCAATTGCAGATACAGCGACAATAAACAAATATTCACCCGCATTTGCAGACTTTGCAGACCAGAAACCTTCTTTAGTCGGTGCAGGCACACTGTATGCCACTTTTTCAAGATCATCAGGCAACAATTCGCTGTAGCGTGGTACAGGGCCTAAATCTGTAAAGTTCACCTTGCTTGTTGCAAGTGCATCTTTTGCAGGTTTAGTTTTAAAATCCGCCAAAAGTTGTTTTACGCTTGCTTCAGCTTGTTTCACTTGTTCTGCACGTTTTAACTTCGGTTGAATATCCGCTTTTGCCTCAGCAAGAGTTTGAGGACGTTCTGCACGATATTCAGATACTTTAAACCACACTGTAGAACCAGCTGTCGTCGTAATACCTGTAGAGACGTTACGATCACCTTCTGCGATTTGCTCAGAAAACAGTTTCTGTTTCACTTGTGCATCAGAAAGAACGATATCCGTATTATTTGCTTGTACATTACGAGCAGTTTTTACCGATACCTTATATTGCTCTGCGAGTGCTTCAAGAGAGTCCGTTTCAAGTGCTGTTTCATTGGCATGCCCAATGGCATCTTGATACATGTTCTCAACTTTCTTCTCTTTTGCTTTAGTCATGAGCTCATCACGAACCGAAGCTAATGGTGGTACATCTACACCTGAAAGCTGATCAAGACGAATAATGTGGTAACCAAACTCTGTTTTTACAGGAGCGGAAGTCTGCCCTGGTTGCTTTAACCCAAGCACTGCTTGGTCAAATGCGTCACCAAATGCACCAACGGTATATCCGTCAACCTTACCATTTGCTTCTTTAGACACAGGATCTTCTGAATATTTTTTCACGAGATCTTCAAACTTCGCACCTGCTTTAAGCTCTGCTTGAATAGTTTGAGCCAATTTAGACGCATCAGCATCTTTATGACCATCATCGCCAGTTGCAATCATGATATGACTGATTTCACGACTTGCATCTTTAGCCAAGTTAGCACTATAAGCTTGATACGCCTGTTGTAGATCTTGTTCTGTAACTTCAGCACGAGTTTCAAATTCTGACTTATTCAAAACGACATACTGCACATCAACATTAGCTGCACGATTGTACGACGCAATATTTTTATCATAATACGTTTTAACAGCTGCATCAGTAGCGACAAAATCTTGAGCAAAATTTGCCAAAGGTATTTCTGCAAGATGCGTGGTACGTTCTTGACTGATCAGCTTAATCAAACTCTCAGTATCTTTTGCACTATGTAAAGATGTCGATAGCACACTTTGCGTAATCAAACTCAAAGCGGTTTGTTGACGAAAGTTAGTCAACAGCTGATTAATAGTCGAACGTGAACTCGCCAAATAATTATCTAACAACAGTTGTGAAAATTGACCATCTTGTTGGAATGCTTGTTGTTTACGAAGCAAAGTACCCAACTGCTCATCGCTCAATTGTAAACCGAGTTTTTCAGCCTGTTGGATGAGTAAAGCACGAACAATGGCTGCATCATACACTTGATCTTCAATGACTTTGGTATTAAGTAAGGTTTCATCACCACCAACACCCTGTAGATATTGATCTTTTTGAGATTTAATCCAATTGTCTAATTCAGTCTTAGTAATCTCTTGGTCATTGACTTGAATCGCAACTTCTTCGTTGCTTCCAGAAAAATAACCCTCGATTCCAACCAATGCCAAAGGCGTTAAAAACAAAACCAGTAGGACTTTGCCAAGCCAACCCCGAATTAATGTACGAAAAGCTTCCATAAGTGTTCCAAAAAAAACCTTAAATCGAATACTAGCCAAAAATCGTCAAATGACAAGTATATTTATTTTTACTTACATCAAAATGATATATCAGTATCTAAAACGCATTCATCAATAAAAAACGCGCCGTCCTGGCGCGTTTAAGTTACTTCAATGTCGTTTGAAACAAATTAAGCAACAGAATCTTTAAGACCTTTACCAGCTTTAAAGCTTGGTACTTTGCTTGCAGGGATTTTAAGCTCTGCGCCAGTCTTCGGGTTACGACCCGTACGAGCAGCACGCTCTTTCACACTGAAAGAACCAAAGCCAACTAAAGTTACTGTATCGCCTGCTTTCAATGCAGCGCTGATAGATTCAATCGTTGCGTCAAGAGCTTTACCAGCGTCAACTTTAGTAAGCCCCCCTTTTTGAGCAATCGCATCAATTAATTCTGATTTATTCATGCAAAACATCCTCTAAATTTGATCGTTTGAATATTTAAGCCAAATTTTAAAACTAGCCGTAGAAGCCTTTATAGCAATGCGATTTGATGTTGGCAAGCCAAACTTGACGCTTTTCTTGAAAAAAATGCGATCTTTTTACAAATTTTGTAGGTTTTCATTCTTGTTGATTATTTTTTGACCTGTTTTAAACTTTGGATCTCAGCTTTCAGCTGTTCATTGCTATCAATAAGACGATCAACCTTTTCGTTAAGATTTTTTAATAATTGTTCAATCAATAAAATATCTTTTGGTGTCACCAAACCAAAACGATTGAGTGTCTGGTGTGTGTGTTGATCAATCATTTTTTCAACTTTTTCACGGGTATCTACAACACGTTCATACGCCTTGCCTGTAACCTCACCAAACTTTTCAACAGTTTGATCTGCAACATTGCTTGTTTTTAATTCTAGTTCTTCACCGACTTGCACCAATGAATCAAACAGTTTATTACCTTCTTCTTCAGCACGTGAGAATGCACCTAATCCTGCAAGCCAAATTTGCTTGGTATACTTACGAAGTTCTATTGGGCTTTTACGTTTACCTTTTGTTTTTACGGATGTTTCAGTTTGCAACTCATCAATAGCATGTTCATCGTACAAACTATGATCGCGCCGATCCACTCCGTCTACTTGGTCAACCACTGAAATATCCTTATCTTTATTTGGACACATGCCTAGCTCCTAAAACAACATTCGCATTTTGACTTATAACAGTTCACCATAGCAGAGTTCTGTATCAAATGTATAAAATCTGTCTAACAATTCGCCTTTCTTAAAAACTAGCTGTTGACAGTTTTCATGACATGCTCTTAAATCGAGATACAGCGCTACGTTAAAAGTTGCTGATATTTTGCTGTTATAAACTGCCATAGCAAAATATTCATTGCGCTAACAATGGATTGTTAACGTGGTTTAACTAAGGTTTTGATTTTGATGAATGACAACACGCAACAAAGCACACACCAACCACATTTGTTGCACTCTATTATTCTAATTATTTTAGAAACAATTGTGACTTTTCTCTTAAAACATGATCGTGCTTCACGAATTCATGCGAAAAGCTTTGTTCAAAATAACGTCACTATTGCTTTTAAAACCTTTTTACCTGCTTCAGATTTTTATGTCACTTTTGATAATAAAGGCATTTTATTTGATCCAGAGTTGAATGAAAAAAATCAAGTTGAAACCTTCACCGTATCAGCCTCAAGTATTGATTTGGTTCGTTTCTTATTAACTGGCAATGATCGCCATCTTCGTCGAGTTCGTTTGTTTGGTGGAGAGGAATGGCATGATCAATTCCGTTTATTTATGCATAGCCTAACCTTGCCGATGCTTTTTGCGGATTGGAAAAGTTGGCTCTCAAAACAACAGTCAAATAACTTACCACAACGTAGCTTAGAACCTCTTCTAAGTAAGCTTGAATTGCAACGCAGTGAAATTAGTCAACTTGAATTACAAGTAAAAGAACAGCGTTATGATCTACAACAGCTTGAACGTAAGCTTAAAAATACACATCGCTTATATTTATTATTGATCTTCATTTTCGCCATCGGCATAAGCGCATTTAATCTGCTATAATTCCTCTCGATTTAACCGCTCTTCACTCAAATCACGTCAAGCTTTTAGCAAAAAGCTATTTTATTTATACTATTTGCACAGTGAATAACCAACATCAATATTTACAATGATATTAAACTTGACTAATTTAGTCGGGTTTTTTTATAATTCACTTATCGTATTTGCACGTTGCCACAGATCAAAGCTAAGAGATTAGATCATGCGCCTTACAACACGTGGTCGCTACGCCGTGACTGCAATGCTCGATTTAGCACTTCAGCCACTCGACCAAACGATTACTCTTGCAGAAATCGCCGCTCGGCAGACTATTTCTGTCGCCTATCTTGAGCAGCTATTTTCAAAATTGAAACGTCGCCAGCTTGTTGCCAGTGTACGTGGTGCAAATGGTGGTTATCACCTTGCACGCCCTGCTCATAAAATCACTGTACTCGAAATCATCGAAGCGGTGAATGAGTCCGTCGATGCGACACGTTGTGACCACAAAGGCAACTGTCAAAATGGTGCAATGTGTTTGACTCATGATTTATGGCAAGACTTATCAAGTTATATTTCAACTTATTTAGAACGTATCTCCCTTGCTGATTTGGTCGATCGAGATAATGTGCAAGCTGTCGCTTTACGCCAATCATCTAGCGATGATCTAGCCCCTCTGATCGTCAATCAAAAGTCTGTTACAGGAACGATTTAACATGAAGCTCCCAATTTATTTAGATTATGCTGCAACAACCCCTGTGTTGCCTGAAGTTGCAGAGTTGATGATGAGTACCCTCACCTTTGATGGGAATTTTGGTAATCCTGCATCACGTTCGCATAGCTATGGTTGGAAAGCTGAAGAAGCTGTGGAGTATGCACGTGAGCAAGTTGCAGACTTAATCAAAGCAGATCCACGTGAGATCGTCTGGACTTCTGGTGCGACTGAATCAGATAACTTAGCATTGATCGGTGTTGCCAATTTTTATAAAAATAAAGGCAAACACATCATCACTTCTAAAATCGAACATAAAGCGATTTTGGATACTTGTCGTTTCTTAGAAACGGAAGGTTTTGAAATTACCTATATCGAGCCAGAACCACGCACAGGCTTGATTACCCCTGACATGGTGGCAAAAGAACTTCGTCCTGACACCATTCTTGTATCATTGATGATGGTCAATAATGAACTCGGCACGATCACTGATGTGGCTGCAATCGGCGAATTGACTCGTGCAAATAAGACATTCTTACACGTTGATGCCGCACAAGCTGCAGGTAAAGTTGAAATTGATCTTTCAACCATGAAAGTCGATTTGATGAGTTTCTCTGGTCACAAAGCTTACGGCCCTAAAGGTATTGGCGCATTATATGTGCGTCGTAGCCCACGTGTACGCTTAAAAGCATTAATTCACGGTGGCGGTCATGAGCGTGGTATGCGCTCTGGTACACTCGCTGCGCATCAAATCGTTGGTATGGGTAAAGCCTTTGAAATCGCTGGCAAAACCATGCAAGCTGAACAAGCGCGTCTACGTGTGCTTCGTGAAAAGCTGTGGAATGGCTTGAACGATATGGAGGAAGTGTACCTCAACGGTCATCCTGAACATAACGTCGCAAACTTTCTCAATGTCAGCTTTAACTTCGTTGAAGGTGAATCACTGATGATGGCACTCAAAGATGTTTCAGTTTCAAGCGGTTCTGCATGTACATCGGCGACACTTGAGCCATCGTATGTACTCCGTGCACTTGGTTTATCTGATGAGTTGGCGCACAGCTCAATCCGTTTTAGCTTTGGTAAATACACGACTGAAGCTGAGATTGATCATGTCATCGCCATCACCAAATCTGCAGTAGAAAAATTACGTGAACTCTCTCCACTTTGGGATATGTACAAAGATGGCGTAGATTTCTCAAAAGTCGAGTGGGCAGAACACTGATTTCACTTGAAAAAGTAAATCAACACCCATATTTATTTATCATGGTTGATTGAATTTTTAAAAGCCTTTCAATCAACCTCAGCTGACCCCGAGGTATGGAGAAGCATCATGGCATATAGCGAAAAAGTAATCGACCATTACGAAAATCCACGTAACGTCGGTGTATTAGACAAAGACGCAGCAAATGTTGGTACAGGCATGGTGGGTGCACCTGCATGTGGCGACGTCATGCGCTTGCAAATCCAAGTCAATGACAATGGCGTGATCGAAGAAGCTCGTTTTAAAACTTACGGCTGTGGTTCTGCCATTGCATCAAGCTCATTGGTGACTGAATGGCTCAAAGGTAAAACTTTGGACGAAGCACAAGCCATCAAAAACATTGATATCGCAACTGAGTTGGCTCTGCCACCTGTGAAAGTTCACTGCTCTGTTTTGGCAGAAGATGCGATCAAAGCAGCGGTTGAAGACTACCGTAGCAAAACAGCAAAATAATTTTTTGCAGTCGCCATTCACGATTTACCACACGCAAACAGTTTAGGAGTAAACATGATTCATTTAACTGAAAGTGCTGCACAGCATGTTGCAAACTTTATTGCGGGTCGTGGTAAAGGTGAAGGTATCCGTTTGGGAATCAAAACCTCTGGTTGTTCTGGTTTGGCTTATGTGCTTGAGTTTGTTGATGAAACCAACACACATGATCAAGTCTTTGAACAACACGGTGTCAAAGTCTTTGTTGATCCAAAAAGCCTAGTCTATCTCGATGGCGTTGAGATGGATTATGTCAAAAATGGTTTAAACGAAGGCTTTGAGTTTCGTAACCCGAACCAAAAAGGCGAATGTGGTTGCGGTGAATCTTTCACTGTTTAATCCCCTTTTGTCATGATAAAAAGCCAATAATTCCAGGGTCTTATTGGCTTTTATTACATATATTTTTATAGATAGATTTTGTTTTTCTTCCAATCTACTGATGAGCCGTTGCAATGAATCACTTTGAATTATTTGAACTTGAACCTGCGCTTGAGATCGACTTGACGCAACTCAAAGCCAAATTTCTCAAACTGCAACAGCAATACCATCCTGATAATAATCAAGATCAAATCGAACAAGCCATTGCCAAATCAAGCCAAGTCAATCAGGCCTATGATGCGCTGAAACATGTGGATAGCCGTGCTGCTTACCTTTTGCAATTGCAAAAGCAAGATGGTGGTATTGAGCAATCTATTCATGATTTTGAGTTTTTGCAATCTGCATTAGAGCTTCGCGAACAGCTTGATGAAGCGACTTCAAGTGAACAATTGCAAGGTTTACGAACTGAAGTTGAGCAATGGGTCAATGCCTTGATCAAAGAGTTTCAAATTGATTATGCCGAGCAAGATTGGTCAGAAGCACGAGATACTGTGCGAAAATTACGTTTCTTCCGTCATGTATTGATGGACATTGATAAAGCAGAAGAAAAATTATTCGATGATGAGGATTTTGCTGGTTTTGATGATGATTTTGAATAAACAACATTCATCAATAAGCGTTCTCTTTTTTGACTGAATTTAAACTGCGGATAGATTATGGCTTTATTGCAAATTGCAGAACCTGGACAATCCAGTAATCCACACGAACATCGTATCGGGATCGGTATTGATCTCGGCACCACCAACTCATTGGTGGCGACTGTACGCTCAGGTGTGCCAAAAATCCTTCAAGATCAGCATGATCATACGCTTCTGCCCTCTATCGTACATTATGGCAAAGATGACAATGGTCAAGCACAAGTGACTGTTGGGCATGATGCCAAAGCATTGATCGCCACCGATCCAGCCAATACCATCGTTTCAGTGAAGCGTTTTATGGGACGCTCAAAAGCCGATATACGTTTTCAACATCCCTTTGAATTGGTCGGCAATGATCAAGATATGCCGACTTTCGTCACTGCACATGGCAATCAATCCCCTGTCGAAATTTCTGCACAAATCTTAACGGCACTCAAAAACCGTGCAGACCTACACCTTGAACATGAAATCAATGGCGCAGTCATTACTGTGCCTGCGTACTTTGATGAAGCACAGCGTCAGGCAACACGTGATGCAGCCAAACTCGCAGGATTAAATGTATTACGCCTATTGAATGAACCAACCGCAGCGGCGATCGCTTACGGACTCGATCAAAATAGTCAAATCGTCGAAGATCAAAATTTTGCAATTTACGATCTTGGTGGTGGCACATTTGATATGTCGATTTTACGCTTTAGCAAAGGCGTGTTTGAAGTCCTAGCGACTGGCGGTCACACCGCAATGGGCGGTGACGATATTGATCGCTTATTGGTGAAATTTTTTAAGACTAAATTTGGAATCGCTGAACTCAGTAATCAACAACATGCTCAGCTTGTACAACTTGCTAAATCTGCCAAAGAAACACTGACATCTGAAACACAAGTTGATATTCAATTTGAAATTGAAGCACAGCATTTCCAAACCACACTCACGCAAATTGAATTGGCAACGGTCATTCAGCCTGTGGCAGATCGGACACTACAGGTTTGCCAACGTGTCTTACGTGATGCCAAGCTAAAAGTTGCTAATGTGAATGCCATCATTTTAGTCGGTGGTTCGACACGTTCGATGGCGATTCAAGACGCTGTTGCCAAGTTTTTCGAGCAAACGCCTCTTTGTACCATTAACCCTGATGAAGTGGTGGCACTCGGTGCTGCAATTACTGCGAATCAATTGGTTGGCAACAGTAAAGACGGCACGTTGTTGCTCGATGTCACGCCATTGTCTTTGGGCTTAGAAACCATGGGCGGATTGGTCGAGCGTGTGATTCCACGTAATTCCCCGATTCCAGTGGCACGCAAGCAAGAATTTACCACCTACCAAGATGGTCAAACTGCCATGCTGATCCATGTGGTGCAAGGTGAGCGTGATATGGTGGAACATTGCCGTTCATTGGGTAAATTTGAACTGCGTGGCATTCCTGCGATGACTGCGGGTGCGGCACGGATTGAAGTGACATTCCAAGTGGATGCAGATGGATTACTCAATGTTTCTGCGCTTGAAACCACATCGAATGTCAAAGCCAATATTACTATCAAACCCTCTTATGGCTTGTCGCCATCAGATACCGAACGCTTGCTTTTAGAAGGCTTCCAACATGCCGAGCAAGACAAACAATTACGTCATCTGAATGAATTAAAAGTCGAAGCACAGCGAGAATTAGAGGCTTTAAAACAGGCACTCATTCAAGATCAAAGTTTGCTTGAATCAGCTCAACAGCAATCTTTAAATGAAGCCGTTGTCGCACTTGAAAATACATTGCAATCTGATGACAGCACGGCTATAGAACAAGCCGTTGAAGCGTTAAAGATTCATAGTGATGAGTTCGCAGCAATGCGCATGAATCAACATATTGACCATGCTCTGAAAGGCACTCGTCTCGATGATTGGTCAAATTCAACAAATTCTTCATCAAATCAGCCGAAGGAATAAATTATGCCACGTATCAAAGTACGCCCACATGCGCAATTCTGCCCTGAAGGTACTGAATTTGAAGTCGAGAAAAATGCCAACCTCTGTGAAAGCTTGCTGAAGAATGGCGTGAAAATCGAACATGCTTGCGATATGTCTAAAGCATGTACCACCTGTCACGTGGTTGTACGTCAAGGTTTCTATGAGCTTGACGAAATGGATGATGTCGAAGCAGATTTGCTTGATCGTGCTTGGGGCTTGGAAGCGGAATCACGCTTGTCTTGTCAGGTGAAAATCGAAGATGAAGATTTGGAAATTGAAATTCCGAAATATACGATTAATCACGCTTCAGAAAATCATTAATAAAAAGCAGTTGTGATGTCGTTGAAAAATCCATGCATATGCATGGATTTTTTATGAAATTTTTACTGCTTTGATTTTGGACTATGACGCTCTGGCAAATGCACAATATGCTCTTTTGACAATATCACCGCACCATCGTCATCGGTACGTTGCTGTTGCAATTTGATGCGATCTATCGCTTCTTGCATGATCTTAATTAATTCTGGGTAATCATAAATAGGCGTTTGATCCAAATTAAGCAGTAAATTAAAGCCCTTAGATTCAAAATCAAACCATGTGCGATATTTTTCTATCGATTCATGATAACGCTCTACCACCTGCCAAGTCTTGACCGATTCTGCGATCCCTTTAAGTTGCAAAGAGTCATGTTGAATACACAGAAATTCATCTTTCACTAAATTAAACGTTTCTTCCGAAATCAAAATTTGATCGACTTGAGCCGCTGTTTGCAGACGTGAAGCAATATTCGCATCACGGCCAACAATAGTATAAGACATTCGATGTGGTGTACCGTAATTCCCCACATGACAGTAACCCGTTGCAATGCCCATGCGTACATTAAGTGAAGAATATCCCATTTTCACCCAACGCTCACGCAAAATACGCATCTGCTGACGCATGGTGACCGCCATATCCAAACACGCCAAAGCATCTTCTTTTTCTCCACGACTGTTTGGGTCGCCATAAAAAATCAGCATGCCATCGCCCATAAATTTATCGATGGTACCACCATAATGCTTAGCTATCTCAGTCATGTGCTTGAGATAATCATTTAACAAGAATGCAAGATCATCAGGAATGAGGCTTTCAGAAAGATCGGTAAAGCCTTGAATGTCTGAGAAAAAAATCGTTAGCTTACGACGCTTATACTCAATACGTGCTTCAAGCTCACCACGCATGATAGATTGCCACAACTGAACTGGGGCATAACGAGCCAATTGATTATTTAGTTTTAAATAGCGATCTAATTCTTCCGCATGGTGTGCACTTTCATTCTCCAAAACTTCATACTTGAACTGCTGATAATAAATAAACATCGAAATATAAATCATGAAACATAAAAGCGATAAAACATTCAGCTCATGACCTGCCGATTGTAAATATGACTCAAAACCAAAGAATAACACTGAAGAAAAATAGAAAGTGGCAATCGCCAAAATACTTGAACTAAGTACAATAAATTTTGGAATCTTGGTATACAGTGCAAAAAAGATCATTGCACAAATCAAAATAAAACTTGGAATCAGTAAGGCGTGAATTGCGGCAATAAATAAACTGCAAAGAAAAACATCAAACAAATATGTTGCACTTTGGCGAGCATATTTTCCGTAAAAATATTCAACGCGTTGGTAGAGTTTATTTTCAAAACTCAGTGCAATAACGATAAATGGAATAAGGTAAAGACTGTTGATTCCAACGATAATTTCTGTGACAAAACCAACGCATAATAAAATACAAAGAACTGAAAAACCGAGATAGCGTAATATCTTCACCAAATGATAGGGTGCTTTGTCCCCAAACAGTCTTTGGATCATGGCTTATCTCGTTTAACCGATTGTATTAATCCATACGCCAATCAAAAGGCATTTCACCTTGACCTCGTAATGCAAGCATCAAAGTTTGACGCATATGCGCCAAAACTTCTGAAGAATAAGGCATTGCAGGTGTGCCCCACACAGGTTTTGGCCAAGCACTGTCATTCTGATAACGCACCACATGATGAAAATGCAACTGTGGCACAACATTACCAAGTGCAGCCACATTCATTTTATCAGCACGAAAAACACGAGAAAGCTGGCTAGACAACCAACTTGATTCACGTAGAAATTGAGCTTGGTCTGCTTCGCTTAATTCATAAAGCTCAGTCACACCTGGTACACGTGGAATCAAAATTAACCACGGAAACTGCATATCATTCATCAAACGACATGTACAAAGCGGAAAATCACCGACAAAAAAAGTATCTTGGGCAAGTTGTGGATGCAAAGTAAACATATCAATTAATAACTACAGTTAATGTTGCAGCAATACTATCATAGCTCGTGCTTGAGGAAATCAATTTTCTCAAAAGATTTACGCAATTACACTGATTTAGCAGATAATTTATGTCAGCTTGGGCTGATAAAATATAGAAATTGCAACCTTAATGTAGTGAAGCTAAAAGTTGATCCAATAATGCTTCGACAAAAGCCAATCGTTTATCTGACTCTTCAAGCTGAACCGTGACTTTTAAGCGTTGCCCTCCTTCCATACGATAATAGGTCGGTTGCTTTTGCATCATCTGGATAATGGTAATGGCTTGCACAGGCGTATCTGGTAAGAAATCAATCAGACCACCACCTTTTGCCACATCAATCTTTGCAATGCCTAATTCTTCTGCTTTCAGTCGAATCTGATGCACCGCAAATAAGTATTTTACAGGCTGTGGAAGTAGCCCAAAACGATCAATCAGCTCGATACGAATATTGTTAAGTTTGTCCGCATTCACTGCATTACTAATGCGTTTATAAAACAATAAGCGTTGATGCACATCACCGAGATAATCATCAGGAATCAGCGCAGGTAGATGTAAATTAATGTCCGCCGTTAAATTCAACGGTTGATCGAAGTTTGGCGATTTACCTTTTTGAATGGCTTTGGTGGCTTTTTCCAACATTTCCATATACAAACTATAACCGATCGCTTGCATACTGCCACTTTGTTGCTCACCGAGTAATTCACCTGCGCCACGAATTTCTAAATCTTCTGTAGCAAGGACAAAACCTGCACCCAAAGTATTGGCACGTTGAATCGCATCCAGACGTTTTTCCGCATCACCTTTGAGATGTTTGACCGATGGCACAAGTAAGTAAGCATAAGCCTGATGGTGCGAACGCCCCACTCGACCACGCAATTGATGGAGTTGTGCCAACCCAAGTTTATCCGCTCGCTCGATAATAATGGTATTGGCACTCGGCACGTCAATCCCAGTTTCAATAATGGTCGAGCAGACTAAGACATTGGATTGCTTATGATAAAACTGTTGCATGACATGTTCGAGTTCTTTCTCTCGCATCTGACCATGCGCCACAGCAACACGAGCTTCTGGTAAAAGTACACGCAAATTTTCCGCAGTACGCTCAATCGTTTCCACTTCATTATGCAGAAAATACACTTGACCGCCACGCAGTAATTCACGAAGCACGGCTTCTTTAATCACCGCATCAGTTTCATCCATGACAAAAGTTTTCACCGCCAAGCGCCTTGCTGGAGGGGTCGCAATAATGGATAAGTCACGCATTCCCGAAAATGCCATATTCAGCGTTCGTGGAATCGGTGTCGCTGTCAAAGTGAGCATATCGACATCGGCACGCATCGCTTTGATACGCTCTTTATCACGCACACCGAAACGATGTTCTTCATCGACAATCATTAAACCTAAATTTCTGAACTGCACGGATTCTTGCAAAATCTTATGTGTACCAATGACAATATCGACTTTACCATCAGCAATATCGGCAATGATTTTTTGATGTGATTTATTGCTGCCAAAACGTGATAACACTTCAATGCGAATCGCCGTATCGGCAAAACGATCTTTAAACGATTCATAATGTTGCTGTGCAAGCAAAGTGGTTGGCACAAGTACCGCCACTTGTTTTTCATTTTGTGCCGCAACAAAAGCAGCTCGCATGGCGACTTCGGTTTTACCAAAACCAACATCACCGCACACTAACCGATCCATTGGACGAGCTTGTTGCATATCATGTAATGTCGCTGTAATGGCATTGTGTTGATCCAAGGTTTCTTCATACATAAAGCCACTGACAAATTGATGATATAAGCTCTCATCAAGTGCAAAAGGAAAACCTGGCTTGGCTTGGCGCCGCGCATGGATATGCAAAAGTTCTGCCGCCACATCATGAATTTGCTCTAAAGCTTTGCGCTTCGCCTTAGACCATTGATCTGTGCCGAGTTTATGCAGTGGCGCAAGATCAGGATCTCCACCACTAAAGCGACTAATCAGATGCAAATTGGTCACAGGGACATAGACTTTGGCATCATCCGCATAATTGAGCTGTAAAAATTCATGGGTTTGATCATCAATATCTAAAGTCACCAACCCTGCATAACGCCCAACACCATAATCAATATGTACCACAGGCGCACCAATGGACAGCTCGGTTAAACTGCGAACTAAAAATTCTTCCGACACTTCTTTTTGATGCTTACGACGACGCTGAATCACTCGTTGTTCGTAAAGCTGACTTTCGGTAATAATTGCCAATTGATCAGGCAATAATAAACCACGCTCTAAAGGTGCATCGGTAATCGCAAGTTGACACTTATCCTCTAAAAATTGTTGTAATGAATCAACTACTTTGAGCTGATTTATTTTTAGCGATTCTTTTAAACCTTCACGACGACCTGCACTTTCTGCAACTAAAAGTACAGGATATTTTTGTGCCCAAATAAATTGTTTGACATGGCTAAACGGATCGTCGAGTTTATGATCGACACTTAACTTTGGCGGTGTCAAACCATTCAAATTCATCGTCCCTGCACGCTCACTAGCTTCATCAAAACTCACGATGATTCGTGGATGCTGATTGAGTCGTTGTGCGATTTGCGACGCATTCACGAATAATTGCTCGGGCGGCAAGATCGGTTGATCAATATTCGATTTACGATCTTCATAGCGCCGTTCGACTTCTTGCCAAAACTGCCCTATATCTTGCTCAAGATGGGTTTCATTGACAATTAAACTGTCTAAAGGCACATAATCTAAAAAGGTACTTTGCTGTAATTGCTCTGCGCTAAAAAATAGAGGAAAATAATATTCCAAACCTGGGCTAGCAAGACCATCCATCACGTCTTGATAGATCGCATTACGCTTTGGGTTGGACTCAGGAAAAAGCTCCGCATAACGATCACGGAATAGACTACGCCCTTCTTTGAGTGGAAACTCTTTAGCTGGCAAAATTCGGAATTGCTCGATCTTTTCAATAGTACGCTGTGTTTCAGGATCAAAAAAACGTAGGCTTTCTACTTCATTATCAAACAAATCAATACGCACTGGTGCATCTTGTCCAGATGCAAAAATATCCATCAGACTACCACGCACCGCAAACTCGCCATGCTCATACACGGTATCTACCGCATGATAACCTGCGGCGATCAATTGCTCACGTTTACGCTCGACATCGAATGATTCACCTTGTCGAATATCAAAATGCTGACCATAGAGCCAACTCGGTGGTGCAACACGTTGTGCCAAAGTCGTTGCAGAAATTAAGACAATTCCCGACTTTGGCATATTGGTGAGCAAACTCAATCGTTCAGAAATAATATCTTGGTGTGGTGACAATCGGTCATAAGGCAATGTTTCCCAATCAGGAAACACATGGACATTTTGCCCATAAAATTCGATTTCACTTTCGAGTTGCGCAAGATGTTGATGATTGCGTGCAATGACAACGATCAGCTTGTCATGTTGCTGAGCAATTTTACTTAAAAGTAGGCTACCAATCGAGCCTTGTATCTGCCCGACCCACCGCTTTTCTCCTTGTTTTAATTGGGGAATTTTTAATCGGTCGATGGCAGATTTTAGCAACATAATTTTGAATAAAATAATAATGAAAACCGCTGTATGCTAGCATTTTTCGATGCTAAGAAAAAGGCGATTGATGCCTTGAACCAATCGCCTACTAAAATTTAAACGATGAAATATTAAGATTGAATACTCACAAAAATATCATTCAAAACTTGTTTTGGATTTACCGCTTGGGTAATTGGACGCCCAATCACTAGATGCGTCACACCATCTTGCATCGCTTGCACTGGTGTCACAATCCGTTTTTGATCATCTGCGCTACTCCCGACTGGACGAATACCAGGCGTCACCAATTCAAAATCTGCACCAATTTCTGCACGAAGTATTTTCGCCTCTTGCGCTGAACACACCACACCATCTAAACCACATTCACGAGTGAGCTTTGCTAGGCGCAATACTTGGTCTTGTGGATCAATATCTAAGCCAATATCAAGTAAATCCTCACGACCCATGGAGGTCAGTATCGTCACAGCAATAAGCTTTGTATTATGTTGATGTTGTGCTAAACGATCAGCACAAGTTTGCATCATTTTTCGTCCGCCACTGGCATGCACATTCACCATCCATACTCCGAGATCAGCTGCTGCCAAAACCGCCTGCGCCGCTGTATTTGGAATATCATGAAATTTTAAATCTAAAAAAACCTCAAAGCCACGTTGATGTAGAGCTTTGATGACATCAGGACCGGCGTGGGTAAATAACTCTTTACCGACCTTAACACGGCATTGCTTTGGATCCAGTTGATCCACCATCGCTAATGCTTGATCTTGGCTTTTTGCATCTAGGGCAACAATAATACTCAAAACTTAAACCTCTAACAGCCCATCAAAATGAGTTATAAAATCAATACACGAAAAAAAAGCCCATTATAAAGGGCTTTTTTCATTTGCGTTAATATCTAATACGGTTTTTTCATGCCTTGCTGCCGCGGCAGCTTCAGCTGCGGCATTTTGTGCCGATTGAATCTGCTGTTTACGCAAATAATCAATGTCTTTACGCAAGCGTTTGATTTCCCATCCTTTTTGAATCACTTTAATGGACAGTAGAAGTAAACCTAATACAATACCCAATACGAGTGTCAATAAAAGTAATAAACCCAAGCGCATTGCTGGCACTTCAATAAAAAGTAAGTTGACAGGTAGCTCATCTGGATTTTGTAATACTAAGCCCAAAGCATATGCAAATATTGCAATTGTCAGCGCAATTAAAAAAATACGCATGATTTATTCCTTATTTTTAATAACTATTTAATTCTACCTCAAACTTCAAAAATGCAAAAGACCTTACAGATCAAGGTGATGTCATTTTATGATTTACTCTAAAACGACGCATTTAAAGTTTGGATATTAAATCGAATTATTTTCCTGCCTGCTCATTGACTGCATCACGCAAAGCCTTACCCGGTTTGAAGTGTGGTACAGCTTTTGCTGCGACTTGGACTTTTTCACCTGTTTTTGGGTTACGACCAACACGAGGTTGACGGTGATGTAATGCAAAACTACCAAAACCACGAATTTCGATGCGTTGATTATTTGATAATGCTTCGATCATATGATCAATCATAATTTTAATCGCATCTTCAACCAATGGCTCAGCCAAATGCGGGTTCTTTTCTGAAATTTTAACAATTAAATCAGACTTATTTAAAGCTTCCGTTGTCATGAGATCCCATCTCCATGTTCACTTATCTGATTTAAATAATAACCTGTTTAAATACAAAAAGGTAGCACTAGAATTGTATCTGATGCCACCTTTTACAGTAAAACAATAAACTTTTAGTAAAAAATGAACAAACTAAAAGTCAATTCGACTTACTTGTTTTGAGCTGCTTTGATCAAATCGCCCAAAGTTTTTGGACCATTTGCATCGCCACCAGCTTGTGCTGCTGCTTGACGTGCATTGTTCAATGCTTCTTTCTCTTCAGCTTCGTCTTTTGCTTTGATCGACAAGTTGATAGAACGTGATTTACGATCTACATTGATGATCTTCGCTTCAACTTCTTGACCAACTTCTAAGAACTTAGTCGCATCTTCAACGCGATCACGGTTGATTTCAGATGCTTTCAACTGAGCTTCAACTTCGTCAGCCAATTTCACAGTTGCACCTTTCGCATCAACAGCAGTCACAGTGCCTTTAACCAAAGCACCACGTTCGTTAGCAGCTAAGAAATCATTGAACGGATCGCTGTTCAATTGCTTAACACCTAAGCTGATACGGTTGCCTTCCGCGTCTACAGACAAGATCACAGCTTCTACAGTGTCACCTTTCTTATAACGACGGATTGCATCCTCACCAGATTCATTCCAAGAGATATCAGACAAGTGAACTAGACCGTCGATACCGCCATCAAGACCGATGAAAATACCAAAGTCAGTGATTGACTTAATTGAACCAGATACTTTGTTGCCTTTCTCGTTGTTTTTCGCAAACTCTTCCCATGGGTTAGCACGAGTTTGTTTGATGCCAAGAGAAATACGACGACGCTCTTCGTCAACTTCAAGAACCATAACATCAACTTCATCACCGATCTGAACAACTTTAGATGGGTGGATATTTTTGTTGGTGTGATCCATTTCTGAAACGTGAACAAGACCTTCTACGCCTTCAGCAATTTCTGCGAAGCAACCGTAGTCAGTTAAGTTCGTTACACGTGCTTTCACGATAGAGCCTTTTGGATAACGGCTCATGATTTCCATCCAAGGATCTTGACCCAATTGTTTCAAGCCCAAAGATACACGGTTACGATCTTTGTCAAATTTAAGGACTTTAACAGTCACTTCTTGACCAACTTCTACCACTTCAGACGGATGCTTGATACGTTTCCAAGCCATATCAGTGATGTGTAGTAGACCATCAATACCACCTAGGTCAACGAATGCACCGTATTCAGTAAGGTTCTTGATGGTACCTGTAACAGTTTGACCTTCCTCAAGTTGAGAAAGAAGTGCTTCACGATCAGCTGAAGATTCAGCTTCCATCACAGCACGACGAGATACAACAACATTGTTACGTTTTGCATCTAATTTGATGACTTTGAACTCTAGCTCTTTGCCTTCAAGGTGCGTTGTATCACGAATTGGACGAGTGTCAACCAATGAACCTGGCAAGAATGCACGAACTGGACCGATGTCAACAGTGAAACCACCTTTAACTTTACCAGAGATGAGACCTGTAACGATTTCACCATCTTCAAAGATTTTTTCAAGTTTCGTCCAAGTTTCAACACGTTTTGCTTTTTCACGTGATAAAACAGTTTGACCCATACCATTGTCAAGTGCTTCAACAACAACATCTACGTTGTCACCAACAGCAACTTCAAGCTCACGTTGTTCATTTAAGAACTCAGCACGAGCCACAACGCCTTCCGATTTAAGACCTGTGTCAACGGTTACCCAGTCGTCATCAATACTAACAACAACACCTTGGATGACTGCACCCTTTTCGACGTTAAGATTTAATTCACTTTCTTCAAAGAGGGCTGCAAAAGATTCGGTCATGATATACCTAGTAATAAATAACGCCTTGGATCAGTTCAAGAGCGGTTTCGTTGAGTTTCAAATTTGACATAGTACTGACCGTCAAATCTAAAACTTGATTTAAATATGTATTAGCAAACACTGAAATCGTGCTTAATGAGCGAGTTGCTGATCAATATATTGGCGCATTTCCTCGAACACTTGCTCGATAGATAATGCTGAACTATCAATCACTTTGGCATCGTCGGCAGGCTTAAGTGGCGCAACCGTTCGCCCCACATCACGCTTATCACGTGCTTCGATGTTGGCTAAAATGGCATCTATTTTAGCATCAACCCCCATACCTTGCAACTGTTTTACACGGCGTTCGGCACGTGATTGTGCTGAAGCAGTGAGATAGATTTTGGCAATCGCATCTGGAAAAACCGTAGTCGCCATGTCACGACCATCAGCAATCAAACCTGGGAATTGTGCAAAATCTTTTTGACGTTGCAATAATGCCTCCCGAAGCGCAGGAATAGCGGCAACTTTCGATGCAAATGCACCCACTTCTTCGGTGCGAATTTGTGCTGTAACATCCTGCCCATCGAGCAGTACACGAATGCCGTCCACACTTGGAAGAAATTCAATGGTTAAATTTTTTGCCACATCTACACATTGTTCGAGCGCAGTATCCAATTGGTCCAAAAGTTGGCGCTGATACAAACTCAAACCCAATAAACGATAAATCGCCCCAGAATCAAGCAGATGATAACCATAATGCTCAGCAAGCATCGTGGCTAAAGTTCCTTTACCTGAGCCGCTCGGGCCATCAATGGTAATAATGTGTATAGACATGCAAAATCCAAAAATAAGGAGACAAATCGAATTATCGCATTGATTTTGCCAAACTTGCCATACCACGACCTACAGCAAGTTTTAATTGCGATAAAATAATCAAACTCGAAAATGGAATTCTACCATCAAATTCAATGCTATACACCAATTGCGAGGTCTGATCATCAAGTGCTGTAAACGTCAGACGCCCAAGATGATGCCGAACCAATGGATTTTTGATAATTTTATATTCGATCAACTCGTTGGGTACTAGCTTGGTGATCTGCTCTTGAATTGGTTTGACCAAACCAAACCCCATTTTACGAACAGAACCGACACCATCAGGACGCTGTGGATCAGTAGCATCTTTGATTCGTACTACCTGGATCGGCTTAAAAATGCGATTATATGAAGCATGCTTTGATAGCACTTCAAAGACTTCAGCAACTGGTCGATTAAACTTTTGTTCAACCACGATCATTTTTGACGCTTTCTTTGTCATTTACTTGTTCCTTTAAGTTTAATCATTTGACAATTCATTTTACTGATTTGATGGGTCAATGACTTGACTATTCTGACGGCGAGCTTTAAAAAATTGTCGAAGTAGCTCAGCTGACTGATCTGCTAAACATCCACCTTCAAAGGCAAAAAAATGATTATAAAACCCATCACTCATCAACTGCCTAGCACTAATCAAAGAGCCTGCTCTCGGCTCTGTTGCTGCGAAAACAACTCGACCAATTCTCGCATGTACTAGCGCACCAACGCATTGCGTACACGGCTCTAAAGTCACATATAAGGTTGAGCCTTCAGGCAGTCGATAGTTTTGCAATTGAAGACAGGCATGTCGAATCGCTTGAATTTCAGCATGTGCAGTGGGATCGTTGGTTGTAATTGGACAATTAAATCCCTGACCGATGACTTGACTCTGATGCACGATCACCGCACCTACTGGCACTTCACCTTGTGCTTCAGCAAGCTTGGCTTGCGCTAAGGCAAGTTGCATCCACTGTTCATCAATACTTTGATTTATTTCAATATCTTGCATACATAAAACTATACGACTAAAAGCTACGCTTAGTCTGACAAAATACCATATTGACGAAGCAACGCATTCCAACTATCAATTTGCGCACTTCGAGGTACAACATTTGGGAAAAGATCTCGAATATTTTGATAATCTTGTACTTGCCAATCTGGTTGCAGATCTTTATCCACCAAACGAGCACGTACACCTTCGATAAAATCTGCATGCTGAATTTTCCATGCAGAGATTTCCTCTTCTAAGGTAAAGACGTCATCCCAAGAACGATGTTGTTTCGCCCACTGCC
The DNA here is from genome assembly GCF_041911495.1 of Acinetobacter sp. Lineage (GTDB taxonomy): Bacteria > Pseudomonadota > Gammaproteobacteria > Pseudomonadales > Moraxellaceae > Acinetobacter. Next base: position 27,222 of record NZ_JAYROT010000046.1, on the reverse strand, counting down.
ATAATAGCCACGTGATCGCAGCTGTGGTTGGTGAACCATTGCTCAAGTTTTCACTGGCTTGACGGAGCCAATCACTACGTGCAGTTGCCAGCCCTTTGATGGCTTGTACATCTTGCATAAAATCTGAACCACGACACACGCTATGAATCACATCGAGTGAATCCTGCAAAGGTCCTGCAGCAAGCGGGCGATGCAAACTATTCAAAGTATCTTCGATCGCACGATAATCCCCCGCAGGATAGTCTTGCCAACGGATATGCGTCAATCGTCCAAGTACATTCTCACGACCCTGTTCACAGACATGCGTCGCCCAACCGATACTATATGCACCCGCTGCCGTCATGATCGAACCAGTCATTCCAATAAACAAGCCAATCGCACCACGATCCGCAAGGAAACGTGTCGCCCCGACATCAGGATATAAACCAATATTAATCTCAGGCATTGCAAGGCGTGAATGTGGTGTCACCAATCGAAATGGTGCAGCCATAAATAAGCCAAGACCACCACCCATTACATAACCCTCACCCCATACCACGACTGGTTTGACATAGTGATGAAGTAAGCGATCTAAGGCATATTCATAATGGAAAAATGATTTAGCTTGCTCCACTTCTTCATTGATCACCAACTGGCGCAACTTCCGTACATCACCACCTGCACAGAACGCTTTTGGTGTCGTGGAATCAAACCACACTGCTTTTACAGCATCATTGGTATGTAAGTATTCAAATATTGAATGTAAAGCGACAACGATCTGCTCATCCAAAGCATGTAAGGACTTTGGACGATTCAAACGCACAGCCCACCAGCCATTGGTGAGCTCTTCTACAAGAATGTCTGGATGATTAATATAGTCAGTCATGATGTCAATATTCCGTTATGCGTCGAGTTGCCAGTCGATTGGCGCAATACCTTGTGCGTTTAAATAATGATTGGTTTTAGAAAATACTTTACAGCCAAAAAATCCGCCTCGATTTGCTGACAATGGCGATGGATGTGCTGCTTTTAATACCAAATGTTTATTGCTATCAATACGTTGCCCTTTACGCTGTGCATAAGCCCCCCACAGAATAAAGACCACAGATTGACGTTGTTCATTAATCACATCAATCACCGCATCGGTGAACTGCTCCCAGCCTTGCTTTTGATGTGATGTCGGTTTTGCTTGCTCAACGGTAAGTACGCTATTTAATAGTAGTACACCTTGATCAGCCCATTTACTCAAATCACCATGTAGCGGTGGTGTAATCCCCAAATCTGTACGCAACTCATGATAAATATTGCGCAGTGAAGGTGGTAAATCAATACCCTTATTCACAGAAAAACTTAAACCATTCGCCTGACCTACTCCATGATAAGGATCTTGACCCAAAATCACTGCTTTGACTTGATCAAGTGGTGTGTCATTCAGCGCGCGAAAAATTTGTGCATTCGGTGGATAAACGATTTGTTGGTCTTGCTGCGCTTCTGCTAAAAAATGTCGCAGATTTTGCATCGTATCACCAAGTAAAAAATCTGCCAAAGGCAACTTCCAACTGTCATCTATTTTTACACGAGACAAACGTGATTGATGCTGTACATCAGTACTAATATTTTGAAGATCAGCGACCCCACTATCCTGCATTAATTACTATCCCTAATTTTAAATTTGGTATTTTTAGCGCATATGCTTTGTATCAAAATCGCACTTTGAATCGTCAGAGTGGTATTGATTAATTCTTGCAAAGTGATGTTAATTTAAGCAAATTTTCAGCTTAGCGCAAATCAATCTCGTATTTTCTAATCAATTTACATCTAAAGAAAGATACTTTTCGTTGTATCTATATTAAACCTTGACCTGCAAATCGACTGTAGGATTGTCAAACAAGTCACCATTTTTTAAGTGATCATACATATTAGGCATTGCCCACTCACTTTTCACTTGTTCTGAGAAGACGATTTCTGCAAGGGATAACTCGCCCATCTGCACATTTTCAATATCTTCACGGAAGCACTGGGCATAGCCTGTATCGGTTTCATGCACGATCACAGAATGCAGTGTGACATCACCTTCGCCATTTTGCATATTGGTATGTTTGAGCACCGCATCAACGAGGAAGAAAAACACTCGAGAAAACTGCTCTGCCGAAGGTGAAACAGGTAGCGCAATCCAACGCGCACTAAAGTTTTTGCATGCAGCAATGTAGTCTGCATCGTCTTTATCCCAAAAGGTAATCGCATGGTCAAAGCTATCAATTAAGTCTTTAATAATGCCTTTCATCAAACCAAAGTCATAAACCATCTGCCCATGATCAAGGCGATTCGCTTGCAACAATACCTCGACCTTATAACTGTGTCCATGAATCGAGCGCTTGCAACGATCTGAACTACAGTTGCGGACGATATGCGCATTTTCAAACTTAAATAACTTTCTGATTAACATATGGATAAACCAACAAGATGAATCAATTCAACTTGGCAAATAACAAGATTAGATGCTTTAAGTATAAAGCATTCAATGCCGATGTAAACGCAGTTTTAGCGATTGTGCTAATCGTATTCGGCACTTTGGCTACGCTCTGATTACACCTCTTGCTACTGTACTGTAGTAGATAGCTGAATCTCGCCACTCGGTTGTTTTTGCATGTCGAGGCTGACAATGGTGACGCCTTGCTGTGCAAGTTGTGTCAAGAAATTTGCAAGCACAGCATAGTTCTGATGCAACACGATCAGTTTCAATTGATTATTACTTTCTTGACTTTGTACGCTTAAACCCAGTTGTTGCGATACACGTTGCACCCTGTCACGTGCAGTCGTGGTTTCACCTGATTGATTCGACATTTTCACAGCATTGCTTTGCATCCAGTGAATGGTTTCTTTCATTTCTACAAGGCGTTTTTGTTGCTTTTCTGCCGAACTATGGCTAAACCACAGCATGAGCCCGATCGCCGTCACTGTTAAAAAAATCGTCAAAATAATAATGGCAAAACGGTCACGAGGTGGGAGTTGGTCAAGTTTCGCTTGAATGGTTTCTATGATTTGATCAAAGCGATTGCTGAGTGCATTGAGGTTCATTTTCATTGTTGTTTACCCTTTTCCCTATTGCACTTTAACCATACCAATCACTTGGCTACCTTGACTACGAATCGCACCCAGCTCCACAGCAAATCCTTGTTGTTTAAATTGATCCGTAAGTCGAGTCAAAGCATCACTATTTTGTGCAAGCAAATTCATCGTCAAACCATTATTGCGATATTGCACTTGTTCTGCACGAATATTAGATTGTTGCAAAATCGGTCCAACTCGGCTAATCAGTTGCAATGCTTGCGTGTCCGCATTGGCGTTCAATTTCATTTTTGCAGAGAACTGTGAGCGCAAATTCTTTTCATTGACTCGGGTTTCATTGGGGAACCACTGCTTATATTGATCCACAGCGAGCTGTGCGGTTTGATTGGCAAGTTGCTTATATTTCCACCATCGCAAGGTATCATAGGTGATTTGCGTGACGATACAGATGGCAAGCAATGCTGCGCAGGCTTTCCAATAATTAAATCCAGTTTTGGCTTTTTTTGTTTTGCTGAGGGCATTAAATGGATGTTGACGGAATTTGCCAGGATCAATTGCTGGTAATTCTGCTTGCATAAATTCCACGTCTTGCCCAACAAACATGGTGCTAATCGCCTGATCCACCTCACTATTGACCACACTTCCTGCAGGATAATAATGGTTGATTTTTCTAATGTTATCCGCAGGTAATAAACTCAGCACATTCAAATCGTGTTCATGCCAACCACGCAATCTTGCCCAACGGAAAATACGATGTTGAAACACATCAGCGATATTCACTTGATCGGTTTCAGGCTCAGGTGCAATCAAAAAATCTGGTAATAAGGCATGGAATTGCCACGGCATCAGCGCCAAACTTTGTTGATAAGTTTCACGAGTCAGTCGTGAAATCGCCATGATATTCAGCTGATCTTTGTGAAATTGATGGAAAATATCGAGTTGATCGATCGGCTCAATACAATATTCTTCCATTAAATATTGCACGCCAGTAACACCAAACTGTTTGTACTGCGCTTTGCTGATCGTTTGACTATAAAATTGCGCACTGTTACTTGGAAAAAAGACCACAGCTTCTTTGTGTTGATACGTCAGTTGTACCGTTTGAATCAATTGTTCTAATGAGTCAGCCAACTGCCAACCTTGATCATCAACTTGCCACAACCATTTGCCTTGACCCTCAGGCATCCACAAATACAGCATATGCTTTCCTAATGCGTTCTAATTTTCAGTTTTATTCCAAATGGTTTAGCAATTCAACACATTATTCCACATGTGGTACAAACCGTGATTGCTCTTGCGACAATCCTATCATAATTGCAGGATGTTCATATACTCTTGCTTCCGCTAAATCAAACGGTTCAGGACTATCTTCAGTAATTAAAGCCGCAATATAGGCAATAATATTCATATGACAGACCACAACCACCGTTTCTTCAGTGAGTTTTGCAAGCCACTGAACCGCTGGTGCTGCAGGATCATCGGGGGTAATGTCTTGATAAACTTGCGTCGGCACATCATCAAACTTGGCTTGAAGATAAGATAAAGTCTGCTGTGCTCGAATATAAGGGCTGACCACAAATAAATCGGGCTTAAATTGCTCTGCTATATATTGCGCCGTTAATTCTGCTTGTCTGTGTCCTCGCTCGGTCAGTTGGCGTGATGAATCAACACCCGAGCGATTCGGATCAGCTTCGCCGTGGCGCACTAGAATCAATCTCATCATTTTTCCTTATTTATTATTTAAAAGTAATTACAACCATCTACCTTCAAATGTTAAACCATCATTGATAAATTTTAGTGACAGTAATATTTTGAATATTAGAAATGATATATCAAGATTCAGATTGATGTGGTAAAACAAACTCTACATCACTCCGATGTCCATTTTCCATCAAAGACAATGCCACGCTTAACGGTGGTGCATGATTAAAAATCACCTCATACAACGCACAAGTGATCGGCATATAGACCTCAAGCTCCTCTGAACGCGCTTTGACTTGCTCAATGGTATTGATCCCTTCTGCGGTTTGTCCAAGCTCTGCAACTGCCTGATCCAAAGATTTACCTTGTCCAAGCGCAAAACCAACTTGATAATTACGACTTAGCGGACTATTACAAGTTGCGAATAAATCACCGACACCCGACAAACCGAGGAAGGTCAAAGGATTTGCACCCAAACGCACTGCAAAACGGCTCATCTCAGCCAATGCACGTGTGATGAGCATACTTTTGGTATTTTCACCGACGTTATACGCTGCACCCATACCCATCGCCACGGCATAGATATTTTTCAATGCACCGCCTAGCTCAACGCCATGGACGTCATCACTAGCAAAAACACGGAACAATGCACTATGTAGCGCACCTTGCACCGCATTGCGCAATTGCTCTGAATGGCTTGCGATTACAGTCCCCGCAGGCATACCCTGTACAATTTCTTTGGCAAGGTTGGGACCTGACAATACACCATAAGGTACTTCTGGAAGCTCCTGACGGATAATGTCACTCATAAAGCAGAAGCTGTCTTTTTCAATACCTTTGGTTAACGATACAATGGCTTGTGCTGTGATGAGTGGTGCGATTTGCTTGAGTACTTTACGAAAAGAATGACTTGGAATCGCCACCAAAATCAAATCACGATCTTTCACAGACGCTTCCAAGTCTGAACTCACTATGAGTTTTTCTTCGAGTTTAAAATCAGGCAAATAACGCTTATTGATTTTAGTTTCTTGGATTTCTTTTGCGGCATCTTGGTCACGAATCCACATGATGGTATCACAGCCGTTACGTGTGGCAAGATTTGCCATCGCTGTGCCAAAACTACCCCCACCAAGTACAGTGATGCGTAGATTGCTATTATCTTTGCTTTCAGATTTCGCTTTATTACGATCTTGCTGATATTGGGCTAAAATGTCATTAAAATTGGATTGGGTCACAAACTTTCCTTATCTATACGTCATTTGATGGCTACAAGAAAGCTTTGTATCACAAAGCTTTAACTATCAAATCATTTTTCAAATTTAATACTAGGGTCTGTTGACATTTCAGCCATGCATTGCGTTATCAGCTAAAACTACAGAAACGAGGCATGAAACGAAGGAAATGGTCACTCCCTTGCCAAGTTTCATAACGAAGTTTATGGCAGTTTTAGCGATAACCTTTCAGGACTAGGATGTTTTTTGACGCTACGTCGTTAGCAATGAGTCATTTAGAATGACTAAATTTCCTCATTCCTTCCTAGTATCGCCTAAAAAACATCCGTAGTCGCAAGCATCTGTGAAATGTCAACAGACCCTAACTATATAAAACAACTATAAGAATCTTTCTAAAGAAAAGCGATTGATTCATGTAAACATTTACATGGTTTCTATTATCACTTTTATACCATTAGCCGAAATGCCAATCACTTACAAAGTCAGCAACATTTAAAGGCTCTCTCGGTGCAATCTCTTTGCTCGCTGTGCCGATATAGACCAAACCTGCGATTTCATCACTTGCAGTACATCCCAATGCTCGTTTTAAGTGAGCTGACTCCGCCGCCGCACCACTACGCCACATGCTTGAGAAGCCTTGCGACTGCAACACGAGTAGTAAATTTTGAATCGCTGCACCACAGCTCAACACTTGCTCATAATGTGGTACTTTGAGATGCGGTTGGTCTTGCACAATACAGACCAAAATCATCGGTGCTCGCATTGGATGTTGCTTTACACGATCCAATTGCACGGGATCAATCTCTCCACCCTCTGCCAAACTTTGTGCTAACAATTCGCCAAAGGCCATTCGCTGTTCGCCTTGAATGGTGATAAAACGCCACGGATGCAAACGATGATGATCAGGTGCAGTAAGTGCCGCTGCAATTGCCAGTTCAAGCTGTGCTTTGTTCGGTGCAGGTTCAACCAATAAACCAATAGACTGACGACGATTGATAAAGTCATAGAGCTGATCTGGGGAGAACTGATTTGGAGAAGATGACGTTGAAAAATTGGATGACATAAATAAGATCTTTGTTGTTGTGTAGCGATCACAAGAATGTAGCATAGATTGGAATTCTTTCCTATTTCAACACACTGAATCTAGTACATAAAAAAACGGCTAAGCAACATGCTTAACCGTTTTTTATTTCAACATTTTAGAATCAGCATGTGAGCATCAATGTACTTACATGACCATGCTGAATTTAGTTCGCATACACAGGGAATTTTGCACAAACTGCTGCAACTTTGCCACGTACTTCTGCAATCACTGCTTCGTCACCTTTACTGTCGATCACATCTGCAATCCAACCCGCCAAGTCACGCACTTCTTGCTCACCGAAACCACGAGTCGTGACCGCAGGTGTACCGATACGAATACCCGAAGTCACAAATGGAGAACGTGGGTCATTTGGTACAGCATTTTTATTGACTGTAATGTGTGCATCGCCAAGCCAAGCATCAACTTCTTTACCTGTCACATCTTGTTTGATCAAAGACAACAGGAACAAGTGATTGTCCGTACCACCTGAAACGATGTCGAAACCACGTGAAATCAATACTTCAGCCATTGCTTGCGCATTTTTGACCACTTGTTGTTGATACGTTTTAAACTCATCTGACATCGCTTCTTTGAAACAAATCGCTTTGGCAGCGATCGCATGCATCAACGGACCACCTTGATTACCTGGGAATACCGCTGATTGAAGTTTCTTCTCGATTTCTTCATTGGCTTTAGCCAAGATCAAACCTGAACGCGGACCACGAAGTGTTTTGTGTGTCGTCGTTGTAGTGACGTCAGCGATTTGCACTGGGTTTGGATAAACACCCGCAGCAACTAAGCCCGCAACGTGTGCCATATCAACAAATAAATATGCACCCACTTTATCTGCGATCTCACGGAAACGATTCCAGTCCATGATACGACTATAAGCTGAGAAACCTGCAACGATCATTTTTGGCTTATGCTCAAGTGCCAAACGCTCAACTTCGTCATAATCCACTTCGCCAGTTTCAGGATTCAAACCATACTGAACGGCATTATAAGTTTTACCTGAGAAGCTCACTTTTGCACCATGCGTCAAGTGACCGCCATGCGCCAAGCTCATACCCAAAACCGTATCACCTGCATTCAAAAGTGCTAAATAAACAGCTGAGTTTGCTTGTGAACCTGCATGTGGTTGCACGTTTGCATAGTCTGCGCCAAATAATGCTTTCGCACGATCAATCGCCAATTGCTCGATCACATCGACATTTTCACAACCACCGTAGTAACGCTTGCCCGGATAGCCTTCTGCATACTTATTGGTAAGTTTGGTGCCTTGCGCTTCCATCACGGCTGGAGAAGTATAGTTTTCAGATGCGATCAATTCGATATGCGCTTCTTGACGTTGGTCTTCAGCGGTAATCGCTTTCGCTAATTCTGGATCAAATTCAGCAATCGAGATATTGGCAAACATGGGCAAGTTTCCTATGTGGTCGAAAAATGTTTCGGCTTCGAGTTCATTACCGTAGTCAACATCAACGCTGATCAAAAGCGATAGTGATCAAAAACAATGACAATTAAAATCAACTACAGTAAAAATATAAAAATTTGGCGCACATTGTAGCATGAAGTGCGCCATGAAAAAGACTGATATTGATATAAATCACAGTGAAATTTATTCAGTGGATTCAAGAAAATTCTTCAACAACAGGCTTCAACAAAATTTACATTAGCGCTCTAATGACAATCACTGCACCAAACACGATAAAGAGCATCGCAGCAAAGCGTTGAATCCATAACATCGGCAAATGATCAGCGAGCTTTTGACCAATAAAAATCATGGGAATATTGGCGATCAACATACCGAATGTCGTCCCCAGTGTGACCAACAAAACACTTTGAAATTGTGCTGCTAGAGCGACTGTGGCGATTTGCGTTTTATCGCCAATTTCCGACAAAAAAAATAAAATAAATGTCGCAAGAAACACGCCGTATTTTTGCCATCGATCAAGATAGTTTGCGCCTTGATCGAGCTTATCTGGGATCAATACCCAAATCCCCATCGCAATAAATGTGCCTGCCAAAATCCACTGCAGCACATCCGCAGAAATCACTTGGAGTAGCCAATTGCCGATAAGTGCTGCGACAGCATGATTGAGAAGTGTTGCGAAAAGAATAGCCAAAGCGATTGGGAGCGGTTTGCGATAACGTGCAGCAAGTAGCAAAGTGAGCAGTTGGGTTTTATCCCCCATTTCTGCCAAAGCAACTAAAGATGTAGATAAAAGAAAGGCTTCCATATATTGCACTTCAGGTCGGCGAAGACGTCATTGGACAACTATTTTTTGCCGACCTATTGGCTAGTTCAAATTGGCGAGTAAAAAATCACCACGAACATCGCTTGCAAAAATAGTGTCAATGGTCTTGCCAGTCTTTCACCGAAGCTACACTTACTCAAAGTGTATGGAAAAGATATAAACGCCATGTGAACCACAATCAAAGCCATTTATAAATATGCGATATATAAAATAAACTTTGAAATCACAAGTATGTTGACGCTTACCACAGTATGCAAATGATTAACATTTAAAAAAATCGAAAATATGCACCTGTGAGGCTACTCCCCAAAGGAAGCTCCATCATAGCAATTTAAACCGATGATGTCGATTGAAAATTTAGATTGTCATAATTGCAAAATGATCAAAATCACCAACGGAATTTGTTCCAATTGTCAGGGTTTGCCCAAAATTTCGAATTAAACCAATCTGGTACGTGCTTATACGTGAGAATATTAAATTGCCAAATTTGTACTGGACTGTCATCTGGTACGATTTCCAAGAGTTGATTAAAACCTAATGCACGCAATTGTTTAGTACGCTCCAAAGAAGCAAACACGATGATTTTCTTGGCAAATAAATCCCGCATACGCACCACGGCATTGTTAATTGTGGTATTTGTGAGCGTTTTACTTGATGCTTCGTTTTCTAATGATGTTTGTTTGATCAAATTGACAATCGCCAAGTCATAGCGCTGATCAAATGGCAGACTTGCCAAGTCATTTAAGCTACAATACTGCCACTGTCCGCCCCAGTTGGACTGTGGTTGGATGTCGATCGCAATCGCTTGATCAATCTGCTTTTCTTCAGCCAAAAGCTGAAGTAATAAGGCAATAATATCTTGATCTGGCATAAAAAACCCCTCAATGTCGAGCACAGCAATGGAATATCAAGGCATTTGCCATAAAATGCAGGCGAGAATTCATCCTGTATCAAACGCCACACTTCCTAGCCATGTCGAGTATAAATTTGTTTTGGATCAATTCAATACCGATTTGATGCAATGTCTTGGAGAAAAGCTCCAACTCGAATGGACTGGTCGAATTTTCTGCGTTTCTTGTGGCAATGCCACACCAAAGTCCTATTCGCAAGGTCATTGTTTCAAATGCTTTAAAACTAAAGCAGAATGCGACATGTGTATCTTGAAACCTGAAACCTGTCATTACCATCTAGGCACTTGCCGTGAAGAAAGTTTTGCTCAGCAGGTTTGCTTTCAGCCACATATCGTCTATTTGGCAAATTCTAGCGCATTAAAAGTTGGCATTACTCGTCAAGTCAATATGCCGACACGTTGGCTAGACCAAGGTGCAACGCAGGCTTTACCAATATTACGTGTTGGCTCACGTCGTCTGTCTGGTCAAGTGGAAATTTTATTTGCTGAAATGATCGCAGATAAAACCAACTGGCGTGCCTTGCTCAAAGGTGAAGCTGATCCCGTTGATTTGATTGAGGAAAAAGAGCAGATTCTCGATCAATTCCATATGGAACTGGCGAATCTAAGTAATGAATATAGCGAAGAAGAATTGGTCTTTTTAGACGATCAGCCACTTGAGTTTCAGTATCCTGTGCAGCAATATCCGCAGAAAATTACCAGCCACAACCTTGATAAAACCCCAATCATTGAAGGAACACTTCAAGGGATTAAAGGGCAATATCTAATTATGGATACTGGTGTCATCAATATTCGCAAATATACAGGCTATGAAATTGTCCTGCGGATGTAATTGCATTGAAATTTCATTGTAGTGATTTTGCCTTGCAATGATATATGTTTTAGTGGCTCATTTGAAAAGATCAGACCACGCTATACTTCGGCTTCTGACCATTTAACGCTAAAACAAGATTTTCATACGCCAATTTATTCATCGCATATCGTGTTGCCTCGGTTGCAGAACCGATATGCGGTGTCACCACCACATTATTTAATTCAAATAATTTTGAACTTTGTAAAGGCTCATGAGCAAAGACATCAAGCCCTGCGCCAAAGATTTGTTGATTTTTTAACGCTTCAATGAGTGCTTCTTCATCAATCACCGCACCACGAGAGATATTGACCAAAACCGCAGTGGACTTCATCAAGGAAAATTCAGCTTGACCCAGTAAATGTTTAGTTTGCGCATTCAAATCAACCGCTACAACGACAAAATCAGACCTCACCAATAATTCTTCAAGGCTTAAATATTCTGCTTGGAATTGCTGTGCAGTTTCGAGTTTTTCACGACGACCATGATACTTAATATTCATGTTAAAGCCGTAATAACCACGTCGAGCGATCGCCGAACCGATATGCCCTAAACCAATGATTCCCAATGTTTTACCATGAATATCCATGCCAAACTGACCTGCCGACACAGTACGTTGCCACTGCCCTTGTCGTGTCCATTGATCTAGCTCTGGAATACGCCGAGCTGCACTCATCAATAATGCAAAAGCTGTATCTGCTGTGGTTTCGGTCAACACGTGTGGCGTATGCGCCAGTTGAATCTGTCGAGATTTAAGATAATTCACATCGTAATTGTCATAGCCAACACTAACACTGGATACGATCTCAAGATGCTGTGCGGTGTCGAGTTGCTCTTTTCCGAGTAATCGCCCTGCGCCGATCATACCGTGTGCATTAGTTACCGCTTCACGGATTTGTTGATTGACATCGCCGAGTTTTGGATTGATTTTAATGACATCGAAATCTTGTCGAAGCTTTTCTTCAAATTCAGGGAAAATCTGACTAAAGATCACGACTTTTTTCTTCACATGTTTTTTTTGTGATAAATGTTCAGTTTCAGTGGTGAGCTCAGGTGCAATATGAAGATCAGTCATTGTGGAATGAGATTGTTTTTAAAAATGATTTTTAAAATAGCATAAACCGCTAATCTACTGACATTAGACTTTGTATCGAACGCCATAGTTTGCGCTTTGCATCGCCATTTTCTAACATTTCAGCAAGTGTTGCATGTTGCTCAAGCTTGATGGATTGTTGATTGAATTGAGGAAATTCAAAATCAATCTCCCCTAAAATCAGAATATTAGGCACAGCATAGCTTTGCAGAAAACCTCGCAAATAATCTTGAAGATGCGCATCACCCAATTGCCAACTTGCAATATTTAAAGGCCATGAAAGATGAAGCGCAGACTGACGAATCAGACAGGCTTTTTGGATATTTTGTAGCAGTCGATGTTGTGCAGAATTTTCTGCGTGCGCAAAGATCAAAAATGACTCATGAATCAACACTTGATAATCAAAATGAATCGTTGCCTGCACTGCTTCAGCGTCTATCGGCATGATTTCATCAAGTATTTGGTTTTGATCATTTTCAGTATCAATCACTTCTTCTTTAACAAAAGCGTGCTTATGTTTTGAATCTTCTACAATAACTTGCGCTGTAATTTGATTATGGTTTGCTTCTTGTTTTTGCTCTAAACTTTTTTCTGAATTCTTTTTTTCTACATCAATACGAATCGTCTGATCAGTGAAAGATAGCTTTCTATTTTCAACAACCTGATCATCACTCTGATCACGCCACAGCATTTGATTGGCAATAATATCAGTCGCAGACGCTCGTTCCACCCACGGCGAAATACCAAGTTGCTTCAGAATCAATTGCGCACGTGCAGACATAGTTGAAAAGATCGAATTTTAAAAATTAACAATAGAAATTTGCAATATCCTGCATTGTAGCAGTAAATTTCTTGATTGTCGTAATGATATATTAATGACATTTCTAATGGTTAGATAATGAAATATAAAACTTTATTCTAAATGCAATCGAACTCTAAATATATTCTTAGCGCTGAATGCGCTACAATCATTTTCATTATTTCATTTTGGCTAGTCATGATGCCATTACAGCATTTACCACGTTGGATCCAGTTTGCCATGTTCATACTTGCGTGCAATGCAGGTATGGTCAATGTGCTTGGCTTGCTCATGGTATTGCATCAGTCTATTTCGCATATGACTGGTAATGTTAGCTTGCTTGCTATTCATCTTTGGCAACATGATTTTTCACAGGTTTTTTTCTTAGTTTCAGTGCTGACCAGCTTTGTACTCGGCGCATTTTAAAGTGGTTATATTCTTGGCAATGCACAGTTTAGCTTGAGTCAGCGTTATGGTATTCCGTTGGTTCTTGTGGCGATTTTTATTGTGCTATGTTGGCTATTTACGCCATATTTTCCACGTTATGCACTACTTTGGGCGACTGTGGCGATGGGTATGCAAAATGCGATGGTCAGCCATTATCAAGGTGCAATTATTCGTACCACACACCTTTCTGGTGTTTTGACCGATTTGGGCTTAGCACTCGGCTACTTTTTGCGTGGCTTACAAGTGGAAAAGCGTCGTGTGATTTTACATTTAGCAATTTTATTAGGTTTTTTATGTGGCGGTTTGATTGCAACGATCAGCTTTCATTATTTCAATTATCATGCTTTTTTGATTCCTGCATTGTGTTCTGCTGTGCTTAGCCTGATTTATTGGCTACACTATTGGAAGCAAAATTCAGCTTAAATATTCGAATTACGAGATTCATTTTTTTACAATCAATTTGGAGATTTTCATGGTCAAAAATGCCTTACAAGCACAACTACTCAAAGCAGGTCTAGTCGATGCAAAACAAGCCAAAAAGACCAATAAGCAAAATCAACATGCCAAAAAAACAGGTCAAAATGATCAGCAACAACTACAAGCTGAACTCGCTAAAGCAATGTCAGACAAGCAAGCCAAAGATCACGCCTTAAACCAAGAAAAGCAACAACAGCTTGAGCAAAAAAGCTTGATGGCAAATATCATTCAAATGATTAAGCAGTATCAAATCAAAGAAATCGATGGTGAAATTGGCTATCAATTCATTGATGAATCGAAGATCAAAAAAATCTATGTCAATCAGCAAGTCTATAATGCCATCGTTTCTGGCAGCTTGGTCGTTGCCAAAATCATCACACCACAACCGACTCAGTATGCACTGATCCCACAAGCGTTGGCGAAACGTATCGAAGCGAAAATGACGGGTTACATCATCGGACTACAACAACAGCAACAAGACCAAACCACCGATGAAGAAGATCCATATGCAGATTATGTCATTCCTGATGATCTGATGTGGTGATCTGATAATCATCAAATTTATTAATACAAGAAAGTAACCATACTATTTTCTGAGATACTCTGCATACTAAAAGTCAGTTTTAAATAAATAGTGACTGCGAAGTTATGGATATTTATTTCGAAGCAATTTCGCCTATGCTAAAAAAATAAATCATTCAAACTGATGTACGGATAAATCCATGTTCGAAAAAGTCCAATTTACTTGCGCTGATGGCTATGTATTGCAAGGTCGCTTCTTCCCAAAACAACAAAAAACGTCACATTTACCGATTCTTATTGGTTCAGCGACTGGGATTAAGCAAGGTTTCTATCAAGCCTTTGCTAAATGGTTGACTGAGCAAGGCCATGATGTGATGACTTTTGACTTTCGTGGTATTGGCGACTCGCTGTATGAGCCAGTTTCCAAATCAAAAGCCTTTATTCATCAATGGGGACAGCTCGACTTGGTGTCTGCGATAGGCTTCCTTACTGATAAAACCAATTCTGCGCAAATCCATCTAATTGGTCATAGTGCAGGTGGTCAGTTACTTGGTCTAGCGCATAATCATTCAAAAGTGAAGAATGTTGTCGCTGTGGCAGGATCTTCAGGTAGCACCAAAGGTCTTAGTGGCAAAACCAAATTTCTTGGTCCAATCATGTTTAATTTGATTTTTCCTGTTTCTTGCTTTGTTAAAGGATATGCAGCAACCAACTTTATCGGTATGGGGGAGAATTTACCTAAAGGCGTCGGTGCAGAGTGGCGTGAATACTGTACCAAAGGCGGTTATGCAACTAATGCGATTGGAAAAACTGTCTTTGAGGATTTCCATGCAGAGATTCACAGTCCAATCACAGCGATTCATGCGACAGATGATGAGATTGCCACGTTGCATAATGTCAAAGATTTGCTAAAGACTTATCCAAACAGTACGACTGAGATTGTCACGCTCGCACCAAAAGCATATGGTTTGCGCAGTATCGGGCATATGGAAATGTTTAAGCCATCGCATCAACAACTTTGGACAGTGATCGCTGATCAACTTAATGCTGCTTGATAAATTTGTAATTTCTAATAAAAAAGCTGAAATATTCAATTTCAGCTTTTTAAAACTTAACGATTTGATTTTTAGAAATTAAATCAATAAATCGCCATATGGTTCCGATGAATCATTTCTAAAGAACGCACTTGTCCAAGCACTTGTTGCACTTTGTCAGAGCTTAATCCTTTGATCAGTGACGCAGAGCGAGAGCTAAAGTTTACACGACCCACTGCGATCCGCACGCCTTGCAAATCAACACACTCCACGACATCTCCACGATCAAAGTGTCCTTCGACTGCTTTGACACCGACAGGCAATAGACTACGCTTTTCTTTCTTGATCGCACGTACCGCACCATCATCCAATACCAAGCGCCCTGCCATTTGCAAGTGTGCCGCAAGCCATTGTTGATGCGCTGTGATGCGATCATTATCCGAGGTAAATAATGTACCAATCACTTCACCTGTCATGAGGCGATGCAATACATTTTCAGTATCACCATTGGCGATAATCGTTGGGCAACCTGCTTTAGCCGCCAAACGTGCAGCACGCACTTTGGTAACCATACCACCACGACCAAGCACACCACCACCGCCAGCCATTTCGAACAACTGTTCATCCATCGCACGCACGGTATGCATCAATTTTGCATCTGGGTTAGAACGTGGATCGGCATTGTACATGCCATTTTGATCCGTCAAGATAATCAAGGCATCTGCTTGGACTTGAGCAGCAACCATTGCTGCAAGCGTATCATTATCGCCAAAACGGATTTCATTGGTTGCAACGGTATCATTTTCATTAATGACAGGAATGACACGCCAATCAATCAAATGGTGTAAAGCATCACATGCGTTCAAATATCGACGGCGGTCAGCCAAATCATCATGCGTAATCAAGATCTGTGCAGAGCGAATACTATGCTCTTCAAACACACTCGACCAAGCCTGTACCAAGCCCATTTGACCAATCGCAGCACACGCTTGCAAACCTGGTAGATCGGTTGGTCGTGCAGGCAACTGCATGCGCACCATACCTTCTGCAACTGCACCTGAGGACACCAATAAAATTTCATGCCCTTGAGAATGCAACTGTGCCAGTTGTTCTGCCCAGTGAGAAATTGCACTGAGATCAAGCCCTTCACCGTTTGCAGTGAGTAATGCTGAACCAATTTTCACGACAATACGATTGCAGTCTGTTAATACACGCTTATCTTCGAATACTTCAATCATGATGATTTAACTTACTTCCTTCTCTTACTCCAAAACCTGTCTAAACTGCTTATTCAGCCTAACTTTATTTGTACGTAATATATTTGATGACGACAAAAGCTTGATGATGCCTTAGCTCATCTTGATACAGCGTCGATTAATCACGGACATAGACTACTTCCATATCGCCGTCATCTTCGTCCTCGTCATCCTCATCCACTTCTTTGCCTTCACGTTGTGCCTTACGTTTGGCACGATAGGCTTCTTTGGCAGCGAGCGTTTGCTCACGCGTTTCTTCTTCTAACTGTTCACGGAATGCTTTGGCTTCTGCTGCATATTCAGGGTCATCATTCTCAAGCATTTTTTGCTCTTCGATCTGCCCCATCAAGTGATATACCACTTCCTTTGTGCCTTGATCCAATAGTCCAGAGGTTTGGAACACCGCACCTTCCCACTGTAATTCTTTAAGAATGTGCTGACACCACTCGTCACGGGTATCTTCAGCAAGTTGATCAAGTTTGTTTAACACCAAAACGATTGGCAACTGCGCCAAGGTCGGTGAAAATTTCTCAAGCTCAGCCAAAATCGCACGAGCATTATGCACAGGATCTGAGCCATCGATCGGCTGTACATCAACGATGTGTAATAAAATTCGAGTACGTGCCAAATGCTTGAGGAATCGAATCCCAAGCCCTGCACCATCCGCTGCACCTTCGATCAATCCAGGAATATCAGCCATCACGAATGAACGGTGACGATCCACATCGACCACGCCAAGATTCGGCACCATCGTGGTAAATGGATAATCTGCAACTTTAGGTTTCGCCGCACTCACCGAACGAATAAAAGTTGATTTCCCTGCGTTTGGCATACCTAGCAAACCAACATCCGCCAATACTTTGAGTTCAAGGCGTACTTCACGTGACTCACCTTTTTGACCGTGTGTACATTGGCGAGGTGCACGGTTAGTCGATGATTTAAAATGAGTATTACCCAAACCACCGTCACCGCCACAAGCGACCATGACACGCTGACCATCTGCAACTAAGTCACCGATGATATCGCCACTGTCCATATCGACAATGGTCGTGCCAACAGGCACTTTTAAGATGACATCTTCACCGCCACGTCCTGAACAGTTTGCACCAGAGCCGTTCTTACCACGTTCAGCACGAAAACGGCGTGTATAGCGGAAATCGACTAAGGTACTGGTGTCATCATCAGCTTGTAGATAAACACTACCACCACGACCTCCATCGCCACCATCAGGCCCACCAAAAGGCACAAATTTCTCACGGCGAAAACTGGCAACACCATTACCGCCATCACCTGCTTCTACTGTAATGACTGCTTCATCTACAAAGCGCATGCGCACCAACCTCGACATGAATAAAACGGCTTATTATGCCACAGATTGACTAGCGTAACCTGTGACAGAGCCTATATTAAATAAATAAAAAACCAAAAGTGATGTTAAAAAACAATCACATAAAAATTAAAGCGGTCTAATTAAAGTCCAATTTTTAGTCCAATCTTTAAATCAGCCTAAAATACTTAGTCTACAGACAGACTTAAATTCACCACATCCAAACGATTCTTCATCTCTTCAGGATCTTTGAGATCAAACTCACGTTGAGAGTCTAAGACTTCAAAGTCAAACAATTCACGATCAGCGAGCTGTGACGGCGACACATTTTGTAGCGCACCAAAAATACTGTGCAAACGCTTTGGATGCGCCTTATCCCAATCTCGAAGCATGTCATTGATAATGGCACGCTGTAGATTTTCCTGCGAACCACAGAGATTACATGGAATAATTGGGAACTGACGCATTTCTGCATATTTGATAATGTCTTTTTCTTCCACATAAGCAAGCGGACGAATCAGGATATTTTTCTTGTCCGTAGACAAAAGCTTTGGAGGCATCGCCTTTAGGCTTCCACCATGAAACAGATTTAAGAAAAAAGTCGCCAAAATATCATCACGATGATGACCGAGCGCCACTTTTGTTGCGCCAATCTCTTGCGCAAAACCATATAACGAACCACGACGTAAACGTGAACACACTGCACAGTAAGTTTTACCCTCAGGGGTTAAGCGTTTAGTAATGCTGTAAGTATCTTTTTCCAAAATATAATAGGGAATCTTATTTTCTTCTAAATATTTCGGCAAAACATCTTCTGGGAAATTTGGCTGTTTTTGATCCAAGTTGACCGCCACCACATCGAAGTTGATCGGTGCAATGCGCTTAAACTGCAACATAATATCCAATAAGGTGTAGCTATCTTTACCGCCAGAAATACAAACCATGACCTTGTCGCCATCTTCGATCATATTAAAATCACGAATGGCATGTCCGACTTGACGACGCAATTTTTTTAATAATTTATAATAGGCTGCACTGGTCGGTAAATCAGGTTGAAAACCTTGAAAGTCGTCTATAGAAAAGCCGTCTTCTTGAAAATCAGCTGCATCAAAATCATCATCTTGCTCGTCGTCTTGCGCATCATCCGACAAACTCGTTTGCATCGCATCAACTGTTTGAAAAACAGCATCCGAAGCAGTTGGCGATGGCGTCGATTGTTCTGGGCTAAATATATTCAGCACAGCGTCTTGAAAGGCATTACTAGACACGAGAAAATCCGTAAATTTTTAAACAAAGTCGGCTATTCTAACGTATTTACAGTCCAATACCCAAGACTTCGGAGATAAAATTCCAAGAAAAGAATTTAAGAAATTTTTACCTGAAAATTTTTGAACAAATTTGCACAAAAATGTGTCATCGCTGACATCAATTATTGAGAAATTCATCTAGCTGTCATTACAGTGTAATCTGAACAAAAATTGATCTTATTTCGCCAAATCGCTTGATGTGTAACCGTTTTTCACGTTTTCCCCAAAATCTGTGGATAACTTTATGGATATCTATCAACTTGACATCGATTGAGTAAGCAATTTTAAGGGATTGCTCCAAATTGATCACTTTTTAACCATCAATTTTATATATTAATTATCAATAAGTTACCCTTTGCAAGTGTTTTTTTCTAATTTTTTTTTGAATAGTTTTTCAGCATTTCGAAGATCAACATGCTGTGTATGTTTTTTAATCAATTAAAAATGACTTTGTTATTATGTATTACCTTTTGCTATTTTTTTGCTACACTGCATTGGGGTTTTGATATTTATATTCCCTTGTGTAACTAGAATGTCGATCAGCCAGTGAAATAACTTCATTGTTATAATTGGTCAAAATAAATTTATGAATCGAAATAGTTACAACTCAGGATATAAGTACGATAAAGACAAGTGTTGTATTAAAAAGTTGAAGATAACAATATGCGATGGATCAATAGCACACGAATCCTTTTGCTAACAAGTTGCCTAGCAAGCTTACTGCCGAGTATCTCTCAGGCAGGGAATCTATACGTCTATCGTGATACTTCTGGTTCAGCATTACTCACCAATAAAAAAGTCAGCACCACTGGCTACCGTCAAGAAAAAGTGACTTACTACAAAGACACCAATGTGCATGCCTACCATAATTGGGGCAATTCAGAGTCTTCTGTTCTACCAAGTTTTAGCAAGTCAAAAGACGCGTACGATGCGATTATTCGTAGCGCTGCACAGCAATATGGCGTATCAGAAGGCTTGATTAAAGCCATCATGCACACCGAGTCAAGCTTTAATGTCAATGCTCGCTCACCTGTCGGGGCGCAAGGTTTGATGCAACTCATGCCTGCGACTGCAAGACGCTTTAATGTCTCCAATGCCTATGATCCAACGCAGAACATCTATGGTGGCGTAAAATATCTCAGCTGGCTATTAAAGCGCTTTAAAGGCGATACGTCATTAGTACTTGCTGCATACAATGCAGGCGAAGGCAATGTAGATAAATACAGAGGTATTCCGCCATTTCGCGAAACGCAAGATTATGTGCGACGTGTCATGAGTCGCTATCAAAATCTATATTCTTCAGGTTTAACCTTAAATAGCAGTAGCGCTGACAATGCTATTAAAGTTGTCGCCACGTCGAAAAACTATACACCAAGCTCGACCGATCTCCCACGCCGTGAAATCATTGCACTCAGTGATGGTAATTTTACGGATCGCTCTTCTCGCCGTACTTTTGCTAATGAAAATGCCTATAGTTCTTCAAACATCACCATTAGCGATTAAATCTAAAGCAATCGTTATACCCAAATGTTTGCCACAATGAGCACTCTATAGCTATAAATGGCAGAAATATTATTGTGTTATGTTTAGTTACACAGCTTGAAATCATTTTTAATTGCCCCATAACATTTTAGTGATATATTCAATCACTGATGTGACGTGATTTTTTCAGTCGCACATCAAACTATCTATTATTATTTTGAGGAAAAAGTCCATGATGCGGATTGGTTTGTTTTTGCTGACCAACCTCGCGGTACTCGTTGTCGCTGGTCTAATTTTATCGTTATTAGGCGTTGGTAGCTATCACGGTGCGGGCGGTTTAAATCTTACGAATCTTTTAGTGTTCTGTCTTGTATTTGGTATGGCAGGCTCTTTTGTATCATTATTTATGTCGAAGTGGATAGCCAAAAAAACCACTGGTACACAAATCATTGAATCTCCAAGCAACCAAGCTGAACAATGGTTACTTAGCACCGTTGCCGAGTTGGCGCAGCGTTCAGGGATTAAAATGCCTGAAGTCGGTATCTTCTATTCAACGCAGTCGAATGCCTTTGCAACAGGTTGGAATAAGAATGATGCCTTAGTTGCGGTATCTTCTGGGCTACTTGAGCGTATGTCTGCGGATGAAGTTCGTGCTGTACTTGCACATGAGATCGGTCACGTTGCCAATGGCGATATGGTGACCTTATCGCTGATTCAAGGTGTAGTGAACGCCTTTGTCATGTTCTTTGCACGTATCGTTGGTGACTTTGTTGACCGTGCTGTATTCGGTCGTCAAGAAGGTGAAGCACCAGGTCTTAGCTATTTTGCAATTACCATCGTTTTAGACATCGTATTTGGTATTTTGGCTTCTGCGATCGTGATGTGGTTCTCTCGCTATCGTGAATACCGTGCTGATGAAGCAGGTGCGCGCCTTGCTGGTAAGCAGAACATGATCAACGCATTGCTTCGTCTTCGCGATGAACAAAACTTGCCTGATCAAATGCCTAAAGAAATGCAAGCGCTTGCCATAGCCGAAGGTCAACAACAGGGCTTTAGCTTTGCTGCACTATTCCATTCGCATCCAAGTATTGAAAAACGTGTTGAAGCTTTGCAAAAGCTACAAATTCAATAATGTTCTTTTGATCTTATGAAAAACGCCTCTGATGAGGCGTTTTTTATTTGCTGATAATTTTTTTTACAATTCACGATAAAGACATACAACGCAGTAAACTGCCATTCACATCTATCACATTAAAAATGTGTAACTGTCCCATCTGCTCAATCTCTGTAATCCGTGTAGGATCTGCATAATTTGACCAATCCAATTTAGACCACGACGTATATAAAGTGTTTAAAGTATCTACGTCTTTTACCCACACCGAAGCACTAAAATAGGATTGTTTTGAATCTAAGCTTGGATAGGGAAAAAATTCAATTTCCAAAGTACCATCAACGGATTGATCATTTTGCAGAATCAGCCATTGATCAGATTGAAAATGCACTTCAAAACCAAGCTGTTGGTAAAATGTGATGGTTTTTGCAAAGTCGATCGCAGGTAAGTTTGCAGCGATATAATTTGTCATGACCGATATTTTCCCACAGCCTTTTAAAAATTAATACTTCAAAATTAGTTCTTTAAAATTGATGACTAAAATAATTCAAATGAGTTATGCACCTTGAATCATTTGCATAATCCAACGTCCACCTACAAACATCAACCCAATAAATGCAATGATAAATAAAATACCGAGAATATCTGGAATGCGTAGCCAAATCCAACTCACCACAGGATTGCGCCAAAATGCAGAAGTCTGTTGCTTCTTTTCTAAGGATTCATGTAAGAATGGATGCACCACATGAATATCGCTATTAACCTGATATTCATCACGAATATGTTGATGAACAATATCCAAAGCTTTACGACTTGGGCGAATAAAAATATCAAAAATCGTTCCAACAATCGGCACAAATCCGACAATCATATCGACGATCGCAAGCTGAACCACACCACGTAATTTATGATTTGGCACACCGACTTGCTTGGCTTTTCGAAACGCATATAAAGTCAAAATAAAACCAACAATATCCCCTGCAAATGGTACAGTACTTAACGCTGCATCTGCACCAACCCCCTGCTTGCTAAATGGAATACGTACCAAACTGTCCATAGTATTGGCGAACTTTGCCAAATCACGCTCAACAGCTATGGCTTGCTGTTGCGTCAGCTTTTTTCCTGAGCTTTGAGGTTCAAGTTGCTGATTAAATTGTTGATTACTTTCAGTCACGAGGGTTCTCAAAATTTTCTATCTATAACGCACGTTAGCCGAAAAACATATCTACTTTCAAGTAAAGTTATTTGAGTCAGTGGTCAAATCTCAATATTTGATATAACAAAAACTAATGTCGAATTCAACACAATTTAGAACATACAAATTTGTGAAATACACACATTTGAGCTATAATATGTGCATAAACAACATTTATCATCATATCAGGTGATTTTATGACTGCTTTAGTGAAACAACCTGTAGAACAAAAAGTCGTCTTAGCCAAAGCCGTGCTCAATGCCGCCGATCAACTTGGGCTGAAACAATCGCAACTTGCCGCCATTCTCGGGGTACATCGTACAGCGATTAGCCGTTTGAAAAGTAAACCTGAGCTTGAGCCAAGTACAAAGCAAGGTGAATTGGCACTATTATTAATTCGTGTATCACGTGCCTTATTTGCGCTCACCAATGGCGATGAAGAATGGATGCGTCACTTCCTCAATTCACCGAATCGCGTCACGGGCGGTGTACCAATTGTGCAAATGGAAAGTATTCAAGGTTTGGTATCGGTATTGAATTTCATTGATGGGCTTCGAGGCAAAATATGACCTCAACATCAACTGGTCAAGGCACTGATCAATGGCAATCTATCGATTGGGAAAAGGTAATTCGTCCAATTCACGGCACGCTATATCGCCTCGTTGAAAGCCAAGAGCAAATCGCCACTCGGCAATTGGTCGATACCCTAGAGGAACAAGCCCTTTTAGAAGAGATGCTTGATGCGGTTAAACCGCCCTATCCTGAAAATATGGAGCATCTGCACTATTTACTGAAATCTCCTTTTCGCTATCCGCCGTTAAAATGGGGTTCACGCTTTGGGCGGACTTTTGAGCCGAGTATTTTTTATGGCGGCTGTAGTGTCGATGTGACTTTGGCAGAGTCAGCATATTATCGCTTTATTTTTTGGCACTCGATGCAAGCACCACCACCAAAACCAATCATGCGTTCGGTACACACTTTATTTTCGGTGGATTATAAAACGCAAAAAGGCGTGCAACTACAATCTGCGCCATTTCATCAATATCATGATGCACTTAGGCATCCATCGAATTACAGTTTTGCGCAGACTTTAGGCACGGTGATGCGTAGTCAACAAGTCGAACTCTTTGAATATTGTTCTGCTCGCACAACTCAAAATCAAGAAAAAAGTCAGGATAAAAAACTCAACATTAGAGAAGGCATTTGTGTCGGGTTATTTACCGCCGATTCATTTTGTACCAATCAACCCAAAGAACGCCAACAATGGTTTTGTGATATGTCTGCCGATGGGATTATTTTTAAAGCGGTGGAAAGTTCAGAATTGATACGTTTGCCTTTAGCGCATTTTCTATTAGATGGTGTGTTGCCGATGCCAGCATAAAAAATGCTTTGGTCGAAACCAAAGCATTTTTGGATTATGATCTTCGATTGTATTTAACTTGCAAAAGAGTTGCTCGTCTTGCGAAATGAAAAAATGATACTGAATCAACTTTTTATTTCGCTCACAGCTAAGTTGTTCGTCTTGCGAAAAATTAATCGATTCTCAATCAATATTTTTTACTCGCAACTTGGTTGCTCGTCTTCTTGCGAAATGAAAAAATGATACTTAATCATTTTTTCATTTCTCAGGTTTAAAGCTATCTCGCAAATCCAAAATACGGTTAAACACAGGTTTTTCCGCCGTATGATCATAACGATCTGCGACAAAATAGCCTTCACGTTCAAATTGGAAGCGATTTTCAGGACTCGCTTGTGCCAACGATGGCTCAACCACAGCATGGACGATTTGCAATGAATCAGGATTCAGATTGTCTAAGAAGTCTTCGCCTTCTTCAGGATCTTCCGAACTAAATAAACGATCATAAATACGCACCTCCGCAGGCACACCTTTTTCCGCAGATACCCAGTGAATCACACCTTTAACTTTTCGACCTTCAGGATTTTTACCCAAAGTATCAACATCAACTGAACATTTCAGTTCGATCACTTCGCCATTTGCATCTTTCACCACTTCATCACACTTGATGACATAGGCATGGCGCAAACGCACTTCACCATCAGGAATCAAACGTTTAAAGCCTTTTGGTGGTACTTCTTCAAAATCTTTTCGATCAATGTAAATCACATCAGTGAGCGGAATTTCACGTTCGCCCATATCCACATTCGGATGACGTTTTTGCGTTAAAGTCAGTGCTTCAGGCATATTGGTTAAAGTCACTTTCAGCGGATTAAGCACTGCCATGGCACGGGATGCGGTATTTTCCAGTGATTGACGGATACAGAACTCCAGCATCGCCACATCGACAATACCATCAGTTTTCGACACACCAACACGCTTACAGAAGTCACGCAAACCATCTGCGGTAAAGCCACGACGACGCATACCGACCACCGTCGGCATACGTGGATCATCCCAACCGTGTACAAAGTTGCCTTCCACCAATCGACGTAATTTACGTTTAGAAGTAATGGTATAAGACACATTTAAGCGAGAAGATTCGTACTGACGTGGTACCGCTTCCGAATGGACTTTTTCAATAATCCAATCGTAAAACGGACGATGGTCGACGAACTCAAGCGTACAGAGTGAATGCGTCACGCCTTCGATCGCATCCGATAATGGATGCGCATAGTCGTACATTGGATAGATTTTCCAATGTGCGCCAGTTTGGTGATGTTCATTGTCGAGTACACGATAGAGAATTGGATCACGCATATGTACATTCGGGCTTGCCATGTCGATTTTGGCACGGAGCACTGCTTTGCCCTCGCCCATTTCACCATTTTTCATTTGTTCAAAACGGCTGAGGTTTTCTTCAAACGTGGCATCACGATACGGTGAATTTGTACCAACTTCGACGAAGCTACCACGATTGAGTTTGATTTCTTCTGGTGTTTGCAGATCGACATAGGCATCGCCTTGTTTGATCAATTTTACAGCCCATTGATATAGCTGTTCAAAATAGCTCGACGCATAGCGTGGCTGACCTTCCCAATGAAAGCCAAGCCACTCAATATCCGATTGAATACCATCAACATATTCTTGTTCTTCTGCATCGGGGTTGGTGTCGTCAAAACGTAGATTACACTTTCCGCCAAATTCTTCGGCAATACTAAAGTTTAGGCAAATCGCCTTCACATGACCAATGTGTAAATAACCATTTGGCTCAGGTGGAAAACGAGTCACCACGCAATCAGTGCGCCCTGCTTTGACATCATCTTTTACGATTTGACGGATAAAGTCCAAACCTGCTTGCTGTTGCTGTACCTGTTGATCTACTGCAACATTTTGATTTGCGGAAGAAGAATTTGGTACATTTTGAACAAGATCATTTGAACTCATAGTCATACATCACTAAAATTGGTGGAAGAAATAAATTTTCATACAAATTTTCGACAAATTGATGAGAAATATCAATTTAAAACCGTGAAATTTTGTATTTTTTACTTGCTATGAAGTTTACAGTTTGCTTATCCTTCTCACAACCAAAAACACATGGCTTTTTTTGAAAATCCATGATCAGGAGATGAATAAATGAGTTTTCCTCAAGTTGAACTAAACACCAACAAAGGTCGTATCGTAATTGAACTCAATACCGAGAAAGCACCAGTGACCGCTGAGAACTTTCTACAATATGTACGTGAAGGCTTTTATGACGGTGTAATTTTCCACCGTGTCATTGATGGCTTTATGATTCAAGGTGGCGGTTTTGATGAAAACTTCAAAGAAAAATCGACACGTGATTCGATCGAAAATGAAGCGGACAACGGTCTAAGCAATGACGAAGGGACTGTGGCAATGGCACGTACCCAAGCACCGCACTCTGCTTCTGCACAATTCTTTATCAATGTAAAAAGCAACAGCTTCTTAAACCACACTGGCAAAACTGCGCAAGGTTGGGGCTATGCAGTATTTGGTAAAGTGGTTGAAGGTATGGACGTAGTAGCTGAGATCAAAAACGTGCGCACTGGAAGCCGTGGCTATCATCAAGATGTACCACTTGAAAATGTGGTCATTGAATCTGCAAAAATTATTGCTGAATAATAATTCTTCCCTAGCCTAATATGAGATGACATATTAATCGCGAT
>NZ_JAYROT010000045.1:0-3492 GCF_041911495.1 Acinetobacter sp. | reverse complement strand
GAATGATATGCGTGCGGAGAATGTTGTGCAGGCTCTACATATGGCGATGCAGCATGTGAAGGATCGAGCGACTAGGATGATTCATCATTCAGACAGAGGCTCTCAGTATTGCTCTGAGCTATATCAATCGGCATTGCGCCATTATGGGATATGTCCTTCCATGACAGATGGAGGAGACTGTTACCAGAATGCATTAGCAGAGCGGATTAATGGAATATTAAAGCAGGAGTTTTTAACTACACGATGTAAAACAAAGGAGGAACTTGAGCATTTAATTGCGGAGTCAGTCATCATATATAACTGCTATAGACCACATTTAAGTTTAAACATGTTGACCCCTAATCAGATGTATGAGAAAGAGTAAACCGAGCTAATTGCTTAATTCGGTTTTAAATGAAATACTGTCAATCTATTTTAGGACGAGACAATATTTTGAAAAAAATACAAATTGAAATAGAAAGATCATTTTGAATTGATACAATGAGATAACTCAAGAAAATTAATGAACAATTCGGGTAGTCTTATGAATGTATTGAAAAAAACAATGACGGCAACTGCTTTGGTGGCGAGTTTAAGCTTAACAGGTTGTGGCTACAACACTTTGCAAGTCAAAGATGAAGCGGTCACTGCGTCATGGTCTGAGGTGGAAAACCAATATCAACGCCGTGCCGATCTTGTGCCAAATCTAGTGAATGTGGTGAAAGGTTATGCAGCACATGAAGAGCAAGTGTTGACTGAAGTCACCCAAGCACGTTCGAATGTGGCGGGTTTAAAAGTCGATGCGGAAGTGCTGAATGATCCAGCACTTTTTGAAAAATACCAACAAGCTCAAGCACAGTTGACAGGCGCATTATCACGCTTGATCGCCGTATCAGAAAACTATCCTGATCTCAAAGCCAATGCGCAATTCCAAGCCTTACAAGTCCAACTCGAAGGTACGGAAAATCGTATCGCTGTAGCACGTAATCGCTATATCAGCAGTGTGCAGGACTTTAATAGCTACGCACGACAGTTCCCACAAGTGATGACCGCAAAAGTGATTGGCATGGATACCAAGCCAAACTTTAAAGCAGAAGCAGGTGCTTCAACTGCGCCAACGGTGAGTTTTGAATAATTTGTGATTGGTTTATTTCACTTTATAATTTGATCAAGATGACTAAACGATTATTGTCTAAACAGGTTCATACTGCATGGAAGTTTACACTTGCATGTTTTGTACTGTGCTTTAGCGTTTTATTTACAGCGTTATCGTCGCACAACAGCTATGCGGAAGAAGCCGTTGCCGTCGATAGCGACGTTGAAGAACTTATCGTCGCAGGGAAAGTCTTAAAAGATCATCAAGCGATTCCACAAATTAATAATCAACAAACAAATCAGCAACAAGCAAATCAGCAAACAAATAGTCAAAATCAACAAAGCAACAATCAACACAACAGCGCATCAACGACTGCAACTGCAACCAATACTGCATCACCTGATGAAAGTATCATTCAGCGTGAACTACCTGCACAGCTCAATGCACCGATCATTGATCAAGCCAATGTGTTAAGTTCGGCTGAAAATGCACAGCTCACGCAAAAGATTCAAAATATCTACCAACAAGGCAAGGCGCAAATTGGTATCGTGATCGTCCCTAGCACAGGACAAGAAGATATTTTTCAATACGGAATGCGTGTCGCCGATGAGTGGAAGTTAGGCTCAGCCGAGCGTGATAATGGTTTGCTCATTGTTGTAGCGCTTAATGATCGACGTATTCAAATCCTAACAGGTTACGGTTTGGAAGGCGTGTTGCCTGATATTATCAATCATCAAATCATTGAAAACCAAATCAAACCGCAATTTAAACAACAGCAATATGCACAAGGCTTAAATGATGCATTGACGGAAATAGACCGTATCCTCAGTCAAGACCCTGAAGTGGCACAACAAGCTGCCGAAGAGCTGAAACAACGTCAAGCCGAAGCCCATCAGCAACAGCAAGCACAGCAAAATACTTTTGGATTTTCACTGTTTATACTCGTAGGTGCGGTGATCGCATCGGCATGGTTCGGTCGGAAAATCTCAGCATTTGGCGCAGGTGTTGCAGGCACGGCTTTGGGTATGGTGAATGGTATTGGTTTAACCATGAGCTTGGCACTAGGTTTTGGCATGTTTTTCCTCGTGATTAGCTCGCTTGCGCAAATCCTTTTCCAAGCATTCTTGAGCGGTGGAGGTCGTGGAGGGGGCGGAAGCAGTGGCGGTGGATTTGGTGGCGGAGGCTACAGTGGAGGCGGTGGAGGCTTTGGCGGTGGAGGAGCATCAGGCTCATGGTAAAACAAACAACGCAAAATAACACGATTGTGGACAGCACGATCAAACACGTGGATGATGAAACGATCTTCACCACACGACACAGTCAAAGCCAAGCACAGCCAAGTTTGAAACGCTGGCTAAAGCACGTGTTTTATTTTAAATCCAGTACAAGTGTGATTAATCCCACTCAAGCACAGCAAATCGCAGATCGTATTCGAGATGCAGAGCATGGACATCGTGGTGAAATCCAAGTCATCATCGAGGGGAGCTTGCCGAGTGATATTGCATTCCAATACAGCTGTCGGCAACGTGCCGAGCAACTCTTTGCCGAACATCGAGTATGGGACACCGAATATAATAGTGGTGTACTGATCTATCTCAATCTCTGTGAACATGATGTCGAGATCGTTGCAGATCGAGGGATTCATCAAGCGGTGACAGATGACTATTGGCAAACAGTCTGCCAGTCGATGCTACCATTCTTTAAAAAAGATCAATTTGCTGATGGGATCTGTCATGCGGTCGAGCAATTCGGTGAAACCTTGCATCAATTTTATATTCAACATGAAACTAAAGATTCAGAGCAGAAAGTTGACCCACAAGGTAATGAACTTTCGGATATGCCGAAGCTTTTATAAATTTTAATTGTTCATTGCTAGCAAGTTGTATCATTTTTCTGTGCTATATTAAAATCACATTCAATTGATTTCTAAAGAGAGGTAAGAAATGCGACAGATTCATCGCAATGAATATCCTGCTTTAGATAGCATTTTGTGGGATGTTAAAGCTGAAATTATCCAACCCGAAGTTGCTTTTCAACTTTATGAAAAGCGTTGGAAATATATTGATCCCGATCAATTGACAGCACAAGAAAAAGTACTCATTCTAGAGCTGATTGATACGATTGGAAAAGGATTGTTTTTGACAGCTTAATCAATAGGGTCTGTTGACATTTCACAGATGCTTGCGACAACGGATGTTTTTTAGGCGATACTAGGAATGAATGAAGAAATTTAGTCATTCTAAATGATTCATTCATAACAACGTAGCGTCAAAAAACATCCTTGTCCTGCTTCGCCTTGCACTGCGAGTAAAGCAGTGCTTTACCCTTGTTCAGGTTATGGCTAAAATTGCCATAAACTTCGTTATGAAATTTGACAAGGGGGTGACCATTCTCTGCGTTTCATGCCTCGTTTATGT
>NZ_JAYROT010000044.1:0-14945 GCF_041911495.1 Acinetobacter sp. | reverse complement strand
TTTTGTAGAAGCTATTCTATTTCGCATAAGAACAGGTTGTCCTTGGCGTGATTTACCTCAAGAATATGGTAATTCAAACTCAATATTTCAAAAATTTAATCGCTGGTCCATTAGCGATAAATTAATAAAAATATTTAAGCTATTTGCTAATTGTGCAGATGTTGAATGGGTATTTATCGATGGGAGTCATGTGAGAGCACATCAGCATTCATCGGGTAGAAAAGATCAAGATATTTCAAAAAATATTGGTGGAAATAGTTCAAAAATCCATTTGGCTGTTGATTCTAATGGCAATCCTATTGAGTTGATCATTTTTGATGGGACGACTCATGATTTGAAAATTGCTCCAACTTAAGTTCAGCAATCAGACCTGAATGAAACCGAAACGTTGAGCGCTGATAGATGATATGACTCTGAGAGTTTGAGAGTACAGATCCAGGACACTGATACCAAAGCAAATATTCCGAGAAATTCCAATGCGCAATCGAACAATGATCGTATGGACTGGTATTTATATAAAATCTGACACTTAGTAGAGAATACGTTTTGTCGATTAGTATATTTTAGAGGAATTGCTACACGATTTGATAAGCTAAATCGCAATTTTAAAAGTGCTGTAGCTTGGCTTGTATCTAATTGGTTGCCTTTATGAAATGTCAAAAGACTCTAATGTACCAACAATCATGGTTTAATAAGAGTAAATACGATGAAAAATTATCGGATCGTAAAAATTTATTAAAAATAATTCTGGGATCAATTAACCAACCCAAACTCCCCAATAATTGCCTGAGCAGGATCTTGGATCGAATCGTCTGACGTCAGTAAACGATGCAACGCCAACAACTCCTGTATCTGCTCATCGCCTTTGCCCGTCGTCAACAACTGCTGTAACTCCTGATAAATATTCTGCGCAGTCGCATCCGACTGAATCAACTCTTTCACCAAAGCCTTTTTGGCAATGATATTTGGCAGGGAATAGTGCGGAATCTTGACCATCATTGAAGCAATAAAATACGTCAGCCAGTGCAACTTATACACCACCACCATCGGCTTATGTAGCAGTAACGCCTCTAAAGTCGCCGTTCCCGAAGCCAGCACGATCGCATCACTTGCCGACATTACCAACCGACCAATATTGGACTCGCTACCTTGATTATCAATTACCGTGATACGGTCTTGAATGGATTTTTCTTGAGTAGCCAAAAGTTCATGAATCTGTTTGGCACGATTGGCATTGATCGCAGGGATTAAATAATGAAAGTCTGTGGTTGAGTTTGCAGTGTTATCATTTTTCTGTTGCATCAACGCCACGCTATCAAGCATCACAGGCAGTAAGCGTTCAATTTCCCCTGAGCGACTTCCTGGCAAGAGTGCAATGTATCGCTGCTCAGGATCGAGGTTGAGCTGTTGTTTTGCGGCTATAGTGTCGGTTTCAAGCGGTAAAGACTTTGCCAATGGATGCCCGACAAATACCGCAGGCACGTCATACTTCTGATAAAAGTCCACTTCGAATGGAAACAAACACAGCACCAAATCACAAGCATATTTAATATTAAAAACACGTTTCTGACGCCATGCCCACACCGACGGACTGACATAATGCACGGTTTTGGTGGGCAGTTTTAAATCTTTGATGGATTTGGCAACACGCAGATTAAAATCAGGTGCATCAATACCAATAAATAAATCAATTGGTTGCGATTGCCAATGTGCAAGTAAACCATCACGCACCGCAAACAGTTCTTTCAGGTGTTTTAACACTTCGACCAAGCCCATCACCGACAAGGTTTCCATCGGATAGAGGCTATTGAAGCCTTCGGCGATCATTTGCGGTCCGCCAATCCCTTCAAACTCAGCATTGATGCCTTGCGCTTTAAAACTACGGATTAAGGATGCGCCCAGCGTATCTCCAGACACTTCACCGACGACGATACCGATTCTGAGTGGTTTCGATGGTTTGGAATCTGACACGCTGATCTCGCTAGGTTAAATAATTGAATTTAAGCATCTTAGCATTTTGAGTCTGAGAATAATATTGCAAATCAAGATTGGATAATTCGCTATCGAATGCATGGCTTTATCATAAATTTTCATAAGCTATGCACTTTTGATTACAACGTCTTAGCACAAAAAGTTATAAGATGCGCACAGTTTTGAATATTTTGGAAAATACATGCTTGATGTCATTCATTTTATCTTGGCAGGTGTGGTTGTTGGCTTCTGTGTCGGCGTGACAGGTGTGGGCGGTGGTTCATTGATGACACCTATTCTGATTGGTTTGTTTAAAATCGAGCCACATATCGCCATTGGTACAGATTTATTGTATGCCTCAATTTCCAAATTTTGTGGTTCTTTAGTGCATGCGAAAAAGCTCAATATCATTTGGCCATTAGTGATTTTTCTTTCACTGGGTAGTATTCCTGCATCTTTTGCAACGACTTGGGTGCTTGAGCATTATTTGAGTCAATCGACGCATTATAAAATGGTCTTGACCATGTTCTTGGGTTTTATGCTGACCATTACGGGTATTTCGATTATTTTCCGTCCGCAGATTGAGCGATTTTTTAGCAAATATCGCAATCCCAATCCAAGTGAAACGCTGATTGATCCGAATGCGATTACTAAGAATAAGCATGTTTATATCATCATCATGGGTATGATTTTAGGTATCTTTGTGACCTTATCATCTGTAGGCGCAGGTGCGTTTGGTATCATGGCGTTGATTATCATGTTTCCGAATATGCCGATGATTCGCATTATTGGTTCTGATGTGGTGCATGCGGTACTACTGACTTTAGTGGCAGGACTTGGACATATGAATTCGGGTAATGTCGATTTTCACCTATTGATGTGGTTATTGGTCGGTTCGATTCCTGCAATCGTGGTGGGTACATTACTCAGCTCAAAAATGCCTGAGCGTCTGATCCGTCGAATTTTGGGGATTACATTGTTTGCATTAGGTGTGAACTTCATGGTCAATCCAATCAAAGCAAAACCAGTCAAAGCCGAAACAGCGCAAGTGGTGATCTTGCAAGCGCAATATCAAAAGATCGTTTAAAGTGAAATATTTAGCGTTGCTTATCACATGAAAATTGAATGATTGGAAAAACAGTTGAATTTGATTGAAAAAAAGCACATGAAAATTAAGTTTTTCATGTGCTTTTGTAATGATCAAGCTATGGAAACATGCTATATTCGAGCCAAGTTGTTATATTGAAAAAAGTTTGGAAGACTAATGAGTGATTTAACCGCCCAAGAAGTGGCGAATACTGTTGTTAACGATTTGAACATCGCCAGCGTACAAGCATTGATTACGCCAGCTCAATTAAAAAAAGATTTACCGCTGTCAGATCAAGCCCGCAATAGCGTGGTCAATGGTCGTCAAACTGTACGTGATATTTTAGATGGCAAAGACAAACGCTTATTTGTGGTGATTGGTCCTTGCTCAATCCACGATCCAAAAGCTGCACATGAATATGCAGATCGCTTACTTGCATTACGTGAAAAAATCCAAGATACGCTATATATCATCATGCGTGTTTATTTTGAAAAGCCACGTACTACAGTGGGTTGGAAAGGCTTAATCAACGATCCTGATATGAATGACTCTTTTGATATTGAAAAGGGCTTACATATTGGTCGCCAGCTTTTGCTTGAACTCAATGAAAAAGGTCTGCCATGTGCAACAGAAGCACTTGATCCAAACTCACCACAGTATCTACAAGATTTGATCGCATGGTCTGCGATTGGCGCTCGCACAACTGAGAGCCAAACGCATCGTGAAATGTCATCAGGCTTATCATCACCAGTTGGCTTTAAAAATGGTACAGACGGTGGCTTAACTGTTGCGACCAATGCCATGCAAGCTGTTCAGTCAGGGCATAGTTTCCTCGGCTTAAACAATGATGGTCAAGTGGCGATTATCCGAACCAGTGGCAACCCATATGCGCACGTTGTATTACGTGGTGGTAATGGCAAACCAAACTATGACGCAAGCTCGGTTGCACAAGCGGAAGGCGTGTTGAATAAAGCCAAAGTCAGCAACAAGATCATGATCGACGCAAGTCATGCCAACTCTAACAAAGATCCATATTTACAGCCTTTGGTATTGCAAAACTTGACCAACCAAATCGTAGATGGCAATAAAACCATCGTCGGTGTGATGGTTGAAAGCCATCTCAAAGGCGGTCGTCAGGATATTCCAAAAGATTTAAATGACCTCGTTTATGGACAGTCTGTCACAGATGGTTGTATCGACTGGGAAACCACCGAAAAAGTCTTGTTAGAAATGCACGAAGCATTGAAAGACGTACTACCGAATCG
This sequence comes from Acinetobacter sp., assembly GCF_041911495.1. Taxonomy (GTDB): domain Bacteria; phylum Pseudomonadota; class Gammaproteobacteria; order Pseudomonadales; family Moraxellaceae; genus Acinetobacter. The sequence goes on along the minus strand of NZ_JAYROT010000044.1, from coordinate 10,622 downwards.
CTGATAGAGAAGACGCCATCACTTGATGGCGTTTTTTATATCGACTTTTTATGTAGAATCAAAATTAAAGCTGATCATTTTAAAGACTGTGAACTTTATGAATATTGATGATGAAATGACTGACATTGAAAGCCAGCCTGATCTATCCAGTAAACTACAAGAGATTGAACAGTTTGAATGGATTCATGCGCATTTGGCAACTTCAGGGCAACCTACGATTGAGCAGTTAGCTGAGATCAAAGCACAAGGTTACACGACGATCATCAATCTTGCTTTGACGGATGCTTCAAATCATCTGCCGAATGAAGATCGTATCTGTCTTGAGCTTGGATTGGACTATATTCAAGTGCCTTTACTATGGGAATGTCCAAGTAGTAGCGGGGCATTGTTTGTGATCGACTTGATCGACCATCTCGTACAAGAACAAAAAGTATGGGTGCATTGTGCCAAGAATATGCGGGCGAGTAGTTTGATTTTTCTGTATCGACAGTTTTATATGGGAATGGATTTGGCGGAAGCCGATGCGTTGTTAGAAAAAGTTTGGCAACCCAATGAAACTTGGACAGGGCTGATTCATGCAGTGCGTTTGCAATTACAAGCAAGACAGTCTACCAAAGAGTTGGCGGAGCTGAGCTAAGTTATTTCAATTCTATCTTTTTAGTCTTATATGTTTAGTCTTAAATAGTTTAAAGCTTTATTTTTGATTAAATAAATCACACGGATCAATAAAAAAACAGCCATATCCGTGGCTGTTTTTTTATTTCGAATTCAATTTTTACAGATTAATCTTCATCTTCATTGTCATAGTCATCATTGCTAAGATTTTCAGATGAATTTTCGATGGCTTTTAAAGAGGCATCATAGATCAAGATCGCTTTACCTTCGGTTTCGATCATGCCTTGCTCTTCAAGCGTTTTGAGTACACGACCAACCATCTCACGTGAACAGCCGACTAGACGGCCAATCTCTTGACGAGTAATACGAATCTGACGACCATTCGGCAACATCATCGCCTCAGGTTGATTCGCCAAATCAATCAAACAACGTGCAATACGACCAGACACGTCAATGAATGCAAGATCAGTGACTTTACGTGTGGTATTTTTCAAACGGCGTGCAAGCTGTGCAAAGAGTGCATAGCTTAAATCAGGATATTGATGACACAACTCATGGAATGTGTCGTAATCAATTTCAGCGATTTCACAGACATCACGAGTACGAACTTCTGCGGTACGATGCGACTGGGTTTCAAATAAGCCCATTTCACCGAAGAAATCACCTGCATTCAAATATGCCACGATGATTTCACGTTGATCATCTTCTTCGATAATGATCGACACAGAACCTTTTAGGATTAGATAGAGTGAGTGCGATTCGGCACCTGCCTGTACAATTGTTGTCTTTTTAGGAAAACGATTGATTTTTGCTCGTTTAAGTAAGGCTTTGACAGACTCTGGCAGTTGACCAGGTGACAAGGCATCTGTACTTAATCTAGAAAAATCAGAAGTGAGCATGATTTACCCCAAGCTTTAAAAGAAGTGCGAATCGAATACCAAATGCAAATGACCAAATTGTAGCGATTGACACAATTATATACAGTTGTGTAATTATATACAGCTGTATTTTAAAAGTGAAATGGCGCATAGATTCGATTACGAATGGTATATCGATATGCTATTATAATGAACCCGATAAATGTATAGTTTTTTAAACGGAGATGCAATGCACGCACAAGTTCAATGGTTAGAGAATGTGTCATTTAAAGCCACTTCTGCAAGTGGTCACGATGTCATCATGGATGGTTCTGCCGAATATGGCGGAGAAAACCGTGGCGCTCGACCAATGGAATTGATTTTAATGGGCTTGGGTGGCTGTGCTTCGTTTGATATTGTGACCATTTTGAAAAAAGCACGTCAAGACATTACAGATGTAAAGTGTGAGCTTCAGGCAGAACGAGCCGATACCATTCCTGCTGTATTTACCAAGATTCATTTGCATTTCATCGTGACTGGCAAAGCCGTTAAAGAAAAACAAGTCGCAAAAGCTGTTGAGCTTTCTGCGGAGAAGTATTGCTCTGCAAGTAAAATGTTAATGGATGGCGGTGTCATCATTACCCATGATTTTGAAATATTAGAAGCTGAAGCCTAAAGCTCATTCAGCGCTAAGCATCAAAACACACCACTCAGTGAATCTGAACGGTTTGCTGTTGTAAAACTTTAAAGATCAGTCGCTATGCTGATCTTTTATTGTTTAGTAGATACAAAACTTAATTTACAATTTTTTAGTTTAACTGTGTGATTAATGACACAAAATTGACAATCAAGGCTTTACCCATAAGGCTTTTTTTAGGACAATATCGCACAGCTTACAAGCATACTGTTTTGATGGTTTTTGCTTCAGTCTGTTTGCTTTTTTTGGATGAATCACTTTTTGGAATCTGATCTATGACAACCCCACTTAATGAACGTCGTGTTGCCAACGCTATTCGTGTTTTGGCGATGGACGCAGTACAGCAGGCGAATTCAGGTCATCCCGGTGCGCCGATGGGCATGGCGGATATTGCAGATGTGGTTTGGCGTGAGTTTTTATCTCACAATCCAAGCAACCCACAGTGGGCGAATCGTGATCGCTTTGTATTGTCGAATGGTCATGGTTCAATGTTGCAGTATGCGTTATTGCATTTGACAGGTTATGACTTGTCGATCGAAGACATCAAACAGTTCCGTCAGCTTCATTCAAGAACACCAGGTCATCCAGAGTATGGCTATGCGCCAGGTATTGAAACGACCACTGGACCACTTGGTCAGGGGATTGCCAATGCTGTTGGTTTTGCACTTGCGGAAAAGACTTTAGCAGCACAGTTCAATAAAGAAGATATCCAAGTCGTTGATCATTTTACTTATTGCTTCCTAGGCGATGGATGCTTAATGGAAGGTATTTCGCATGAAGTATGTTCTTTGGCAGGGACACTTCAACTGGGTAAATTGATTGCTTATTATGATGATAACGGCATCTCAATTGACGGTGAGGTTGAAGGTTGGTTCAGCGATGATACCGAGCAACGCTTCAAGGCTTATGGTTGGCAAGTGCTTCGTGTCGATGGTCATGATGCAGATGCAATCCGTCAAGCTACGGTTGAAGCAAAATCAGAAACTGCTAAACCGACATTAATTATCTGTAAAACCGTGATTGGACTTGGATCACCAAACAAACAAGGTAAAGAAGATTGTCACGGTGCGCCGCTAGGCAATGATGAAATTGCATTAACACGTGAAGCATTGGGCTGGGCTGAAGAAGCATTTGTCATTCCTGAAGATGTTTATGGCGCATGGGATGCCAAAGCGAAAGGTGGCGAAGCTGAATCTGCTTGGAATGATGTCTTTGCACAGTATCAAGCGAAATATCCAACTGAAGCGAAAGAGTTATTACGTCGCATCTCAGGTGAGTTGCCTGCGGACTTCGCTGAAAAAGCAGCGCAGTTTATTGCTGATACCAACGCCAAAGCTGAAACCATTGCAACTCGCAAGGCGAGTCAAAATACTTTACAAGCATTTGGTCCATTATTGTCAGAATTACTTGGAGGTTCTGCGGATTTGGCAGGTTCAAATCTGACGCTTTGGAAAGGTGCAGAAGGCGTTCAAGATAATCCTGCTGGTAACTATGTACACTATGGTGTGCGTGAGTTTGGGATGACTGCGATTGCCAACGGTGTAGCGTTACATGGTGGATTTATCCCTTACGTGGCGACATTCTTGATGTTTATGGAATATGCACGTAATGCGGTACGTATGTCTGCATTGATGAAGCAACGTGTGATTCATGTCTATACACATGACTCAATCGGTCTAGGTGAAGATGGTCCAACACATCAGCCGATTGAACAAATTGCATCACTACGTGGTACACCAAATCTACACACGTGGCGCCCTGCGGATACGGTGGAAACTGCTGTGGCGTGGTTATCTGCGCTGCAATACAAAGATGGACCAACTGCGTTGATTTTGTCACGTCAAAACTTGCCATTCCAAACGCGTGATCAAGAACAGATTGATGATATTACCAAAGGCGGTTATGTCCTTGCGAAAGAGAAAGGTGAGCTGAAAGCCATCATCATTGCAACAGGTTCAGAAATTGATTTGGCAATGCAAGCATATGCAGAGCTCGATGGCGTACGTGTGGTGTCTATGCCATGTGCAGAGCTATTCATGAAACAAGATGCAGCATATCGTGAAGCTGTACTTCCATCAAATATTCGTGCACGTGTTGCGGTAGAAGCTGCGCATGTGGATTATTGGTGGAAATTTGTTGGCTTAGACGGCAAAGTCATTGGTATGACAACTTATGGTGAATCTGCACCTGCCAAAGACTTGTTTAATCACTTTGGTATTACTAAGCAAGCTGTTGTTGATGCGGTAAATCGCTTGGGCTAAATTCGCATAAAAATTTAATAATGATCCGAAAAGCGTCCGTAAGGGGCGCTTTTCTTATATTTTATTTGAAAAACTTCGTTGCAAAATTAGCACAGAGTGTTGTGTCGATCGCTCTATAAATACGGTATTGTTTATCTATAATTAACTCGTTCAACCGACATTAATCTGACATTAAGAAGAGAGCAACAATGAAAACTTTAAACGTATTGGCAGTCGCAACGGCTTTAACTTTCACCTCAGCAGTGAGCTTTGCAAAAACTGTCGATTATAAAATTGACCCAACACATACGGCGACCGTATTTACTTGGGATCATTTTGGATTCTCTACACCAAGTGGCAACTTTACAGATATTCAAGGTGTCATCAAAGTTGATGAGAAAAATCCTGAAAAATCATCCGTCAATGTGACCATTCCTTTAGAAAGTGTTAATTCAAACGTGAAAATCCTTGATGAGCACTTACTTGGAACAGAATGGTTTGATGCGAAGAAATATCCTACGATTACATTCAAAAGTACCAAAGTTGAAACGACTGATAGTAAGAACTTCAAAATCACTGGTGATTTAACAGTGAAGGGCGTAACGAAGCCTGTGGTACTAGATGCGGTACTGAATAAGAAAGCACCTCATCCAATGACGAAACTAGATACAGTTGGCTTTAATGCAACCACGAGCTTTGATCGTTCTGCGTTTGGTATTGCTGCTTATGTGCCAAATGTTGGTGATAAAATCAGCGTGAATATTACCACTGAAGCGTCTGTTGTTAAGAAATAAGTCAAATCATCGCTTCTACTGATTAGAAATAGGCTTTTACAATTAACACAAGTATTGTGCGCAATGCTTGTGTTTTTTTATGCCCAAAGTTTGTTAAGTTAAGAATTCAAATAAAGTGCGGAACAACAAGATTTGTCCAATAGTAATTTAATAAAAATCGTAAGGGAGAAGGTGATGCAAGGTCAATGTTTGTGTGGTGAAGTGAAGTTTGAGATCGAAGAAACAAGCGCAGTCGCAGTCTGTCATTGTGGCATGTGTCGAAAATGGAGCGGTGGTCCGCATATGTCACTTGAGTCGAAAAGTGTTCAAATTACTGGAGAACATCATATTCAACGCTATGCCTCATCAGAGTGGGGATCACGTAGTTTTTGCAAGCAATGTGGAACGAATTTATTTTATCAACTCAATGCTGATCCACAGACATTCTATTTAAATTCACAGCTTTTTGATTTCCCTACGCAAGCTCAAATCGTTTCTGAGATATATGTAGATCATAAACCGACGTTTTATCCATTCTTATCTGAAACAGCCGAAAAGCTCACGCAAGCCGATATTGAAAAAATGTTTAGTGGGTCATTTTAATTCTATGTAATTTTGTTCAGTTCTCAAATGCTAATCTAAGATGATAAAAAGCCAAATCAAATTGATTTGGCTTTTTTAATATTCATCTTGAATGTCGAAAATTAGGCTTCAACAGCAAAGACTTCAATTTTCTTTTCAGGTGCAACTTTACGACGTACCGCAGGAACAGGCTCGCCATAGTATTGACGATCGGCAAAGTAGCTAGAGCGTACCATAGGCGCAGACCAAATATTACGGAATCCAAGTTTACGACCATGCTCAGCATAGCGTTCAAACTCTTCAGGAGTCACAAAGCGATCAATTGGCGCATGTTGTTTTGAAGGTTGTAGATATTGACCAATCGTCACATAGTCCACATCATGCGCACGTAGATCATCAAGCAGTGCAATGACTTCTTCTTCTGTTTCACCAATACCCACCATTAGACCACATTTGGTTGGGACGTCAGGGCAGTATTCTTTAAACATTTTTAATAAGGTCAAAGAGTGCTGATAGTCAGAGCCTGGACGCATCGCTTTGTAGAGGCGTGGCACGGTTTCGATATTGTGGTTAAACACATCAGGCGGACACTCGGTCATGATCCGAAGTGCGATGTCCATACGACCACGGAAGTCAGGCACAAGTATTTCGAGTAATGTTTTTGGGCTAAGTTTGCGTGCTTCGATAATGCAATCAACAAAGTGCTGTGCGCCACCATCTATTAAATCATCACGATCTACAGAAGTGATCACTGCATATTTTAATCCGAGATTTGAAATCGTTTCTGCCATATTTCGTGGTTCGTCTGCATCCAGTGCATTCGGACGACCATGTGCAACATCACAGAAAGGGCAACGGCGTGTACAGATATCCCCCATGATCATGAATGTCGCCGTACCACCGCCAAAACATTCAGGAAGATTTGGACAGGCTGCTTCTTCACAGACGGTATGTAGCTTTTGCGCTCTTAAGGTGGTTTTGATGCGTTGCACTTCTTCAGGTGCAGTCATCTTGACTCTGATCCAGTCTGGCTTGCGAGGGACTTCAACCGTAGGCACAACTTTTACAGGGATTCTAGCGACTTTTTCAGCACCACGAAGTTTGACACCCTGTTCAGGTTTACGGTTTGCAGACATAATGATCTTTATTCCTCAAGGATTGCAGACAGAGCGATATTATAGCGAAATTTACAATCGAAATTGCGTGCTTTGCCATTCAAATACGAAATGACGCTATAACTGAAAGTATAAGTGTTTGATGTACATTTTTAACATATATTGGGCATACTATATATTCAACTTTATGATTAATCAGTAGGGTCTGTTAGCATTTCACAGATGCTTGCGACTAAGTATGTTTTTTAGGTGATACAAGGCAGTAATGAGGAAGTTTAGTGATTCTAAATGACTCATTGCTAACGACGTATGAGACGCACTGCGTCGCAAGGAAAACATCCTAGTCCCGAAGGGTTATCGCTAAAACTGCCATAAACTTCGTTATGAAACTTGGTAAGGGAGTGACCATTCCCTGCGTTTCATGCCTCGTTTCTGTAGTTTTAGCTGATAACGCAATGCATGGATGTAATGCCAACAGACCCTAATGTTTTTCTTCATGATTTGATTCTAAGGGTTTAAAATTAGAGTTTAAGAAAGTTAGTTTCTATCATTAGCCACTATATTTCATAACGACGATCACTGCTAAAAGGAGCATCGAATGCCAGCACGCAAAAAAGAACTGTCCAGTACCAATTACACCAAATACGATGCGGTCGTACTTGGTTCAGGTCCAGCAGGTGAAGGTGCTGCGATGAAGCTCGCAAAATCAGGCAAGCGGGTAGCGATTGTCGATATGCGTGAACAATTGGGTGGTAACTGTGCGCATGTCGGTACGATTCCGAGTAAGGCACTTCGTCAAACCGTATCTAGCATCATTCGTTATCAACGTGATTCGTTGTTTCAAAAAGCAGGTGAGTGGAAGCAATTCACCATGAAACAGATTTTGCGTAATGCGCATAAAGTGATTCAGCAACAAGTAGAAACGCACACACGATTTTATGATCGAAATCAAATCGCAATTTATCATGGTCGTGCCTATGTTCAAGACAAAAATACCGTTTTGGTATTTAGCAATGAAGGCATCAAAGAAACCTTGATCTGTAAGCAAATCGTGATCGCTACAGGTAGTCGTCCATATCAACCTGCGGAATTGGACTTTAATCATCCACGTGTATTTGATTCAGATAAAATTCTTGATTTGGACTTTCATATTCAAAAAATCATTATCTATGGTGCAGGGGTGATCGGCTGTGAATATGCCTCGATATTTGTTGGACTTGAAAACAAAGTTGATCTGATCAACACCCAAGAAAAACTACTCAGCTATTTGGATGATGAGATCTCTGATGCTTTGTCATATTACCTGCGTGAACTTGGTGTATTGATTCGCCATAATGAACAAATTGATAAGCTCGAAACTTATGACGACCACGTGGTTTTACATTTGATGAGTGGAAAGAAGATCAAAGCTGATGCGATCCTTTGGTGTAACGGTCGATCTGGTAACACCGATGGCTTAGGGCTTGAAAATGTAGGTTTACAACCAAATAGCCGTGGTCAATTGACGGTGAATGAGCAGTATCAGACTGAAGTGGAAAATATCTATGCGGCGGGTGATGTGATTGGTTGGCCGTCACTTGCCTCAGCTGCCTATGACCAAGGGCGCTGTGCGGGGGCGAATATGGTCGGTGAGAAGCATGTTAAACCTGTTACAGATATTCCAACAGGGATTTATACCATTCCTGAGATTTCCTCGATTGGTAAAAATGAACAACAACTCACAGAAGAAAAAATTCCCTATGAAGTTGGACAATCTTTCTTCCGTCAACTTGCTCGAGCGCAGATCACTGGCGATACGGTCGGTATGCTAAAAATCCTATTCCACCGTGATACTTTGGAGATTTTGGGTATTCACTGCTTTGGTAATAATGCGTCAGAGATTGTGCACATTGGACAGGCTGTCATGCAAAGCCCAGATAATTCTCTCAAATATTTTGCTGAAACGACCTTTAACTATCCAACGATGGCTGAGGCTTATCGTGTTGCAGCATTAAATGGTATGAATCGACTATTTTGATTCTATCTGATGTTGACCAAAGTGGTGTTTAATGCACCACTTTTTTAGATTTATGCATTGCCGTTGAGATCTTTTCCTAAGCCATCTAGATGATGAATGTCGAGATGACATCCGTTTTCTTGCACACAATCCGCAACAGCGTTGCTCTTTCGTGCTCACAAGCCATCTATGTGATGGTTAACTGTTTTAGGTATTTCGCATATCTCTGACATTATTTCTAAGCCATCTATGCGATGGGACACAAATAGCCAATAGCACAAGGCTACCTACTGTATTTCTAAGCCATCTATGCGATGGGACACAGCGTACTCACTGGATTAGATGTCGGCAAAATTTTCTAAGCCATCTATGCGATGGGACACGTGCCCTGCTTTGATTTCGGCAGGGGTGGTATTTTCTAAGCCATCTATGCGATGGGACACTGTCCAGTTACCACCATTGATTGCAATAATACTTTCTAAGCCATCTATGCGATGGGACACTAAGCACGGTTTGCCAAGCGACCACGTGGATTTTTCTAAGCCATCTATGCGATGGGACACGTCATCTTTGCGTGGTTGCAGGCGCACCAGTTTTTCTAAGCCATCTATGCGATGGGACACTCTCGTATCGATTATCATCTTCCCCAAATCTTTTTCTAAGCCATCTATGCGATGGGACACTTTGGTTGCGCTACGGCGAAAATATGGCGAATTTTCTAAGCCATCTATGCGATGGGACACACATGCGGTTTGTTGTGCGGTGTTTTTGATGTTTTCTAAGCCATCTATGCGATGGGACACAGGGGTGTTTTTAGGCGGCATTGCTGATGAGTTTTCTAAGCCATCTATGCGATGGGACACTTTACTGATTGTTGTTGTGGCTGTTGCAGTATTTTCTAAGCCATCTATGCGATGGGACACTCTAGCTAATGCACTCAAGGTAGACCCTAACTTTTCTAAGCCATCTATGCGATGGGACACTGGTAAGCAACCTGATGTGAACCCTACGGAGTTTTCTAAGCCATCTATGCGATGGGACACTTGCACCTTTGCCGAGGTGGGCGTGGCTATACTTTCTAAGCCATCTATGCGATGGGACACAGACCCTGAAACACATCCGATCGAGGTGTTTTTTTCTAAGCCATCTATGCGATGGGACACTATTTTGGCAGTAGTTAAATTCGCTTGGGCTTTTTCTAAGCCATCTATGCGATGGGACACGTAGGGCACATTGAATCCCCTGATGCTGTAGTTTTCTAAGCCATCTATGCGATGGGACACGATTGATGTTTGAGAGAACCAAAGCAAAAGTATTTCTAAGCCATCTATGCGATGGGACACGAAGAGTGCTACTTTCATCGTCAAGAGGTATTTTTCTAAGCCATCTATGCGATGGGACACGTGCAGTCATGAAGCTTAAAGAATTTATTTTTTTTCTAAGCCATCTATGCGATGGGACACTTTCAAACTTTGCTAAAGCGGTGCGTCGTTCTTTTCTAAGCCATCTATGCGATGGGACACTATCCTTCCAAGACTTCTTTGGTTGTGCATAATTTCTAAGCCATCTATGCGATGGGACACATCCTGATTTTCAGGTAATTGACCTAAAGACTTTTCTAAGCCATCTATGCGATGGGACACATTTAGCATTATTCAATACCGCTGCATTATATTTTCTAAGCCATCTATGCGATGGGACACGAAGTCTATGTGCTAAACCGCCACACGATTGATTTCTAAGCCAT
>NZ_JAYROT010000043.1:0-56415 GCF_041911495.1 Acinetobacter sp. | reverse complement strand
GGTCAGCTTCTGTTTTTAGGTTTTTGGCAAATTCTTTAGCTAATGCCAACATTGCTTCATCTTTCATGGTAAACACCTGTGTTACCCCCAACAACGTTGAGGGATAGTTTAAGCGTTTACACAGTTTTATTTACAGTCTCTCGGTTTCTAAAAACTTCCCCCAACGTGGGTCAGATTCGATCGGTAACCGCAAATATGCGAGTTCTGCATTTACGTAGTTTTCAAGCGGTAGTGGTCCTACTCCATTACTAAATGAAACCACCTGATACCGAAAATCAATCGCTTGAATGTGCACATACGATGCGTTCAGCACTTGTAATAACTACTTCGCAAAGTTCTCCCATCCTTGCTTTGAGCTCGGGATTTGATAGATCAGATCATGCAATTGATCATAGTAATGATCGAGTGTCATCATTGCGCATCTTGTTAAAATTATATCTTTGTATATTAAAGTCGATTTTTTTTCTGACAATCGAATTCTTATAGATATTTTAATTACTTAAAGAGTATCTTTATGCGTATTTCCGTGGAGATAAGCAAAAGCATTTCTTTCTATTTAGGCAATCTCCACCTGCTCCACCACTTTTCCAACATGATGATAAGTGCGGTTAAAGTAAACCAAACTTTTATCACTCTTACTTTCATCATCGGCATTGTGCTGTATCGCCACAATTCGACAGATAAAAATATCATGCGTCCCTACAGCTTGCACTTGCTCGATCTCACAATCAAAACTGACCAACGCATCGTTTAACACAGGTGCACCAGTTTCTAAGGTCGTCCATTCGCCATGCTCGAAGCGTTCCTCAGAACTCATCGTTGAAGCAAAGATATTGGAAATGTGTTGATGCTGTGCACCAAGCACATTTACCGTGAGGATTTTATTTTCAGCAAAATGTGTATGTGAACGAGAAAATTGATTCATACACACCAATAAGGTCGGTGGTGTATCAGTGACACTACATACTGCCGATGCAGTAAAACCATGACGATCTGACACACCTGCCGTAGTCACCACACTGACGGCACTGCTCAATAAAGACATTGCATCTCTAAAATCTGTTGCTTCAACCATCACATTTTTCCTCACGTACACAATTTACGACCGTCCCCTCTTTTTAAAGAAGGATGGTCAAATAAAACCCCATCCCGACCTTCCCCTTAAAAAAGGGAAGGAGACACGAATCTAATACAGATGAGAATTCTAGTAAGTCTCCCCTTTTTTATTGGGAGATTTAGAGGGGTTAAATCACACTCTAGATGACTATTTGCCCAAAAGCTCTTTACGAATAATTTCCGCACCTGCACTGAGTGCATTCAGCTTGCCTCTTGCCACCTCACGAGCGAGTGGTGCCATGCCACAGTTGGTTGATGGATAGAGTTTATCCGCATCCACGAATTGCAATGCTTTGCGCAAGGTATCAGCCACTTGTTCAGGCGTTTCTATGCTGTTGGTAGCCACGTCGATTGCTCCGACCATGACTTTTTTACCACGAATCAATTCGATCAAATCCATTGGCACTCGTGAGTTTTGGCACTCGAGTGACACGATGTCGATTTTGGATTGTTGTAGCTTTGGAAAGGCTTCTTCATATTGACGCCATTCATTGCCGAGTGTTTTTTTCCAATCGGTATTGGCTTTGATACCGTAGCCGTAGCAGATATGCACGGCGGTTTCACACTTCAAGCCTTCGATTGCACGCTCAAGTGTAGCCACCCCCCAATCATTGACCTCATCAAAGAACACATTAAATGCAGGCTCATCGAATTGGATAATATCCACCCCTGCCGCTTCGAGTTCTTTGGCTTCTTCATTGAGGATTTTGGCAAATTCCCACGCCAACTTTTCACGGCTTTTGTAGTGCGCATCATATAGCGTATCAATCATGGTCATTGGACCAGGCAATGCCCATTTGATCGGTTGCGACGTTTGCTGACGTAAGTATTTTGCATCTTCAACAAAGACCGATTTTGGACGAGATACCGCACTGACCACGGTCGGCACACTGGCATCATAGCGATTGCGAATACGCACCGTTTCACGTTTTTCAAAGTCCACACCATTTAGATGCTCGATAAATGTGGTCACAAAGTGCTGACGAGTTTGCTCACCATCACTGACGATATCAATGCCTGCTTGGACTTGCTCATGTAAAGACAAACTCAACGCATCTTGCTTTGCTTCAATCAGCTCATCACCTTGCGGTTTCCACGGCGACCAAAGTTTCTCAGGTTCCGCCAACCAAGATGGTTTCGGCAAACTGCCTGCGGTTGATGTCGGTAGTAAAATTTTCATATTCAATCATCTATAAAAAATAAGTTTTTAAATGTTTCGGGCTGTTTTAGACACTCAAGTCTGTTTATAAATGCTTAAGGCTTTAAACAGCGCAATTGCTCGCCCATCGTTCAAGGATGGTTTTATACGGCTTGATAAAGCTTTCTTCGGTAAATTTGCCTTGTTCAATCGCCAAGCGACCACGCTCTTCACGATCGTAGACAATACGTGTCAATGAATAATCTTGATGCTTTAAACTTGGCTTAAAACATTGTCCTGCCACAGAATTGGCATTGTAGATTTCAGGACGATAGATCTTTTGGAAGGTTTCCATCGTGCTAATCGTACCGATCAACTCCAATTCACTATAATCACTCAGCAGATCGCCACTGTGATAAAAAGCAAGCGGTGACACACTATCTTTCGGCATAAAGTAGCGCACCTTTAAACCCATTTTTGCAAAATATTCATCGGTCAAAGAATATTCATCCTGCTGATATTCCACACCTAATACAGGATGCACATTAGCGGTACGATGATAAGTTTTGGTATTTGAAACACTCAAGCAAATCACTGGCGATTTACTAAAGTTCGCTGCATATACATCTGAATGCACAAAAGATTTAAAAATTTTGCCATGAAGCTCACCATAGTTTTCAGGCAGACTAAACTGCGCTTGATCTTGATTATGCGCAGGTAACAACACGCTAAAATCATAATCACGTACATACGATGAAAAATTATTCCCCACGATACCATCGATACGTTGATTTTTTTGCTGATCAATAATCGTGGTTTGCAAAATTTCAATGGTTGGGAAAGTATCACCTTTGCCTTCTACATCAATATCCACAGAGATAATATCAAGCTCGATAGCGTAGCGATCTGCATTTGGATTGTCGCAATGCGCCAAAGCATTGAAACGGTTATTCATCATCTGAATGGTGTTACGCAAGTTTTCTTGGCGACTTTCACCTCGTGCGAGATTGGCAAAGTTCGTGGTGATCCGCGTATTGTCCGAAGGACGATAGTCTTCATCAAAGCGGATACGCTTGATCGAAAATGTAAATTCTTGGCTAGGTTTAATCTGAGTCATGATGATGTAGCCCCTTGAGAGATAAAAAGCGTATTAATCTATGACGCTATTTATACCGAAAAGCCAACATGAATAAAAACGACTTAATTTCACAAAAAGATGAAGAAAATTCATGTTGTGGAGGTTATATGTAAAGCAGACTGATTTATTAAAAAAATTTAAATTAATGTTGAAAGTTGAGTAGCTACCATTCAATTAGTAGTAGCCGCTTTTCCACCTATTTTGTCTTATGATGAATGGGAAGCTATTGCTGTACCACATCAACAACAATTAGTTGACGATACTAGGAATTAAAAGTTTATCTTTCTTTTGTTTTTAAAAAATACATGCATCATCATACTGATCCACCCAATTTTTTAGTAATAAGATGTGCATAATAGGACCTCCACTGCACAGCGATGAAATCAGACAAATTTTAGCTGACTATCCACCAATTTTTTTGAACGAATCCATAATTGGATCTGAAATTTCCTTTGAAACATCCAACCGATCAACCCAATAATCCATAAATGTAAGTTTTACAACATAATTCGGAAAAATTAAGACCTTTGATACAATTCTAAATATGTTATGTTGTTGTTGATCAATTTGATCCAACAAAACAACATAGACTCCATCTACCTCTTGAACACTTTGCTCAATACACTCCCATTTTGTTTCTGATTGAGGGTAAGCAGATTTTAAATTTACAAGTATATTTTTTGCATATTCTTGAATGTCTTGCACTGAGTGATCCCATGCACCAATGAAAAGTTCTTTGTCCACAGGTAAATCATAACCATCTGGTTTATAAAAGAAAGATATTTCCTCAACGTCACCATAACTATCATAATCCACACTTGTATCAAAAGGTCTTAATAACCATTTTTGCGATACTCTGACCTCCCAATCATCTGTACCAATTTGTTTTATTTCACTTAAATATTCTTCCATATTTACTGGAGCTATTTCAGCTTGCATATAAGTATCAGAAATAAATTTAAAATGTGGGACACGAAAAACATCTGTATAATTTGTCTGTAAGGGGATATGAATTTCTGTATGTTCAGACAAACCTTTTAAAACCCTGTAATCGATATTAATTACATAGCTTTTTTCATTACTCCAAAAAGCATCATTGCCTAAGTGTTGTTTTAATATTTCACGTTGCTCATCTATATAGTCACGTTTCTCGAATACATCATCGACAAATTCAGAAAGCTGTATATAAACTGCATGATCAGATAACTTTTCGACCCTATATGCTGGTACGGACATAAGAATGTTTAAGCCAAAGAGATCAACATAAGGCTTTCCAAATACAACGCCCCAATACATATCTGGTAACCAATGTTTTAACTGAAGTGTAATCGGTGTAATATCACGCCAACCTTCAATTATTAGAGGATCAGGTTCCTTTCCACGGTTTGCATCAATAATTGCTAAATCAGCCATGTATTTCACCGTAGTTTCTTTGATATATTCAATGAGCTTATTTTGATCTACTTGACCTAATTCAGCACAAATATATTCTTCACTATGACTTTTTCCATGTATTGAGGAGGGTGAGAACTGTACATGACAACGTGGCTTTTTTAAGCGCTGACAATACAATCGATCTGCTGCTCCACCTCGATCTTCAGGGATTAAACTTTCAATCATTTCAGGCGTAAAGCTAATTTTTAATGGACTCCAAAAACCACACTTTTCAGGAAGCATGTCTGAGAAATGGTCGCAATAATGGTGTACTCGCATAAAAAAATCTTGCGGGTTTCTCAACATAATTGGTGTGTAAATTTTACAATGAATAGGGCGCTTAAACTTCATTTGAATATTTCCTATAATGGGTGAACTGTTTTAGTAATAGGATTAAATCGCTGTATTGTCCCATTATTTTTAAAAATAGCATTTTGCACTGTTGCTGATATCTTTGTATTCATATTTACAACTAAGCTTACAGGTTTTCCTGTTGCCTCATAGCCTCTGAGTTGCTTAGTATCTGAAAGATATTGAACATTCTTGAATTCAACTAATGTACGACCATTACCAAAAGCATCTGGGATAATATTAATTTGCCCATCTCTTTCTGTTTTTACAGTAATCATTTGCCGATCTGTATTGCGTTGCACCCCCAACTTGCTTGCAGCACTAGTTTCAAACTCTTTTCCATTCAACCTATTTCGTGTAATAACATCTACTTTATTTTGATAGACCGTTTGTACATGATCTCTATCTTTTCTAATTTTATCAGCGTCATTTTTAATCAGGGTAAGTGACTGACCTTTTCCTGGCTTAAGATCAGTACCTACAATTAAATCAATCGCTGAAAGAACTCGATCAAATGAAGAGGAGTTTCTGCCAAAAATAACTAAGATATCGTCAGCAATTCCTACTAACTCTTCACCACCATTTTTTCTTAAAATGGCAACTAATCCAAACCACTTTGTGGTAATTGATGTGGTAAAAATCTAACTCAAATAAAAAACCCTTGAATAATCAAGGGCTCTTTAAAATATTTGGCGGAAGCGGTGAGATTCGAACTCACGGAGGACTCACACCCTCGTCGGTTTTCAAGACCGGTGCATTAAACCGCTCTGCCACGCTTCCTTGTGCGCAAGGATACAAAGCATTGATGCTTTATACAAGTGAATTTCATCACTTTTTGCATCACAACGCTTTAACTGCATATTCCATAATCAATACATTTTTAAAAAGACGATGGACTACAGTGCATTACAGCTTAGATGCCACTTCAGCGCCATCACGAATCGCACGTTTTGCATCAAGCTCGGCCGCAAGCTTTGCACCGCCAATGATGTGATACTTAGCAAGATGCTTTTCACCTTCTTGAGGATAGAGCGCCTTGACAGACTCTTGCCCTGCACAAACCACGATCGTATCAACACGAAGAAGTTGCTCGACGCCATTCGCTTCAATCCAAAGCCCTTCATCAGTCACAGCTTTATACTGTACGCCACGCATCATTTTTACATTATGCTTTTTCAGTTGGGCACGGTGTACCCAACCTGAAGTCTTTCCTAAACCAATACCCAGCGGTGTAGTTTTACGTTGTAGCAAGAAAATCTCACGGATTGGCGTTTCGACTTCTGCACGAACTAGACCACCTTCCGAATCATAGTTTGCATGTGGATCAACGCCCCACTCTTTACGCCACTCATCGAGTGGTTGCGGTTGTGGTTGATGCGGTGGTTTAAGCAAGTATTCACTGACATCAAAGCCAATCCCACCTGCACCAATTACCGCAACACGATTACCGACTTCTGCGCCTTTTAGGACTTCGGCATAAGACAATACTTTTGGTGAATCTGCACCGTCGATTTTCAGCTGACGTGGCACTACACCAGTCGCCACGATCACCTCTTCAAAGCCTTCACGTTCAAGTTGTTCACGATTGATTCGGGTATTTAATCGCACATCAACCCCAGTTTTCTCCAGTTGTACTTTGAAATAACGAATGGTTTCGTGGAATTCTTCTTTACCCGGAACGACTTTTGCCAAGTTAAATTGACCACCAATATCGCTATCCGCTTCAAACAAAGTCACTTGATGTCCACGCTGTGCAGCAACAGTTGCCGCAGACATGCCTGCGACACCACCACCGACCACAGCAACACGTTTTGGTTTCTTAGTTTTGATATAGACCAATTCTGTTTCGTGACACGCTTGTGGATTGACTAGACAAGATGCACGTTTATTTTGGAAAGTATGGTCTAAGCAGGCTTGGTTACAGGCGATACAAGTATTGATCTCATTAACACGATTTTCTGCGGTTTTGTTCACCCAATACGGATCAGCTAAGAATGGTCGAGCCATTTGAATCATATCCGCTTGCCCATCTGCCAAGATTTGCTCAGCTGTTTCAGGCATATTGATACGATTCGATGCAATCACAGGGATGGATACGTGTTGTTTTACTTCCGCCGTAACATTAACAAAAGCTGCACGAGGTACTGAAGTTACAATGGTTGGAATACGTGCTTCATGCCACCCGATACCAGTATTCAGCAAAGTCACACCCGCTTGCTCAAGTGCTTTGGCAACGATGATGACTTCTTCCATCGTGTTGCCATCTTGAACCAAATCAATCATCGACAGACGGAAGCAGATAATAAACTTCTCGCCGACTTTAGCACGGATTGCTTTAACTAATTCCACGGCGAAACGCATACGCCCTTCGATATCTCCACCCCAACGGTCATCACGTTGATTGACATGACGGCTAAGGAATTGGTTAATCAAATAACCTTCTGAGCCCATGATTTCTACGCCATCATAGCCTGCTTTTTTTGCCAAATTGGCACAGCGTGCATAATCATCAATGGTACTAAGAATTTGCTTATCACTGAGCTTACGTGGCTTAAACGGTGAAATTGGCGATTTGATCGGACTAGATGACACCACAAAAGGCTGATAACCATAACGCCCTGAGTGCAGAATTTGCATCAAAATCTTTGCGCCATGCTTATGCACTGCATGCGTTACGATACGATGATTGATCACATCACCCCATGTGTTCATGGTACCACCCGCAGGCAGCAACCAACCTTGACGGTTTGGCGAAATACCACCTGTGATAATCAGCCCTACACCACCTTTAGCACGTTCTGCAAAATATGCAGCAAGCTTTGGATAATTATAAAAACGATCTTCCAAACCACTGTGCATTGAACCCATCACAGTACGGTTACGAATCGTGGTAAAGCCCAAATCCAAAGGCTGTAAAACGTGTTGATAGCTAGTCATGGGTGAATTCCTACTTTGGCTGTCGTGTTGGTGTTGTCGTTTGGCTGTGTTGCTTAGCTGATTTAGTTATCTGCCGTTTTCATCATCAAGATTAAAAAAAGTCAGTCTAATCTAAATTGATCAATTTAAATACGTGGTACATAAAGCAATTCAAACGGATAAAATCAGCAAATTTGCATTTATGCACTTTGTTGCATAGATTAAGTGATAATTTAAGTATTTTGCGTGGTCAAGTGAATGGCATTAGCGACGACATACGGTGTCAACTTGGCAAGCACGCTTAGTTTTGCCTTTGAAATACGCTGATAACATCAGAATTTATGTGATAAATACAGCAATATAGGGTAATTTTGCGCTAAAATAAACACGAAATTACAGCGCATTCCAAACACATCAAAGATTTAGAATCGCTCGAATATACATTCTCCTGCTACGCTACCTACGACTTAACTGCATCAAGACTTTTTCAAACCTTATATTTCAAAAACTGAGTGATAAATTTGAATTTTGATCGAAAAGCCACATTAAGGTAGTGATCTGTAAAAATGATTTAGGTATTTTATGTTTGCTTGGTTTGAAAGACTGGTTAATCCCTACCCGACGGAAAATCTCAACACACCATTACCTAAGACATTTTTTGCTTTTGTATGGCAGGCGACTAAAGGCGTTCGACCGTATTTATTACTACTTATTTTGTGTACGGCTGCAACGGCAGCTTTTGAAGTAGTCTTTTTCACCTATATTGGTAAATTGGTCGATTGGATCAGCCAAAGCTCACCTGAATCATTTCTTGTAGATCATCAGCAGAATTTAATGTTATTGGTTGCGGTGTTATTTGCGAATGTCTTTTTCGCCAGTTTTCAGTCGATCATCAAACACCAAGTTTTGTTTAGCAATTTCCCAATGCGCATGCGTTGGCGTTTTCACAATCTGCTTTTAGGTCAAAGCTTAGACTTTTTCCATAATGATTTTGCAGGACGACTGTCGGCAAAAGTCATGCAGACTGCGCTTGCTGTACGTGAATTTTGGATAATCTTGGGCGATATGCTTGCCTACGTCCTGATTTACTTTATCAGTATCAATATCGTACTGGGTTCGATCTCGCCATTATTGGTTTTACCTCTGCTCATTTGGCTCGCTTTATTTGTACTGATTGCCAGTTATTTTATTCCACGCTTGGGTAAAGTGTCTGCTGAGCAAGCCAATGCACGTGCCGAGATGACAGGTCGTATCACCGATGCTTATACCAATATTCAAACGGTAAAGCTCTTTGCTCATGCAGGTCGTGAGAGCATCTACGCCAAACGCTCAATGCAGGACTTTATGGTCACTGTGTATAAGCAAATGCGCTTGGGTGTGAAATATCAGATTTCCATCAATGTACTCAGTGCATTTCTATATATCAGTGTGATTGGCACATCGCTGTATCTTTGGATGAATGGTGAAGCTGCGCTTGGCGTGATTGCAGCGTCAACGGCGATGGTACTGAAACTCGATAGTTTGTCTGAATTTTTGATGTGGAATGTCACACAACTTTTTGAAAATGTCGGGACGATTCAAGACGGCATGCATACCATGGGCAAACCGATTGCCATTCAAGACAAGGCTAATGCCGAAACTTTAGCAGTGGATCATGGTCGCATTCAGTTTAAAGATGTGAATTTTGCCTACACCGATCGCAATGTCTTAGACCATTTCAACCTTGACATCAAAGCAGGTGAAAAGATTGGTATCGTTGGTCGTTCAGGCGCAGGCAAATCAACGCTGATTCAATTGTTATTACATTTTTATCGTGTGAATCAAGGTCAGATTTTGATTGATGGACAGAATATCCAAGATGTGACGCAAGATAGCTTACGTAAAAAAATTGCCCTAGTAACTCAAGACACCTCTCTTCTGCATCGTACTGTACTTGAAAACATCAAATATGGTCGTCCTGATGCAACTGATGCAGAAGTGCAAGAAGCACTTGCCAAAGCACAAGCCAGTGACTTTATCCCGCAGTTGGTCGATATGAAAGGTCGCAAAGGTTTAGATGCCTATGTCGGTGAACGTGGTGTCAAACTCTCAGGCGGTCAACGTCAGCGTATTGCCATTGCCCGTGTATTCTTAAAAGATGCGCCAATTTTGATTTTGGATGAAGCAACCAGTGCACTAGATTCAGAAGTTGAAGCGGCGATTCAAGAAAGTTTAGAACACTTGATGGACGGTAAAACGGTGATCGCCATTGCACATCGACTATCCACGATTGCCAAAATGGATCGCCTGATTGTACTGGATCAAGGGCGTATCATCGAGCAAGGTTCTCATGATGAACTGATTCATCAAAATGGGCTGTACGCACAGCTTTGGGCACGTCAGAGTGGTGGTTTTATTAATCTTGATGAGCATTAAGAAGATGGCCAGATAACCGTCGATGAAAAGACTGACGCCTCGATATAATTGCTAATCTAAGTTGAATAACTAGTTAAATAGCTGAATGACATTTTCCACCTATTAATGTCGGCATTTCAGCTATTGCAATGCGAATCTTGTTGTTAGACAATTTTTAAGATTGGTAATATCGCTTCATGGCATGATGCCAAACGAATTAAAATTTAGCATCTACTGCTAAGCGATTGAAAAATCATTTCGTCAAGATGGCGAAATGACTGTGTGATAAGGATATTGGCATGACGACAATGCACCAAGATCAAGGTATTCCAGGTGTATATGGCTTGTTAATACTCGATGTGGTTTCACGTTGGGGCTACAACGATACGGTATTTTTTGAGCCTTTCGGACTAACTAGCGAACAACTGGCACATCCCGATACACGTATGCCTGTTGAAGTCGCCAATGAACTAATCAAACGCGCTCATGCCTTGACTGGAGAGCCAAGTCTTGGCTTTCATCTCGGTACGCAGATGCGTATTTCCATTCATGGCTTTATTGGCTATGCCATCATGACCGCTGAAAATGCCACCGAAGCCTTAGTCCTTGCCTCTCGCTTTATTCAGCTACGTATGCCCTTTTTACAGCTGTATTTTTCTACTTTTACAGACAAAGCCACTATTGAGCTGAAGTGTAATATCGAACTACAACCACTTCGTAACGAAATTATCATGACACTGACCATTGGCATTTTGACCATGGGACAAGCTTTGACAGGTCAAGAGTTGCGTGGTGAGATTGATTTTGATTTTGAGCAACCAGAAGGCTTTGAGCGTTATAAAAATTTAATCAATTCAACCTTTCGTTTTAATCAACCACATCTCTTGGCAAGCTTTGATAAAAGCTATTTGGGTCTGAATATGGTACACGCCGACCCGATATCTAGCCAAGTAGCGATTAACCACTGCGAAACAGAGCTTTCTGCTCTGGGTGAACGCCGTCGTCTTTCCATGAAAGTGCGTGACATTTTGACTGAGCATGAACAACACCTCGGTATCGAAGCGGTCGCAGAAAAGTTGTTTATGTCTGATCGGACATTAAAGCGTCAACTTGCCACCGAAGGGACATCGTTCTCAACCATCGTTGATGAAGTACGCTATCGTCGTGCTACTGCGCTATTGTCACGTACGGACTATAGTTTAGAGCAAATTTCTGATGAGCTTGGCTATTCAGACGTTGCGAATTTTAGCCGTGCATTTAAGCGTTGGAGTGGTCGTAGCCCAAGCAACTGGCGTAAAGATCCATATTTATAATCGGTTGATCTTTAGCTGTATGAATTTTTCACTTAAATTGTGATCACCATTTAGCTTTATGATTTGCTTTTTTTGTCAAACACGGTATAACTTTTCCAAGCTTTTATAGTCGAAGAAATTAATTTCTGATATAAGGCAACCGAGCGAAGGTGTACAAATAGTACTGCGAGCGAGGTTAACGCTGTAGCAGGATTAAATTTCTCTGACTATGTTTGATTTATTTTTTAGAATTTAAGGGAACACTATGAATCACCCAGAAGATTTACGTTATGCAAGCACACATGAATGGGTTCGTGTAGATGGTGACATTGTCATTACAGGTATCAGCGATCATGCGCAAGATGCTTTGGGTGATTTGGTCTATGTAGAAGCGCCTGAAGTTGGCGATACTGTCACTGCAGGCGAGCAAGCAGGCATCGTTGAATCGGTCAAGACTGCATCGGATATTCATGCACCTGTGTCAGGTGAAGTGATCGAAGTCAATACTGCCCTCGAAGATGATCCTGAAATCGTCAATGAAGACCCATATGACAAAGGTTGGATTTATAAGATCAAAGCAGACAATATTGCGGATGTTGAAGCACTGCTTAACAGTGCAGATTATGAGGCGGGGTTGTAAATTCGTAACTCCTAGACGAGTCTGATCGTTTCATCATTTACAAGATGAATAAGTATTAAAAAAACACGTTGTCGAATAACAACGTGTTTTTTTGATTTTAATTTCTAAAATATAAACTTACGCTTAATGGACAAAATTAATGATTTTTTATGGCAATTACTGGCTAAGTAAGCTTTTGTTTTCTTTGAGTTACTAGCCCGTGATATGACAGTGCATTTGTGAATTTAATAGACTAAAAAGGCTTTCCTGCTTGTTCGTGGCATTTTGTATTCGTACGAGCTCTAAAAGAAATTCCATCACTCATTAGCTGATACAGTTTTTGCCATTCTGTATTACTTCCTAACATGCTTTGATGCATCTTCAATACCTGCTGATCCTTGCGTACAGCAGGTCCTGTTTGGTTATCAACTGCCCTGCCATGCTTTAACTTTTCTGCGGTAGCATCAATAAGTGGTAACAGCAAATCTACATCGACCTTTTTTTCATCCAAAATTTGCTGCGCAATGTCATAGCAATAATTACTAAAATTACATGCAAATACTGCGGCTAAATGTAACGACAAACGTTGCGCTGAATCGTATTGATATACTTTCGAGCTAAATTTCTCTGCGAGTCGTTGCAACTGTGCCAATGAACTCTCATATCTTGCTTCAATAAAGATCGGTGTGTTTTGCCAATCAATCTTTTGATCAAAACTAAATGTTTGCAATGGATAAAACACGCCTGAATTCAATCCAAAATCGGTTAGAGCTTGAAGTGCGGTACTTCCCGATGTTTGTGCAACCAAGCCTTGATATTGATTTTGGGAAAGTTGTTGAGCAATCTCTGTAATTGCTGAATCACTGACGCAAATCAACACAATATCTGAATCGCAAATTTGCGCTAAATCATCAATACCTTTCGCATTGATTTGATTTGCAAAAGCCTGTGCTTTTTGCAAACTCCGATTAAAGACATTTTGAATTTCTTGATTTTGCTGATACAAATGGTGTGCAAGATGGGTTGCAACACGACCTGTTCCAATAATAGAAATTGTGAGTTGCTCTTGATCCGTCATTCTTTTCTCAAATCTTGTCAGCAAGTTTTAATAATGCATTTTCCAATCAGTTATTACAAAGAGCTTTTAATAGTATTGACGCTTATATTTGGCATGTAAAAATGCAGGGATTAATCCTGTTAGCGCAGCACGAATATCTTCACGCTCATTGATCAACTGATGCGAACCTTCTTCCAAAATCAATGAAGTCTGCAAACGAAATTTTCGACGAATAAATTCATGGTTATAACGCCAATCCACCGTTTGATCGAGCGCACCTTGCGCCAGCCAAACAGGAATACGACACGGTGGTCGAGCTTCCATCAGAGGCATCCACTTTGACAATGCCAATATCCAATCCATACTCATCGCACGAGGTTGCAAAGGATCTTGTAATCGAACAAAACGTAGAAATTCAGGATTATGGTTATTACGTTTAAACTTTCGAGGCACTTGGCGCCGAATGCGTCGCACAATACCCAACCCAACCGAGTTGTGCCACCAAGAACTTTTTGCAGGGCGTATCAGAGGTGATAACAACAATACGCGATCGACTAAAGGTTGCTGTCGATTTTCAGCATATTCCAATAAATGATGCATCCAAATCGCGCCACCTGTACTTTGTCCAATGCCATGCCACGGCTTAGGTAGGGATTTTGCGCCTTCAACGACTTCGGCAATACCGTGTAGCACTTTTTGATAATCATCAAAATCTTCTATACCCGCCACAGTCCCATTACTCAGTCCATGACCAGGTAAATCAAAAGCCAATACGCTAAAACCTTGCTCCAAAATTTCTTTGATAATTGGCTGATAAATCCCGCTGTGTTCAAGATAACCATGTACCAACCAGACAGAGCCTTTTACTTCGCCTTGTTCATCTTCAGCAAATTTTGGTTCATAAACTTGAACATGAATACGATATTGATCAACTTCAACCACACCTTGCCAATGATAGCTATTCAGTTGATCAAGTGCATAAAGCCGTTGATAACCCTCAAGCATTGGGTTGAGCAAAGTTGGCTCAGACAAATCCAAATGATTCAGTGCCTTTGGCGTTTCGATCGGATCGGGAATCGGTAAATCAGTTGCGCTGAGTAACGCAGGATTCATAAATGGAATATTCGCCATAATTAAGGAATCTCTCGGCAGTTACTTTCACCAAACCATACATCACGCATGGTGGCAAGGATTTCATAGGTTGCACGGCGACTGTGCATTAGATTTTGTTTGCTTGGTTGCCACTCAGTCAACGTATTTGGCAATGGTGCAATCACAGGAATTGTCGCAATACCATTGATCGCAAACAATCGCTTTGCTCTCGCCATATGATAAGCATCGGTCACTAAAAACACGGTCGGCGCACCACCCTGCTTTTGTAATAATAATGAGCTGAATCGGGTATTTTCACAGGTATTCATACTACGATTTTCTAAGAATTGTGCATGAATTTGATGTTGTTCGAGCCACTTCTGCATATAAGGTGCTTCCACACCACTGAGTACAATCGGCAGATTATGACTTTGATAAACTTCGACTGCTTGCTCAAGGCGTTTCTGAGTATATGCATTAACAACAATTTCACCTTCCTGCTCACCACTGGTTAGACCGCCACCCAAAATAACAATGGCATGTGGCTGATGTGCAGGGCGTTGAAAAATAAATGGTGCTCGAACTTGTGTGGCTTCAGACGAAGTGTTTTCAAGTTGAATCTTTGTCGATTCATCTGTTAGAAATTGACGATACTGCTCAAACAATGGTTGATTTTCATCACTAATGACATCTTCAAACAAAGCTTCAATATCTATTTCTACTTCGCTATCGTCATCTACGCTATTTTCAATATTATTCGAAACGGAAGCCTGATTCTGATATTGCTCTATATTGGCTTTCAACTCATTGTCAGAAAAAACTTGAAGTTGGTAGTCCAGTTCATCTTGTTTTTGCTCTGCAATCATTTTCAACAATAAGTTGTAGCGTTGCTGTATTTGCAAAAACTTGGACGCATCATTCTGATCTAAGCTTTGATTCACTTCGGCAAGATAAGCTTGTCGTGCGACCCATTCTTTCGAACCAGGCTCAAGCTCATTTTCAGCACTGAGCTGTCCGTTCTTTTGGCTTTCAGCTGCCACTGGATCAACTTCTTGACTAACAAAGCGATCCAACAGCCACAAGCCACTTTTGGCATAATATGGGCTATAAACAAAAGCAATAAGCAAAATGAGGATAACCGACAAACCAATCACCCAATACATCATACTTTTTAGCTTCGCTAGTTTTACCATAGATTCCTATTTATCGTGTTTCAAAAGGTTTCATGCAAATCAATCATTGATTATGTGCTTGGATTGTACCATCTTCACCCAATAATACGGGTTCAGGCTCAAGACGAATAGCAAATTTTTGATAGATATCGTGTTGAATGTGTTGATAAGTGTTCTTTACATCCTGTTGATCGGCGATTGCATAATTCACTAGAACCAATGCCTGACGCTCAAACATACCCACCGAACCAAGCCGTTTCCCCTTCCAACCTGCTTGCTCAATGAGCCAACCCGCTGCGACTTTGATCGATGTATCAACTTGATCTGCTAATTTATAATGTGGGGCATTCGGGTGCTTCTTAATAAACTCGGCAAACTGTGTTGCATCCAAAACTGGATTTTTAAAAAAACTGCCTGTATTTGGAAATTCTTTTGGATCAGGGAGTTTCGCTTGGCGAATCGCTACAATCGCATCAAATAATTTTTTTGGTGTTGGCGCATCACCAACTCGCTGTCCCACATCAGCATAATTTAGTTTCAGTTCTGCTTTTTTTAATAATCGGAAACTGACCGCATACACGATATATCGTCCTGCATTGCGTTTAAACAGACTATCTCGATAAGCAAATTGGCACTCATCTGCGTGGAAAATGACATGGCATTTTTGCACTAAGTCATATGCCCAAATCTGTTCAATAAACTCACCGACTTCTACGCCATAGGCGCCAATATTTTGAATCGGCGATGCGCCAACACAACCTGGAATCAATGCTAAATTTTCGAGTCCATGATAGCCATTTTCACAACACCATTTTACAAATTCGTGCCAATTTTCACCTGCTTGAACTTTGAGTAGCACTGTATTTTCTTTATCTTCAACAATTTCTTTACCCATGTTTTGCATATGCACAGTTAAGGTCTGCATCTGTGCAGGCAGCACAATATTACTACCACCAGACAAAATGAAAATAGATAGTTTTTCCGATTCTGCAAATTCAACAATCGTTTCGATTTGATCAATATCAGTCATTGCAAAGTAATGACTACTTTGCGACTGTAACGCCAGTGTATTGTGTGGGCTTAAATCAACATTGTGCTGTATGTTTAGATTGATCTTGTTGTGTGTAGCTATCACGTATTTTCCAAATGATTTTCTATGAAGTTTGATGTCTGCAATACAAATCGTATATTAGCCGATATTTTGCGATTGCCAATATCGCACCCACGCTGCACTGCTTGATTCACACTGCGCAATCACGCGTTCAAAACCATCTGCCCCACCATAATATGGATCGGGTAAAGCTTGCTTTGGATAGACTGCATCATGCGCACTCATTAAAGCAACTTTTACATTCATTTGATCTGAATTCACTTGGTCTGCTTGCGCTTTCAAACGCAGAATATCAGCATAATTCTGATGATCCATTGCCAAGATAAGATCAAAATCTTGAAAATCAGCCAATTTTAACTGCCTTGCTCGTAAGTGACTCAAATCATAACCATGTGCAAGTGCATGACGCTGACTGCGTGAGTCAGGTGCTTTATTCGGATGATAATTACTGGTGCCTGCTGAATCAACTTGTATATTTAATCCTGCACGCAAAGCCTGTTGTTGCAGTATCACCTCTGCGGTGGGTGAGCGACAAATATTACCTAAACATACGCACAACACTTTATAAGGCACTGCCGTTTGATTTGTATTGCTGAATTGGTCTGATGGTTTTGACATGACTGCCCAAATGTAAAGTAAATGATGCGCTATGACGCCTAAGCAACGCATGCTACATTAGCAAAATCATGGACAATACAAAAGTTTCAGGACGAAAAATGTCAGGATTTGCCTTTCAAACTGTTGCGAATTTGATCGTTGGGATTGATAGTTTATCTCAAATGAATGAAGAATGTCGCAGGCTCAATATGCGCAATATCATGGTCGTGACCGATCATGGTCTAGTTGCGCAAGGCATTGCCAAGCAAGTGACTGACCAGATTCAAACCAATTATCAGCTCTATACTGATGTGCAAGCCGATCCGCCTGATCATGTGGTGCTCTCAGCAGTCGATTTTGCCAAACGATCTCAAGTCGATGGCGTGATCGGATTAGGTGGTGGTAGTGCGATGGATGTCGCCAAGCTCATTGCGGTACTTGCCCATCCAAAACAATCACAGTCATTACAAAGCATGTATGGGGTCAATCAAGTCCAAGCACCTCGTCTACCCTTAATTCAGATTCCAACCACTGCAGGTACTGGATCAGAGGTAACACCGATCGCAATTGTCACCACTGGCGAAACAACAAAATCTGGTGTGGTGTCACCAATTCTCTATGCAGATACTGCCATCCTCGATGCAAGCTTAACTGTAAACCTCCCTGCGCACATTACGGCAGCAACAGGTATCGATGCAATGGTGCATGCCATCGAAGCTTACACCTCAAAACATAAGAAAAATTCATATTCTGACTTGCTTGCAATCCAAGCATTAAAATTACTTGATCAATCACTACCGATTGCACTCAAGTCACCACAAAATTTAGTAGCACGTCAAGATATGCTTTTCGGCGCAATGCTTGCAGGTCAGGCTTTTGCCAATGCACCAGTCGCTGCTGTCCATGCACTCGCTTATCCACTCGGTGGGCATTGCCATCTCTCTCATGGGCACAGCAACACCTTAGTTTTGTGTGAGGTTTTGAAGTTTAATGCGCCGGTGGCAGAAACACTGTATGCAGAACTTATGCAAGCAATCAATCCAAATGCCAAAGGCTCAACATCTGAACTTTGCCAACTATTTATTAATCACATGCAAAATATCTGTGAACAAAGTGGTTTGAAATTAAAACTCTCTGAACTGGATATTACCGAAGATTTATTAGATACACTTGCGCACGATGCGATATTGCAAACCCGACTGTTGCAAAATAACCCACGTGAGCTAAGCGAAGCCGATGCTTTAGCGATTTATCACGCTGTGTTATAAACGACTTCTTAAAATATATGATGTTCAAAATCTTTCTCGAAAAGACATGCGTAGAGCTTGACCTTAAACCATGTTACTATCTTTTAAGTAGTAAAAAATCAAGGTAGAAAAGGCGAATATCATACTATGAGCAAAAAAATCGTGAATGACACCTGCCCCGTTGCTCGCAGTCTATCTGTCTTTGGCGACACGTGGAGTATCCTGATCCTGCGTGATGCGCATGCAGGGTTTACACGTTTTGATCAATTTCGTAAGCGTTTGAACATTGCCCCGACGATGCTCACCAAACGCCTCAATGATTTAGTGGAAGATGGTTTGTTGACAAAACGTCGCTACTCAGACAATCCACCTCGTGAAGAATATATACTCACTCAAGCAGGACGAGATTTTTTACCGATTCTATTTGTGATTGCCGATTGGGGAAGTAAACATGTACCGCATCAAAATCCTGACCTGATGCATCAGTTCTACGACGACCAGCAAGGTACGATGATTGAGCCAGTGGTCATCGATCAACAGACTGGTGCAGCAATCGGAACACGGAAGATTTTAATCAAACAAGGTAAATCTGAACTCAGCGCTGAACAAATGCTTTCGGAAAAAACAAAAACCTAAATTCGCTAAAGTGGAGGTGATATAAAGTGGTTGTTAAGTTTTTTAAAACAGCGTTATTGTCATCAAAGTGTCAAGTTGGTTACTTAATATAGGCATCACAACTTGATAACAATAATTTTAATTTTTGATGATGTTTAAACGACATCAAACTATAAAAATAACAAGTGAATAAACCGTCGGATTGCGAATAATCCAAAGGATGAGAGCGCAGACAGAACTAAAACAAGTTTAAAACCAATCAACTTTTGAAGCTGAGTTGATTGGTTTTTTTATTTCTATATTTGTTCGATATTTCAAAACATCAAAATAAAAAGCACCACTGATGTGATGCTTTCCAAGATAACTAACCTGAAAATTAAAATCTAAGAGATTTGAATTTTTGAAAAATTAACCTAAAAATGCAGTGTACATCCAAACTAATTTTTCTTGCTCTTGCACATATTCAGTCACAAGATCAGCTGATCCTTGATCGTCCACACCTTCCGCAGCTTCGGCAACCGTACGTTGCTCTTCGATCAGGGCTTGCAAGCCAGACACTAAGCCTTTCACACATGCTTTGCCATCGTGAACATTTTTATCTTCTTTGATCGATGCATTTTCAGAGAAATCTGAATACGCATGAAGGGGCACACCGCCAAGCGTCAAAATACGTTCTGCAATTTCATCAATTTGAAGTTGTAAGTCTGTATAGAGCTCTTCAAATTTTTCATGTAGAGAGAAAAAGTGCTCGCCTTTCACATTCCAGTGATAGCCACGCACGTTAATATAAAAAATGTGATAGCTGGATAAAAGGTTATTTAATTTTTTAATAATTTCTGTCATGTCTTTTTTTTCAAGACCGATTTGATTGGTGTTTGCCATGTGATTTCTCTTCCTCTAATCAAAAAAATTAATTTAAAAATTTTTGATATATTCAGTGCAAACTCTGCGTTTCTTTTGCAAATCTAAAGTTGCAAAACTAAAAAGCACTCAACAGATCATCAACTTATGCAAACTATACTAACAAACCCAAATGTAAGGTGTGTGTCAATTGACAGCGGTTTATTTTCAAATTGTTAATATATCTTTTAAAAGAATTAACTAAGTCAGCAAATGTAGCGTAGAAGCACATATTGCTCAAAATGACAGCATCAACACTGCTTTTGGTACATCATTTTTCCAGTCATTGCGAAGTGTTGGCAAATAAAAATTCGCACCAATTTCAACCAACTCTGTATCTAGATAACTATGCATCGCAAGTAAGAATACGTAGTCATCATATAATTGATTCAGTCGGTTTTGCTTTTGTTGAAAGTTTTTACGTGCTTGCTGTGCTTTTTTTACCAACTGATTGGCAAAATCACGATCTTTTAGCTTCGTAAGCGCCGTCAATCGAAACTCAACTGTTGCCCATTCTTGTATCAACCGCTGAAACATTTGATAATCTTTATGTGTACTTTCCCACGTAATATCCTCAACTTGCTCATCACTTTCAGGCAAAATTGGTAGAAGTAAATCCATTGTACTTGGGAAAATTTTCTTAAAATTCATCATAAATTTGATCGAATCACCACCTGGGTAATCTTTAAATTCAACCGTTTCACGACGATCTGTCAAGAAAATAACAAACATAAAATGACTCAAATAATCAAAGTCGCCTATTGTAGTGTGTCTGAAGAATATTGACTACCTAAAATCTCAAGACAGCAACTCAAGACTACAGCGCCAAACAACAACGCAAGATTGCAACGTAAAATGCTTTTGACATCAGAAATAAATTATTACAATACACGACATTAGTTCTGTCATTTTTTGCCAATTTACTGCAAGGAATACAATTGTATAAAAATGACAAAATGTCAAAGTTTGAACAATTGTTTCAATAAAAAATACTATTTTTTAAGAATTAGTAAGTAGATGAAATTTATACAAGGAATTGTACAGAATTAATTGATAATTAAATCTAAATATTTATTTTAGTATTGTCGTATTTTGCAATTCTGATGAATAAATAAGCTTGCTATACTCTTTTCATAACAGAATAGAAGAACAAAGTGATTTATTTCCTCCAAAGCAAAGCTAGTGATCTTAGCCGATGATCTCTAGCTTTATTTTTGCCTATTGGTTTTTTGGTTTTCGCTAAAGCCTTACATTTTTTCTTGAATAATTGTCAAAGCTTGCGCAAAAAGTTGTTCTGCACTCTGTGAAGCATCAAGACGAATTATGCGTTGTGGATTTTGTTCAGCCAATTGGCGATAGCTTTCTTGAATGCGTTGAAAAAACGCCATCTTTTCTTGTTCAAAACGATCGAGTGCACCACGATTCTTCGCACGCTGCATACCCTGCTCTACAGGCAAATCAAGCCAAAAGGTCAAATCAGGCATTTTTGCCACAAAGGTATTGGTTAAGAGATCAATTTGCGCTTTATCCATGCCACGCCCGCCATGTTGATAGGCAACACTGGCATCGACAAAACGATCACATAGCACGACTTTATTCTGCGCTAAAGCAGGTAAAATCACTTGATCTAGATGTTGCGCACGTGCTGCATAGATGAGGAGTAATTCTGTCGCATGACTCACCTGCTCCTGTTTTGGCGTCAACAAAAGTTCTCGAATCTGCTCGGCAAGCGGTGTGCCACCTGGTTCACGGGTTAATACAACATCATACTCACCGCTTAAAGCCTTGTTTAAACTGGCAATCAGTGTACTTTTACCAACGCCTTCTGTCCCTTCAAAACTAATAAACATTGTTATTCCTTATTTTTGATCATTCACTACGGTTCTTACGAAGTTGCGTTAGATAGTCTCTTACCGCCTGATTATGTTCTTGCAAGGTATTGCTAAATTTATGCCCACCATCACCTGTCGCCACAAAATAGATCGCTTTGCCATCATCAGGATGTAAAGCTGCATGAATCGACTTTTGACTCGGCAAGGCTATCGGTGTCGGTGGTAAGCCATTGATAGTATATGTATTATAAGCCGTAGGCGTGGTTAAATCACTACGACGAATATTACCCTTGTAGCGATCGCCCATACCATAGATCACTGTTGGGTCAGTTTGCAGGCGCATACCGATATTTAAACGACGCACAAAGACACCTGACACTTGCTCAAGTTCCGCATCAATCGAAGTTTCTTTCTCTACGATGGACGCCATGATTAACGCTTCATAAGCATTGTCATAAGGTAGATCTGCACTACGCTTAGCCCATTCTTCTGCCAAAATTTTCTGCTGACGTTGATACAAATCTTTTAGAATCGTGATGTCCGTTTCACCTTTGGCATAAAAATAGGTATCAGGAGCAAATAAGCCTTCAGGATGGGATTCCGTTGCACCAATGGCTTTTAAAATTTCCGCATCTGACTGATCAAGCACGGTATTTTTAACATATTGATTGTTCTGTAGTTGTTGTTTCAGTTGCTTAAATGTCGTTCCTTCAATCACCAAAATACGGCTCATTAGTGCATTTTCAGCGTTGCTTACCATGCTTAAAACAGAGGCAATCGAATCACCTTGATGCACTTCATAGACACCTGCTTTCATCGTATCGTTAATGACGAAGCGTTGATAAAGTTTCAGTACGATTGGAAATTTAACTTGATCGTTATCATCTAATTGGTCAATAAACTTAGAATAGGTCTGCCCTTTTTCGATCGACAGCATCTGTACTTTTTTATCCGTAGGATAATCTTTCCAAAGACTCTGTGATAAAACATAAGCACAGCATAGCAATCCAATTACAAAAACCGCAGCGATGAGTTTTGGAAATTTTCGATTAAAAAACTTAGGTTTCTGTTTTGCCGATTTTTTCGAAGTTGCAGACTTTCGTTGCGTTTGCTTTGCCATAAAAAATACTTAATAAAATAATGTGAAGATTTAAACTTCTTTACCGCTCATATTCAAGCAGAGTGCTGTAATGAAAGCGTGAACACCTTAACTCAAATCGGATAATTGCAACTGCTGAAATACGCTTTCACAAACAGCTCGATTTAACTGTTGCTCACCATAGTCATCAATCAAAGTTTGAACGATCTGCATTGCGTGTAAACTATTACAGAAAAAAATCGCCTGAACTGATGCCAATTCTGAACGCTTAATTTTACGGATTTGATGTGCAATTTGAAAGTGTTGCATCCGAGATAAAATCTCTTGACGCATCACACCATCAATGCCTGCCAATGCCAAATCTGGCGTATGCCATTGCCCATTCATATAAACAAAGCAATTACTGGAAATACCTTCAACTAAATCATCATGTTGATCAAAACAAAGTGCTTCGTGCCAATCCTGTTGATTGGCTTGATGTTTTAAAATCACTTGCTCAATTCGATTCAAACTTTTAATACCACGCAGTTGTTGCATTGGCGTAGACAAGGCTTGATCCATCAATCCAACTTTTTCTAAAACTGAAATTTCGCTGGAAAATGCCGTTTTTGGATAAAAGTAAAAATACAGATCTGCATCTTGATCAGGTGGTGCATAACCACGTTGTCCCTGCCCTCGACTAATGAGAATTTTTATTGTGCCGTGTGCATTTTCGCCATATTGCGCTGATATTTGATTTAAGAAATTTTCTTTATCTGTATTGATTCGATCCATATCACAATTTAAGCAAAGCGCAGGAATTGCCTTTTCAAAACGTGCAAGATGACGTTGCCATAGGTGAATTTCACCTCGACCATGCTGTGCTGTGGTGAAGCATCCATCGCCATACAAAAATCCACGATCTTCAATAGAAATAAGATGTTGATGCTCATGATCAGAGATCATTTTGGCGTTTTTTTGAATCAGCATTGTCATTCATTCTTTGGAGATACGTGCATCATTTCAAACTATTAATCGTTTTAAAACAACTTATAAATCACTTTTTTTCATATTAATTGCGTTTTTAAATATTTTTTATGCTTTAGAAAACTACATATGCTTGCCTTATCAAAAACAGAGAATACTTTTGCAAACATTCAATTTACATATTTTGGAGAATACATCATGAAATTTACAACAGTGAAAACAGGTATTGCCATCGCACTTTTAGGTTTAAGTAGTGCGACTTTTGCCAAAGATTTTCTTAATGCGTCATATGACCCGACGCGTGAGCTGTATACCGAGCTCAACAAATCTTTTGGCGACTGGTGGAAAGATCGCACCAAGCAAGACGTTAATTTTAAACAATCACATGGCGGTTCAGGTAAGCAAGCTCGTGCAGTGATTGATGGCTTAAATGCCGACGTGGTGACTTTGGCATTGGCAGCGGATATTGACGTCATCGCTGAAAAGGCAAAATTACTCCCTGCCAACTGGCAATCCAAACTGCCAAATAACGCCACGCCGTATACTTCAACCATCGTGTTCTTGGTGCGTAAAGGCAATCCAAAAGGTCTGCAAGATTGGGGCGATTTGGTGAAAGATGGTGTCGAAATCATTACACCAAATCCAAAAACCTCGGGCGGTGCACGTTGGAATTATCTCGCAGCATGGGCTTGGGCGAAGCATCAAAAAGGTGGAACCGATGCCAAAGCGCAAGAGTTCGTTCGTCAGATTTATAAAAATACCAAAGTACTGGATTCAGGTGCACGTGGTTCAGCCACAACTTTTGCTGAACGTGGTATCGGCGATGTTTTACTCGCTTGGGAAAATGAAGCACATCTCGCGATTCGTGAGCAACCGGGTAAGTTTGAGATCGTAACCCCAAGTCTGTCCATCTTGGCTGAACCACCTGTTGCAGTCGTTGAAAAGAATGCCAAGAAAAATGGCAATGAGCACTTAGCCAAAGGCTATCTGAACTATTTGTATTCCCCTGCAGGACAAGAGATTGCAGCGAAAAACTATTACCGTCCACGTAATAATGCCGTGCTGAAAAAATACAGCAATGTCTTTAAACCGTTGAAATTGGTCACTATCGACAAAGAATTTGGTGGTTGGAAAAAGACGCAAAAACATCATTTCGATAATGGTGGCATTTTCGATCAAATCGTCAAAGCCAACAACAGCCAATAATGCAAATTTAAATAGTGCAATTTGAAAACTTTGCAATAAAAATCAACCAAGAGGTGGCGCAGATGAGTAATAACTTACATACATTACATACCATCATCGTTCCGGGTGTAGGTGATAGTGATGCCAATCATTGGCAGTCATGGCTTGCCTATAAACTCGGCGACTCCTCAAGGGTCGTTCAACACGATTGGAACAAGCCTGTGCTGAATCATTGGGTGCAACGCTTTTATCAGCATGTCAGCCAATATCATCGTCCGATTCAGCTGGTTGCGCACAGCTTTGGTTGCTTAACTACCATTGCAGCATTGAATCAATATCCACAGCTGAAACAATGGGTTGAACAAGTCATTCTTGTTGCGCCTGCCAATCCTGCACGGTTTTCTACAACAGGTTTTGCTAATGGGGTGAATAGCAACGATTCATCTACAAACGGCTCTTATACGACAGATTTTTTGAAATATACGCTCGATTTACCGACTTTATTGATCTTAAGTGAAAACGATCCGTGGCTGGCTTTTGAGGATGCCATCACCTATGCCAAAGCGTGGGATGTGCCATATATCAATCAAGGGCTTGCAGGGCATATCAATGTTGAATCAGGTTATGGCGCATGGTGGCAGTTGCTTGATTATTTGCAGGTGATGCAACAGCAACCGTTTTTATTCCAAAAGAACACTGTGTTGCAAAGACGTTTTAGTCTGGCAGGCTAATTTTTAGTATTCGCCTAAGTACGGCATAAGATGAGTATAAATCATCTGATTCGTGGAAACGTCAGTCGCATTGTCCGAGGTCAGAACAATATTAGCAAAATGGCGTTTTTCAAGGCATTGGATAAATTTTAGTGTATGACCGAGTTTGCGATGAGCAACACTGTTGCGCAAGTTGGTTTGCCCTTGCGTGGCAATGCCACTCATCCCGAAAAAAAAGTAGGTCGAACCGAAGGTTGATCTGCCTATATGACTATAAACGGTATGATTCGGAGCAAGACTTTATATTTTTCAATTAGATGAAGTCCCTATTTCCTCGAAACTCCGTTTTTTAGATTTTTAGTTTTTTTAAATAATTAGGTGTTCCTATGGCACGACAGTCCCGTGTGATCGCAGGTTTTGGTTTATCTCTTGGGGTGACCTTAACGTATTTGACCTTGATCGTGATTTTGCCCTTATCTGCAGTGTTTATCCATTCTCTCGGGATTGGATGGGATGGATTTTGGGAGATTTTAGGCTCAGAACGTGTGTTGAAATCCTTACAACTGAGCTTTTCCACTGCCCTATTTGCTGCGGCGTTAAACCTTGTGTTTGGCTTGATCTTAGCGTGGTGTTTGGTGCGTTATCAATTCTTTGGTAAGCGACTTGTTGATGCCATGATTGATTTGCCTTTTGCCCTGCCTACAGCCGTTGCAGGGATTGCCTTGACCGCACTGTATGCGCAGAACGGTT
The DNA here is from genome assembly GCF_041911495.1 of Acinetobacter sp. Classification (GTDB taxonomy): domain Bacteria; phylum Pseudomonadota; class Gammaproteobacteria; order Pseudomonadales; family Moraxellaceae; genus Acinetobacter. The sequence goes on along the minus strand of NZ_JAYROT010000043.1, from coordinate 29,684 downwards.
GGATTGGTCAGTACTTTGATCGAGTTGGGATTGAGATCGCCTATACACCGATCGGAATTACCTTGGCTCTAGTCTTTATCGGGATTCCTTTCGTGGTGCGCACGGTACAACCTGTCCTTGCCGATTTGGAAACTGAGCTTGAAGAAGCAGCCAGTGCCTTAGGTGCCAATCGTTGGCAGACGATTACCAAAGTCATTTTCCCGATTTTACTGCCTGCATTACTTACTGGTTTTGCCCTCGCCTTTGCACGTGGTGTCGGTGAATATGGCTCGGTGATTTTTATTGCAGGCAATCAACCCTATCAAACAGAAATTGCACCGCTATTGATTATTTCTCGCTTAGAAGAATACGACTATGCAGGCGCAACCACCATTGCGGTAGTGATGTTGGTCATTTCTTTTATTTTCTTATTGATTATTAACCTGTTACAAGGTTGGGCAAGTCGCCGTACAGGGAGAACCGTATCATGAACGCCAATCATTCTTCAACGGCATTGGCACTACGCCTACAGTCGCAAGATGCCACTCGTGAGCCGAGCGCTGTACGTTATGTCTTGATCGGGATCGCCCTTTTATTCTTTGTCAGTTGCTTGATGTTGCCTTTGGTTTTGGTCTTTGTAGAAGCCTTTCGTCAAGGCAGTGCGGTATTTTTTGCAGCATTGGTTGAGCCTGATACTTTATCTGCGGTGAAACTCACTTTACTCACGGCTGCCGTTGCTGTTCCGCTAAATGTGATTTTTGGTATCGTAGCCGCTTGGGTAGTGACCAAGTTTCGATTTAAGGGCAAATCCATTCTGACCACTTTAATTGATTTGCCATTTTCCGTATCACCTGTGATTGCAGGTCTGATGCTCGTTCTACTGTTCGGCACACAAGGTTGGTGGGGCGAATGGTTGCAAGACCGTGATGTGGCGATTCTCTATGCCGTACCTGCGATTATCCTTGCGACTGTATTTATCACCGTGCCTTTTGTTGCTCGTGAGCTGATTCCATTGATGGAAGCGCAAGGTACAGAGGAAGAGGAAGCGGCAATTGTACTCGGTGCGTCAGGTTGGCAGACCTTTTGGAAAGTGACTTTGCCCAATATCAAATGGGGTCTGCTCTACGGTGTGATTCTGTGTAATGCCCGAGCAATGGGTGAGTTTGGTGCGGTATCAGTGGTGTCTGGGCATATTCGTGGTGAAACCAATACCCTGCCACTACATGTCGAGATTCTCTACAACGAGTATAGCTACAGTGCCGCATTTGCCGTAGCGACGTTGTTAGCTTTACTTGCGATCGTGACCTTGATTATTAAGACATGGGTTGAGCTTCGCCAAGAACGACAATAAGCCCAACAGCATTTCGCCATGCACGTTTAGCCACAATTTTAGCCAAATTAATCAGTAAATATTGACCACAGATTTTAGGAATTCGACATGAGTATTCAAGTCAAAAACATCGACAAACATTTTGGAAATTTTCACGCACTCCAAGACATTAGCCTTGATTTCCCAGAAGGCGAATTGGTTGCCCTGCTTGGTCCATCGGGCTGTGGCAAAACCTCGCTACTACGTATCATCGCAGGTTTAGAATCGGCGGATTCAGGACACGTGCTTTTAGAAGGGCAAGATGCCACCGATGTTCATGTGCGTCACCGTCAAGTGGGTTTTGTCTTTCAGCATTACGCCTTATTTCGTCACATGACTGTGTTTGATAATGTCGCATTTGGCTTACGTGTTCGCCCTCGTAAAACACGTCCAAGCGAAGCGGAGATTAAGAAAAAAGTCACTCGATTGCTCGACCTCGTACAGCTTGACTTTTTGGCAGATCGTTATCCTGCACAGCTCTCGGGTGGTCAGCGTCAACGTATTGCGCTTGCTCGTGCTTTAGCGGTTGAGCCACGTGTATTGTTGCTCGATGAACCTTTTGGCGCACTGGATGCCAAAGTGCGTAAAGAACTGCGCCGTTGGTTGCGCAATCTACATGATGAATTGCACATTACCTCAATCTTCGTGACGCACGACCAAGAAGAAGCACTAGAAGTTGCTGATCAAATCGTGGTGATGAATAAAGGGCAAGTCGAACAAATCGGTACGCCACGTGAAGTGTATGACTATCCTGCGAGTCCGTTTGTATTTGATTTCTTGGGTCAGGCAAATCGTTTTGACGGTAATGTAAAGCAAAATACCTTACAGCTTGGTCAATCGAATTTAATTCTCCCTGATCATCAAGCACGTGCTGAAGGTCAAGTGATTGCCTTTGCTCGACCAAATGAATTGCACATTCATACCACGCCACAGCACAATACCATTCAGGCACATTTCCAACGTGAGCTGTGGATTGCAGGCGAGATTTTGGCGGAGTTTCGTGATAATGATGGACGCTTGATTGAGATCCGTTTGAGTCCTGAACAAGCGGGTCAATTACAACTGCGAGCACAACAATCGGTGTGGATTGCAGCGTCAAATTTACATATTTTTGATGTGTCACAGTCGGCATAAGCGATTGCTAACATTGCTACTAATAAAGTTGCTATACTGATTCAACTAAGACGCTTAATTTACTGAAATAATTCAACATTTAAAAGTAAATGAATCTATAATTTCAGCAAATCTCGTCTTGATAAGTAATGATGCGAATTTGCATTATTCACGGAGATATTGAGTGAATTTTCAACAATTAAGAATTATCCGAGAAACGGTACGTCAGAACTACAATCTGACTGAGGCATCCAATGCCCTCTACACCTCACAGTCTGGGGTGAGTAAACACATCAAAGATTTGGAAGATGAGCTTGGTGTACAGCTTTTCGTGCGTAAAGGTAAGCGTCTACTAGGTCTGACGGAGCCAGGGCAGTCGCTACTCGGTATCGTTGAGCGCATGTTGGTCGATGCAGATAATATCAAACGTCTTGCCGATGACTTCAATCTGGTTAATGAAGGCACGTTAACCATTGCCACCACGCATACCCAAGCGCGTTATGTGCTACCGCCGATCGTCAGTCAATTTAAAAAATTGTTCCCGAAAGTCCATCTGATCCTACAACAAGGCAGTCCCGTAGAGATTGCTGAAATGCTGCTGCTCGGCGAGGCGGATATTGGCATTGCCACGGAATCACTCACCACCGAAGATGCCCTAGCAAGTGTGCCCTACTATCAATGGCAACATTGCATCTTGACGCCGAAAGATCATCCTTTGACCCAAATTGAAGAATTGAGTCTATACGATCTCGCTGAATATCCCCTGATCACCTATCATGGCGGTTTTACAGGGCGCTCGAAGATCGACCAAGCCTTTCAAGAAGCCAGCCTTGATGTAGAAATCGTCATGTCAGCGCTCGATGCCGACGTCATCAAAACCTATGTTGAGCTAGGCATGGGCGTAGGTATTGTCAATGGTGTAGCATTCGATGGGGAACGTGATCACCGTTTAAAACAGATCAAAACCTCGTTATTTGGTACCAATACCACGTGGATTGCTGTGCGCAAAGGACATTTGCTTCGTGGCTATGGTTATGACTTCATTTCACTGTGCTCGCCAAATACAGATATTAAAGCCTTGAAAAAAGCCGCTTATCCTGAGTAAGTGTTACAGTTTGGAAAATGCCATCGTTTATAGTGTCCGAATTAGAAGAATCATATAAACGGTGGTTTTTTATGCGTTTAGATTACCCACCTGAAAATCTATGAAATATCCACTATTTTCTAACCTTAGATTCTCAAATGAAGTGCAAGAGAGACTAAATTATTGGAAAGAAGCAAGATGAGCTAGCATTTTGCTTCCGACCGTCCAAAGTCAAAGTTGCACGCATGATCTATACCCATCTCACTCTAGAAGAAAGATATCAGATTTATGCGTTGTTACGAGAAGGTTTTTCGAAGCGTCATATCGCATGTAGGCTAAATTGTTCATCTTCGACCATTTCTAGAGAAATTCAACGTAATCGTGCAAGAAACGATTATTTCACTAAACATGCCGATCAACTCGCCAAAAGACACCACTGCTCCAATCATAAAAAGAATCTCTCATGAAATATGGGCTCGTGTCATTTCCCATCTCAAGCATCAATGGAGTCCCAAACAGATCGCCTCACATGTTTCTGTCAGTTTGCATTCAATTTATCGTTTCATACGACAAGATAAAGGCACAGGTGGAAAGTTATTTCTCAATCTACGGTTCAGAAATCAAACAAAAAGAAAATAGGGTTCTCCTGAAACTCGTGGTCAACTAAATAATCGTAAAAGTATCCATGATCGACCCACTGAGGTTGAACAACTCATCCGCTTTGGTGATTTAGAAATAGATACGATTGTAGGTAAGTACCATCAGCAATCATTAGTTTCTATCGTTGATCGCAAAACTGGCTATTTATGGCTCAAGAAATGCCAAACACGTAAGGCAGAAGAAATTTCCCAAGCAACGATCAGACTTCTCATGCCGATCAAAGATCAACTCAAAACGATTATCGCAGATAATGGTAAAGAGTTCAGCCTGTATGAATATACTGCTCAAGCATTAGAAATAGGCTGGTATTTCGCTGATCCTTATAGTGCTTGGCAACGAGGTACGAATGAAAATACCAATGGTTTAATCAGGCAATATATCAAGAAAGGCAGTGATTTGAATATGTATACAGTGGCTTATATTGCAGAAATCACGCAACGTCTGAATCACCGCCCTAGAAAAAGACTCAGCTTTAGAAGTCTGAGTCAGGTATTATGGCAACAGCACGGTGTTGCACTTCAAATGCAAATCAATGCAATAAAAAACGCAGTCTAAAAACTGCGTTTTTTATGGAAAAAGAATCAATTATTTCTTTTTCTTTGGTCCAATGAGCATACCCATCTGACGACCTTCCATCTTCGGTGCTTGCTCAATCACACCAATCTCTGCCACATCGGCTTCGATCTTTTGTAATTGTGCCAAACCAAGATCTTGGTGCGCCATTTCACGACCACGGAAACGCAATGAGATTTTCACTTTGTTACCTTCTTCAAGGAACTTAGTGATCGCACGTAGTTTCACATTATAGTCACCAACATCAGTACCTGGGCGAATTTTAATTTCTTTCACCTGTACTTGATGTTGTTTCTTTTTGGCGTCTTTTTGCTTTTGTTTTAGATCAAACAAGTGCTTGTTGTAATCCATGATTTTGCAGACTGGTGGCTCAGCATTCGCCACGATCTCTACCAAATCTAGATCAGCATCTTCAGCGGCTTTGATTGCCTCTGCAAGTGTCACGATGCCTTTTTGCTCACCATCAGCGGCAACGAGGCGTACTTCTTTCGCACGGATCTCGTCGTTAATCGCAGGACGGTTCGATTTTGCACTTTGCTGTTTATTACGGTCAGGTTGTTTGATTGCTATTTACTCCACAATATACCGGCCACGTTCGGCAACGGCTGAATTTACGAGGTCAATGAACGCATCAATAGACATCGTACCCAAATTTTTTCCTGTACGTGTACGGACATTGACTGTCCCTTCTTCCACTTCTCGATCACCGAGTACAAGTAGATATGGTACACGTTCCAAAGTTTTCTCGCGAATTTTAAAGCCGATCTTCTCATTTCTCAAGTCAGACTCTGCACGAATCCCTTTCGACTTTAGTTTCGCAACCACAGATTGGCAAGCCTCAGCTTGCGCATCGGTTATGTTGAGCACACAGGCTTGAATCGGTGATAACCACGGTGGCATAAATCCTGCGTAGTGTTCAATCAGTATACCAATAAATCGCTCAAAACTACCAAGAATCGCACGGTGCAACATCACTGGATGGTCACGATCGTTCTCTTCTGTCACAAATTCTGCGTCTAAGCGTACTGGCAAGTTGAAGTCACACTGTATCGTACCGCACTGCCAGACACGACCAAGACAGTCTTTCAGTGAAAATTCAATTTTTGGCCCATAGAATGCACCTTCACCCGGTTGCAGTTGCCAATCAAGACCTGCTTCGTCCAGTGCATCTGCCAAAGATTTTTCAGCAATATCCCAAAGTGCATCATCACCCACACGTTTTTCAGGGCGTGTCGAGAGTTTCATTTGCACTTCTTCAAAGCCAAAATCTTTGTACACATCCAAAGTCAGCTTGATGAAGTCTGCAACTTCTTGACCAATTTGCTCTTTGGTACAAAAGACATGTGCATCATCTTGGGTAAAGCCACGCACACGCATGATACCGTGCAACGAACCTGACGGCTCATTACGGTGACACGAACCAAACTCCGCCAAACGAATCGGCAAATCACGGTACGACTTCAAGCCTTGATTAAAGACTTGTACGTGACATGGGCAGTTCATCGGTTTGACTGCATAGTTACGACTTTCTGAATGTGTAGTGAACATATTCTCAGCGTAGTTAGCAGCGTGACCTGATTTTTCCCACAATGTGAAATCAACGATTTGCGGGGTCTTAATCTCAAGGTAGCCATTGTCTTGCTGAACTTGACGCATATATTGCTCAAGCACTTGATAGATTGTCCAACCATTCGGATGCCAAAACACCATACCCGGTGCTTCTTCTTGCATGTGGAACAAATCTAGGGCTTTACCAATCTTACGATGGTCACGTTTTTCAGCTTCTTCAATCCGTTTGACATAAGCGGCAAGCTGTTTTTTATCCGCCCACGCTGTGCCGTAAATGCGTTGCAGTTGTTCATTTTTGGCATCGCCACGCCAGTACGCACCTGAAATCTTGGTCAATTTAAATGACTTTAAGAATTTGGTATTTGGCACGTGAGGGCCACGGCACATATCGACATATTCTTGATGATAGTACAAGCCCATCGCTTGCTCATCAGGCATATCTTCAACAAGGCGCAATTTATAATCTTCGCCACGCTCGGTAAATACTTTGATCACGTCGGCACGTGGGGTCATTTTTTTGATGACATCATAATCTTGGTCGATAAGCTGTTTCATACGCTCTTCGACTTTTGCCATATCTTCTAAAGTGAATGGATGAGGCATCCAAATATCGTAATAAAAACCTTCTTCGATCACAGGTCCGATGACCATTTTCGCTTCAGGGAACAATTGCTTGACCGCATGACCAACCAAATGCGCACATGAGTGGCGAATAATTTCGACACCTGCATCATCTTTTGGCGTGATGATTTGCAATGTCGCATCGTCGCTAATCAAGTCACTGGCATCAACCAAACGATCATTGACACGTCCTGCAACGGTATTCTTCGCAAGTCCCGGTCCGATACTTTGTGCAACTTCCATCACTGAAACAGCATGATCGAAAGATTTTTGGTCGCCATTCGGCAAGGTAATAATTGGCATATAAAATCCTTAAGGAGTGATGCCCTCTACCAAAGAGCATATCACCGCGAGATTATGATCAAGGTTTTTGGAAAGCTTAATTGAAAGGCTTAAAAGAACCTAAAACAGATAAAACGGTGCATAAAAATTTAACACCAAATTTTACACCGATCTTTGGATTTAATAAACCTCTGTGCTTATTTTTATCATGCTTTGCATGCATGAATCCCATAAAAAAGCACCTCCGAAGAGATGCTTTTGAGAAACTTTAAGAAAGTTATAACTTATAATTTTGTCTAAATAGTTTAAGTTCACTACTTTATACACTCTAAGCAACCGAATGATGCTGTACTCGACGTACTGCGTATGAGCTTAGCGGCGTAGTGGTAGTGGATTAAAATATTTCTGACAAAACTTATGCCATACCTTTAGATTTCAAAACTTCTAGCATGGTTGAACCAAGCTCTGCAGGACTACGTGTATACGCCATGCCAGCTTTTTCAAATGCAGCAAACTTCTCTTCCGCAGTACCTTTACCACCAGAGATGATCGCACCTGCGTGCCCCATACGCTTACCTTTCGGCGCAGTCACACCAGCAATATAGCCCACAACTGGTTTCGTCACATTTGATTGGATGAATTCAGCTGCTTCTTCTTCCGCAGAACCACCGATCTCACCGATCATGATGATTGCATCTGTATCAGGATCTTCTTGGAATAATGTCAAAGCATCAATTTGGTTCATTCCTGGGATTGGGTCACCACCAATACCGATACACGTCGATTGACCTAGACCAAGTTTAGTAGTTTGTGCAACCGCTTCATACGTCAATGTACCAGAACGTGAAATGATACCGATACGACCTGGTTGGTGGATGTGACCCGGCATAATACCGATTTTACATTCACCTGGAGTAATCACACCTGGGCAGTTCGGACCAACTAGACGTGTACCATTACCATTGGTTTCAAGGTAACGCTTCGCTTTAAGCATGTCGATGGTCGGTACCCCTTCAGTGATCACTACGATCAATTCCACACCAGAATCAACTGCTTCGACGATCGAATCCAATACGAATGGCGCAGGAACATAGATCACAGATGCATCAGCACCAGTTTCTTTTACTGCGTCTTTCATGGTGTTAAATACAGGCAAGTCTAAGTGAGTAGAACCACCTTTACCAGGAGTCACACCACCAACAACTTTTGTACCGTACTCAAGTGCTTGTGCAGAGTGGAATGTACCGTTTTTACCCGTAAAACCTTGTACCAATACTTTGGTGTCTTTATTAATTAATACGCTCATGATTGATACTCCCTTAGCCTTTTACTGCAGCAACAATTTTCTCTGCAGCATCAGCCAAGCCATTTGCAGAAGTTAGTTTTAAACCAGATTCGTCAAGAATTTTTGCACCAAGTTCTGCGTTGTTGCCTTCAAGACGAACAACAACAGGTACAGTGACATTGACTTCTTGAACCGCTGCAATAATCGCTTCAGCAATCATGTCACAACGTACAATACCACCGAAGATATTGATCAATACACCTTGTACAGAGGTATCTGCCAAGATCAATTTGAACGCTTCAATCACACGTTCTTTAGTCGCGCCGCCACCTACGTCAAGGAAGTTTGCAGGTTGACCGCCATACAGCTTGATGATGTCCATGGTTGCCATTGCAAGACCAGCACCATTGACCATACAGCCAATGTTACCTTCCAGTGCAACATAGTTGAGTTCAAATTCAGATGCTTTAAGCTCGCGCTCATTCTCTTGAGATTTGTCACGTGATGCAGCTACTTCAGGCAAACGATACAAAGCGTTTGAGTCGATACCAACTTTGGCATCAACCGCCAAGATGTCGCCATTTTCACGCACTGACAATGGGTTGATTTCAAATAATGCAAAATCATTTTCTACAAATGCTTGATATGCACCTGTCATGATTTTTACAAATTGACTAATTTGCTTGTCTTTTAGACCCAAAGCAAATGCAACTTCACGTGCTTGGAATGGCTGTAAACCAACTAATGGATCAACTTCAACTTTAAGAATTTTTTCAGGCGTTTCTTCTGCCACTTTCTCAATTTCCACACCACCTTCTGTAGATGCCATGAACGTGATACGACGACTAGAACGATCGACGACTGCACCCAAATATAGCTCACGCTCTACTGGATAAACATCTTGGCACACCAATACGCTGTTGACTGGTTGACCTGATGCATCAGTTTGATACGTCACCAAACGAGTACCGATTAAGTCTTGTGCAACTTGAGCAGCTTCTTCTTTAGATTTAACGACTTTTACGCCACCTGCTTTACCACGACCACCTGCATGGACTTGTGCTTTGATGACTGCAAATTTTCCACCAATTTGCTCAAAAGCGTTTGCTGCTTCTTCTGGCGTTGTCGCTAAAGCACCCTCTTGTACAGGGAAGCCGTATTTTTTTAACAACGCTTTTGCTTGATACTCATGTAGATTCATTGTTTTACCTTAATCGTGTTTAACGTGCCGAAATGACTTATAACTTTTCGGCGGACACTGGTTTTTGAGAATCACTGCGCAGTGCAATAGCCAAACCACAGACCACGAACAACTGCACAATGACGACCTTCCTCATCGGTTAATGCTTATTTCTTACGTTTACGTTGAATAGCGTGGATCGCACGACCATCAACGGATAACGCTGCTTCATGAACAACTTCTGAATAGGTTGGATGACCAAAAGTCATCAACTGCAAGTCTTCCACACTTGATACAAACTCAAGTGCGATCATGCCTTGATGAACGATGTCTGATGCACCAGGACCGATCACATGCATACCAAGTAAGCGATCGGTCTTTTCATCGGCAACGAATTTCACAAAACCTGCTGACTCACCTGCTGCTAAGGCACGGCCATTCACCGCAAATGGGAATTGACCTGTTTTCACAGCATGTCCTTTCTCAGCTGCTTGCTCTTCGGTTAAACCAACCCAAGCCGCTTCTGGATGCGTATAGATCACGCTAATAATCGTGTCATAGTTGATCTGTGCAGCATGACCGTGAATACGTTCAACTGCCATCACGCCTTCTTCCATCGCTTTGTGCGCAAGCATTGGCCCACGTACCAAGTCACCAATCGCATAAACGCCCTCAACAGAAGTTAAACATTGATCATTGACTTCGACGAAACCACGATCTGTGACTTTAATGCCTGAATCATCGCTCAATAGGCTTTCTGTATATGGCTTACGCCCTACACATACGATCACTTTGTCAAAAGCTTGTGATTTTTCTTCGCCTGCTTCGCTATATTTCAAGGTCACTTCACGACCATTGACTTCTGTACCAGCGACTTTGGCATTTAAACGAATATCCAAACCTTGCTTCTTCAAGATTTTTTGATATTCCTTTGCAAGTGCTTTATCTGCCATTGGCAAGAAACTGTCTAATGCTTCAAACACGACAACTTCTGAACCCAAACGACGCCATACGGAACCAAGCTCAAGACCGATCACACCTGCGCCGATCACTCCAAGGCGTTTTGGCACTTCTGGGAAGCTGAGTGCACCAGTAGAGTCAACAATTAAGTCTTCATCAATTGGTGCAACTGGGATGTTTACAGGTACAGAACCTGTCGCCAAGATCACATATTTTGGCTCTAAAATTTGAACTTCACCTTCAAATGGCGTGAATTCCACTTTTTTGCCTGCAAGCAATTTACCTGAACCTTGTAACCACTCGATGCCATTGCCTTTGAGAAGCTGTGCAACGCCGCCAGTCAGTTGTTCTACGACTTTGTCTTTACGTGCTAAGATTTTTTCTAAATCAAAGCTGACTTCACCCGTCGTAATACCGTGTTCATCGAGCTCATGTACAGTCGCTTCATAGCGATGCGATGAGTCTAATAATGCTTTAGATGGGATACAGCCGACGTTCAAGCACGTACCGCCGAGAGATGGTTTACCATTGAGTTTGCGCTTTTCAATACAAGCGACTTTAAAACCAAGCTGAGCGGCACGAATCGCCGCCTCATATCCACCTGGTCCACCACCGATCACAACAAGATCAAATTGTTGGGACATTGATTGTTCTCCTAGATTTTGTCCTTGCTTTTGTCTTAGATTTGTCATTACTTTTGCGCTAAAGGCTTACTACAAATAAAACCAATTTCAGCGCAAAACTATATGTGTACTAACAAAAGATGAAATTAAAGATGTTTCCGCTATTACAAATCGAGTAATAGAGAAGCAGGCTCTTCTAATAGCTCTTTAATCGTCACAAGAAACCCTACAGCTTCTTTACCATCAATCAGACGATGGTCATAAGACAATGCCAAATACATCATCGGTAAAATTTCAACTTGTCCATTCACTGCCATTGGGCGATCTTGGATTTTGTGCATGCCAAGAATCGCTGTTTGAGGCGGATTCAAGATTGGCGTTGATAGCAATGAACCGAATGTACCGCCATTAGTAATGGTGAATGTACCGCCAGTCATTTCTTCTAGGCTCAATTTGCCTTCACGCGCTTTCGCTGCATAGTCGCCAATACCACCTTCGATTTCTGCATAACTCATTTGATCGGTATTACGAAGTACAGGAACAACTAGACCACGATCAGAAGATACTGCGACACCCACATCGTAGAAACCGTGATAAACAATATCATCACCATCAATTGAAGCGTTCACCGCAGGATAGCGTTTCAATGCTTCAGTCGCTGCTTTGATAAAGAATGACATAAAGCCAAGACGAGCACCGTGACGCTTTTCAAAGCGATCTTTAAATTGCTTACGCAATTCCATGATTGGCTTCATGTTCACTTCGTTAAACGTAGTCAACATTGCTGTAGATTGCGTTGCATCAAGTAGACGCTCTGCAACACGTTTACGTAAGCGAGTCATTGGTACACGTTTTTCAACACGTTCACTCACAGATTGGCTCAGTGGCGTTACAGCTGGCTTAATTTGATGATTTGCCACATCTTCTTTGGTAATGCGACCGCCACGACCTGTGCCTTGCACATCTTTGGCATCTAAACCTTGTTCAGTCAATGCTTTGCGTACTGCTGGCGACTGATCCTGAACTTGTGTAGCCGTTGAAGCTTTCTCAACAACTGGTGCAGCACCTGCTTCAGTTTTTTCTACAGATTCTTGAACTTTTTCAGCTGTTGAAGCTGTAGCATCTGCCGCACCAGCTTCAAACTCTGCAATGATTTCTGCCGAAAGAACAGTATCACCTTCATTTTTGATGATTTTGCTAATTACACCGTCCGCAGGAGCAACCACTTCAAGTACAACTTTATCCGTTTCGATATCACAGATGACTTCGTCACGTGCTACAGATTCACCTGCTTGCTTGTGCCATGTGGCAATCGTGCCGTCTGCGACCGATTCTGGGAATATTGGTGCTTTAATTTCAGTTGCCATTATTGATTATCTCCTGTTTCTTCAGCTTGGACATCTAATGCGTCAAGTACAAGCCCAGACTGTTGTTTTGCATGCAAGTAAGGTGAGCCACACGCAGGAGCAGCAGATGCTTCACGTCCTGCATAGTGAATTTTAATTGGTCTACCCGTAGGTAAAATTTCTTCGTACAAACGAGGTGCAACGAATAACCAAGCACCTTGGTTTTTCGGCTCTTCTTGCGCCCAAACCACATCTGTGATGTTTGGATAGCTTGCAAGTAGCTCGTTGATTGTATCTTTTGGATATGGGTAAAGCTGTTCGATACGCACGATGGCAATATGGTTTAAACCAAGCTCACGACGCTTTTCGAGAATGTCGTAATAGACTTTACCACCACAGATCACTAGGCGAGTCACATCATCTTTTTTAATCTCGTCAATCTCATCGATCACGGTTTGGAATGTGCCTGTTGCAAGTTCATCCAAAGTCGAAGTGGCAAGCTTATGACGAAGCAGTGACTTCGGTGACATGACGATCATTGGTTTACGAATCGGACGGATTGCCTGACGACGTAAGGCATGGAAAATCTGTGCTGGTGTGGTCGGTGTCATCACTTGCATATTGTCTTCCGCACAGAGTTGTAAGAAACGCTCAAGACGTGCAGATGAATGCTCAGGACCTTGACCTTCGTAGCCATGTGGCAACAACATGGTCAAGCCACAAACACGCTCCCATTTGGTTTCACCCGAAGCGATAAACTGGTCAATCACCACTTGCGCACAGTTCACAAAATCACCAAACTGCGCTTCCCAAATGATTAAGCTTTTTGGCAAAGTCGTTGCATAGCCATATTCAAATGCAAGCACTGCTTCTTCTGAAAGCAATGAATCATAGACCGCAACACGTGGTTGATTTTCTTTGATATGGCACAGTGGAATGTAGACTGATCCATCTACTTGATTGTGCAGTTTTGCATGACGATGTGAGAATGTACCACGACCAACGTCTTCACCTGTAATACGTACCAAATAACCTTCATCAAGTAATGAGGCGTAGGCTAGAGTTTCCGCCGCACCCCAGTTGAGTGGCATTTCACCCGTTTGCATTTGCATACGGTCATCAATGACTTTTTGTACTTGGCGTTGAAGCTTAAAGCCTTCAGGCAAAGTGTTCATAACCGTGCCTAGTTCTTTCAAACGGTCGATGCTAATCGTCGTATCCCAAACATCAGTATATTCATGACCGAGGTATGGCTTCCAATCCACGAACATTTGTGTATTTGGCTCACGTACCAAAGCATTGGCAACGTGTTTGCCCGCTTCGAGATCCGAACGATAATTTTCAATCATCGCATCAGCTTCAGAACGATCTATGATGCCTTCATTAATCAACTTGTCGGCATACAAAGTACGTGTTGTCGGTTGTTTGGCGATTTTCTGATACATGATCGGCTGTGTTGCAGCAGGCTCATCCGCTTCGTTATGACCACGACGACGATAGCAAAATAGATCAATAACCACGTCTTTACGGAAAGTATGACGGAAGTCATGTGCAAGCTGAGTGGCAAAGATTACCGCTTCAGGATCATCACCATTCACATGAAAAATCGGTGCCTGAATCATCTTCGCAACGTCGGTACAATATTCTGTAGAACGTGAGTCACGTGGATCAGATGTAGTAAAACCAACTTGGTTATTGACGATGATATGAACTGTACCACCCACCGTATAGCCACGAGTCTGTGACATTTGGAAGGTTTCCATGTTCACACCCTGACCTGCGAATGCTGCATCACCATGTACGATCAATGGCAAGACATCATCACCACCAATATCTTTACGGCGTACTTGGCGAGCACGTACCGAACCCTCAACCACAGGTCCAACGATCTCTAAGTGTGATGGGTTAAATGCCAATGCCAAATGCACTTCACCGCCTGGAGTCATCACATTCGATGAGAAGCCTTGATGGTATTTCACATCGCCTGAACCCGACGTATTTGCCATCTTGCCTTCGAATTCGCTAAACAAATCCGCAGGATTTTTACCCATGATATTCACGAGCAAGTTCAAGCGACCACGGTGAGGCATGCCGATCACGACTTCTTTACAGCCGACAGCACCCGCACGTTGAATGAGCTCATTGACCATTGGAATAAAAGACTCACCGCCCTCTACACCAAAGCGTTTTGCACCAACATATTTGTTACCGAGGAATTTTTCCAAACCTTCGGCTGCGGTCAAACGCTCTAAGAAATGTTTTTTCTGATCGGCATTAAAATCGAATTTGCCGCGTGCACCTTCAAGACGTTGTTGAATCCAACGCTTCTCTGCGGTATCAACGATGTGCATATATTCTGCACCAATCGACGAACAATAAATCGACTCCATATCAGCAACCATCTCACCCAAAGTGACTTCAGACTTGCCGATTGCGAGATTACCCGTATTAAATACAGTATCAAAATCCGATTTAGATAAGCCATGTGTACTCAAGTCCAAATCAGGCACATCTTCACGAGGTGCAATGCCCAGAGGATCAAGTCGAGCTTTTTGATGACCACGGTTACGATAACCTGCGATCAGTTGCAATACTGCAATCTGACGACGCTCATGCTCGGTACTGACCTCGCTATGCGCCATAGGCTGTGCACGTCCAGAGTTACGAGCAAGGAGTAAAAACTGCTCGCGGACGTTGCTATGTGGTTGATCACCTTTAGGAAATCGATCGAAATATTGACGCCAATCCTCACCAACGAGGTCAGGCGACGTCAAATAATTTTCATAAAGTTCTTCTATATACGCTGCACTATCAGCGGACAGTTCTGTGTCTAGACGCATGGCGTCAGCAACATCTTGCATGAGTGGACCCATTTCCTATTGCATAATCAATTGTGGTAATCGCTTAGATCACTTTGATGAATATGTATTTGGTAAACACGTATTCACATTCTCTTAATCGATTCATTCAATTAAGAGTTTTACACACTGTCAGACAAGCTGACTACGAAATAGCGTTACGCTTTGTATGCTTTTCATTACTTCCGAAAAAGCATACTGCCACGAACGATACCAATTACCCTACTTCTAGAGTATTTCTGCAAGACTTATGAATAAAGATAAAACGGCTTTACCCTTATTCATAAGACCCTATCTTAAATAAATCACTACTACCACGAAGATCGTTCACGATGAATCTAAAACATAAATTCCTATCAATTTTAACGCATGGTGAGATGTTATCCATTCGACCATCGAATAATAGCGATTTATCGCAAAAACCATGATCAGCATGATTGAATTTTAAGACATTTCCAATCGAACCATTTGAAGTACAACAATGCTAACATGAGATCAAGAGATTCACTGATTTATTCCAAACATACCATTCATAAATATATTAAATATACTGATTCTTATTTCATGGCTATTGCTTGATTTTCCATCAATTTTTTTCATCGAAAAGCATCATTTCTAATCGAAATCATCCTATTTCGACCATAAATAACTTTTCAATGCAAATGCAAAATATCAACCGTCGGAGGCACTCGAAATCGAAACGGCGCTCCAACCATCCCCGTGCCAACAGTGACAAAAACATTGGCGGTGTCATGTTGGTAGTAACCTTTTTTGTGTCCGAGCATGGATACTTTTCGCATGACATAACTGGTAATCCATGGCAACTCAATCTGCCCGCCATGCGTATGCCCTGACAACATCAACGGTTTACTCGGTAGCTGAGGCACCATTTCGACCGTATCAGGATTGTGCGCAAGCAGTATCCACGGCTTGTCCTGCGGGAGATTACGCAGTTGTTGCATATCTGCCTTACCTGCCCATAGATCGCCAACACCTAGCATTCGCACTTCATCAAATTCTACGATTTGATTTTCAATGTCGAGTACATTGTTGTGAAATAAAGCTTTTGCCAATAACTCTTGGATGGGCGGTCCTGGATATTGTTCATCATGATTACCATTCACCGAATAGATCGGACAATCAATCTGACGCAAAACTCTGAGTTCATCGGTCAGCTTATCTTCGGGCTCATAGGTCCAATCCCCTGACACCACCACAACATCAGGCTGTTCTTGGTTGATTTTATTGACGATATTTTCGAGTTGTCGCTCTTTTCCTGAATACAGACCAATATGTAAGTCTGCAATCAGCGCAACTGTCAGTGAGTTTTTTAAGGGAAAGTTTGCATCAATTGTGATGTCAGTATGCTTCACCACGACATGGTGCGGTTCGATAAACCGAGCGTAGATCAAAATCGAAGCAATGATTAAACTAGAAATCGCTTGAATATGATTAATATCCGACTGATACCACTGCCAGAGGGTCAACACAATCCACGGAAAAATCAAATAGCAGAGATAAAACACAAATAATAATAGGAACGCTTTAAAGTGATGCGTCGTTTCAGTACGCCGTGCACTCGTCCATGCTTGCCAGATTGCCCAACCTAGCATTATTGCAATACACCAATAGATCAAATGTGTAATATTCATAAGGTCATTCATGCTTTAATTATTTAAACGTACAGAAGTTCTACTCGCCCCTTGTCATGACTATATTCACAATACAAATTGTTGTTATAGTCATATAGATGATTCTGCAAGATATTTTTCACTCAAAATCAACCAATTCAAAATCAATCAGCTCAAAATTAACCAATAAACCAATCATTTTAAAGTCAATCAAAAATAGAATCATGTGACATCTATATGTTAATTATATGACAGCTTCTAAGACAATCTTCAAGTCCACTGTACTTTTACAACAATATCTTTCGTCGCAATACACCGACGGCTCATCAAAAATCATTCGGTTTTAATCGCCTTTCCGCTATACTGCACCTAAGTTTTCGTTTTATATTTTTTCTTGATCAATGATGATCATACTTTGAGATAAGGATTCGTCCCGATATGCGCTCCAACGCTTTTCGCATTAGCCTATTGACCTTATCACTCGGCGTTTTGCAAGCATGTTCCACCTTGCCACAGCGTGAACCTGTTTTACCAACCTATTCGACACAATACCAAACAGATAATACGCAGCTCTCACAGCTTTTCGAACCGCTTAAACAAAGTCATCCAAACCTTACGGGCTATCATGTCCTTTTTGAGCCAACCAAAGCACTGGCAACACGACTACAACTGATTGAACGTGCAGATCAAACCTTAGACCTACAATATTATATCTGGGACAATGACAAAGTTGGCGCACTTGCCATCGAAGCGATCTTACGTGCTGCCGATCGTGGTGTAAAAGTTCGCCTTTTGGTCGATGACAATAATAGTAAAAATTTAGAGGCAACCCTACGCACATTAACACAACACCCAAACATTCAAGTGCGAGTGTTTAATCCGTTTCGTTTTCGCAATTTTCGTCCTTTAGATATGGTGCTCGACTTCGATCGCATCACACGACGCATGCACAATAAAACCTTTATTGTTGATCAAGAAGTGGCGCTCATCGGCGGGCGCAATATGAGCAACCAATACTACAATGCTGGCGAAAGTTACCAATTTTCCGACATGGACGTATTATTAGTCGGAAAAGCCACCGATGACATCATGAGCTCTTTCGATGAATATTGGAATCATGACTACGCCTACCCTATCGCAGACCTGAATCGCAATCGTGCCGATCGGCTCAGCATGGAAAGTCTACGCAAACAGCTCGAACAAAATTGGTTTGAAAGTACGGTAGAAGATTATCTCGGTATTCTGAGCTCATCGCTGTCCTTTGATGATTGGTTTAATACCAATCTACCTCTGCAATGGGTCAAAGCTGAAGTCATCAAAGACTCTGCCGATAAAATCAAAAAAGATGCGCCAAAGCAAGAACATCTCAACTTCCAAATGACTAGCTATCTGAAAGCACCAAAAAGTCATGTCGATTTGGTGTCTGCCTATTTCATTCCCGATCAACAAGCACAGCAGTTGATTCAAACTTTTTCCCAACAAGGCGTAAAAATTCGTGTTTTAACCAACTCTTATAAAGCCAATGATGTGCCTTTTGTTCATGCTTTCTATTCTAAGTATCGTGAGCCACTTTTGGCGCAAGGTATTTCTTTATATGAATTTTTACCGTCGACGCCCTACACCCTCTCACGAGCAGAGCGCAAAGAGCTTTTCGCCGATCAAAATGTGAATAAAGATGCGATTGATCGCAGTAGCTTACATGCCAAATTTATGGCACTCGATAACCAACAAGTGTTTATCGGTTCATTCAACTTCGATCCACGTTCTGCACATTTAAATACGGAAATTGGCGTGATATTGGAAAGCCCTGAACTCGCCACGGCGATCCATCAAGGGCTTGATCAAAACATTATGGATTATGCCTACAAAGTAAGCTTGAATGATCAAGGCAAACTTGAATGGCAAAAGAAAACAGAGAATGATCAACGCATTACTTATAAAAAAGAACCGCAAATGTCTTGGTGGGAAAAATTGGGACTCAAACTCATTTCATTTTTGCCAATCGAAGGACAAATGTAATAGCGATAATAGCCTCAGCGCAATAACAGAATTAGCCACGCTATTTTAAATATCGTGCATTTAAGCTAAGACATCTTGATGCAATTTCTCTAGCCCTTCTTGCATCTCTTTTTGCACCAACGCAGTCAAACTTTGAACGGTATGCTCTCGACTATCAATCGCAGGTAA
Organism: Acinetobacter sp.; assembly: GCF_041911495.1. Taxonomy (GTDB): domain Bacteria; phylum Pseudomonadota; class Gammaproteobacteria; order Pseudomonadales; family Moraxellaceae; genus Acinetobacter. The sequence continues at coordinate 10,364 of NZ_JAYROT010000043.1, read as the reverse complement.
GGCAACCAAATGTGCTGTAACGACTGGCATCTGTAATACCTGCGTCAGATTTTGCACAAAACCTTGATCACCAATAAATGGAATAATATTGTCGAGCTGACCTTGATGGTTGACATAGGCAATTAAACAAATTTGTACTGGCTTTTGCGCTTCGATTGCCGATGCCAAAAGTTTGCCATGAACCTTTTTTACTCGTGTACCGTCAGTCGTGGTCGCTTCAGGGAAAAACAAAACAGGTGAGTCTTGCTTTAAAAATTCGGTGATTTGATCTTTAATCAATACAGAATCACCCGAACCACGACGGATAAACAACGTCCCGCCCCAACGTGCAAGCTTACCAATGATCGGCCATGACGCCACTTCTGCTTTTGCCAAAAAGAAAACTCTCGCTCCTGAGCCAAGCACTGCCACATCTAGCCATGAGATATGATTACTCACCCAAAGCGCAGGATGACGTGCAATCTCGCCATGCACTTGCACTTTGACATTAAATACCGAACTTAACTCACGGCAGAAATACTGTACGTAGCGTGTGTTACTTGGATCATTTGGATTTTTATAGAGTTTTTTGGAAAAAATGAGATAAAACCCTTTAAAAATCACGAGTAGCAAATGGAAAAATTTTATGATGTAGAGCGTAATGCGTAGCAATAAATTGCGCTGTGGTAATTGCGTTTTGCCCACACTATTATTGTGTTGATTTTGATTGTTCTGCTGTGGATTTGACTGATCAGGTTTTTGATCCGATTGAGCAAGCGGTTGTTGCGACATTGACGCCGTGTTCCTAAAAACTATTTTTCACTGTAACCATAATCTATTTTTGCCAAGCATCAAAGTGGTAAAATGTGCCAAATACTTTGCACTGTCCCATCTTTTAATTTTTCTCTGATAAATTTTCATTTTTTAAAATGCAAGTATTCAAGCCACTTCACCGTAAGTCAAATAGTCAAACCACTGTTTTTTTCATACAATAGACTTCTTTGACCTTATATAGAGATAACGACTGCGTGGAATATTTTGAACGACACCAAGGTGGCGAACGTGCAATTTTAATCAGCACCCGAGTACAGATTTTAGAGGACTTAGATGCTGAGGAATTTCGCCTGCTTGCGGAGTCGGCAGGTGCAGAGATTATTGAGCACATGACCACTTCACGCAATCGACCTGATCCAAAGCTATTTATTGGTTCAGGTAAAGCCGAAGAAATTGCCCAGTTTATTCAACAAGAAGAAATTGATCTGGCTATTTTTGATCACCCACTTTCCCCTGCACAAGAGCGTAACTTAGAAAGAATCTTTAAATGTCGAGTCATCGACCGTACAGGTTTGATTTTGGATATTTTCGCCCTACGTGCTCGAACGCATGAAGGGAAACTGCAAGTCGAATTGGCTCAGCTTGAACATTTGTCTACTCGACTGGTTCGAGGTTGGACGCATTTGGAACGTCAAAAAGGCGGTATCGGTCTACGTGGCCCGGGTGAATCACAGCTCGAAACTGACCGCCGATTATTGCGTATTCGCATGACACAACTCAAAGACAAACTGGAAAAAGTTCGCCAGACTCGTCTACAAGGCCGTGCCGCAAGACAAAAAGCCGAAATTCCAACGGTATCTTTAGTTGGTTATACCAATGCAGGCAAATCTACCTTATTTAATCGTTTGGCTGAAAGTGATGTGTACGCTGCCGATCAACTGTTTGCCACACTTGACCCGACGTTGCGCCGTGTACAGTGGGAAGGGTTAGGCACGCTGGTACTTGCTGATACAGTCGGTTTTGTTAAAGACCTCCCCCATTCATTGGTTGATTCATTCCGAGCGACACTGGAAGAAACTTTAGAAGCCAGTTTGCTACTTCATGTGATTGACGCCAGTAGTCCAGACATGATGGAGCAAATCGATGCGGTAGAAACCGTTCTCGGTGAAATTGGTGCAGATGTCACGATTTTGCGAGTGTATAATAAGATTGACCAATCTAAAGATGAGGCGAAAATTATTTATCGCAAACCGCATCAGCCTGAGCGTGTTTATGTTTCGGCACATACGGGTGAAGGCATGGATTTGTTAATGCAAGCAGTACAAGAGTCATTACTTGGTCAGCTGAAAACCTTTGAACTACGTCTTGATGCAACGCATGGCAAACTTCGTAGCCAATTGCATCATTTAGAAGTGATTGAATCAGAACGTTATGACGAAGAAGGTATTTTACATCTTACTGTGCGTATGTCAGGCGAACGTCTAATTCAACTCATCGGTCAAAACCATCATGATATTGATCAAATCTTAGGTGAGCAAGCAACACAGTTTAAACGTCCACTTGAAGCTTTTGAACAACATTAATAGACAAAGTCTGCGGAATTTCAACGTGTAAAGTCACTATGACTATATTAAAAAACGATTAAATTCACCACATACACTCACCTGACAAGGCAACATATTGAGATATTTGGGTATACCATGAGAAGTAAAATCGACTGGATCGCCTTATTTTTTACCGTCCTACTCATCGTGATCGCACGTGAAGGTGCGGTTGTCTTGATGACTTTAATTGGACATCCTGAGCTTGGTAATCTGATTGGCTTGGCATTGTTGCTGATCCTACTTGTCATTTGGCGTCGTTTTAAACCGATTCCACACCGAATGATTGATGCTAATGCTCTGATTATGAAAGAAAGTGCGTTTGCATTTTTACCGATCTCAGCGGGTGCTGTGATCATGCTGGTGGCAATGGGCGCTGAGATTCCTGCATTTTTATTGGTGATGGTAGTCAGTACGCTGATCCCTCTATGGGTCTATGCCAAAATTTCCAAACGCTGGCTATAATTGAAGCCAACTTAAAATCAACCTAGCTTTAGCTCAACTCAGCTTTAACTTAATTTACAATCATTAAGGATCTTCCATGCTCACGGTACTTGCAGGTTTTGTCTTAACTTTGATTGCCTTTATTCTTGGCAAGATCGGGTTTCGGTATCTTCCGCAAATCCCTGTGATCGTAACTGCAATGATTTGGGTGATTATCTTGTTGTGGCTAGTGAATTGGCATTACGAAGACTACATGGCGAACGTACAGCCGTATTTTGATCATCTGCTCGGATATGTCACTGTAGCACTTGCGATACCACTTGCTGCAATGCGTTTTGACGATTTACCACTCAAACCGATGATTGGTATTCTCGCCTTTGCCAGTATCAGTGCTGTTGCACTACCAATGGGACTTGCTTATTTATTACACCTTGCTGAGCCTACCATTTTGGCATTTGCCACACGTGCCGTAACCACACCTGTGGCATTAAATATTGCCACCTTACTTCATGCCCCTCTCGCTATGGTCAGCCTTATTGTGATCTTATCAGGGGTGATCGGCGCAGCGTTTTCACCGTGGATTTTACGACATATCAATGATGAGCGTGCTTCAGGCTTGGCTTTGGGACTTGCCGCACATGCAATCGGTACGGTGCAAGCATGGCAACGTGGTACAGTTGCAGGGCGTTATGCTGCTTTTGGCATGGCAATCAATGCTGTACTTACTTCGATATGGTTACCGATTTTATTTCATACATTGCAATAAATCACACTATCAACAAATAAAAAAGGCATAAATCACAGATTTGTATATCTAACATTGACTTCATTACATAAAAATTTAAACATGAAGCAAATATGAACAACTGTGCATTTAGAAAATTAGAAATATTACTGACAAAAATAAAATTATTTTTTACTTATAATTCAATTAATTAAAACATTCTTCAAAACAAGAAAAGTGCTAAGTGATATTTTTTGTCAATTAAAAGTTCTCAAAAGGATAGTTATTAGATATTTTCAGCATATTTACTCACCTATTTTAAAGCGTTAAGATGAGATTATAAGGTTTACAACTGTATAGGATTTACCGAATGAAAGGCATCAAGCTGTTTTTATTATCTAGCTCATTACTGATGGCATCCGCATCTGTGTTCGCAACAACAGATATCCAGGGTACTTGGCGTACGATTGATGATAAAACTGGTTTTAGTAAAGGTATTGTCAAAATCACCAAATCTGGTGACGGCACTTACTCAGGTAAAACGTTGAGGTCATTCCACGCCCTGGTTATACCCCTAAGGCAACTTGTGAAAAGTGTTCAGGTGCTTTAAAGAATCAACCAATTCTTGGAATGACTGTACTTTCGGGTATGAAGCAATCTAGTAAAAATGAACGTGAGTTTACTGGTGGCCGTATCTTAGATCCGCTGACTGGTAAATCTTACAAAACCAAAATGAAGTTAAATAGCAGTGGTTCTCGCTTAAATATGCGAGGTTATGTAGGTGTTGAAGTCGTTGGTCGTAGCCAAACTTGGATACGTCAGGACTAATTCAGCAAATATCAGCTTGGTGATCTTGAGGAATTCAGGAAGTCGTTACAAGGTCACCGCTTGGTAGTGAATATCGTAGTTAAAAAAGGATGTTTATGATGAAAAAAATGAAGCTTGCACTCCTCACAGGTTTAATGTTGAGCGCATCATCAATCTTTGCCGCAGATGACATCGCAGGCACATGGCGATCTATTGATGATAAGACAGGTTTTAGTAAAGCACTGATCGAGATCAAAAAAGATGGCAAAGGTGTATATACAGGTAAAATTATCAAAATCTTGCCTCGCCCAGGCTATACGCCAAAGACCCATTGCCAAGACTGCCCAGCTCCTTATAAGGGTGCGCCAATCCTTGGGTTGACTGTACTTGATGGAATGAAGCAAAAGAACACCACTGAATATGAAGGCGGTACGATTCTTGATCCTTTATCTGGCAAGATTTACAAAAGCAAAATCAAAGTCAGTAACAATGGTAAACGCTTAAGAATGCGTGGTTATGTCGGTGTTGAAGTCTTTGGTCGCAGTCAAACTTGGATTCGTGATGAATAAGCTTTCCGCTTTTCTGAATTAATTTATTGCTCAAATTCCCAGATCAATTCTCTGGGATTTTTGGCTTTATTTGCATGTTTTTCTTGACTAAATATCCTTATTCAATTCACAATCGAAGCATTGTTAGGGGTCTATACACTTAGAATGAAGTTGCTGATGAATATTCACAAAATACAGCACAAAACTTATTTTAAACGCATTTTTGGCAGTGTTTTGCCTATAATTTTTGCGTTTTCGAGCCATTTTGTCTTTGCCAACAACACACAGCCAAAAGCTGCCTACTATCGATATTATAGTAATGGTGTCGCCACGGTCAGTCGCACTGTCACGCCAACGCATATCCGCAGAGGTTATGAGGTGCTTGATCAAAATATGTATTTGATCAAAAAAGTGCCTGCCTATAATGTTGAAAAAGATTTACGTGAAGAAAAGCAACGTGCAATTCAATTTGAACGTCATCGCAAAGACTTACAAATCAAACGCTCTTTTCGTGATGTGGAATACGCTACTCGCAAAAAAAATGATGTGATGAAAGTTTTAAACAAACAGTTGCGTCAACAATATATTCTGATGAAACAATTGCAGTCAGATCGGAGTAAATATCTCACAGCAAAAGCGAATTTTTTGTTGAAAAAAGAAGATATCCCCAGCGTTTTGGAAACCAATATTTATAATAATAATCAACACATTCAAAACACTCGTGGTGCAATCGAAAACCTGAAAAAAACCATCTCGGATCAACAAGAGTATTACGATTACGTTATTTACCGTTTACAAGTGATGTAATCCTTTTTATATTGGCAAGCACTACACAGCTTGCCTCATGTAAATATGGACATTCAAAAACAAAAATATCTTCGCTTTTCCCTCATTCTTTGCACGTTGCTCGGTTTAACAGCCTGCCAAAAAGAAGCAATCGAAACTGCAAATCAGAACGCCAATCCACAAAATGGTCAGCAAAACAATCAGCAAGCGATTGAGTTGATTGCAGAAGACGTTGTACAGATACAAACTGGATCACTTGCGGACAAATCACCATTTACAGGGACGATTCAAGCCGTTTCACAAACCAGTGTGCAATCTCAAGTCAGTGCTACAGCAATGCAGGTTACCGCAGAAATTGGACAATCCATATCCAAAGGACAGGTCCTAGTTCGGCTAAATAATCAAGACAATAACGCTCGCTTGGCACAAGCAAATGCCAATCTCGCAGCGACCCAAGCCCAAGCTGAGCTCAATAGATCATTGGTAGAGCGCAAACGCAGACTGTGGCAACAAGGTTTTATTTCCAAGTTGGAATATGAGCAAAGCCAAGTCGAATATCTTGCGCAAGCTGAACAAATCAAGGCTGAGCAAGCCAATGTCAATATTGCAAAAAAAGCAGCGCAAGATACGGTGATTCGTAGCCCGATCAATGGTGTGATCACCAACCGTCAAGTGGAACAAGGGCAAACCATTTCAGTCGGACAAACCTTATTTGAAATCGTTGATCCATCAAACTTAGAGCTCAAAGCCAGTCTAGCTGTGTCTGAAGCCTATAAACTCTTTGTCGGGCAAAATATTGAATTTCGCCTACAAGGCGATACCACACTCTACCCTGCTAAAGTGACTCGTGTGTCCCCAGTCGCCGATCAAGCAAGCCGAAATATCACATTCTTTGCACGCCCAACGACGCAAGCACCATTACACATTGGGGCTTTTGTTGAAGGTTCTATTATTCGCAGTAGCAATCAACAAGCTTCTGGTCAAATCATTCCACTAAATGCGATTCGACATATCGACACCGCACCTTTTGTTTGGGTAATTCGTGATAAAAAATTGCTCAAAGTTAAAGTCGATGTCATGCAAAAGCAAAGTACCGATCAACTCGCTATCGTCAGTGGTCTGCAAAATAATGATTTGGTAAGTTTGATTGACTTTAAACATGATGATCAAAATAAAGCTGTCATTATTCAAAATGACGAAATTCAAAACAACATAGCTCAAGGCGAAGTAGCTCAAGCGAACTAAAACAAAGTTAAAAGCGGTTTGCGATAAAACGATTTTAACGACAAGGCAATTTAAGCGACAAAATCATTTAGGAAAGGAATCTCACAGCATGTGGTTTACTCGAATCAGTATCAAATATCCTGTTTTCACCATCATGATGATGTTGTGCTTTTTGGTACTGGGTCTTGCCTCTTGGCAGCGTATGCACGTCGAAGAGTTCCCCGATGTGGACTTCCCTTTTGTTGTCGTTCACACCACGTATGCAGGCGCATCGCCTGAGATTGTCGAAAGTGAAATTACCGAAAAACTAGAAGATCAGATCAATACCATTTCGGGTTTAAAAAGCGTTATTTCCATCTCCAATGAAGGCATCTCGACGGTCGTTGCAGAGTTCAACCTCGATGTTGATTCCTCTGTGGCAGCACAAGAAGTTCGTGACAAGATTGCACCTGTATCAAGCCAGTTCCGTGATGAGATCGATGATCCGATTATCAATCGCTACGACCCATCAGCAGGTGCGGTGATGTCGGTGGTGTTTGAATCTAAACAGATGAATATGCGTGAGTTGAGTAGCTATGTTGATCAACAGCTTATTCCACAACTGCGCACAGTATCAGGTGTCGGACGCGTCAATCTGCAAGGTGAAACTGAACGTCAAATTCGTATCGAAGTCGATCCACTACGTTTACAAAGCTACGGTATTGGCATTAACCAAGTCATGCAAAGCCTACAAAGTGAAAATGTACAAATTCCCGCAGGTACACTAAAACAAGGCAATAAAGAACTGGTTGTTGAAATCCAAGCCAAAGTCCGTCAGCCTGCGGATTTTAATAATTTAATCGTCAGTAATTTGGGTGGCGTTCCAATCCGCTTAGGACAAGTTGCCAAAGTGGAAGATCGAACTGCGGAACAAGAAAGTAGTGCCTATCTCAATGGTGAAACTGCGCTCTCGGTTGATATTCTGCGCAACTCGGATGCCAATGTCATTTCCACCATTGATAATCTCTACAAACGCCTTGATAACATCAAAACACAACTTCCTCAAGGCATGAGCCTGACTGTCGTCACTGACACCTCAAAAGGTATTCGTAACTCAATCAAAGATGTGGCACGGACGATTGTCGAAGGTGCTGTACTTGCTGTATTAATCGTCCTACTTTTTCTTGGCTCATTCCGCTCAACCATTATCACAGGTTTAACCTTACCGATTGCGCTATTTGGTACCTTGACCGTGGTTTGGGCGATGGGCTTTAGTATCAATATGATGACCCTACTCGCCCTCTCACTAAGTATTGGTCTATTGATTGATGATGCAATCGTGGTGCGAGAAAATATCGTCCGCCATGCCGATATGGGTAAAGATCATATCACTGCGGCGATTGAAGGTACGCAAGAGATTGGACTCGCCGTACTTGCCACAACCCTGACGATTGTTGCGGTATTTTTACCTGTGGCGTTTATGGGTGGCATTATCGGACGTTTCTTCTATCAGTTTGGCGTGACTGTCAGTGCTGCGGTATTGATCTCGATGTTTGTCAGCTTTACCCTTGATCCAATGCTTTCAGCACATTGGGCAGAAAAGAAAGACCAACTAGAAAATAAAAAACCTAGCGTTATTACTCGTTTTTTCCAATGGACATCGAATCAGCTTGATCGTTTAAATGATGTTTACGCCAAAGTGTTGAAATGGGCGTTACGTTTCCGTTTTGTCACCATGATGATCGCTGTCGGTTCGTTAATTGGTGCATTTGCTTTGGCAGGATTAATCGGTACAGAGTTCGTACCGATTCCAGACAAAGGCGAAGCGGTGGTCAAATTTGAAACCCCTGTCGATTCTTCACTGCAATATACCAATGCCAAGCTCTTACAAGTGGAAAAAATTCTACGAGAATTTCCCGAAGTGAGAAATACTTACGGCGTGGTCAATGCAGTCAATGATCAAGGCAAAAATCACGCCAGCATCAAAGTCAGCCTCACGCCACGCCAAGAACGTGATAAATCACTGATTGAACTGACCAATGATTTTCGTGATCGCATCAGCCATGTTGCAGGGATCAAAATCACCTCTGTGTCTTCTGCTGATGAAAGCGTTTCAGGCGGTCAAAAGCCGATTCTGATCTCCATCAAAGGACCTGACCTGAAAGAACTACAAAAAATCTCCGATCGTTTTATGACGGAAATTTCTAAGATTGAAGGTCTGGTCGATTTGGAAAGTTCACTGGGTGAGCCGAAGCCTACACTGTCGATTGAGATTAATCGTCAGATCGCCAGTGATTTAGGCTTATCAGTCAATCAAATTGCGACGGCACTTCGTCCACTCATCGCAGGTGATAATGTCACCACGTGGGAGGATGAGGATGGTGAAAATTATGATGTGAATATTCGCCTATCTGAACAAGATCGTTCACGTCCAAGTGACTTACAACAGCTTTATTTTAGCGGGAATGCAAGCTCTGCACAAAATGGCACAACTCAAAATACACTCGCCAATTCTACCCAAAATTCAACATTGTCAAATAATAGCGCAAGCGCATTGATTCCATTTTCAGCAGTCGCCACAATGGAGGAAACTTTAGGAGCTTCGAAGATTAACCGTCGTGATCTAACCCGTGAAATCTTGGTTGAAGCGAATACCGCAGGTCGTCCTGCGGGGGATATTGGTCGAGATATTGAGAATTTACAGCAAAACTTTGATCTTCCTGCGGGTTATAGTTTCTCTACGCAAGGTGCGAATGCGGATATGGCGGAGTCGGCAGGCTATGCGATGACTGCAATTACATTGTCCATCGTGTTTATTTATATCGTGCTTGGTTCGCAGTTTAATAGCTTCATCCACCCTGCTGCGATCATGATGGCATTGCCATTGTCCTTGATTGGCGTGTTCTTGGCGTTGTTCTTATTTAATAGTACCTTAAATATTTTCTCGATCATCGGCATTATTATGTTGATGGGCTTGGTCACGAAGAACGCCATTTTGCTGATCGACTTTATCAAAAAAGCCATGGATCACGGCATGTCACGCCATGAGGCAATTTTAGAAGCAGGTCAGACTCGCCTACGCCCTATTCTAATGACTACCTGTGCGATGGTGATGGGTATGGTACCTTTGGCACTCGGGCTCGGTGAAGGTGGCGAACAAAGTGCGCCGATGGCTCATGCTGTGATTGGCGGTTTAATTACTTCTGCATTATTGACCTTGATTGTAGTGCCAGTATTTTTCACTTATTTGGAAGATTTGAAAAATTTTAGTTCCCGAGTGTTTAGAAAAATCATATCATAGCGAGCTTCTTCGGGTATACGCTTGGTAACAACTAGGCATATGTCTTGAATCAGACAATTTGGTTGTAATACACTGTGCGATCGCATTGCGAAAAGTGTAAATTAAGACGTTTTGAATTAGTAGATTTTTAATTAGGACATTGTATGCGAGCGAGTCGCTTTTTATTTTCCACACACAGAAAAAAACCAAAAAATGCG
>NZ_JAYROT010000042.1:0-6983 GCF_041911495.1 Acinetobacter sp. | reverse complement strand
CTTCGGGACAAGGATGTTTTTTGACGCTACGTTGTTATGAATGAATCATTTAGAATGACTAAATTTCTTCATTCATTCCTAGTATCGCCTAAAAAACATCCGTTGTCGCAAGCATCTGTGAAATGTCAACAGACCCTAATATCAGTTTCGATCTGTAGTGCTTGTTGTTCAATCAAATCAGTACTGCGCTTGAGCATTTCCACAATTTTCTGCGTATCGACAAATTCAAAACGATTAGTCGATGCCAATACAGTGAACGCCCATGGTGCTTCTTTACTCGAATAGCGCACAGGCACAGAGATACTGGAAAATTCTGGATGCAACTCGCCTTGCGAGATGTAATAGCCTTGCTTCTTGATTTGTCTGAGTTTACTGATAAATTCTACCTCATCTTCAGCAAAACCATTCTTTGCCAAATCCTCAGCAAGATATTGATAATATTCGATTTGCTGTTTCTTAGTCAGATTTGCCAAGATAATCTTTGCCGATGATCCAGCCGACAAGGCGCGCGGACAACCTCGACCATAGACCAATTCTTCATTACGAAAAGATTCATGATGAATATCAACACAACTCTTGCCCTCTAATGCCGTGATTAAACACAACATTTCAGTACGATTAACCACTTCTCGCATCTGCGGAATGCAGAGCTGTACCCACGGATCGCTTTCTCGGGCAATATAATCAAGCACTGCAACTTTTGAACCAAGCACATACGAACCAACACTGTGATGTGCCTTTTTAAGCAGTCCCGATTCGACCAATTCTTTCAGATAGCGGTACGCCATAGGCTTCGATACATCAAGCTCTTTGCAGATATCATCCACATCAATGACAGGACGCTGGACAGAAAAAAGATCCAAAATCATCAATATACGGGCAAAACTCGATGTACTCAACACATACTCCATCACTCAGAACTAATCAAAAAAATAGCAAATAAATCGGCTGAGATGCTTCATTCTATATTAGTTTTAACCGACTATTAATTATTCACATTATTAAAGTAGGTTCAAGATTTAGTTAACCTAGAATTTATTTTTAAAAATAAAACTGCACTGAAAGAAAGAGAGGCGACAAACCAAGTCGCTATGCTAATGAATTTTTCACAAAGTCATGGCATGATAAGCCAATGATTAGAAATCACTAAATGAGAGAGTTTACAGAGAATGACAACACAGATGAATTGGGTAAACTTGCTCGCCGCCTCACGTCTTGGTAGTAAAAAAAGCACATCAGAACAAGCGCGTAGCCCATTTCACAAAGATTATGATCGCATTATATTTTCACAAAGTTTTAGACAACTGAACCGTAAAACCCAAGTCCATCCACTGACCCAGCACGACGGCATTCATACTCGCCTGACGCATTCCCTTGAAGTATCTTGTATCGGTCGTTCGCTCGGGATGCTGGCTGCGGAAAAGATCGAAAAACATCTGCCATCTTGGGTTAGCCCTGCCGATGTCGGTGCGATCATTCAAGCGGCGTGTTTGGCGCACGATATTGGCAATCCACCGTTTGGGCATGCGGGTGAATATGCGATTCGAGATTGGTTTGATCAAACCTATCTGAATAAACCCTATCTTTTTACCTCAGAACAATGGGCGGATTTACGTCAATTTGAAGGTAATGCGCAAGGTTTACGGGTGTTATCACGCCTTGATTATCATCCTAACGATGGAGGTATGCGCCTGACTTATGCCACGCTTGGTGCTTATCTGAAATATCCATGGCTCAGCAAAATCATTGATGATACTGATCGCACACCGAATCATCATCGCCCAAAGTTTGGTTGCTATCGCACGGAAAAAGATGTGTTGCAATTGGTTGCTGAACAGCTTGGACTAATTCAACTCGGTGAATATCATTATTGCCGTCATCCGCTGACCTATCTACTCGAAGCTGCTGATGATATTTGCTATGCGCTGATTGATTTGGAAGATGGCATTATCCTCAATATGCTCAGCTATGAAGAAGTAGAGCCGATTTTTACCGAACTGGTTGCCGATTATGGTTTGCCTGAGGAACTTGGACAAAATACCTCATGGCAACAAAAAATCGCAGCGCTACGTGGTCGAGCGATGAAGCGCTTGGTCGATGAGGTTACTAGCGCATTTGCCAATCATCATGAACAATTGCTTGCTGGAGAATTGCCACATGGCTTGTTGCATTATTGCAGTGCTGACATTGCGCACGGCATTCAAAAAGCCAAAGATTTAGCACGGAACAAAATTTTTAATCATCGTCATAAAGCCGATTTGGAGCTGTTGGCGCATGCTAGTGTACAACATTTACTCAATGCGTTTATTCCACTGACTGATCCTGAGCGTCGAGTGAGCTTTAAAGAACAGCGTTTGATGATTATTCTCAATAGTTTGGGGATTCAGATTGGTGAAGATTATTTCCAAAACGTTATGCAAGTGTTGGATGTGATTAGTAAATTTTCTGACCATCAGGCTTATGCGATTTCACAAGAGTTGCAGGGAAATAAAGTGGGGCTATTGTAAACACACGGTGAATTTGGCACTGTATTGACTATTAAATACATTGCTTGAATTGGAAAACATTTAAGTAACCACTTTTTTAATTTTTTAGAATTGAATATTTATGATCGGCTCACTGACTGGCGAAATCCAACACCTCGAAGGTGCTACCGTTATCCTCAATGTCGGCGGTGTCGGCTATGAAGTCGATACGCCCCTTTCCACATTTTGCCAACTCAAACGTGGCGAAACCGTCACACTTTGGACGCATTTCGTAGTACGTGAAGATGCACAGCAATTGTATGGCTTTAGCGAATTACAGGATAAAGTCATTTTCCGTACCTTACTCAAAGTCAATGGTATCGGTGCAAAAATGGCTTTAGGTATTTTATCTAGTCTAAGCGTTGAAATGCTGATTCATTGCATTGAGCTTGAAGATGTAAATACTTTGGTCAAAGTACCGGGAATCGGTAAAAAAACCGCAGAGCGTCTAATCATTGAACTTCGTGATCGTCTAAAAGCGCTTGGAAATAGTACGACGAGTTCTAGTTCAAGTGGCTTAGAACGTATTCAGTTTATCCCTGACTCGCCTGTAGCAGAAGCTGAGTCTGCATTGGTCAGTCTCGGCTACAAACCTGCCGAAGCTCAAAAAGCCATTGCAGCGGTAAAATCAGAACATGACGAAAGCGCAGGACTGATTCGTGCTGCGCTCAAATCTATGATGAAATAACATCTTAATGAAATAAATTTCCCTAAAACGCTTTACCCTTTACTATGCTTAAAAGCCAAAATCTGAGTACCTCATGCAAGACCGTTTAATCAGTGGACTAGAAAAACCAGAAGATCAATTTGATCGTGCCATTCGCCCAACTTCGCTCGCCGATTATGTCGGTCAGCCTGTGGTACGTGAGCAAATGGAAATCTTCATTGGCGCAGCACGTGGTCGTGGCGAAGCATTGGATCACACTTTGATTTTTGGTCCTCCGGGACTTGGGAAAACAACTTTAGCGAATATTATCGCTCGGGAAATGGGTGGCAATCTCAAATCCACTTCAGGCCCTGTACTGGAACGTGCAGGCGACTTGGCGGCGATGTTGACCAATCTTGAAGAAGGCGATGTACTCTTTATTGACGAAATTCATCGACTTTCACCTGTGATTGAGGAGATTCTCTATCCTGCGATGGAAGACTATCAACTCGACATCATGATCGGTGAAGGCCCTGCGGCACGTTCGATTAAACTGGATTTACCACCATTTACTTTGGTCGCTGCAACCACGCGTGCAGGTTTGCTGACTTCGCCTTTGCGTGATCGTTTTGGGATTGTGCAACGCCTTGAATTTTATTCGGTGGAAGATTTGACCAGTATCGTGCTCCGTTCTGCTCGGTTAATGAATTTACCGATTACCCAAGACGGTGCGCATGAAGTCGCACGTCGCTCTCGTGGCACGCCCCGTATTGCCAATCGTTTGTTACGTCGTGTGCGTGACTATGCCGAGGTGAAAGGCACAGGTGAAGTCACCCAAGAGATGGCACATAAAGCACTCGACATGCTCAATGTCGATAAAGATGGTTTGGACACTTTAGACCGTCGCTATTTATCTATGCTGTTAGAGCGTTTCGATGGTGGCCCTGCGGGTGTGGAAGCCTTAGCAGCAGCCATGGCGGAAGATAGTGGTACATTGGAAGATGTGATTGAGCCGTATTTGATTCAGCAAGGATATGTGATGCGTACCGCACGTGGACGTATTGCCACCAATCAAGCCTATTTGCAGTTTGGTATGACACCACCTGAACCGAAAGAAAAATAACGCAACCAACTCCTACACACCAACCTGTCTTAAAACTGCAATATTTCTGTCATATTGATGTCATCGCAGACTGTTTTCATAGTGCCAAATTAGAGAAATACTATGGAGTAGTCACATGGCTGGCTTGGTTTGGCGTTTTGTCACCTGAGTAGAAGCGACTTGAGATTGTGATGACATACTTCTCTATTTTCTACACGCAAGAATTTAATTATAGAGGAGCCCTAGCTAATTCACAATTCAAGCCAATACGAGTCACTAATTACATCAATGTAGCTATAAGCATAGCGCAATATAAAATCCCCCTCATACTAAAATCGTCCACCCATACTAGCTTTATCTCAAAACGAGAAGGAATTTTTAATACCAACATGATTCGTTGCACATCATCATTTTTGCTTGATGAAACAAGAGCTTTTATTGAAATACTGATATAAAAAATGAGAGAACTAATCTATAAGTTCTCCCTTTTTATTCGACTCTATTGAATTAAGCCTAAACATTTAAGCTTCGTTATTTCCCCCTAACCATTTGGTCGAGTCACAATTGGGAAAATCGAATCTGGACGTTTAAACATGGCAAAGAATTTTCCAATTTTCAGTGGATTACCTTTGACTTTACTGTCTTTAGAAAGCAGGACTTTTACCCCTTCTATTTGACCTGTAATCATTTTTAGATATAAGGGCTTGGTTACGGTTAATGTTGGGCAATCCGATGCCAAACCATTACTGTCATCATGACGTTTAAACTGCATGACTGAGTTTTCAACCCATAATGAAAAATTCTCTTGGGTATCCGACAAAACCAGATTGATACACTGATTTTCATTTTTTAAATTTTCCACATCTAAATTTGTTGCCATGGCTTCCAGAAATCTTTCAGTTGGCGTGTGAATCAATAAATCACTCGGATCAGATGTATTTTCCATAGGTACATTATTTTGTAGCTCTTGAGCGCCCACCAAAAAGAAATTACGCCAAGTTGAAGCCTCAGCAGCATAGCCCAATTGACGATACGTATTTGCCAATAAGTCTTTTGCTTGTTGGTTTTGAGGGTTATTCAACACAATATGTTTTAAAATCTCGGCAGCCCATCTATAGTCAGCTTGAGCGTAGGCATCCCGCGCATTTTTCAATGCATTGTTCTCCCCACCTGCTAACTCAATATATTTTTTTGCAACAGCTTTAGGGGGTAATGGATCTAAATTGGAAGGATGAGCATCAAACCATCCCATATAGTATTGGTATACCGCTTTTACATTATGCTTAAGGGTTCCATAATAGCCATGCGCATATAGTTTTTGATCAAGTGCCGCTGGAAGCTTAATTTTTTCGGCAATTTCAGCGCCATTAAAACCAGAGTTCATATATCTCACCGTCTGATCATGCGTGAACTTATAAACATCTCGCTGGGTTTTAATAAAATCTTGAATATTGTCATTGCCCCAGACAGGCCAATGATGCTGTGCAATCAATACATCGGATGCTTTGGCATGTTGCATTGCTTGGTCTAAATAGCCCACCCATTTTAAGGCATCACGGACTTTAGCACCGCGGAGAGTATAAAGATTATGCATGGTATGCGAAAGAATTTCCGCGCCATTATAAAGTTTCAGTGATGGAATAGAGAACGTTAATTCTGCTGGTGCTTCTGAACCCGGCACGTTATAAAACACAAAATCCAAGCCATCAACCGTCATTTTCTGTTCTGGTTGAGTGATCAGTTGTGTAGGCTCAAGGATGCCCATTTTTCCCACAGCAACAGCCTTACCTAAACCTGTATCCACCAATCCTTCCGCATTTTTAGGTAGAAAAGTTCCATACATATAATTCGCACGACGTATCATGGCTGAACCTGCCATCACATTTTCACTGGTCGCTTCTTCCATAAAGCCTTGTGGCGCAATAATTGGGATTTTTCTAGCGTTAATTTCTTCGCTAGAAAGAACGCCTAATGCACCACCAAAATGATCGATATGGCTATGGGTAAAGATAATGGCTGAAATTTTTTGCTCACCTAAATGCTGCCTAGCAAATTTAAGTGCTGCTTCAGCCGTTTCTTTAGAGGTTAATGTATCCACAATAATCCAACCAGTATCACCCTGAATAATGGTCATATTTGCCACATCAAAACCACGAATTTGCCAAACTCGATCTGTCACTTTAAATAGACCAACATTATTGTTGAGCTTTGCTTGTCGCCATAGTGCAGGATTAACAGTATTTGGTGCTGGATCATTTAAAAAATTAAACGCATCAAAATCCCAGATCACATTGCCTTTTTCACTTTTAATTTGACCTGTTGGCTTGGCAATAAAGCCTTTTTGCGCATAATTAAACTCAGTCATATCATCTAAATTATATTTGGTTTTATACGCATTATTTGATTCAATGACCGCTTTTTCGACTTGTCCATTTGCTGCAAAAACAGAAAATGGCAAAATAAACATCAATGAGACCGTTAAAAATTTAATTTTCATTGTCGTTCCTTCTTTGGTGGTGTTTCAAAAAGTATGCTGAAAAAAAGCAGGTTGGATTTTGATAAAATAGAGTAATGCGAATAACTCTAGAAATCAAGTGTCCAGCCTGCCTAAGTGACAGTATAAAGAAAAATGGCACAAAAGTAGATGGTAAGCAAAATTACCAATGTAAAATATGCAGACGTCAATTTATTGGTGATCATGCTCTCAGTT
>NZ_JAYROT010000041.1:0-57051 GCF_041911495.1 Acinetobacter sp. | reverse complement strand
TGTATTTCGTACCACAGGCTATAACAGCATCCGCACCTTAGCCGCTCGATTGGCTTATTATCATGCGGCTTCCAGTGATCGACTGTCGTGTCTACCTTTGCAACTGACCTTGCGAGGAAAATCTACCACACAAAGCTATCGCACTCCTGTGTATTACGTGGATATCACGTTGCAAGATGGCATGAGCTTAAATGATGCGATTCAACAAGCTCAGCAACTCGATCAACAGTGTAAAGATGCAGGCTACATTCAAGAGGCTGTGGACTATATGGCAAGACAAGGCTATGCCAATGCGGGCTTTGATGTGGAGATTGAAGATGAAGTGGAGAGCAGTACAGCACTTGAAGCGGAAACTCAAAACCAATCTAACAATCAAGATCAGCAAGGAGGGCATGCGGAACAGCCAAAAGCGAATACTACTAAGACAGCAAGTGCAAAGACAGACACTGTTAAAGCGATCAAGGCTGGATTGGCACAGTCGGTGAAGGCTATGGTGTAGCAATGGATCGTATCGGACGCAGTAAATTTTTATCGGACTCCCTGATCATTTGAGCAATTCCTGCTCGCATCATTTCTTAGGAGTAATCACAATGAATGCGTTTCAAGGTCAGACTTTTCAGATGCATCAATTGATCAATATTAAACAAGTCATCTCTATCACAGGGCTGTGTCGTTCCACCATCTACGAGATGATGGATCAGGACTCGCCCTACTATGATCCAACTTTTCCAAAGAAAGTTAAAATTACTCAAAATCGTATCGGCTGGTCAGCTTATGAGATCCATCAATGGATTGAAAGTAAGTTGGCGAATCGAGAGTAAGGGACGCTCTTAGCTCCCTTATTTTTTTGTTTTCATGTAGACTGAAAGTGTCTTTTAGCCTAAGTGTCCGTAATGAAAACAATAGACTACTACAATAAGCATGCAGAAAAATTTACAACTTCAACGTTTGAAGTTGATATGAAAAGCCTATATCAGCCATTTTTAACTGAGTTGCCTGAAGGTGCTCGGATTCTTGACGTTGGCTGTGGTTCAGGTCGTGATACCTTGGCTTTTAAAAATAAAGGCTATCAGGTAGATGCAATAGACTATTCAGAAGAACTCGTCAAAAAAGCAACTCAGCTTACAGGTATTCCTGTTAGGTTACAGAGCTTTTATGAGATTGATGCTGATCAAGCTTATGATGGAATTTGGGCGTGTGCATCGTTGTTGCATTGTGAGCGTATGATCCTAGTCAAAATAATGGACCTTGCGGAGCAGTGCTCCTCACCCATCTGAAGATAACGTAACGTTAAATTTGGAGATGTACACATGGCTAAACGCTTTAGTCTAGAATTTAAACAACAAGCTATTGATTATGCACTTGCAAATTCACATGAACCATTAGCATCAATTGCTGTAAAACTTGGTGTCGGGTATTCGACCTTAGATAAATGGATTCGCATGCCTAATCCAGATGGTTCAAGCAAACGTCAGCTTACCCCTGAGCAACAGCGAATATTAGATCTAGAAAAAGAAGTCAAACAGCTCAAAGAGGCAAATGACATGCTAAAAAAGTGCATGTGTACTTCCTCACCGATCAAGGCAAGAGAAGTACACGGTAATTAAAGACCTTGCCGTGAAACAACTTAAAGTTACTGTACTATGCAAACAATTTGGTGTTAGTACTTCAGGCTTCTACGCATGGAAAAACGTCAAGTGCGTATAGCAAAGCAGTATAGTGATTTAAAAGTTGTATATTGGCAGCATCATGCACCTTTAGGTGCACCTTCACTCGTTCATGACATGCATGATCTAGGTTACAGCATGAGTGAGCGTATTGTATGCCGAATGCTCCAAAAGCTAGACTTACGCAGTAAAATCGCCCGTAAATACAAGCATACGACAGATTCAAATCATCGCTTGCCAACAGCACCGAATTTGTTGGATCGACAATTTACAGTGACTGCACCTGATAAGGTCTGGACGACTGATATTACGTATATTCGAACGAAAGAAGGCTGGCTATATCTATGCGTCATGCTAGATCTATTTAGTCGACGTATCGTCGGTTGGCAGATAAGCACACGTATAGATCGTCAATTGGTCTGTGATGCGTTTAACTACGCACTTGCACGTCAGGGCTATCCAACAGGCTTGATGGTGCATTCCCTTGCGAAGCAGTGCTTCTCAGGTTCTCAGTATTGTAGTCGTGCTTTTAGAGCTGTATTACTGACCAATAAAGCAATTCAAAGAATGTCAAGACGAGCGAATTGTTGGGATAATGCAGTAACAGAAAGCTTTTTCCACACACCGAAAGGACATGTAGTACATGACAGTGTATTTTCTACAAGAAAAGAGGCAAATTCGGTCTTGTTTGAATATATTGAAGTTTACTACAATCGAGTCAGAAGGCATTCTGCAAATGGTTGGTTGAGCCCTGAAGCATTTGAGCAGAAATACTTTAAGAATTTAGAGGGAAATGCTGTCCACAATACTGTCTAGGATCAAATAATAAATAGATACTTAATGTTAAGGGCTTTTTTTAAATTTAGAAGATGATATCCTTAAAAAAATTTAATTTTTAGACAGTTGGTAAAAATGCTAGGGGGAAATTATAGGGGGAGAGAGAAGCGTATTTAATAATTATTTATCAGTCTGAGCTTATTAATCCGCTATTTTTAGCTCCTTATCATGCATGAGGATACGCTGTCAGTAGTTCAAGCTGCTTATCGATTATACTGAGCGCATAATTAGGAAAAATTACAAGTTCTTAGAGAATACTTTAGACAATATTATCGAAGAAATGTTTAGGAGTCTGAATGAAGACAATCGCAGCGACAATTGCGGAACTCCGTATTTTAATTGGTTATCTTGGAGAAAAAAGCCAAGCTAATTGGTGGAGTAGTGATTTTTTTAGTCTGACGGCCACTGCATTTTTAACACCAATTTTTAACCGTTCTCTGTTTCGTGCTCAATATCAAGGGGTAACTGCGGCAGCGGCAATAATTCATGATAGTACTATTGGTGTTGGTCGTATTTACCATCTTTTTCGTTTACCTATCAGTTTAGAACAGGCATCGGCAGAAATGCTTAACGACATTAGATTTGTGCAAACCGTACAAACTCGATTGGTAAATCCTGAGGCGGCATTGGTACGTTTAGCGGAGTTGGCTGAAAAACAAGAATCCTTATCATCAGGCCCTATATTAGTAGGTCAGCTGAATCAGGATATTTTAGCTGACTTAAGGCGTGCTGCAGGTATGTATCATGCTGCATTTAATGCTGATATTCAGACATATCCTTATATGCGAGAAGTTTCATGATCCAGCAGCGCTACTACACGACTCAATTGCAAGCAGGATTGGGCCTTATAGAAGAAACCAGACAGTTACTTCAATTTTATCAACCAGGTATGACTACTGTACAGCTTTATGAAGCTGCTTTAGCATCTGGTCGATTCCCCTTAGTTACGGCAAGACGCCTACGCAATATTGTTGCCGAGTGCTTTGCCCCACGCTACATGCGCGACCCGCACGTTGCCGCGCGCCTCAAGTCCCTGGTTGATCGTTTCACGACCGCCGAGCTCAATCAGCTGCTCTTTATCTATACGGCGCGCGCCAATCTTGTGTTGGCGGACTTCGTCCGAGAAGTTTACTGGGCGCGCTATTCAGCCGGGCGAAATGACCTTCAACTGGAAGACGCACGCACCTTTATTGTTAACAGCGTGCGCGAAGGAAAAACGCAAAAACCATGGTCTGAGACTACGATCAAGCGCATCTCATCGTATTTGATGGGCTGCTGCGCCGACTATGGATTGCTTACCACCACAGGCCGCAATCAGCGATCGATTGCTGCGTATCGCATCTTGCCAAAGGTCGCCGCCTACTTGGCCTACGACTTAAAGCTCAGTGGTCTTGGTGACAATCAAATTGTTTCAAGTTCCGACTGGGGTCTTTTTGGATTAGAGCAAGCAGATGTCCGTGACCAACTGAAACGTTTGTCCTTACAAGGTCTACTCATATTTCAGGGCGCCTCCGATGTCGTTCATATCGGATGGACTTATAAAACCATGGAGGAGTTAATCGATGTCATCGCTCAAAGCTGACTTCAACGAGTTGATGGAGCGAATCAAGCAGGGGCGCAAGTTTGGCCATGCCAGTTTCGAGCCCATTTTCTACTTGGTTTTCCCACCAAATCAGATCCTCAACGTTAAGCGCGAAACCCCAGCCTGGATTCACCGGCTGCAAAACGAAGGCTGGGAAGTCGAAACTTTTTCGATCGCAGAGCATGTTGCAGACATTATCGAGAAGGCACCGCTTCGCAAGATCTGGCTCGCAGCCGATCAGAAAGCGCCCTTGGCATGGGATAAAACCAATGCCTCGCTCGCTAATGCTATTAGCAACGGCGCACTGCAGGCACGCATCGAAACCAAGCTGGCCGAGCTAGAGGGCAAGCCCAAAGCTATTTTGCTGGTCACCGACCTTGAGGCCCTGCATCCCTACACACGCATCGGTGTCATCGAAGGCAAGTTGCAAGGCAAATTTCATGTGCCCACGGTGTTCTTCTACCCTGGCGTACGCACCGGCAAGACCCGACTCAAATTCCTGGGGTTCTACCCTGACGATGGCAACTACCGCTCTGTCCACGTCGGCGGCTAATCATTGAGGCAACACATGACGATCAAAAAACTCTTCGACCCCAGCAAGAACATCAATCGCAGCATTGAAAAGGTCATCACCTATGGCGTGTCACAAGAGGCGCGCCTGAAATCGGAAATCTCCGAATATGTGGTCACCGACAGCATCGACCAGCAGTTCGAGAATCTCCTGCTCAAGATGGAAGCCGCCATGGATATTGGTGGTGAAAATGAAGTCGGCGTCTGGGTGTCAGGCTTCTATGGCTCAGGTAAGAGCTCGTTCACCAAATATCTGGGCTTGGCATTTGACGATCGCATCACCATTGATGGCGTCCCATTCATCCAGCACCTTCAAGATCGTCTCAAGCGCCAGCAAACCAAATCATTGCTGTCGAACGTAGCCAAGCGCTTTCCAGCTGCAGTGCTGATGTTGGACCTGGCCAGCGAACAGGTCGCCGGTGCGACCATGGAAGAGGTGTCGACGGTCCTGTTCTACAAGGTCCTGCAATGGGCGGGCTACTCGCGCAATCTAAAGGTTGCTGCGCTGGAACGCAGGCTTAAGAAGGAAGGCCGCTACAACGAATTCCTGGACGCATTCAAAGAAGCGGCGGGCGGTGAAGACTGGAACAACTACCGCAATGACGAGTTGGTGGTCGACAGCCTCATCCCTGAGATCGCACATAAGCTGTACCCCACGCTTTTCAAGACGCCCACCTCATTCACCACCGAATCCAGTGAGATCGTCGTTTTCGAAAATGACCGTGTGCGTGAAATGCTGGAGATTGCCCGCGAGGCATCGGGCAAGGAATACATCATCTTCATCATCGATGAAGTGGGTCAGTACGTCGGCCCACGGCCCAACCTGATCCTGAACCTCGATGGACTGGCGAAGAACCTAAAAAACATCGGCGATGGCAAGGTCTGGATCGTCGGTACAGCACAGCAAACACTTACCGCTGATGACGCGAAGGCCGCTCTCAACTCGCCGGAGCTCTTCAAGCTCAATGACCGCTTTCCGATTCAAATCGCCCTTGAATCCAACGACATCAAGGAAATTTGCTACACGCGTCTGTTGGGCAAGTCGTCAGGCGCAGAAGCCGAATTGGGCGGGTTGTTTGATCAGTATGGCCAGCAGCTGCGCCAGAACACCAAGCTGGTCGATGCGCGTGTCTATGGCGTCGATTTCGATCGCAAGACCTTTGTCGATCTCTACCCGTTCCTGCCTGCGCACTTCGACATCCTGCTTCACTTGCTCGGCGCACTGGCCAAATCCACTGGAGGCATCGGTCTGCGCTCGGCGATCAAGGTGGTGCAAGACATTCTGATTGACGGCTCTGAAGGCAAGCCTGCTGTGGCAGAGCAAGATGTTGGCTGGCTGGCCACCACGGTCACGCTGTTCGATGCGCTGGACAAAGACATCAAGCGCGCCTTCGCCTCGTTGCACGCCTCAGTGGAGAAAGCCACTAAGATCCGCTTCTCGCATTCCGAGCTGCATCAAAACATCGCCAAGACGGTCGCCGTTCTGCAAATCCTGGGCAACCTGCCCATCACCCGCCAAAACGTCACCAGCCTGATGCACGCCAGCATCGCCGGGGCGTCTCAAGCGGACGCTGTGGCCAAGGCGGTCGAGGACCTGATCAACGACCCCATCGTTCCATTTGGAGAACAAGACGGCAACCTTTGCTTCTTCAGCGAGAAGCTCAACGACATTGAGCAGGAACGTAGCCAGGTCGCACTGCGCGGCGTCGAGCTGCGTCGCATTGTTAACGAAGCATTGACCAGTGTCTACGCACCATTGCCCGCAACACAATTGCACGGCTCCTACACCGTATCTACCGGACTCAAGGCGCAATCGGCAGGCAACGTGCCCGCATCGTTGGCGGGTGAGCGCAACCAGATCCAAACTATTGTGGAGCTGGTCGATCCCAAAGAAATCGACAACGCACGTACTCGCCTCACTGACGAGTCGCGTCACAACTCGTCCAAGTTCAACATCTACCTGGTGGGCCGCACCACGCCGGAAATGGACGAACTGACGGCCGACATCCACCGCTGCCGTGAGATCGCCAACCGCTACCGCAGCGATCCAGACCAAGAAATCCGTGAATACTGCAACGGCCAAGCCGACCGCGCCGAGCACCTCAGCACCAAACTGCGGGCGCAGATTCAACGCAGCCTGTTGCAAGGCTCGTTCATCTTCCGAGGTCAAGTTGTTGCGGTCGATACGCTGGCCACAGAATTACTGGATGCCGCACGCAAGCACCTGAGCGAAGTCGCCGAACAAGTGTTCGATCGCTACGCAGAAGCCCCAGTGCGCGCCGGAACCGAACTTGCTGAGAAATTCCTTCGGGTCGGCAATTTGTCGGGCATCACCAGCGCGCTCGATCCGCTGAACCTTGTGCAAACCCAAAGCGGGCGGCACAGCATTCGTACCGACCACCTGGCTATGGTGAGCATCCGTGACTACATTGACCGCAATGGCACCGTGGATGGCAAGCGTCTGACCGACGTCTTTGCCGATGCGCCCTTTGGTTGGTCGGCAGACACCCTGCGCTATCTGGTGGCAGCCATGCTGCTGGCGGGTGAGATCAAGCTCAAGGTGGCGGGACGCGAAGTCACCGTCAACGGCCAGCAAGCCATCGACGCCATCAAGACCAACAACACCTTCAAGAGCATCGGTATTTCGTTGCGTGGTGGCGATCGTCCGTCCAACGACGTACTGGCACGCGCTGCAACTCGGTTGACCGAACTCACTGGCGACACCGTCGTGCCGCTGGAAGACGACATCAGCAAGGTCACCACCAAGCTCTTTCCGCAACTGCAGCACCAATACGGCCCGCTCACAGAGAAATTGCGCGGCCTCAAACTACCAGGTGTAGATCGACTGCAAAACCTCACGCGCGAGATTAACGACGTGCTGCTCACCGATGCGTCGGATGCGCCGCGCCGCTTGGGCAACGAGCAATCCGAGCTATTCGAAAGCCTCAAATGGGCCGCCGAAGTCAAACTTAAGTTGGAGCAAGGCCTGGAGCAAACGCTGCGCGATCTGCGTCAGCACTGCACGGCCATTGCCAACCTGCCGAACGTGGCCTTGCTGGCCACGCTGAAAGAAGAGTTGGCTGAGGCGCTCGGCCTCATCGAGGAGCGCCTGCAGCAGGCCGACTTCTATCGCTTTGCGGCGGATTTCAGCACCAGCCTCACCACCATTCGCGCCCGCATTCGCGATACCGTGATTGCGATGCAAGACCTGCTCAAAACGCGCATCAAAGAGGCCGAGGTTGACCTCAAGCGCGTACCGGAGTGGATCAAACTTACCCAGCAAGAGCAAACCGAGCTATTGGGCAACCTTGAGCGCCTGATTGTGGATACAGCACCCGATCTGGCGGGCCTCACCACCATGCTCAACAAGGACTACGAACTGCAGTCGCAGGTGCAATCGCTCAAGCACCGCATTGAGCGCTTGGGACAGCAGCGCATCAAGGAAGAGCTGGAACGTGCTCAGGCAGAAGTGCCGCCCGGTGAGACACCAGAGATCAAGCAGCCCGTCGCGCGCAGCATCAAAGCACGCACCAAGATCACCACAATGGATGACCTGGATGCGCTGATCACGCAACTGCAACAACTGCGCGGCGAGCTGAAATACGCCCACGCCTTTGCCCTCAAACTCGAATTGCAGGACGAATAAATGGCCTTCGATCAATCCACTCGCGGCCGCCTGCAAAAG
The DNA here is from genome assembly GCF_041911495.1 of Acinetobacter sp. GTDB lineage: Bacteria > Pseudomonadota > Gammaproteobacteria > Pseudomonadales > Moraxellaceae > Acinetobacter. Next base: position 48,710 of record NZ_JAYROT010000041.1, on the reverse strand, counting down.
CTGGTCAACAGTTGTCGCGGCCTGCTGTCTGACGAATTCAGCATCCAGCTTCAACAAACCTACGGCCTGGACCCCAAGACCGGTGAAGTCACGCCCATGGCCCGACTCACCCATCTGGACGACCGGCAGCGGCACACGGCTGAAGTCCTACGCCAAACTCTGGCCCACTACCTGGGCGCAGATGCCGACGACACCGATCACCGCATCGCGGTGCTCGACCGTATGGTGCGCGAGCAAGCTTTTACCGTGCTCAACCGTTTGGCAGCACTGCTGATGATGGAAGCGCGCGGGCAACTCTTCGAGTCGGTCAGCAAAGGCTACCAATCGCGTGGCTACCAGCTCTACAGCAAGATCGCCGGCACCGCCTTGGGTGAAACCGGTCAGGCTTACCAGGTGTATCTGTTCAGCGTGTTTGATGAACTGGCACAAGAACTGCCTGCTCTGTTTGATCGCTATGCGGCCAATGGCTTGCTGTTCCCGCGCGAGACAGCCCTGCGCGCGCTGCTGGAGGAGCTCAACCACTTTGAGATTGAACCGCTCTGGGCCGCAGACGAAACCATCGGTTGGATCTACCAATATTTCAATTCCAAAGAAGAGCGAAAGGCCATGCGTGATGCCAGCCAGGCGCCACGCAATAGCCGCGAGCTCGCGGTGCGCAACCAGTTCTTTACGCCGCGCTACGTGGTGGAGTTTTTAGTCGATAACACGCTGGGGCGTCTTTGGTTTAACGCCACGGGCGGGCAAACGGATCTGCGCGACCGTTGCCAATACCTGCTGGTCAAGCCCGACGAGCAGCCGCAGGCAGCCATCAAACTTCGCGATCCGCGCACCCTGAAGCTGCTGGACCCGGCCTGCGGTTCAATGCACTTCGGCCTGTATGCATTCGATCTGTTTGCGGAGATCTATAGGGAAGCCTGGGCCTGGGAGCAACAGCATGGCCCCGGTACCTTGGATATTTCCACGCTGCCCCAGGCTGAGCTCAAACCGCTGAGCCAGACCTATGACGATGAAGCGGCTTTTGCGCGCGACGTGCCACGCCTGATCATCGAACACAACATCTACGGTGTAGACATCGACCCGCGCGCCGCGCAGATCGCCACCTTAGCGTTGTGGCTGCGGGCACAGCGTGCTTGGCACGATGCCAGCGTAAAAGCTAAAGATCGTCCACGTATTGGGCAGGGCCACGTAGTGGCGGCAGTCGCTCCGCCAGGCGAACGAGAACTGCGCCAGCAGTTTGCGGCCAACCTGGATCAGCGCGATGCCGAATTGTTCGAGAAGACCCTGGAATTGCTCAAAGGGCTGCCCGAAATGGGCGTGCTGCTTCAGGTTGAACGGGAGTTGCCAAACCTGGTTGAAAAAATCTACGGGAAGAATACCGACTTATTCAACGATCGACAAAGAGCTAAGACCTGGGCTCATATTGAATCGGATTTACGTACGGCGCTCAACGATTTTGCTACGGCTGCAAAATCCACCTACCAAGGGCGCCTGTTTGCACAGGACGCTCTGCAAGGACTGCGTCTAATCGATCTGTGCCGAGAGGTATTCGACGTTGTAGTGATGAATCCGCCATTTGGGGCGCTGGCATCAGGTACAAAAGATCAGCTTGCCAAAACCTATCCGCGCAGCAAGAGCGATCTATTGGCCATCATGGTTGAAAGGGGGCTGCAATTGCTACGTACAGGTGGTCGCATTGGCGCAATCACCTCTCGCACTTGTTTTTTTCTGTCCAGTTTTCAGAAGTGGCGTGAAGAGATTGTGCTTGGCATTGCTCAACCTGAGGTCATGGCTGACTTGGGACACGGTGTAATGGATGACGCAATGGTGGAAGCGGCGGCATACGTCTTGGAGAAACAATGATGAGCTACTTCTTGAGATTGCTTAGTGAGGATGACAAGGCTAATGCTTTATCAGAAGTAATTTCGCGCTTTCGAACAGGGGAAGCCGATTCGAGGACGTTTTCGTTGGAAGAGGATGCGTTTGACCCTGTGCCAGGAAAGCCTTTTTCTTATTGGGTCACTCAGCCTCTTCGTAACATCTTTCAAAAACTTCAGTCATTTGGATCCGATCAGCGTGTAATCCGCCAGGGTCTAGCAACTGCTGATGATTTTAGGTTTGTCAGATCATGGTGGGAAAGCTCGATTGAAGACGAGTCATATTTTGTCAAATGGTTTCCTTTTGCCAAAGGTGGTTCTTTTTCCCCTTTTTACGCGGATATACATTTGCTGGTTAACTGGGAAGAAGATGGTGCTGAAGTTAGAAATAATCTCAATAGCTCCGGCGCAATAAGGTCCAACATCTGGATGATGGGTGAAACTCCATCGCGATTTTTCTTCAAACCAGGGCTTACATGGAGCGACCGGACAAGCAGTCGCCTTTCTGTCCGTCCTTGGCCGGCTGGAGGTGTTTTTTCTGTAAAAGGTTCAGCTGGATTTTTTGACGACGGGTCTGAGCTGTTATCTCTTGCGCTCATGAACTCAACCGCATTCAACATTTTTTTGGAAATGCTGGTTAATGCCGGGAGCGCAGTATCACGCTCTTATCAAGTTGGAATAATTAGCACAGTTCCATTTGCTGAATTTGGTGATTCAAATCAGGAACTGTCAGATCTTGCTCTGCGTGCGTGGTCTCTAAAGCGTAGCTTGGATACTACAGAAGAAAACTCTCACGCGTTCTTGTTGCCGATGGCGCTACGGAGCCGGATTGGTGTTTTGGACCCTGGCGCCATTGAGCTTGAATTTGAAAGTATTCAGTCAAGAATCGACAGCATAGTCTTCGATGTATATGGATTTTCCGAGCCAGATCGCAATGCGCTTACACAACAGGCTCTGACAAACAATTTGGCTAGCGACCTTCAAGACGTAGATATTGATGATGACGATGCTGAAGTACCAGCCAATGATCTTTTTGCTTTGCTGTCCTGGGCAGTAGGTGTCGGATTTTCTCGCTTCGACTGGCGGCTAGCAACTGGAGAGCGCGCGGTACCTCCTGAGCCGGGCCCCTTCGACCCGCTACCCGCCAAAAGCCCAGGTATGTTGCCGGATGGCGCTGAGCCGTTCCATGCTCACGGTGGAATCCTGGTAGACGACCAGGGACATCCCCACGATCTCGCTCGCTTAGTTGAAGAAGTGCTGGGCCGGGTTGATGTGTCCGTTCCGGATGACGTCCGTCGTTGGCTGCAGCGGGACTTCTTTGCCTTCCATTTCCAACGCTATTCCAAGAGTCGCCGCAAAGCGCCCATTTACTGGCCGCTTTCCACGGCATCGGGAAGCTACACACTCTGGGTCTATTACCCTTCGCTTAATAATCAAACACTGTTCACCGCAGTGAATGATTTCCTCGATGGCCCCAACGGGAAACTGACGCAAGTCAGCCGTGAGTGCGCAGAGTTGCGCATCAAGGGCAGCAGCCGTTCTCGCGATGAGGAAAAACAGTACGAAACGCTGCAAGCCTTCGAGCAAGAGCTCACCGACCTGCGCGATACCTTGCTCAAGATCGCGCCGACCTACCAGCCCAATCACGACGACGGCGTGCAAATCACCGCCGCACCGCTCTGGCCCCTATTCCGTCACAAGCCCTGGCAGAAGGTATTGAAAGACACCTGGACCAAGCTGGAAAAAGGCGACTACGACTGGGCGCACCTGGCCATGGCCTACTGGCCAGAACGCGTGAGCGAGAAATGCAAAACCGACAAATCCCTCGCCATCGCGCATGGGCTAGAAGATCTGTACGTGGAGCCAGAGGTGGCACCGAAGAAAACGCGTGGGAAAAAGAATAAAGGGAGTGAAGAATGAGCATCATGCAGCAATCGAGTAAGGCCCAGGATCGCACACTGGGAGTCTGGTTTCAAAACATCCAACAAGGCATGGTTAAGTTGCCACGATTTCAACGCTTTGAGGCATGGGATAGAAACCGAATTGCTAGCTACCTGAACACAATTATTAATAACCTACCGGTGGGTGTTACGCTCGTACTGGAAGTTGCGGGTGCAGAAAAGTTCGAATCTCGTTACCTGGCAACATCCAACCCTGCAGCATCCAGTACGGTTACACAGCATTTGTTAGATGGACAGCAACGATTGACTGCATTTTGGCGATCGCTGCATAACAACTATGACTATGAAACTTACTATGTATATCTGCCTGAGTTTGATACCCGCGATGAGAAGTTTAGTGAAGAGATAGAGGTCTATTGGCAAGGTCGTTGGATCAATAAAAGAAACTCACTTATGCCATTGTGGGCGGATGACCCAGTTAAATGCCTTGAGCGTGGCCTTTTTCCCATAGACTTGCTTTGTCCTGGTGACAAGATGGCGACAGTAGATAGCTGGATAGTTCAGGCTACTAAACGTTATGAGCCATCTGAAAACGAACCAAATGCGTTTGCAAAATACAAAAAATATACTGAATTAAAAGATAAGTTAAAGTCTGAAATTGTGGTGCTCAGAGAACGCGTCACTCATTTCAATTTGCCATATTTGTCTCTGCCAGCAGATACCAGCAAAGATGTAGCTCTACAGGTGTTCATCAACATGAATACCAACAGCAAGCCTTTGTCTCTGTATGACATCATAGTGGCTGAAGTGGAAAGCGTTGCGGGTCAATCTTTGCATGATATGGAAGCAGCACTTAGCGAGAGACATCCTGAAATTTCCCGCTATGGCAGCGTTTCCGAGCTGATTCTTTCCACATCTGCGCTTTTGCAGGAAAAACTACCCAACAATCGTGGCATGATTGAAATGGACAAGAGGTTATTACTGGAGAAATGGCCTGAGTTGGAAAGGGGGCTTCAGCGCATGGCTGCTTTTCTCGAATCTCAGCGCGTTTTTGATCATGCCAGGCTTCCTACAAATGCTGTGCTGGCGGTGATAGCAGCGTCGTATGAGTTGATTCCGGATAATGGCGACTTTCTCGCGAAGGCCGAGAAGTTGTTGCGTCGCTACCTGTGGTCAGCTTTTTTCACTGATCGCTATGAAAATTCTGCTGCATCTCGTGCATTTGCTGATTTTAAAGCCATCAAGGAATTATTAAAAAAACCTGGATTTTCTGAAACAGATCTCTCTGCAGTGCCTGTACTCAATCGTTTAGAATTCCCTTTAGCTGATGTGGATTCATTAATGGCTGCCCGCTGGCCAAAGGCGGCGGGCATCGAAGCTCGCGCAATTTTGGCTGTAACCACATACCTTGGTGCGATCGATTTCGCCGACCACAAGACTGCCACCTACGACAGCATTCAGAAACGCGAGTACCACCATGTATTCCCAGATGCGCTTCTCTCCGAGGCGGACATACCCAGTTACCGGGCCTTGAATTGCGCACTCATCACTTGGAAGACTAACCGCATAATTGGCCGTAAGGACCCGCTGGAATATCTCGAAGAGCGTGTGCAATGGGCCGATGAAAGTGACGTGCGCGAGCGTTTGAAATCTCACTTGATTTCATACGACTTACTTTCAAAAGCTCACTACTCGGGCATAGATGGCGTAGAGTTCAAGCAGAAACTAGAGGCCGACTTTAATGAGTTCCTGCGTGATCGGGCAAATTTGGTCGTTGTTGCCATGGAATCCCTTACCGAAGGAAATAGCCCTGCGCTAGAGACTTTGTGGGCTAAACATCTCGCCAAGAAGCAAGAGTTTGCTGAGGTAGCGGTATGAGCATTGCAGCTTTCATCCAGGACAAGATCCTTCGTCCCCGTTTGCAAAAGACAGGGAGTCTCGTGGTGTATGACCCGGCTGGCCATTACCAAGATGTCTGCAACGGTTTGGCCGACGAAAAGCTGCTGGTTGTTGATGCGTCAAAGAGCAGTATCGAGAGTCGGGTTGCTGCGATGCAGGGCTTGCGTGATGTGATCGATCGGCAGCTCACCGGAATATTGGTTTATGTGCCCGCCCAAGCGCCCGAGAGCGATGAAGAGCGGCAGGCTGATCCGTTCGCGCCGATTGCAGCAGCGGGAGCGATTTTTCCCGAAGGGGATGGCGATAGCTTTGAGAGCCTGTGCCTGAAGGCAAAGCCAGATCATGCCACAGCCATAAGAGCCATCTTCGAGCAAGATGCGTCGCCAAGTTTTGCGGTGGTGGATGCGATTGGTGGCGGCTTGGGCTGGCCTAACTTGCGTGCGCTACTGGCAGTCGAATCTGCCAGGGATATTCTGTTCGCTCTGCTTGTGCCAAGCGATGCGCAGCAGGCAGCTTTGAAAGGCAGCGATAGCTGGGTGACAGAAGCGCGTGATTTGCTCCGCAACAGCATGAGCCTGTCATTAAAGACCAGGGGTAAGACATGGGATTCAGTTGCCAATGAGCTATGGCGATTTGTCTTGTTCAGCGAGTTTGTGTTTGATCTGCCAGGTTCATTACCTGCGAGCTTGGCTGATGTACCGCGATCCGAGCCACCGACCAAGCCGCTGATCGAGGACTTGTGTGATCGCCTGCGCAATGACCGCCGCACCCAGAGTACCTATATCGACCGAGCTGATGAGATAGAGAAGGAGCTGAATCTTATTAGTCTGTTTGGTGGCTGGCAGGATTTAGGCGACCGCGACACCTTCCCGTTTGAAGAGCGTACGTTCTTGAGTCGTGCTATCGAGGGCATATTGCGGGATGACATTGATCGAGTTCGTCATATTTTGGATCGCCATCAGCAATCGGTGTGGACAGGAAAAGGCGAAAGCCGCGCCCAGTGGGATTTGATTCGATCGGCCACAGAGCTGCTGCAAACCTGCGACGATATGGAGCGACAACTCTCAGACAACGTACGCAACCTAGATGCGCTGCTGGCCTTTTACGTGAGCAGCCTGCGTGAATCTGATCGCTTGCATCGCGAGTTCGAACAGGCCGTTAGCGATTACGACTGGCAAGACGCGCAAGGAGTCATGGCGCCGGTTAAGCAGCAAGTCCGCAAGCAGTATGGCAAGTTGGTCGAGAAGGTGCAGTTGATCTTTACTCGCCATGTTGAGCAGAGTGGCTGGCCACTGGCTGGCCAGCTATCCAATGCTGATGTGTTTGACCGAATCGTCGCGCCCAAGCTGCAAAAGAACGGTCATAAGGTGGCGTACTTCATGATCGATGCGCTTCGTTATGAATTGGGTGTGGCACTGGAGCGGCAGCTTACTGAGGACGGGCAGGTTGAGGTGCAAGCTGCCATGGCGCAGCTACCCAGCATTACGCCAGTTGGAATGGCTAGCTTGCTACCTGGGGCAGGCACGCAGCTTCGCATCAAGAAGGATGAGCAAAGCCTGGTGCCGATATTGGGCGACCAGGTGGTTAACACGGTCGCTCAGCGTATGGAAGTGTTTCGGAAGAAGTACGGCCAGCGTTTTGAAGAGGGGCGTTTGGAAGACTTTGTTCGAGGCCGTTTCGACTTCTCGCCTGAAACAGACCTATTGGTACTGCGCGCGGTAGAGATTGATAGCCACTTTGAAAATCACCCCGACACTGCCCCTACAGAGATTACCAATGCACTCAAACGCATTCGCGTCGCGATCCATAAGCTGAAAGAGCGTGGTTTTCACGAGGTGGTGATCGCAACTGATCATGGCTTCTTCATGAACACCCACGCGGGTGCGGGCGATGTCTGCAGTAAACCTGCTGGCAACTGGATTGGCATCCATGACCGCTGCGCGCTGGGCGATGGTGCTGGTGATGGCAATCACCTGGTCGCCTCAGCAGAGAAGATGGGCATTCGCGGTGACTTTGCCAAGTTTGCTGGACCCCATTCGCTGGCGGCTTATCGCAGTGGCTTGCTCTATTACCACGGCGGCGTTTCATTGCAGGAGTGCGTGGTGCCGGTAATCACTATGCAGTTGAAAACTGCCAGCCAACCGACACTGCATAAAGCGTCTGTGGTGATGAGCTACAAGAACGGTGCTAAGTTCATCACCACACGTATGCCGGTGATTGACCTTGCGGTTGAGACGGCAGACATGTTCTCAACGGAAAATGAGTTCGAGATTTTGCTGGAGGCACACGACAGTAAGGGCGAAGTTGTGGGCGAAGCGAAGGCCGGTGGCGCAGTGAATCCAGCAACTGGAACATTATCGTTGAAGCCGGGCGACAAAATTCAAGTCACGATTAAGATGCAGATGGATTTTGAGGGCAAATTTAAGATAAAGGCTTTGCATCCAACGACCTATACGGTGTACTGCCAACTTGACCTAGCAACTGACTATGCAGTTTAAAAAAATATGGAATGCAAAGCGATGAATGAACTCGACCAAAAGCTGATAGCCACCTTTGAAGGCAAGGTATTACGCAAAGATTTACTTCATCGGATTAAGAAAGGAACCAATGTCCCGACGTTCGTGCTGGAATTTTTACTTGCGCGCTTTTGTGCGAGTGATGATCAGGCCGAAATGGATTCAGGCATGGAAGCTGTGCTTGCCAGCCTGCAGGACAACTATGTAAAACCTGATGAGGCTAATGCCGCACAGTCAAAGGTGGCAACCAAAGGCAAGCATCGTTTTATCGATAAGGTCCATGTTCGGTATGTCGAGAAGGAGAAACGCCACTGGGCATCGTTGGAGAACTTCAACTCACAGCGAATTGCTATCGGCGAGAAATTCTATCGAGACAATGACCGCCTATTGGAAGGCGGCATTTGGGCTGAAGTGACGCTGGCACACAACGCTATCGAAGAAGACGACTACGCGTTTTACATTGAAGATCTGCGCCCTATCCAGATCAGCCGCTTTGATTTTGACCGCTACTGTGAAGGTCGTACCCAATTCACCCGTGACGAGTGGATTGCGGCGATTCTGCGCACCGTTGGCTTGGAACCGACAAAGTTGTCCAAGCGCGTGCAGATGCACTTTATTGCGCGCTTAGCCGCCCTCGTTGAACCCAATTTCAACTACATTGAACTTGGTCCGCGCGGTACCGGAAAATCATATTTCTTTAGTGAGTTTTCACCGTATGCCACTTTGATTTCAGGGGGACAAGCAACCAAGTCTGCGCTGTTTTACAATAACGCACGTCGTAAGGTTGGCTTGGTTGGTTTTTGGGATACGGTGGCCTTTGATGAAGTGGGTGGCATAAAAGTCAAGGATCCAGATACCATTCAAATTATGAAGGATTTTATGGCAAATGGTCGCTTCTCACGGGGAGCTGAAGTCATTGCTGATGCTAGTTTAAGCTTTGTCGGTAACTTTGATCTTTCTATTAGTCAGGTAGTTAACTCTGTAGAGTACGATCTTTTTCAACCATTACCGGCTGAGTTCGATTTGGCTATTATGGATCGATTTGCTGCCTATATTCCTGGCTGGGAAATGCCAAAAAATAGCAGTGATTTTCTCACGAATAACTATGGATTTATCACGGATTACTTAGCAGAAGCATTTCACTATCAGTTTAAACATACCAATCGATATGAGGAAGTTAGTAAACGTATCCAACTGGGCAAGGCTGTTGAGGGGCGTGATGAAAAGGGTATTAAAAAGACGGTATGTGCCTTTTTGAAAATCCTTCATCCAACTGGAATTCCCACTGATGAAGAGTTTGAAGAATATGTAGCTTATGCTGTTGAGTGTCGTCGACGCGTGAAAGAGCAAATGAACAAACGCAAACCAGATGACGAGTTTGCGAATATTAATCTTTCATTCATTAATGCTATGGGACAAGAAATCATTGTGTATTGCCCTGAGTCAAAGGATGCAGCGGCAACACAGCAGCCATTTAGACGACAGCTCAATGAAAAATTTGCGTCTGAACGCGATCAAGAAATAAAGACAAGATCAGAGCAATTTACATCGATACCTGCTGATATAGAAGTTGAATCCATAGTTCCAACTTCAGATATAGTTGTTACTCAAGATAAGTTAATTGAGCAGCATTTTACAATTATGTATGGAGATGTTGGGCATAGCTATGAGTCAATTATGAGTCCTTATCTAAAAGGAGTGAAGACACTCGTTATTGAGGATCCATACATTCGTCTTCCACATCAAATCCAAAATTTCGTGCGCTTTTGTGAATGTGCTTTAAAGGCTGGAACTGTTAAGAAAATCAATTTAATCACAGGGTATGATGATAATACGCAGTTAGCCGATATTGCAGAGAAATTAGGTGAATTGAAGCAAAGTTTGCTTGAGATGGATGTTGAGCTTGAGATTGAGTTGAATCCTAACATTCATGATCGTGAAATTCGTTTAGATAATGGCTGGATCATCAAAATAGGGCGAGGGCTAGATTTTTATCAGAAACCAGGAGGGTGGTTCGAAATAGGTTCAAATGACTTAAGCCTTAGGAAATGCCTTGAAACTAAAGTAGATATTTTTCGTGTTGGTTAATTTTAATATTTTTTATTTGAAAGAATGGCTGACTTTTGCTTAAAAGAAGGCTATTCAGACGTCATCATTAGATTGCTCTTATTGTGTTGGTGGGTAACATTGGGTTAAAAATAATAAAAATCAAATATTAAGATGGCGGATTCAAGCAGCAAGTGCAACGGTATAAAAATTCGCCATCACTTTGCTAGGCGTTCGCCATCCTAAACTCTTTCTAGGACGGTTGTTTAAAGCATCCTGAATGGTTTGAACCTGCTCTTGTGTGACATGCTCGAATGATGATGATTTTGGCAGATATTGACGAATTAGACCATTGGTATTTTCACTCCTTGCACGTTGATTTGAATGGTACGCATCAGCAAAATATGTATCAATCCCTTGATTTGTAATACGTTGATGTTCTGAGAGCTCTTTGCCATTGTCAAATGTCACACTATACGCATGGCTCTGTTTCAATCGCTCTATGCAGTGATTAATCGTATTTGATGAAACCCTTGTTGTACCAAGATGAACAATATGTACATATAAACTCTTACGCTCTACCAGTGTTAAAATAGCTCCCTTATGATGCTTACCAATCACCGTATCCCCCTCAAAATCCCCAAGCCTTTGCCTTTGCTCATTTATCGCTTCACGTTCATGAATACTGCGTCTATTTGAAAGCTGTCCACGTCTATCATTGTTCTTATAGCCACGTTTTCTATAAGTTTTTTGATGACGTAGTGACTTGTACAAATCTCCCCCTTTGGCTTTATCCTGATAAATCTATTCGTGAGATGGGACATCTAGCCAACCACGTTCAAGCAATCCATGAGCAACTTGCTCAGGTGACCAACCACTTCTGATGAGATGGGCAATATAACAATAGGCGAAATCTGTGAATGATGGGGTTTTTCGATAGCAACGCTGTTGTGATAACACATGAGCCTGTTTTGCTCGATAACCACGCTGTCCCTGATTACGTCTTATTTCTCTTGATATGGTTGATTTAGAACGGTTTAATTTTCTAGAAATTTCAGCTTGTGAAGTTTTGCTTTTCAAAGCTGCATAAACTTCGTATCTTTCTTCTTGAGAAAGTTGGATGTATTGCTTCATTGTGTGCTGTCCAATTGCGAGTGGCTTTGTTGCATAAATATGTAAGCATCTGATTTTAATAAATTTAATTTTGGAGCAAAAAATAATCAAAACATTTAAAATCATATAGTTATGAAATCTTTGTGCAACAAAGCCCATGAAAAAAAGAAATATAAAAAAGTAATGTTATAACATTTCTTTTTATATTGAATTAACATGTGTTAAAATCAGTAACCAAGATCAAATCTTGGCCGAAGATTTGAATAAAATTAGTTTTGGTATTCAATGCACGAAATCTAATTTAGGTCAAAATTGGGTCAATGAATTTTTTTATTCAATAAAATATATTTAGAATGAATGGGTTAGGATTTGAGCTCGATTGACGCCACCTTTTCACTTCGATTATTTATGTGAATTTCGATTCATTTATCTATTCGTTTTACCCATTCGAGCAAGTAAAATAACAGGAATTAAGCCGACTAATACAATGAGTAGAGCGGCTATTGCACCATCTTCATAGGCTCCTCTTGATGCTTCTGCATAGAGTTGAGTCGCGAGTGTTTCCATATTAATCGGTCTAAGTAGAAGTGTTGCAGGTAACTCTTTCATCGCATCTACGAAGACTAATAAGGCAGCAGAGAGGATGGCCGGAGCCAATAAAGGGAAATGAACGCGCCACAAAATGCCTCGTTTATTTTGTCCTAAATTACGAGCAGCATCATCAAGTACTCCATGAATACGATTATACCCAGACTCTATACTACCAATTGAAATAGCCAAAAAACGAACCGTGTAGGCGTAAATTAAGATGCCACTCGTGCCCAATAATAGTAAACCCGTCGATATACCAAGCTTGAATTCGAGAAAATCTGCGATTGCATGATCAATAGCGCCTAAGGACAGCATCAGACCAATTGCGAGTACTGTTCCTGGAATTGCATAACCGAGGCTAGCAATACGGCTAAACCATATATTTTGGCTAAATCGTGCTGAGCTGACGATCAAAAAGCCGATGAGGATCGTAAAGAAGGTTGCTACACTCGCTAGGCTCAGTGTATTTACCGAAGCTTCTAATAGGGAATCCGAGAAGCCCGCATATTGTATGCGCTTATAAGACTCTACAATTAAATGGCAAAATGGAATAACGAATCCAATGACTACGGGAATCATTCCAAGTCCAAATAATAGTAGAGCTTTACGGCCAGTAATATGTCGGGCAGGCATGAGTCGACTACGTTGAGCTGAGTTCATATAACGCTGTTTCTGACGTCCTAACCTTTCTATTAAAACTAAGAAGGTAATGAACATCAGCATGAAAATAGCAATTTGTGCGGCACTAGCAAGATCAGACTGATTTATCCATGTTGAATAAATGGATAATGTGAGCGTGTTAATACCAAGAAATTCAGTTGCACCAATATCATTAATTGTTTCCATTAATACCAAGCTTGTACCTACAGCAATTGCTGGTCGAGCAAGGGGGATGGCAACTTTTAATAAGACCTTATTAGGATTAAGACCTAGACTTCGAGCGACCTCGATTAGACTAGCCGATTGCATTAAAAACATGGCACGAGTGCTTAAATACACATACGGATAAAGTACGAAGCTTAGTAAAAAAATGCCTCCCCAAACTGATCGAATGTTTGGGAACCATAATTGTTGCATATCTAAGCCGAGACCATCCCTTAACAGACTTTGAACTGGTCCGATAGGGTGGAGAATGTCGATATAGCTATAAGCGATAATATAAGTCGGTACTGCAAGTGGTAAAAGCAACGCCCAATCGAGAATTGAACGTCCACGAAATTGATAGGCTGTAACAATCCAGGCACTGCCTGTGCCAATCAATATCGTTAGAAAACCTACCCCAAAAAGAAGCATAAACGTATCGATTAAGGTCGCTGGAATTACAAAGCGAATCAGATGATCCCAAATCTCATTATTGCCCTGTAAGGCTGTCCAAACTAATGCGAAAACAGGTAAACAGGCGAGAAGCGTCAATAGTCCACTGAGCGATATTAAAGAACGAAATGCAGATTTTGTTTTTGACATTAAAGTGTATAGGTCTGATGCAATATTAAATTGAAATTAGGACTTACAGGAAGGAGAAAGCCTCCCTGTAAGTTTATCGGAAATTAACGATTAAACTGGACTTTATCCACCAGCATATTGGCTGTTTTGCGGTGTCGAGCAATATCACTTAAGCGTATAGAATCCACTTGTAGTTTGCCAAAGCTTGCAATAATCGGGTCAACTCTAACTCCAGGTTTAACTGGATACTCAAATCCACTTTTTGCATAGATGGCTTGAGCATGATCCGAGGCTAAGAACTCTAATAGTTGAACTGCTTCTTTGCGATTAGGTGCATATTTAGAAACAACGGCACCTGAAACATTCACATGCGTACCGCTATTTTTAAATTTCGGCAGGACAACGTTAATCGCATTACCCCAACGTTGTTGCTCTGGGTCGCCTTCACGCATATTGCCGACATAATAGGTATTTGCTACACCAATATCACAAATCTTGCCAAGAATATCTCGAGCAACATCACGATCCCCACCACTTGCAGGACGAGCTAAGTTGGCTTTGATACCACGTAGCCATTTTTCAGCCTCTTTTTCACCATAATGCGCGATATAGGCTGCAATTAGACCAGTGTTATAAGGATGGTTGCCAGAGCGGATACAGATTTTACCGTTCCACTTAGGATGAGCTAAATCTTCATATGAGATTGCAGTCAAAGGCGCACGATCTTTAGACACGTATACTGCACGTGCACGCATGGATAATGCATACCAATGTCCATTTGCTGCGCGTAAATTTGCCGGTATTGAGGAGTTAAGGACTTTAGAATCAACACGTTGTGTTAAACCATTTGAAACCAAATCTACCAGATTACCGAAGTCGACTGTAAGCATCACATCTGCAGGGGAGCGTCGACCTTCAACTTTAACACGTTCAAGTAAACCATCTTTGATAAAAACCGTATTGACCTTTACCCCAGTTTTTTGGGTAAATTCTTTTAAGAGCGGTTGAATCAGTGCAGGTTCACGCGTGGTATAAAGGTTGACTTCAGCTGCATTCACCCAGCTTCCACACAACGCAGTCAAGCCAGTCAAAATGAGAGGAATTTTTGAAATTGATTTCATGACTTATTTCCTAGTTAATACAAATTTAAATAGAGTATTCAAGCTGTACAAAACTTTTATTCACATCTAACTCATCTTCAGATTCGAAGAAATAACAAGCAGACAGGTTTACCGAGATATATACCTGATCATTTGCTGAATATTCGTATTGATCATCGACATGGGCAAAAATAATCATCGATTCAGAGATGATTTCTAAGCGCAACTGATAGGCTTGACCTAAATAACTAGATGAGATGACTCGAGCAGCAACTGCTCCTACAACAGGTTGATGATGGACCTGAACCTGTTTAGGACGGAAACAACATGAAAATGATTTTTCTTTGCCAGTTAAATGTTTTGGTAAAGGATGACGCCCAAAGAGCGTTTGAATTTGTTGATTTTCGTAATATGCTAGGGTCTCATTCAATACCGAGAAATATCGTGCAGCAAATAGTGTAGATGGCTCCAAATAAAGTTGTTTAGGTGATCCAATTTGAATGATTTTTCCCTGATGCATCAAGATAATTTGATCTGCAATCTGTAATGCTTCTTCAGGATCATGTGTGACGATCACGGTGGTAGTCTGGGTATTTTTTAAAAGCTGGATGGTATTTTGTCGGATTTGATCACGTAGGCGATGATCCAAATTGGAAAATGGTTCATCCATAAGAAGTACATGCGGCTTTGGAGCTAAAGCACGTGCTAATGCAACACGCTGTTGTTCACCGCCTGATAAGGTGTGTGGATAACTACGCATATGATGGTGCATTGAAACATGTTTTAAAGCTTGTTCTGCCATTTCTTGTTGCTGGCCTTTAGGAAATTTTTTTAACCCAAACATCACATTTTCGAGCACGCTTAAATGGGGGAACAGGGCATAATCCTGAAATACTAGACCAATATTTCGAGATTCTGCTGGAATCTGTTGCTCTTCATTCCATAAAATATTTTGTTCAAGTTGAATCGAGCCATTTGTCGGTGTTTCTAATCCAGCAATTAAACGTAGCATTGTCGTTTTACCACAACCTGAATGTCCAAGTAAGCAGATGATCTGCCCTTGATCCGCAGACCATGTTGCCTGACTGACAGCAAAGCGTTGGCCAAATTTTTTGCTTAGACCTTTAATTGTTAAAATACTGGCAGAAGATCCTGCATACATGTTCATACTGAGCTCGAAGTATTAATTCTTATCTAAATGATAACTGATAATTGTTTTGAATATCATTGAATGTTTGTAAACCCATTTAAAAATTTACGCAATTTTTACGACCAAATGAAATAAATGTAACTAATATTTTTATTCTCAAAAGTGTTACGGTTATGGCACTTGACGCTTTTGGCAACTATCTTTAACTTGAAAAAATCTAATTTGGAATATGTAACTGATGGCATCTCCACGCGTTGGTATAAATTTCAATAGATTTAAGATCTCCAAGAGAGAGGCGTTAATAAAATCTGTGGTTACATTTTTTAGAGTTTTCCTCGCAAAGATGTGTGATCATTACTGGACTGCTCCCAGTATCCTAGACATTGAAGTAGCCTCATTTTGAAGCTGCCTCGAATGCTTCTGGACTCATCCCATCAAGATGCGAATGGCGCCTGATTCGATTATAAAACATCTCAATATATTCAAAGATATCGGTTCTAGCCTCGGATCTGTTTGAATAAATCTTCTTCTTGATACGTTCTCTCTTTAACAACTGAAAGAAGCTTTCAGCAACAGCATTATCATGGCAGTTGCCTCGTCTGCTCATACTGCTTTCAAGATTATGATGCTTGAGAAATGTCTGCCATTCATGGCTGGTGTATTGGCTGCCTGAGAAGCATTGCTTCGCAAGAGAATGGATCAGTACCTTGTTCTTTGGATTCCTTCGCCACAAGGCCATCAGTAATGCATCTAACACCAGATCTGTTGTGATTCTCGACTTCATAGACCAGCCAATAACAAGGCGTGAAAATAGGTCAATCACAACTGCTAGATATAGCCACCCTTCATGAGTACGGATATCTTGCGAAGCAGTGCTTCTCATGTCAGTCACCCACAGCTGATTAGGATGAGTTGGGTTAAACTGTCGGTCTAACGTGTTTGCGGCAATGACAGTTGGAGTACCAGCGTAAGTTCTAGGTTTACGATAGCCACGCTGTGATTTGAGACCATTCGCCTTCATGAGGCGATGTACCCGATTGATCCCGCAACTTTCACCAACATCTTTCAAATCACAGTGAATCTTGCGATAGCCATAGACTCCGCCAGATTCCAGCCAGAACTGTTTAATCAGTCCTGAAAGCTGTTGCCGTTTCCTTGCAGTTTTACTGGTGGGTTGCTTTAACCATCCGTAATAACCACTGTGATGAACATCTAAAGTTGAACATAAACGACGAACAGGCCATATATGCTGGTTGTCCTGAATAAAGGCGTACCTCATTTGGACTGGCTTGCGAAGCGGCGTGAAAGCAGTGCTTTCACTTTAAGATGTCTCTTTCTTCTGTAACCCTTTGAAGCTCTTTTTTTAACTTTGCTAACTCTGAACTTGGGTCATTAAACTCTGTTGTCCTGGGTTGCTGTGGATCATAACGTTTAATCCAGGTATACAGACTATGGGTGGTGGTCCCTAAACGTGCAGCAACTTCAGCTACACTATGACCTTTCTCAGTAACTTGCTTTACTGCTTCAATTTTGAATTATTCAGGGTATCGTTTACTGCTCATAAGCACCTCGTTAATTAGCCATTTTATCTAACTAAAAGGTGTCTACAAAATCGGTGGCTATTCAATGCTTCAACCGAAAATGGATTTGAGCAAAGAGTTAATGCAATTAATAGACTAGTGTGATTGTTTAAAATATCAGAGTTGCTAATAACCTAATATTTTCCCTATCATCATTCTGAAAAAATAATAGGGAATTTTTAGATTCCTAAAATTAATTGATATGGTTTAAACCCCTCTAGCACAGCTTCAGCAACCAACTGAATGAAAGGCTCAGTTTTTCCATAAGCCATCCACTGATCTAGAGCTTCATAGTAGGCTAGGCGATTTTCGACTGTAATAACGCAAGGCGGATATCCAGCTTTGAGTAACTCAAGGTTCATCAAAAGACGCGATGTACGCCCATTGCCATCAATAAATGGATGAATACCTACAAAATCCGCATGTACTTTAGCAGCACGTTCAATAGGATGTAGCGTATGTGCTTCCGAATTATACCAATCCACGAGCTGAGCCATCTTGTCATTCAATAATGTATAGTCGGGTGGAGTAGTCGTTGCACCTGAAATCAATACATTTTGCTGGCGATAGCGACCTGCATTTTCATCATCGATGTTTTTTAGAATGAGTTGATGGATATTGCGAATCTGCCATTCAGAAAACGGTTCTTCTTTGCGGATAATATCTTCAACATAGTAGATAGCATTTCTATGGTTGATTGCTTCGAAATGTTCTCGTAAAGCTTTTCCACCAACAGTTATGCCTTCCAAAACTACTTTTGTTTCTAGCAATGTAAGCGTATTGCCTTCAATTGCATTTGAGTGATATGTCCAACGTAGAATAAGATCTTCTTGAAGGTTTTTTACAATAGCAGGAGAAAGAGGACGATGCTCATCTAATTTTTTCTTTAAAGCATCAATATTTTCAAACATAACCTACCCCCTGAAGTTGTACTCTTGAATGATACATGAAAAAAAGCGATTACAAAAAAGTGATGTTATATCATGACGTTTTTATGGGATTGTAAGGACGTGAGAACCTATATACCATTTCAAAAGTTCATTGCGGATTTGAATGATATCTCCAACTGATTCAATAGACTGAATTTGATGTAGGTCCGAATTACGTTACTAAATTTCAAATTATCAATTTGAAAAAATGAATAGTATTTATACGGTATTTTTTACGGTAACAGCTATTTTGGTTTAATTTTTTATTTATAAAAATCAATATCATATGTTCTGTTTATGGTGCGCGCTGAGCGCACCATCATTTTCATGTATTGTACTAAGTATTCAGTAAGCGCTCTTTCGCCGCTTTATATTCACGGCTTAAACGTGCAACAACATCTGATGCTGGTTCGATCGCTGTAATTGCGCCAATACCTTGACCACAGCCCCAAATATCTTTCCATGCTTTTTTGTCTGAATTGCCACCTGAGCCAAAATCCATTTTTGATGGATCGCTTTCAGGTAAGTCATTTGGATCAAGCCCTGCGGCAATAATAGATGGTTTCAAATAATTGCCGTGCACACCTGTGAATAGGTTGCTATACACAATATCTTCTGCACTCGAATCGACCAAACACTGCTTATAGTCTTGCGCTGCATTTGCTTCTGTTGTTGCAATAAATGTTGAACCAAGATACGCTAAATCTGCACCCATTGCTTGCGCTGCAAGGATCGAGTCGCCACGACTGATTGCGCCAGAAAGCAATAATGGACCATCGAACCACTGACGAATTTCCTGGATCAAGGCAAATGGCGACTGTGTCCCTGCATGACCGCCTGCACCTGCTGCAACGGCGATTAAACCATCTGCGCCTTTTTCGATGGCTTTTTTGGCGAATTTATTATTGATGATGTCATGCAATACGAGTCCCCCATAGCTGTGAATCGCTTCATTCACCTCGACACGTGCGCCGAGAGAGGTGATCACCACAGGCACTTTATATTTTACGCAAAGTGCCAAATCTTCTTCTAAACGATTATTCGATTTATGCACGATTTGGTTGACTGCAAACGGTGCAGCAGGCTGATCAGGATTTGCTTGGTTATAAGCGTCTAACTCTTCGGTGATGCGGATTAGCCATTTTTCAAATTCACCTTCACCACGTGCATTCAGCGCAGGGAATGAGCCAACGATGCCTGCTTTACATAAAGCTATCACCAAATCAGGATTGGAAATAATAAAAAGTGGCGCTGCAACCGCAGGCAAACGTAAACGATTTCTCAATAATTCTGGAAGAGCCATGTGAATAGTCCTTGCTGGTAATGCTGTAAATAACATTGGGTAAATTTAATGAAGTTATTATGGGAAAAATATGCTTTAAATTAAATGACAATCGATCACAATAAAATTGATAGTTTACAACAAAATTGGAATGATCAATAATTCATAAAATAGTCAATATAAATTGATAAAGCATCATGCAAAACCAGTCGATTCATAGTATTTCAATCAGTATAGATTTCGTGCATACAGCACTGGAGAAATTGACTTTAGCGCAAGATGAAATTGATCAGATATTACAACAATGTCGGATTTCCCAAGCTTTGTTAAAACATCAGCAAGCTCGGGTGAGTTTAAGGCAATATGCACAGCTCATTACGGAGCTGACTTTGGCTACTCGTGATGAGCTACTTGGGCATAGTCAAACTATTTCACCATTAGGTAGTTTGGCAGTGCTGATGCATTGGTTGATCTCTGCCAAAGACATGATGCAAGCCCTACAGCGTATCACCAAATATTATCAAATGATGGGTAAGGGTTTTGATATTTCATTACAGCATGATGGCGAGTTGATTCGAGCTGAGCTTGTTGGTGGGTTTCAAACCAAATCCGATGATGCATTTATTTATGCCTTTGGCTGTTTTTTTATTCATCGGATTTTGTGTTGGCTCAGTCGGGATATTTTGCCGATTACGTCCATTGATTTTCCTTTCCGTACACCGTCCTATGCTTTGGATTATCGTTTAATGTTTTATGGCGCACCGATTCGATTTGAGCAGAATGTGGCGCAGATGACTTTCTCAAAATCAGATTTAACATTACCTGTGAGTCAATCAATGGCGCAATTGCAACAGTTAGTCAAAGATCCATTTACCCAATTATTGATTTTAAATTTTCAGAATAGTAGTTGGTCGGCGAAGGTGGCAGAGTGTTTGCAAAATGCAGATCGTCTTTATGTTGATCATGCCAAAGTGAATCAAGAAGTGAATCATATGGCAACGCTTGCCGAGGTTGCTGAAATTTTGCAACTTGCAACGTATACCTTGCAACGTCGTTTGCAAGATGAAGGGCAGAGCTTTTTAGCAATTAAAAATCAAGTGAAACGAGATATAGCAATTGAGCTGTTGGTGAATAGCACGATGAGTATCGAAGAGATCAGTCTACAGCTTGGCTTTGCCGAAACCAGTCCATTTACTCGAAGTTTTAAGTTGTGGACTGGGGTTGCGCCAAGTGCTTATCGAAAGCATAAGAAAAGTTAAAATTACGATGTGGAAAATATTGAATTAGCTACGCATCAATAGAATTTCAAGGACAAATTTACTACCAATAAAACCTATGGCTAACAATACAAAACCAAGCAGGGTAAAGCGAATGGCTTTTTGACCACGCCAACCAAATCGCCAATGTCCGAGTAATAGGCCGCCATAAATAAGCCATGAAATGATACTAAATACGGTTTTATGTACGAGATGTTGCGCAAAGAAATCTTGGATGGTAAAGAAACCAAAACTAAGCGCAGCCGTCAGTAAAACAAAACCAATCAAAATCAAATCAAAGAGTAATGATTCCATGGTTTGCAGTGACGGCAGAATATTGACCCAAATGCGTTGTTTTTGTTTGCGTTTCAGTTCACGGTTTTGAAGCCAAATTAGAATCGCATGTAATGTTGCCATGAATAAAACAGCATAAGCAGATAGCGACAGGATAATATGAATATCCATGCCCACACCTTGCTGACGGATCACATGACCTGAGGTGCTGAGCAGACTTCCTATCACCAAGCCGAGCATAGCAACAGGTGTAGAAATGAGATTGAGAATAAGTACAGGTCGATAGATACTAAAAATCAAGCTTAAAAGGAGCATCAATCCAGAGGTAAAGGAAATCAGATTAAACAGTTCATAATTGATGCCTTGTGCGGTCATCATATCCAAGCTTAAGGTCAAAGCGTGCAAAATGAGTCCGATCGACAAAGTTGACCAGACAAAAAACGGATTGGCTGTACTTTGCTTAACAAAATGATGAAGCAAATACAGAAAGCTCGTTAAATAAGCAATCAATGCTAAAAGCGTGAAAATGGTATGTAGGCTCAACATGCGCTGTGCATTATCCAAATTATTTTTAAATCAATATAGAAGTTAACAATCAGTGAGGTGACAACTCATTGTCAATCTGCTTAAACTAAGTTGCAAAATGCGTCCATACTTGAATATTCATCAATTGAGATATAAATTCTTTGCAAACTCAAGTATCCTATAGCATCTTATGCATATTTATCCCTGTTGGAAAGGTTTTTTTCAATGGGTAGTTTAAGCGGAATTTTCAATGTTTGATACATTAACCGACCGACTCACACAGAGTTTAAGAAATGTTGCTGGTACAGGGCAACTGACAGAAGACAATATTAAAGATACATTGCGTGAAGTGCGCATGGCATTGCTTGAAGCGGATGTCGCATTGCCTGTGACACGTGACTTCATTGCCAAAGTCAAAGAGCAAGCTTTAGGACAAGAAGTTTTAAAACAGCTTTCACCGGGACAGGCTTTCGTCAAGATCGTTCATGATGAACTCGTCAGCATGATGGGTGATGCCAATGAATCATTGGATTTAGCAGCCAAACCTCCTGTGGTGATTCTACTTGCAGGTCTGCAAGGTGCGGGTAAAACGACAACTGCTGCGAAATTGGCACGTTTCCTCAAAGAGCGCCAGAAGAAAAAAGTCGCGACGGTATCAGCCGATGTCTATCGTCCTGCGGCGATCAAACAGCTTCAAACAGTTTCGCAAGAAGTTGGCGTGGATTGGATTGCATCAGAAGCCTCTGAAAGCCCAATTACCATTGTGAATCGTGCGATTGAACAAGCCAAAATTAAATTCGCTGATGTGTTAATCGTCGATACCGCAGGTCGTCTGCATGTCGATGATGACATGATGGACGAGATCAAAGAACTGCACGCTGCGATCAAGCCGACAGAAACCTTATTTGTGGTCGATGCGATGACAGGTCAGGATGCGGCGAATACCGCCAAAGCCTTTAATGATGCTTTGCCACTCACAGGTGTGATTCTGACCAAAACTGATGGTGATGCACGTGGTGGTGCGGCGCTATCTGTACGTGCAATCACAGGTAAGCCAATTAAATTCTTGGGTATGGGCGAGAAGCTCGATGCCCTAGAGCCATTCCATCCTGAGCGTATTGCACAGCGTATCTTAGGTATGGGTGACGTGCTGTCTTTAGTCGAAGAAGTGGAACGCAAAATCGACAAAGACAAAGCCGAAAAAATGGCGAAAAAACTGCAAAAGGGCGGTACATTTAACCTTGAAGATATGCTGACCCAGTTTGAGCAAATGCACAAAATGGGCGGAATGATGGGCTTCTTGGACAAGCTCCCTGGTATGAGCGGTTCAGGCATTCAGCAAGCTGTAGAGCAAGCACAACCTGAAAAGCAAGTCAAAAAGATGCAAGCGATCATCCAGTCGATGACGGTCAAAGAGCGTCGCAACCCTGACATTATCAACCCAAGCCGTAAAAAGCGTATCGCAGCAGGCTGTGGTATGGACATTCAAGACATCAACCGTCTACTCAAGCAACATGCACAGATGGCAAAAATGATGAAGAAATTCTCATCGCCATCGGGCATTGGCAAGATGCTACGAGGCATTCAGACCATGCAGGGTAAAATGGGCGGAAATATGGGTGGCTCAGGTGGTGGTATGGGACCACTGTTTGGTGGCTCGGATCAAAATAAGAAATAATCTTTTCTGATTCCATTTTTGAATGATGAAAACCGCTTTAGGGAAACTTAGAGCGGTTTTTAATTGCGTAAAGATAATTTCAGACAAGTAGTGAGATGTGAGCTAACACCTATCTATGTTAAATCAGATTCAAGAATAATGTGAATTTCGAGGCGTAAATTAGCATGATTTCAGTGATGGTTTCTTACAAACTTTAACAAGGATTCGTTGATAAAATAAAGCAAACATTGCAAATTTCATCAAAGATCTTAAAGCATTAGATGCTTCAAAATTTCAATAACATATATTTTGCAAACAAGATGGCTTAACTTTTGTTCATCATTCGATGTATCAAGATGAGGTCATTCAAAAGAAGCTGTTAAATATCCTATCATTTCTTGAGTTCCAAAGATAAAGAGATGAGCATGGACTGAATGGTAAACCTGAAATAGAATTTTTTGATTTAATCCATTCATCAGATCAAAAGTGGAAATAAGATTGAATGATTAAAGGTTAAATCAAAACGACCCTCGAACAATTGAAACAGTTTTGCCACTCGCTTAAATGTGTTGAACAAAAAAAGCCTTTTGATTGCCAATGGTTAGTGTTTACAGTACTTGGGAAAATGTTTTGCCTGACAGATAGTGTGGATTATCAGTTTATCAATATGAAAAGTGATCCTGATGAGACTATGATTTTTAGGGAGATTTATCCTGAAGTCACTGCGGGCTATCATACGAACAAACGCAATTGGAATAGCGTCAATATGCACGGCTTAGTTTCAGAAGATCTGTTGCAAGAATGGATTATTCATTCATACGAATTAGTTGTGGGAAAGTTGCCAAAGAAAGTACATAAGGAATTGTCCGAACAGGTTTGACCTAATACAAATTACGATTTCGTTGAAGACAACATTTAAGTAATACGACTGAGTAGGACAACCATTAAGCGTTTTTATTCAGCTGATAAAACACATAATGCTGTAAACCTTTTAACAATAAATCTGACTCGACAATGGGTTGATATCGGCTCAAATGTTTAGCAAAAAATGGTGCATCGCCACCTGTTAAAATCAATTGAACATCAGGATGAGTTTTTAAACTCTGATGAATTGCGCCCAGTAAGCCAAGTAAGATGCCGTGATGTACTGCATCACTGGTATTGCGTCCAACGGCAAGACTTTCAAAGGCTTGATCTGGGATTTTGATGCCTTTGGTGCCTTGTGTGAGTGAGTCACGTTGCAGATACAAACTTGGCAGAATATAACCGCCTAAATGCGTTTTTGCTTCGAGTAAATCAATGGTCAATGCTGTACCACATCCGATGATGCAGTAATTGCCCGTATCTTGTGTCATGGCTAAGACTTGTAGCCAACGGTCGATACCAAGCTGATTTGGCACATCATAACCTGTAGTTAAACCTGCATATTCGGCATGTACTTTGGCAAAATAAATCGGTGCTTTGAGTCGTTTTAAAGTTTTTTCAATCCGTTGATTAGTCGTTTGATCGAGTACGGATGAGATGCCAATTAAGCTGATGTTCTTGTGTTGGAAATGTGCGCTTAAACCCAGTAATAAATCGGCAGGGGATTGTAGGTGCAATTCCGCTGCATGTTCAATGACCTGACCTTGTGCATCACAAAGCCAATATTTTAAACGCGTATTACCCAAGTCGAGCCAAAGTTGATTCATGTGTTTCAGCAGATATTTATGGAATCATTAAGCGCCCATCATAGCAGACTGTATTTGTAGCGTCTGCATCTTGGCGAATCAGCATTGCGCCATCATCTTGAATGCCTTGAAAATAACCAACCAGATCGGCTTGATGTTGACGTTGAATATTGACCCATTGATCTTTAAACGCAGCAACAGCATTGAAACGTTGTGCGAGATTTTGACTACCGAAATTAAACCATTGCACGGCTTGCGTCAGCGCCAAATAAATCTCTGTTAAAAACTGAATTCGATCAAAGTGAGTTAAGCCAAGCTCGCTAAGGCTGGTAGTCGCCTGCTGAATTTCTTTGCTTTGCTCAAAAGGCACGACATTGATACCGATACCAACAATGACCTGATGTGCATTGAGGGGTTCAACCAAAATGCCTCCGCATTTGCCTTGTGGGCTGTAGAGATCATTTGCCCATTTAATTTGTAAATTATCTAATTTTTCTAAAGTTTCAGTATGCAAAATATTTAAGCCACATTCCAAAGCAAAACGTCCATCGACAGGACGTTCAAGGGTAAATAGCGCACTCAAAAAAATATTACCTTGTGGAGAGAGCCATTCTCGTTGATGTTGCCCACGACCATGACTTTGTTGATGACTAATTACTAGTGCCGATTGCACACCTTGTTCATACAGCTCTCGCACATCATCGTTGGTTGAGCGTGTTTTAGACTTGCAAATTATCCGTTGTGGCGTAGCATGGTGTCGTTCCAGTAGTGCGCAGAGCAAGTGTTGCTCCGTTTCTGGACTTTCGATGCAAAAGGTTCGATCCATGACTTTACTCATATATTTATTGATTGGTGCGGCGGCAGGCTTTACTGCGGGCTTATTTGGTGTGGGCGGTGGATTGACCATTGTGCCGATATTGTATCTGGTCTTTTTACAACAAGGTTATGATCCGTCGATCGTGATGCACATGGCACTCGGTACATCGTTAGCGACGATTATGGTCACGTCAATCAGCTCTTTGTCTGCACATCATAAAAAAGGTGCGGTACTCTGGCAAGTCTTTCTTAATCTAGCACCGGGTCTGGTCATCGGTGCATTTCTTGGTGCAGGGATTGCCGATTTATTACCGACACATGGTTTGCAATTGATCATCGGACTTTTTGCACTTTGGGTTGCATGGCGCATGTTTCGTACAGCGCAAGTACAGATTGATCCAAATTCAAAATTACCCTCTAAAGTGGCACAAGTCGGTGCAGGTGCAGGCATTGGAGTGGCATCAGCGATCTTTGGTATCGGTGGTGGCAGTTTAACTGTACCCTATCTCAATCGTCATGGTGTGGTAATGCAAAATGCAGTTGCAACATCGGCGGCGTGCGGTTTGCCAATTGCGATCGCAGGGGCACTCGGTTTTATGTGGTTTGGTGTGCAAACCCAACCAATCAAAGGTGCAGTGGGCTATGTGCATATTTATGCCTTTATCGGCATCAGTGTGATGAGTTTTATCACTGCAAAATTGGGTGCGAAAGTGGCGCATCAACTCTCACCTGCAATGTTGAAAAAGTGTTTTGCAGGCTTACTTACATTGGTTGGAATATTCTTTGTGTATAAAGGGTTTTTCTAATTATCGGCCAAGCAAATTTTAGATTTATATTTCTTAGATTCTAAAAATAGGCAAAAAAAACCTAGCCATTGGGGAGGCTAGGTTGAAAAACGAAAAGTTTTCAAAATAATCAATACACTCTAGGGGTGATCAAATAAATCGTATTGACCAGTGCCTTACTACAATTATTATCTAATGATTTGAACGAAATGTACAATTGTATTTTATCATCATACGGATAACAAAATTCGATACTCAATGTGATGTTTTTCATAAATAATCTGAGTAATGTTAAATATTTAAAGTAAAATTAAATTCAAAAATTGAATTAGGCATCATAATGAGAGGAATTTAAAAAGTGATAAACGGTCTTGATCACTAAAGATTGTTAGAAAAAGTTGTGCTATTGTCATGCGAGAGTAGGTTAAATATAAAGCATATGTTGTGCAAAATGTCGAAGATTGGAATTTCATCAAAGGTTAAGGAACAATCTTAGACGAAAAAAATATTGCTTTGTCTAGTAATGTCAAAGTCATGATGACACAGCGCAATTCAAAAAAAGTAATCAATGAGGTGCTATGGAACTCGGTCAATCCTCGGAAGGTCTTTCTGAACAAATCGCAAAACATATTGCTGAGCAGATCATCCTTGGCGAGTTGGTCGAGGGTGAGCGTATTCAGGAAGTGCGTATTGCGACTGAGCTTGATGTCAGTCGAGGCTCGGTGCGAGAGGCTTTGCTATTATTACAACGCACCTATTTGATTGAGATTTTCCCACGTCGTGGAGCGATCGTGTCTGAGATGTCGAGCGGACAAATCCATTATCTGTTTGAAACCAGTTTATTGGTGCTGGGTTATTTGGTACAGCAGATTAGTGATGCGTGGCAAAGTGCTGAACAAGCAGAGATGCAGAAGCTCCTTGATCAATTGTCAGTCCTTGTACGCGGTGGCGACTTTGAAGGGTTTTATGAGGCGATTTTTGAATTCCTCACCGCATATAATCAAAAAATGGATAATTTTTATCTGAGTAATATTTATCAGAGTATCCTACCCTCGATTCGTCGGGCATATTACCTGACTTCGAATAGTGCCAAGCGTGAGCTTCAAGAGGCGTATGCACTGTTTCAATTGGTGATTGATGCGATTTTGCGCAGAAATGCACAACAAGCCACTTTATTTGTGGATGATTTTTGCCGACACTTACGCAATCTCGTGCTCGAATCTTTGGCACGAATGAAACAGGTCGAATTGGCATGGGCAAGGCGTTCACGTCGTTAGCTGTTAGTACGGTCAAGTTCGCTATAGTTAAGATCGCTGTGGTTAAGTCCAATGTGTTGAAGTGATATATTTTATCTATTTAGATAGGTTTTTATAAAATATTTGGTGCATGATACTGAAAAGTAAAAGCAATTTTTTCAAGGTCTTGTGGTTTATGTTGATATGTCGGGATTAACCTTCGGTTCGACTTACTTTTCTTTCGGGAAAAGTAAGCAAAACCATTTGTCAGGCGCAAACTCGGTCAGGTATTGTTTAGTTATTCAATATCTTGAAAAACAGTACGTTACAATTTGTGTGCTGACCTCGAACAATGCGCCTGACACTTCCAGGAATCAGATCACTTTTACTCATCTCTTATGTCGAATTGAGGTTATATAAGCGATGCGTTTAAGTAGTCTAAAACTCGCAGGTTTTAAGTCTTTCTCCGAAAGCACCACCTTGCATTTTAAGGATAGCCGCTCCGCCATCGTCGGACCGAATGGCTGTGGCAAATCCAATGTCATTGATGCCATTCGCTGGGTGATGGGCGAGTCCAGTGCCAAGCAACTTCGTGGTGGCAATATGCAAGACGTGATCTTTGCAGGGAGCTCATCTCGTAAGCCGAATAGCGTGGCAAGTGTCGAACTACGTTTTGAAAATACCTTGGGGAAATTGGGCGGTGCATATAATGCCTACACCGAGCTTAGTGTAAAACGCCAGGTCAACCGTGAAGGTAAATCTGAATATTTCTTGAATGGCACCCGTTGTCGTCGTAAAGATATTACCGATATTTTCCTCGGTACAGGGCTTGGGCCGCGCTCTTATGCGGTGATTGAGCAGGGCATGATCAATCGACTGGTCGATGCCAAACCTGAAGAAATGCGGGTCTTTATCGAAGAGGCAGCGGGAATTTCACGCTACCAAGCACGTCGCAAAGAAACCTTGCAACATCTTGAACATACGCAAGATAATTTGTCACGATTGCACGATATTGCCTCAGAATTAAAATCACAAATCAGGACATTGAATCGTCAGGCTGAACAAGCAGAAAAGTATCAAAAATTAAAAACCGATGCACATCAACTGAAAGTACAACTGTGGTCAAGCCAGTTTCATCAACATGGTGAACAGGTTGCCAAGCTCGCACAGCAACTTGCGACACTGAATCAAAACTATCAAACACAGCACAAAGCCTTAGAACAGACGGAAATCGAAGCGCATTTACTGCAACAAAAACTGCAACAGCAACTCCCACAGTCAGAACAACTGCAAAAAGCATGGCAATCTGCCAAAGAAAAACTGCAACAAAGTCGTTGGCAACTTGAACAAGATCAACAGCATATCGAGAGATTACAGCACAATATCAGCAAAGCGGAATCACAACAGCAAAGTGCCTTACTACAATATAATCAACAACAATCTGAGCGTGAAAATCTGCAAACGCAATTGGCGAAAGCGCAAGATTCATTGGCTGAATATCAGCAGTTGAGCGAAGACAGCCATTTTGATTTATCGGCATTGCAAGTGCGCATGACGCAACATGGCGAGGAATTCAATCAACTCAAACAATCGTTAAATCACCTACAACAACAGCGTAATCAATTGCACTATCAATATGAGCAAGTGCAAAAAAATCGTCAACGTGCCGAACAGCAAGCGCAACACCTGCAAAGTCAATTGGACTTAGCGCAAGATCAAGAGATTCAACTTGAACTCGATGATGTACAGATCGAATTGGCAAGTGTGCAGATTAAAATTGACGATGAACAGCAAAAGCACAGTGAACAACACGATCAGCTTGAACAGTTGCAACAGCAAAAGAATCAACTGGAACAACAGCAGCAGCATGTCAAATTACTCCATAAAAATCTCGAAGCGGATATTCGACAAACTGAAAAATTATTGAGTGGACTGAATCAAAATACGGCACATTCTGCCGAGCATCCATTACTCAGCCAATTACAACTCACTGAACACGGCAAACAGCACAGTGAACTGATCGAAAAAGTCTTGGCAAAATGGTTACAAGCCAATGTGGTCGATGATTTAGATTGGTCATATCAAGGGCAACGTCAGCTTATTTTGAGTAAAGATTTAGATTTTTCAAAAATTGACGGTTTAGAATCCATTAACACATGGATTTCTTCAACGATTCATCCATTGTGGCAAGGGATTTATGTTGCAAAAAACTTGACCGATGCGCAGGTAAATTTAAATCGCTTATCAACTCATGCCAGTATCATCACAGAAGATGGTTATTGGCTTGCACAAGATTGGTGGATCAATCTGAATTTGGATAATCAAGATCAAGCAGGGCTACTGCACTATCATCAACATTTGCAAAGTTTGCAGACGCAATTTCAGGACAATCAACAGCAGATCGAACCGATTCAGCAGCAACTCGATCAAGTCATTAATGAGTTAAAAACTGTTCAAACTAGGCAATTTGAACGTCAGCAACAACTCAAATCTTGGCAAAACACACAACAACAATTGCACACCACGCAAACCAAGCTACAAGCCAAAATCGAACATCAAGCGCAAAATACCGCACAATATCAAGAGCAGTTGCATGTCTTGCAATTACAACTTGAAGATGATGTTGCAGAGCTTGAGCAGATTCAATATGACAAAGTGGCGCTTGAACTAAAAATTAATGAGATGCAACCGAAAGTCGATGCAGGGCAGGAGCTTGCGACAACACATCAACAACAATTACACGATTTACAAGCACAGTCCACTGCCGATCAAAAACAATTGCAAGACAACACGCAAAGCATTCAGCAGTTGCAGTCGAAACTGGCGTTGATGGATAAAGATCAAGATTTTCATCAAGAACGTTTGGCACAGCTCGATGAACAACAACTGGGTGCAAGACAGCAAATCACACGCCTGCAAACAGGTTTAGAAAAATACCAAGCCAATGTTGCAACAGCTCAAGCGGATGCAGACCAATCGGAAAAAGCATGGCAGACATGGCAACAAGGGATTGCAACTTTACAAACTGAACAGCAACAATTGAGCGATCTGCGTCAACAACAACAGCAAGACGATCAAGCCTTACGTGATCAATTGGAAAATACACGCTTGCAATGGCAACAACATAAAACTGAACAGCACCATGCCAAGTCACAACTGGAAGAGCTTGGCGCACAGGCGATTGATGTTTCCAAATTAGATAGCTCGCAATTGTATGAAACTGTGCAAACTTCCCAAGTCAAAGCACAATTGGAACAGCTCGAACAACAATTACAAAAAATGGGTGCGGTCAATCTAGTTGCCTTTGAAGAACTGCAAGAAAAACAAGCCCGTTTCGATGAGCTCGATCATCAAATCCAAGATTTGGAGCAGACCGTAGCGCAACTGCAAGATGCCATGCAGAGCATTGATCAAGAAACTAAACAATTGTTTATGAAGACTTTTGATCAGATCAATCGAGAGCTACAGGGTTTATTCCCAAAAGTCTTTTCAGGTGGTGAAGCGAGTCTGAGCTTAGAGGATGATTGGCAGTCAGGTGTACGTCTGATGGCACGACCGCCTGGGAAACGAAATAGCACATTGGCATTGCTTTCTGGTGGTGAAAAAGCTTTGACGGCTTTGGCACTGGTGTTTGCGATTTTTCGTCTCAATCCTGCGCCATTTTGCGTATTGGATGAAGTCGATGCGCCACTAGATGATGCCAATGTAAATCGTTTTTGTAATTTGGTAAAAGAACTATCACAACAGGTACAATTCATTTACATTACACATAATAAGCTTGCCATGACGATGGCAACTGATCTTTTGGGAGTGACCATGCCTGAGGCAGGAAGCTCAAAACTTGTGGCGGTGAGCCTTGCGCAGGCAGAAGCATACGGAATAACGGAGTAAAGTATGGATCAACTTTGGGAAATCGTTGGTATCATCGTGGCTGTGGTGATGGTGGTGATCGGATTGCGTTTAATCCTGAAAAAGCCCAAAGTGCAAGCAGATGACACACCGTCAGAAGTGTTTATTGAGGCGCAGAGCCAACAGCCTGTGATACCACGTCATCTTCGAAATGATCAAGTGAATGTGGATCATATACATTCATTAAACCATGCAGAACGTAAGCAAAGCCTTGAACAAGTCTTCGATGCCCAAGATACTGATAATCATGCAGATACAAAGCAAACTGTAGAAGCGGATGGTTTTGAATTAGACAGTGAAAAATCGCAAGTGGAAACTACTCAAGAACAGAGTTCACTGCGTGCAAATACCCAACAAGATTTATTCTCTGCTGATCCTGTTGATGTGGAACATGAATCAAGTACGGATAAATCTGTAGAAATTGAAACAGTTCAAACAGAAACTACAGATGAAATCGTTACAACAAATCCATCTGTTGCACATGATAAAGCCGATGAAATTGAACGCTTTATAGAACAACTAGATCAAGACGAAGTAGAGCAATCACAGCAAAAAGAAAATGTTGAAAATGACTTCATTGAAGAAAATGCGGAAACAGATACAACACCAGACAATCAGTTAGAAACGGTAAAAATCGAAGAGTGGCAGGGCGAAAGTGATGTGTTAGACGCACACTTGAGCGAGCAATATCGCAATGATGAAGAAAGTGCTTTGGCAAAAGCAGAGCAACTCATCGCACTGTATCTTTACCCAAATCCGACACGTGTCTTGTCTGGTGATCGTGCGCTGAAAACTTTATTAAAATATGGTCTACGCTTTGGTGAAATGTCGTGTTTCCATCGCTATGAAAATCCTGAAACGGCGAGTCCACTGATGTTTAGTGTACTTCGAATTAATGATGACGGTGCACCGACAGGTTTTGATCTTGAAACTTTACCAAGTGAAGAGGTCAAAGGTTTAGCTTTCTTCTTAGCATTACCAAATAGCCATGCGGTGCAAGGCTATGACATGATGGTTAGTCTTGCAGGTTTGATGGCACGTGATATTGGTGGTTTAGTCTTTGATGAGCAATCATTGGAGCTGACACCGCAACTCCGTGATCATTGGCGACATTATGTGATTGAATATAAATCATCGAAGTAAATAAGCCTAACACTTAAAAGCGCATCATCAAGATGCGCTTTTTTTATACTCAAAATTTAAATTAAAGCTTTTGGGACAATCTAAAATGTGAGTAGCAGGCTTTCCCTAGCACGACCATCGTTTAATTCACATGCCTAAATCTGACTGTTTTGCTCAACTTCAAATACGAAATGTTGTATCATATACGCAGTAATTTTAGGAGTAAGATGTATGTCTAACCAAGCCACAAATTCAACTGATGCCGATCAAATTCCAAATATGATCATTACACCAACGGCACAGGAGTATTTGAAAGATTTATTGGCGAAGCAAAATACTCCTGGGATTGGCGTGCGTATCTTTGTCGAAAGCCCAGGAACTGCACGTGCGGAATGCTGTATGGCATATAGTGCGCCAGAAGATGTGGTGCCAACAGATTACAAACAGGATTATCCTGATTTTCCTGCATTTATCGACACGCCATCTATTCCGTATTTAAAAGATGCAGTGATCGACTACAACAAAGATCGCTTTGGTGGTCAATTAACATTTAAAGCACCAAACTCAAAAGTGCCACGTGTTGGTCCTGATGCGTCAATTGAGGAGCGTATTGCCTATGTTTTGCAGGCGGAAATCAATCCAGGGCTTGCAAGTCATGGTGGTAACTGTAGTCTGCTCGAAGTTTTCGAGGATAAAGAGCACGGCTTAACAGCGGTATTGCAGTTTGGTGGTGGTTGTCAGGGTTGTTCAGCGATCGACCTTACACTTAAGCAAGGCGTAGAAACCACATTACAATCGCACATTCCAGAGCTTGCTCGTGTGATTGATAAAACCGACCATACGCAAAATGATGGCGCTTATATGAAATAAGCGGGTTGTTTTTTGAAAATGAAAGATCACTACGGTGGTCTTTTTTATTTGTACCTTTGAAAGATGAAATTTCACATTTTAATTTCCAATGATGCAATCCGCACAAGCCTTAAAAATTCTGCTAAAGTAGCCTACGCTTTTTCAAAGATAACATGCTGTTGAAAAAGCAGTTAAACCATAAATTTTTTAATGTAATTTGCATTCAATCTCTTTGCTTACAGGTGCGTACGCTATGCTTCTTATGATTGATAATTATGACTCTTTTACTTATAACATCGTGCAATACTTTGGTGAGTTGGCACAAGAGGTAAAAGTCGTTCGCCATGATCAAGTGACTTTAGAAGACATCGAGCGTTGGCAACCGAAATATCTTGTGATCGGACCGGGACCTTGTTCACCGACTGAGGCGGGGATTTCTGTGCCTGCGATTCAGCATTTTGCAGGGAAAATTCCGCTACTTGGCGTATGTCTTGGTCATCAGGCAATTGGTCAGGCTTTTGGTGGCAACATTATCCGTGCCAAAACAGTGATGCACGGGCGTCTGTCGGATATGTATCATTCTGATCAAGGGATTTTTAGCAATCTGCCGTCGCCATTTTCTGCGACACGTTATCACTCTTTGGTGATTGAGCAGGCGACCATTCCCGATTGTTTTGATGTGACCTGCTGGACGCAAGAAGCTGATGGTTCGATTGAAGAAATCATGGGCGTAAAACATAAAACTTTGCCGATCGAAGGGGTGCAGTTCCACCCTGAGTCGATTTTGAGCCAACATGGGCATCAAGTGTTTCAGAATTTTTTAGAGATTTATAAATAAATGAATATCCAACAAGCACTCAATCACATTACTAAAAATATCCATCTGACTCAAGCGCAGATGGAAGATGTGATGCGCAGTATTATGCAAGGTGAGGCGACCGATGCGCAGATCGGTGCGTTGATGATGGGCTTGCGCCTCAAAGGTGAAAGCATTGATGAAATCACCGCTGCGGCTCGGATCATGCGTGAGTTCGCCATTAAAATCGACGTCAGCGATATTGAGTATTTAGTCGATATCGTGGGTACAGGTGGCGATGGGCAAAACCTATTTAATGTCTCTACCGCATCAAGCTTTGTCATTTCGGCAGCAGGAGCGACCATAGCCAAACATGGCGGTCGTGGGGTATCGAGTAAATCGGGTTCATCGGATTTACTAGAGCAAGCAGGTATTCGCCTTGACCTCGATATGGCGCAGACTGAACGTGTCATTCGTGAGATGGGCGTCGGATTCCTGTTTGCACCGAATCATCACCAAGCCATGAAATATGCCGCAGCCCCTCGTCGTGAATTGGGCATTCGGAGCTTTTTCAATCTACTTGGACCACTGACCAATCCTGCGGGTGTAAAGCGTTTCGTCATCGGTGTGTTTTCTGATGAGCTGTGTGTGCCGATGGCTGAAGTACTAAAACAACTTGGCGCAGTGCATGTGATGGTGGTGCATTCCAAAGATGGTTTGGATGAAATCAGCCTGGCTGCCGAAACCGCCGTTGCCGAGCTGAAAAATGGTGAAATCACCGAGTGGACGATCAAGCCTGAAGACTTTGGCATCACTTCACAAACGCTCACAGGTTTGTCCGTCGCAGATTCGGCAGAAAGTCTAAAACTGATCAAAGATGCCTTGGGTAAAAATAAATCAGATATTGGTGAGAAAGCCGCAGACATGATTACGTTAAATGCGGCAGCAGGGCTGTATGTATCAGGTCTATGCAAAGATATGAAGCAAGCAGTTGCTTTGGCGCAAGATATTATCTATGGCGGTCAAGCCTTAGAGAAAATGAGCATCGTTGCTGAATTTACCCAGAATCTGAAACAACAGGCTCAAGTTACTCAACAATCGCCAAACGCAAATTAAGGTCAGGTCATGCACGCAGATATTCAAAATACCATCTTGGGCAAAATCGTTGCACGCAAGTTTGAAGAAATTGCTGAAAAGAAAAAGCAATATAGCTTTGCTGATCTGGAAGAATTAGCACAGCAAGCCACGCTTACTCGTGGCTTTGCCAATGCACTAAACCGCAAATCACCTGCGATCATCGCTGAGGTGAAAAAAGCCTCGCCGTCAAAAGGCGTGATTCGTGCGGACTTTCAGCCTGCGCAAATCGCCAAAGAATATGAGCAAGCGGGGGCGGCGTGTCTGTCTGTGTTGACTGATGTGGATTTTTTCCAAGGGCATCATGATTATTTGCGTATCGCTCGGGAAGCCTGTGCTTTGCCTGCTCTGCGTAAAGATTTCATGGTAGAGCCGTATCACATCGTGGAAAGTCGTGCACTGCATGCGGATTGTATCTTGTTGATCGTGGCATGTTTGAGCGATACACAGCTCGATGAATTGTCGAGTTTGGCTTTTGAACAGGGCATGGATGTATTGGTCGAAGTGCATGACGAAGCGGAAATGGAACGTGCGCTCAAGCTCCCTGAGCAATGTCTACTCGGCGTCAATAACCGCAATCTCAAGACCTTTGAGGTGGATTTGGCGACCACAGTACGTTTAAAAGATATGGCAAATGATCGTGTGATCATCACCGAAAGCGGTATCAGCACACCTGAGCATGTGCAGTATATGCGTGATCATGCGGTGGATCGCTTCTTGGTGGGTGAGGGCTTTATGAAGCAGGCGCATGCGGGGCAGGCGTTGGAGGCGTTGTTTGGGAAGCCGATTCAGCTCAATTGAGTAGGAGTTAATTTTAAATCATTAATTCGTACTATGTGAGGTAGTTAATATTATGGAAACGCAGGTTGCCAATGGGGTTTCCGCAAAGTTCGGCTATTATCCTGCAGTTTGTAACATAACTACTGAGCGCTTTTCTGTTTACACATTATCTAGTCTGAATAGAGATGTGAATATAATCGAAAATGACCCTAATATTCATAATGATTGGATATATCCGAATGTTGCATTGCAACACGAAATCGGATCAGGACAAGTACGCACTTTACCCTTCACAACTCGTATTTTTAGCTTACCCAAAACACATGTATTAACACTCCACGAGAGTCAAAACAAGGCTGATCTCGATTTTGTAGTGTGGTGTATATCATTTTTTACAGGAATGAGATTAACGATAACAGAGGCAGATTACCTTGATGCAACGCCGATAAAGCAAGGAAAACTTGTAGATTTTATATTTAGTTGTTGCGCACTTGAAGAAGTCATTAATTTAGCACTTGATTACTTAAAAACAGAACATAATAATTTTCGTGCCACTAAGCGAGTGATTGCTGCGATACATGCACTGTTTTTATCTCAATTCCCTCAAAGCCTCCCATTTGAGAGATTTCAATATATTTATATGGCTTTAGACACTTGTTTTAAACTTATTGCGACTAAGTCAAATCCTCGCAAAAGATTAAATCATGCCGAAAGGGTGCAATGGATGTGTAAGAACTTTGATATGCCTGTACCTAGTTGGGCTATTACTGTAGAGGGGACGTCTGATATTTCACTTGTGCGAAATGATACAATTCATGAAGCACTATTCTTTGATGAACCTTTAGGCTTTTCAATTTATGGTGGAAATCAGTCAGCTAGAGATAGTGCAAATATCATTTTACAAATGCAAAATATGGTTTGTCGCCTTTATAGTAGCAATTTTGGGAAAACCCAATGCTACTTATGTTCAAACTAGTGTTGAAAGTCGAATGCGTCATTCACTTAGACTAAATAATATCTCAAAATAATTAGTGGAGCGGAGGGGATTTAAATTTGTTGCTCTATTTTGTACTTGGAATCCTGCTAGCATTAATTTAAAACGATGATCAGTTTGTCAGCAAAGAATACATAAAATAGAAACATTGATTGAATTTTTATAAAGGTTATAATGGCTAAAGTAGCTACTTTTTTTGAGTGTAACCCATGCAAGTCATTACAGCAAAAGATGCCAAACTACGTTTTGGTGAATTACTCGATACCATGCAACGAGAGCCTGTTCTTGTGACCAAGAATAACCGACCAGTCGGCGTATTCGTATCACTAAATGATGTCAAAGGTACACATCTTGAACATCTTTTTGATCAAAATCCGCAAGACGTATTTGAAAGTTGGGAAGATGAAAAAATTCAAGAAGCACTTGATTTTGTTGAAGCTCAGCCAAATAGTGTGACGCCTGCTGAAGTTGTCCATGCCCGTGCAATGCAAAAAGCACGAGAAATTTTAGCTAAGCGCAAATGATCTGACATGAATGACACCTATCAAGTTGTATATTCTATCGAGGCAGAACAAGATTTAGTTGAAATATTGGTTTACGGCATACAGACATGGGGTGAAGTACAAGCAGAGTCTTTTTACCTAGATATGCAGTCCAAGATCGAAACTTTAAAAACACAACCGCATCGTGTTTGCGAAAAGCAACTCAGCAACGGTAGAAAAGTTCGAGATTTTATGTTACTTGACACGCCATATCGTGCGCCATTTATCATTGACCAAAAGAAGCAACAAGTCATCATCCTACGCATATTAAGAACAGAGCGGATTTTTAAAGACTGATTGCGGTATAATTTGAAACCTTACTTGATCAGCCATTTCAAACTATGAGCAAACACGATACTTCACTTTCAAAATCGCAACTCGACCTACTCAAACAATTTAAAAAGCAAATTCACAACGACGGTGATCGCAGGGACAATCACGCCCAAACAAAAAGCAAAGCACAAAAAAATAATGTCGCAAATACTCAGACTATAGAGGACGAATCACTACTATTCTCCAAAGCAATGCAAGGCGTGGAAAAGTTTAAAGATCATAATATTGCTCAGACTGAAAAGACCACTAAACAAAAGAAAGTCGATGCGCAAACTTTAGCGAAACGTATGGCTGCAGAGGGCAGTGAAATCGCAAAGGGTGAGGCACTTTCTGATATGCAGGCCTTGCTCAATCCTGTAGCGAATCAAGCCTTTCTCAGCTATCGCATCGCCACCTTGCAACATCGTATTTTTGAAGATTTAAAAGCAGGGAAGATGCGTTGGTTTGAAGCGGTCGATTTGCATGGTTGTAGCATTGAGCAAGCTCGTAGCGCTGTGCTTGAGCTACTGCACATTGCCAAAGAAAATAATCAAAATGTGGTGAAAATCGTGCATGGCAAAGGCAAAGATGGCGTACTCAAAACCTGTGTCAATGGCTGGCTTCGTCAACATCGAGAAGTGTTAGCATTTGTCAGTGCACCTGAGAATCAAGGCGGAACAGGTGCTGTGTTGGTGCTATTAAAACGTGCTGAGAAAAATCCTAAATACGATGCACAGAAATAGCTGCTTATTTATTTATGAACATTCATTGTTTTAATGAATCAGTTTTTCCAAATAATTATCATGGTTTGCACATAGGAAATTGCGCATGAATCAATCCATTGACCTGAATTCTGCATGGCTTTCTGCTACAATGCGCTCCTTGTTTGTCGAACCTAGTGTAAGCCCATGAGTATGCAACAATATTACGCAAAAATTTTAACGGAAATTGGTGAAGATTTGGCACGTCCAGGACTGCAAGATACGCCGATGCGTGCGGCAAAAGCATTCTCATTTTTGACCTCAGGTTATCAACAAAAAATCGAAGATGTCATCAATAAAGCGGTGTTCCCTTCGGATAACCGTGAGATGGTCTTGGTAAAAAATATCGAATTTTATTCACTGTGTGAGCATCATTTATTGCCATTTTATGGGCGTGTGCATATTGCCTATTTGCCTGAAGGTCAGGTTTTGGGATTATCGAAATTTGCCCGAATTACCGAGATGTTTGCTCGACGTTTACAGATTCAAGAAAATCTCACCAAGCAAATTGCCGAAGCGATTCAAGAAGCAACTGGTGCGCGTGGAGTTGCGGTGATGATCGACTCTGCACATATGTGTATGGTGATGCGTGGCGTGGGCAAACAGCATTCCACCACACGGACTGTATCGTATTTGGGCGAGATGAAAAACAGTCAACAAGCACGTCAGGAATTTTTAAGTGCTGTGCCTGAGGTATTCTGATTCAATTTTTAAAAATTGGATTTGGTGTGGATAAAAAAGCGGAATTAAAGGTTCTGTTTTTTTTATGATTAAAATTTAGGTAGTTAAGTTCTAAAACTAAAGTCGTGGCATATTTTATGCACCGTTTATAATGAAAATCAGTTAAAGTAAGCTGAAATGATCATTGCGGGAGAGTGCAATGCAACATGGATATTTTAGGAAGTATTTTAGAAATTTCTAAACTATATTTAAGTTGTATATCAGTGCACGCCGAAGGAGCAACAGCCTCGGAAACTCTCAGGCAAAAGGACCGTGATGATTACTCACAATCTGGAGAGAAGTAGCTTAAACATATTTTTCAAAGTATTTGTTTTTTCATATATTGATCAATGTGTTTAAAAATACTCACCGAAGGGGATGGTTGGTTTTATTTTTCTTATGTTTTTGAGTGTGTTAGGAAAATAAAGCGAATCGAAACTCTCAGGTACCAATGACAGATGAGGCGAACGCATAACCTACCAAATAGGTATGGGGGAGCCATGTCAAAAATTTGTATCATCGGTGCGGGCATTACAGGGGTCACCTCTGCGTATGCACTCGCCAAACTTGGTCATCAAGTGACCGTCATCGAACGTCATCTCAAACCTGCAATGGAAACCTCGTTTGCCAATGGTGGACAGCTTTCCGCATGTAATGCCGAAGTGTGGAACCAAGTCGCAACCATTCGTAAAGGCATGAAATGGATGGGCAAGCCTGACGCACCATTGTTGCTCAATCCATCATTTTCTATGCACAAATACAGTTGGCTGTATCAATTCGTATCGCATATCAAAGACTATGAAGCCAATACCATTCAAACGGTAAAGCTAGCACTCGATGCACGCTATCGTCTATTCGATGTCGCAGAGCAAGAGGACATTGATTTTGATTTGGAAAAGAAAGGGATTTTGCATTTTTTCCATAATGATGCAGATTTTCAAACCGCTAAGAAAGTCAATGAGCTACTGCGTAAAGGTGGCTTGGATCGTTATGCAGTGAGTCCTGAAGAAATTAAACAAATCGAACCTGCATTGAAAGGCGAATATGTCGGTGGTTTTTACACACCAGATGATGCAACGGGTGATATTCATAAATTTACCAATGGCTTAGCCAAAGCTGCTGAGAAGTTAGGTGTGACGTTTAAAGTCGGTACAGACGTGACCGATGTCAAGCTCAAAGGCACCAATCTCAAAGACGGTGGCGTGACATTAATGATTCAACCGAGTGAAGAATCATTGGAGCAGTTTGAAGCACACACGATTGAAGCCGATGCCGTGCTGATCTGTGGTGGTGTGAATAGTTATCAACTGGCTGAGAAGCTTGGCGATCGAGTGAATATTTATCCTGTAAAAGGCTATTCGATCACGGTCAATCTTGAAGCAGAACCGAATAAAGAAAATGCACCGTGGGTGAGCTTGCTCGATGAAAGTGCCAAAATTGTGACCAGTCGCTTGGGTGAAAATCGCTTCCGTGTTGCAGGTACAGCAGAGTTTAATGGTTACAACCGTGATATTCGTGCGGATCGTATTTTCCCACTACTGCAATGGGTGCGCACAAACTTCCACCTCAATGCCTGTAATAGTGTGCCGTGGAGTGGATTACGTCCAATGACACCGAATCTAATGCCACGTGTTGAACAGGGTAAACATCCACGAGTTTTCTACAATACAGGGCATGGTCATTTGGGTTGGACACTTTCAATGGCGACCGCTGAGATCATTAGCCAAAGTATTCATCAACAACTTGCTGGATAAAAATTTAGGCACAAATTGGTGCGCCATTTTGATGCAATTTGTGTTTTAAAAAATACATTAGCATTAAAGTGGTGCATCTTTTTGAGTCAAAAGTGAATTGTTTAATTAGATGTTTCTAAATAGTGCATTTTAAAATTTGCTCAGTATAATATGGGCAAGTTCAAACATCTAAAATAGTGTTAGTGCTAACAATAT
Source organism: Acinetobacter sp. (assembly GCF_041911495.1). GTDB lineage: Bacteria > Pseudomonadota > Gammaproteobacteria > Pseudomonadales > Moraxellaceae > Acinetobacter. The sequence goes on along the minus strand of NZ_JAYROT010000041.1, from coordinate 7,180 downwards.
CAATGTTTTAGATAAAGGAATAAAAGTTGGTACGGGTTTTGCTATACTAGATCCAAGTAAATGAACTGCCAACTGGAAAAGCACCGAACAGGTGCGGACAAATTCAACTGGAGCGTAATGCACATGTCAAATAAAGTACTTGATCTAATCAAAGAAAGTGGCGCGAAGTGGGTAGACTTCCGTTTCACAGATACCAAAGGTAAAGAACAACACGTTACTTACCCTGCTGATACAATCGACGAAGACTCTTTCGAAGACGGTAAAATGTTCGATGGTTCTTCAATCGCAGGTTGGAAAGGTATCGAAGCGTCTGACATGATTTTACGTCCTGATGCAGAAACTGCATTCCTCGATCCATTCTTCGCAGAAGCAACAGTTGTTGTGACTTGTGACGTGATCGAGCCATCGACTGGTCAAGGTTATGAGCGTGATCCACGTTCTATCGCACGTCGTGCAGAAGAATATTTGAAATCTACAGGTATCGGTGATACAGCATTCTTTGGTCCAGAACCAGAATTCTTCGTATTTGATGACGTGAAATGGGACATCGACATGTCTGGCGCACGTCACACGATCTCTGCTGAAGAAGCAGCTTGGTCTACTGGTAAAGAATACGATGCAGGTAACTCAGGACACCGTCCACGTGTGAAAGGCGGTTACTTCCCAGTACCACCAGTGGATTCAGGTCAAGATATGCGTGCAGAAATGTGTGCGAAAATCGAAGACATCATGGGACCAGGTCGTGTAGAAGTACATCACCACGAAGTTGCATCATGCCAAATGGAAATCGGTGTAAGCTTTAACACGATGGTTCGTAAAGCGGACGAAGTACAACAGTTCAAATATGCTGTACATAACGTAGCGCACCAGTTTGCAAAAACTGCGACTTTCATGCCGAAGCCACTTGTAGGTGACAACGGTTCAGGTATGCACGTTCACATGTCGATCTCTAAAGATGGCAAGAACTTGTTTGCAGGTGATGAATACGCAGGTCTTTCTGAACTTGCGCTTTACTTCATCGGTGGTGTGATCAAGCACGCTCGTTCATTGAATGCAATCACGAATCCATCAACGAATTCGTATAAGCGTTTGGTACCACACTACGAAGCACCGATTATGTTGGCTTACTCAGCACGTAACCGTTCTGCATCAATCCGTATTCCTTACGTTTCTAGCCCGAAAGGCAAGCGTATTGAAGCACGTTTCCCAGATCCAATGATGAACCCATACTTAGGTTTTGCGGCATTGTTGATGGCTGGTCTTGACGGTATTCAAAACAAAATCCATCCAGGTGAAGCTGCTGATAAAAACTTGTATGATCTTCCTCCTGAAGAAGAAGCGAAAATCCCTACAGTTGCGCATAGCCTAGATATGGCTATTGAAGCACTTCAAGCAGATCACGAATACTTGTTGAAAGGCGGCGTATTCACTAAAGAAATGCTTGATGCGTATATCGAATTGAAAACTGAAGATGTTCGTCGTTTGAACACGACAACTCACCCAGTTGAGTTTGATATGTACTACAGCTTGTAATACATTATCTGTAATAAAAGAAGCTCGCCATGTGCGGGCTTTTTTTATGCCAAGACAAATCTATCCATAGGTAAGATTAAATTGTGTGCGATTTATTTGTGTAAACGCTTTATAATAGGCGATGTAATGATGTGCTTATCAATGAACATGGTATGGTATTTTTTGTGAATGAATTACTTAAACTCGATAATCAATTGTGCTTTGCTTTATATTCGGCAAATCTCGCACTGAATCAACGCTACAGAGAACTGCTCGCACCGCTGAATATTACTTACCCCCAATATCTTGTGATGTTAGTGTTATGGGAAAAAGATCAGCTCACGGTTTCCGATATTGGCAAAAAGCTTTTTTTAGAATCCTCCACATTGACGCCTTTACTCAAGCGACTTGAAGCACAAAATCTTTTACAGCGTCGTCGATCAAATGTAGATGAACGCCAAGTGTTGATTCATCTCACAGAGCAGGGCAAAGCTCTACAAAAGCAAGCTGAAAAGATTCCCGAAGCGGTGATGTGCGCAACTGAGTGTGATTTGGAGCAATTGATTGAGCTTAAACAATCTTTGAATGATTTAAGAGATCAGCTCAATCAAAAATAAGCGAAACAATAAACAACAGTTTAGTAATTCATAAGGCGTTACATTGTTTAACACTCAAGTGAAATTTAAAGCTTGAAATGTTAAATATATCGTGTACGATATATTTTTGAGCGATGTTATTAAGGAGTTATTCTCATGTCATTAGAAAAAGTCGTATATACAGCAAAAGCAAAAGCAACAGGTGGTCGTGATGGTCGTATACGTTCTGACGATGGTGCGTTGGATGCACAGCTAGGGGTGCCAAAAGAGATGGGCGGTGCTGGCGGTGTGGTGACCAATCCTGAGCAACTTTTTGCGGCGGGTTATTCGGCGTGTTTCTTGGGTGCGATGAAGTTCGTCGCAGGGCGTGACAAGATTGCACTTCCAAAAGATGCGTATATCGAAGGTGAGGTCGGTATTGGTCCTATTCCAAATGGTTTTGGGATTGAAGCGACATTGAATATTCATCTTGAAGGTATGGATCAAGCAGAAGCACAAAAATTGGTTGATGCCGCACATATCGTATGTCCATACTCAAATGCAACACGTGGCAATATTGACGTGACTTTAAATGTGATTGTGTAACTAACTATTTAAACTTCATATGAATAGCTTCCTATAAGGAAGCTTTTTTTATTAGTGATGCAAAGTGTTCTGTTCTCGATATTGTGTTGGTGTCATTTGCATTTCTGTTTTAAAGGCTCGGATAAAGTTTGCTGAGGTGGAATAGCCCAGTTCATCGGCGATTTCAGTGATACTTTTATCTGTATCAATTAAAGCGGTTTTAGCACGTTCTATGATGATCTGCATGCGCATGCTATGAAAATCTTGTCCGTGTTTTTTCAGATAGCGCTGTACGGTTTTGGTCGATAGATTCAGTAGTTTTGCACATTCTGCAAGGGTTGGAATGTGATAGGCTTCTTGCAACATCATCCGAATCCAAGCTTCCATTTCATCACTATCAGAGAGTTGTTTCATAAGCTCTTGGCAGCGTTGCTCAACGATTTTTAAACTATAAATATCTGCCATCGGCAAGCGAATATCTAAAGTGGTAATGGGTAAGACAAACTGAATCCCAGTCTGAATCAGATGTTGAAAATGAAAAGTCACACGATCGAGTTGTTGATATTTTTGCAGATGGCGTGGTTGTGCGATGGAAAGATACACGTGATAAGGTGGATGATTACGCCCAAGTAACTCAATCAGATTGTGATAAAAGGCAATCGCAATCGCTTCAAGATGAAAATTTACATTGAGAGTACTCATCGGCATGGAAGGTTCGAAGCTTAAAAAAACTTGTGTTTCGCTTTCTCTGATCTTGAGTTGAAAGTTTGGAATGATGAGTTTGAAATATTGTGCGATCAGCTCGATTGCTTGACGTGCAGTTTCACTGGTCATTGCCACATAACCGACGAGGCTGTGTGAGCTAAGTTATAGGGTTGAACCAAGTTCAAAAGCCAAATCGGCATTTTGTGAATACTTTAAACACAGTTCGACAAAGCGTTCAATTTGAGAAATAGACAGTTTGGCATCTTCATCCTGTAGAATTTTCTGAATTGGCAAGCCTGATTCTACAAGGATTTCCGCCACAGCAATGCCACGCTGTTGTAGCAGTTCAATGACTTTTAAATAATAGCGTGCAGGAAAAATTGGGATATTTCGATCCATACGTTATTTCTCAAACTCCTTTGTATTTGCTCTTTTTAGCATACATTTAAATCGTTTGTCTTATTATGATTATCCACTGTCTTAATATGAATACTTAAAAAATGATCAGCTCTGCATAATAAAGTCATGAATTACACCGTGACGGTGAAGGAGTAACAATAATGAATCAGTCAGTTGATCTTGAAGTTTTATCGCAAGTCAAGCCGTATGTGGACAAAAAGCGTCGTCTTTGGATGCTTGGTATCGTTGTACCCAATATTGCCAATACCGTATTGCTCGGTTATCAGTTTGGACCGAAATCGACGAAAAAATTATTTGCTTTTGCAGGTCCTCTCGTCTTGCATGTGATCATTCCAAGTATTGATAAAATGATGGGTGTCGATCCTGACAATCCGCCTGAGCAAGCGATCGCAGATTTAGAAGACGATCCGTACTATGCACGAGTGGTGAAACTATTTATACCATTTCAGTATGTTGCGAATTTTTATGGCTTGTACCTTGCGAGTAAAAAATCTACCCCACTCGCTGATCAAATTGGCATTGGTCATATGCTCGGTGTGGTCAATGGCGTCGCAATTAACACGGCACATGAGCTGAGCCATAAACCTGGTAAGCTTGAGCATTATCTGTCGCATCTTGCACTTGCGCCGACAGGTTATAACCATTTCCGTATTGAACATCCTTATGGGCATCATCGCCGTGTAGCGACACCTGAAGATCCTGCGTCATCGCAAATGGGAGAAACTTTTTGGCAATTTTGGCCTCGCACTGTCGTTGGTAGCTTTAAATCTGCGATTGAGATTGAAACTCGTCGTTTAGAACGTAAAGGCAAAAAATTCTGGTCATTGGAAAATGAGCTATTACAAGGTTGGGGGATGAGTGTTGCTTATCATGCGTTGACCTTAAAAATGTTTGGTACACGTATTTTGCCAACGCAGATTGCGCAAGCTTTGCAGGGTATTACGCTGTTCGAAGCGGTGAATTATATGGAACATTATGGTTTGAAGCGTGAAGATTTGGGCAACGGTCGTTATGCACGCACCATGCCTGAGCACAGTTGGAATAATAATAGTAAGTTCAGCAATGTCTTACTGTATCAGCTGCAACGCCATTCAGATCATCATGCCTATCCAACCCGCAGTTTCCAATCGCTACGTCATTATGAAGATGTACCACAGTTGCCAATGGGTTATGCGAGTTTGTTCTTACCTGTGATGATTCCAAAATTATGGTTTAATCTGATGGATGAGCGTGTGATTGCGAATTATGGTGGCGATATTGACAAAGTGAACGTCTATCAAAAAGCGAAAAAATCATTATTGAAAAAGTATGCACATCTTTGGAAAAAGAAAGATCATGCAGAAAGTTCGCAAGATTTTGGAAAAGTAGAAGTCGTCTAAACAATGTAAGCTCACCGATTGATTTGGTGAGCTTACATTTTTATGGAGCTTACATTTTTATATCGCAAAATTGAATAAAATCATCGATTCGCACGCTATGCAATCAACGATTATAGTTTACACTAAACGCTGATTTTTAGGGTGCGGATTCATGCGTTTTTACCAACTGCGAGAAATACATCAATTGCAATTACCCACAGGGCTCCAGCAATGGTTAGTCGCAGACGGCTCACTTACACAACAATTGATTAAGTTGTCCAATGGTCAATTCCACGTCATTCCAATGAATGAACATTACCAACGGCTTTCACAGATTGATGCAATGTGGCTCAATATGCCTGCACAGCACATTGCGTGGGTGCGAGAAAGTGATTTATATGGCAGTGATGTCACACCGTGGGTCAAAGCAAAAAGTATTTTTCCGATTTTAAGCCTAAATAAACAAGCTCGAATTTTTAAACATATCGGACGTCAGCCAATTGGACATTTATTGTTTAAACGTACTACGCCATTATGCCAGCGTCGGATTCTAAAATTAGACGAAGGTTGGACACGGCAAAGTTGCTATACTTGGCATGGTTGTCAATTTATTGTACAAGAAACTTTCTTAAAAACTTTTGAGCAATTTATCCAAAAATAAATTCGGACAGTGCCTATGCAAACTCAAGTTGCCACGACTTGGCAAGAGCGTTTCCAAGCCTATTATTACCTGTGTCGTTTTGATAAGCCGATTGGTACAGAGCTGGTCTTTTGGCCGACCATGTGGGCACTTTGGATTGCAGCGAAAGGTATGCCATCACTCGGTATTCTGATACCGATGATTTTGGGGGTGATCTTTATGCGTGCAGCAGGCTGTGCAATCAATGATTTTGCTGATCGTAAAGTTGATGGTCATGTTGAGCGCACCAAAACTCGCCCATTGGCTTCAGGTATTATTCAGCCGATCGAAGCGATTTGGGTGTTTCTAGTCCTTGTTTTGGCGAGTGCGTGTTTATTATTTTTCTTACCGATTGAAACGTTTTATTGGTCATTTGGCGCATTAATTCTCGCTTTTATATATCCATTTATGAAGCGTTATACGCATTTGCCACAGGTGTTTTTAGGCGCGGCGTTTTCATGGTCGATTCCAATGGCATATAGCGCAGTCGGGCAAACGCCTGATTTGTCCTGTTGGCTATTATATTTTGGCAATCTCGCATGGACGGTAGCATACGACACCCAATATGCGATTACCGATCGTGAATATGATCTAAAAATTGGCGTGAAATCTACAGCGATTTTATTTGGCAAATATGATTTACAGATCATTGGGTTGCTACAAGTCTTGAGCCTGTTATTGATTGGATTGGCATTTTGGCGTGAGCAATTATTACCGTGGGCAGGTTTGGCACTTCTTATCGTTGCCTTTGATTTTATCTACCAAGGCATGAAAACTAAAGATCGCGATCCTGCGATGTGTTTTTGGGCATTTCGGCATAATCGCTGGGTTGGTTTGATTATATGGCTAGGTATCGTTTTGGCATTATCTATTTCAAATTAAAGAGTGGGTTTTGATAATTATCAATATGACAACATCATGAAAAATGGCAGAAAGTATCGTAGACACGCTACTTTTTTTATGTTCAAATGAAATGGAAAACAGCCAAATGATGTAAGGAGTACGTCAATGAAAATATCTAAAAAACACGGTCTTAAAGCATTTGCAGGAATGACCATGCTTGCTACTGCCATATCAATGACAGCATGTAATGATGATGACAACAAAAGTAGTGGTGGGCCAAGTCAAGAAGAGAGTGGTTATGTTTCTGAAACCAGTTATAGCGCAGGCACAATTCCAACCAATGCCAGTAAAGTCGATGTCATGACTTATAATATGCCATATAGCAATGGGGAAACCCACGAAGCGACAGCGATGGTGATTTATCCAAAAACTGAAAAACCAAGTGATGGTTGGCGAGTTGTGGTATGGACACATGGTACGACAGGCGTAGGCGATGGTTGTGC